>NZ_JBIUCB010000004.1:202777-489964 GCF_044593455.1 Kitasatospora sp. NPDC051984
CGCGACCGGCTCCGCCGTGGGGCAGCGCCCCGGCCCCGCACCGCGAACTGCCGCCGCAGGCACGGCCGTCGGCGACCGGACGCCGAACGCCTCGGCCCGCCGCGCGCCCGCCGCGACCGGCTCCGCCGTGGGGCAGCGCCCCGGCCCCGCACCGCGAACTGCCGCCGCAGGCACGGCCGTCGGCGACCGGACGCCGAACGCCTCGGCCCACCGCACGCCCGCCACGGTCGACGACCGGACGCCGAACGCCGCGACCTGCCGCGCGTCCGCCACCCACCGGCCCACCGCCCCCACAACCGGCTCCGCCACTCCCCGGCCCCTCGGCCTCGCACCGCGAGCGGCCGCCGCAGGCACCGCCGTCGGCGACCGCCCAGGCCCGGCCCGGGCCGCCACTCGCCGCGCGCCCGCCACTGTCGCCGCCGTGTTCGCTCTGCTGGGCGCCCTCGGCGCCCTGCTCGGCCCGGGCGCCGGGTCCGCGCACGCGGCGGACTACCGGTACTGGTCGTTCTGGAAGGGCGGCGCGGACGGCTGGGCGTTCCAGCAGGTCGGGCCGACCGGGAACGTGCCCGCGGACGGCGCGGTGGACGGCTGGCGGTTCGTGCTCAGCCCGGACGGCGGTCAGGACGCGCCCCGGCCGTCGCCGCCCGCCGACTTCGCCGCGATCTGTGCGAACACCGCGCCCAGCGGCGGCCACAAGCGGGTCGCCGTGGTGCTCGACTTCGGCACCGCGAAGGACGCCCCGAACGGTGAACAGCCCGCCGAGGCACGTTCGGTGTGCGCCTCGGTGCCGAGCGCCGCGAACTCGGCGGAGGTGCTGGCCGCGGTGGCCGCGCCGCTGCGCTACGACTCCGCCGGGCTGCTGTGCGCGATCGCCGGCTACCCGCGCGCGGGCTGCGGCGAGCAGGTCGCGGCGGGCTCCGGCTCCGGTGCCGGTTCGGGCGGTTCGGCCTCGTCCGACAAGGGCGACGGCGGCCCGGCCGTGGGTGTGATCGCCGGGGTCGGCGCGGTGGTCCTGCTGGGCGCCGGCGCGGTCTGGCAGGCCCGTCGCCGCCGCACCCGCTGACCATGTCCGTCGACCGTCTGCGCCGCACCGCTCCGACCGCCCCCGGGTCCGCGAACCCGGGGGCGGTACACAGCCGTTCGCTGCCCCGGCAGCTGCACCCGGGCGCCTGGTGGCTGTGGGCGCTGGGCCTCGCGGCGGCGGCCAGCCGGACCACCAATCCGCTGCTCCTGCTGCTGATCCTGGCGGTGGCGGGCTTCGTCGTGGCGGCCCGGCGCGGCGACGCGCCGTGGGCCCGCTCGTACGCGGCGTTCCTGCGCCTCGGCCTGCTGGTGCTGGCCGCCCGGGTGGTGTTCGCGGTTCTGCTTGGCTCCCCCGTCGGCGGCACCCATGTCCTGTTCACGCTCCCCCAACTTCCGCTCCCCGCCTGGGCGCAGGGTGTCCGGCTGGGCGGTTCGGTGAGCCTGGAGGGCGTGCTGTTCGCGCTGTACGAGGGTCTGCGGCTGGCGGTGCTGCTGGCCTGTGTGGGCGCGGCGAACGCGCTGGCCTCCCCGTCGCGGCTGCTGCGTTCGCTGCCGGGCGCGCTGTACGAGGCGGGCGTGGCGGCCGTGGTGGCGATGACGTTCGCGCCGAACCTGGTGGCGGACGTCCGGCGGCTGCGGGCGGCGCGCCGGCTGCGCGGCCGGACCGACCGGGGCGTGCGGGCGGTGCTGTCGGTCGGACTGCCGGTGCTGGAGGGCGCGTTGGAGCGTTCGGTGGCGCTGGCGGCGGCGATGGACACCCGCGGCTTCGGCCGCACCGCCCGGGTGCCGCGCCAACTGGTGCGCACCGGTGGGGTGTTGACGCTTGCCGGGCTGCTCGGCGTGTGCAGCGCCACCTACGGGCTGCTCACCGCGGGCAGCCACGCCTGGGCGCTGCCCGTGCTGCTGGCCGGCGTCGCCGCGTCCGCCGCCGGGCTGGCCCTGGGCAGTCGGCGTTCCGTCAGAACCCGCTACCGGCCCGATCCGTGGGCGCTCCCGGAGTGGCTGACCGCTCTGTCGGGCGCGCTGGTCGCGACCGCCCTGATCTGGTACGCGGGCCGCTGGCCGGAGGCCCTGACGCCGTCGGTGGTCCCGCCGACCGCGCCGCGGCTGCCGCTGCTGCCCGCCGCGGCCGTGCTGATCGGCCTGCTGCCCGCCTTCGTCACCCCCGAGCCGCCCCGGAGCACCCGGTGATCACTTTCGAGCAGGTCGGCGTGCGGTATGCCGACGCCGCCGAACCCGCCCTTCGCGGCGTCGACCTGACCATTCCCGAGGGCGAACTGTGCCTGCTGGTCGGCCCGTCCGGCGCCGGCAAGTCCACCCTGCTGGGCACCGTCTCCGGGCTGGTGCCGCACTTCACCGGCGGCGTCCTGGAGGGCCGGGTCACCGTCGCCGGCCGCGACACCCGCACCCACCGGCCGCGCGACCTCGCCGACGTGGTCGGCACCGTCGGCCAGGACCCGGCCGGGCACTTCGTCACCGACACCGTCGAGGAGGAACTCGCTTACGGCATGGAGTCGTTGGGCCTTCCCCCGGCCGTGATGCGCCGCCGGGTCGAGGAGACGCTCGACCTGCTCGGCCTCGCCGACCTGCGCGGCCGCGCGCTCTCCGCGCTCTCCGGCGGCCAGCGCCAGCGGGTGGCGATCGGCTCGGTGCTGACCGTCCACCCCAAGGTGCTGGTCCTGGACGAGCCCACCTCGGCGCTCGACCCGGGCGCCGCCGAGGAGGTGCTGGCCGTCCTGCAGCGGCTGGTGCACGACCTCGGCACCACCGTCCTGCTCTCCGAACACCGCCTGGAACGCGTCGTCCAGTACGCCGACCAGGTCCTGCTGCTCCCCGGCCCCGGCGAGCCGCCCGCACTCGGCGACCCCGCCACCCTGATGGCCCGCTCCCCCGTCCGGCCCCCGGTGGTCGACCTCGGCCGGCTGGCCGGCTGGAGCCCGCTGCCGCTCACCGTCCGCGACGCCCGGCGGCGCGCGGCGACCCTGCGCGAACGCCTGCCCGCGCCCGCCGCTGCTCCTTCGGTGACTCCGTCGGCCCCCGCGATCGCCACGGTCTCCCGGCTGGTGGTCTCCCGCGGCCCCGTCCCCGCCCTCCGCGGCGTCGAACTCGCCCTGTTCCCGGGCCAGATCACCGCGCTGATGGGACGCAACGGCGCCGGCAAGTCCACCCTGCTGGGCAGCCTGGTCGGCCTGCACGCCCCCGATTCCGGCACCGTCCGGGTCAACGGCCGCACGCCGCACAAAACCCGCCCGAAGGACCTGATCCGCTCCGTCGGACTCGTCCCGCAGGACCCGCGCGACCTGCTGTACGCCGAGACCGTCGCGGCCGAGTGCGCCTCCGCCGACCAGGACGCCGGCGCCGAACCCGGCACCTGCCGGACCATTCTGGCCACCCTGCTCCCCGGCATCGACGACCACTGCCACCCCCGCGACCTCTCCGAGGGCCAGCGCCTCACCCTCGCCCTCGCCGTCGTGCTCGCCGCCCGCCCCCCGGTGCTCCTGCTCGACGAACCCACCCGCGGCCTCGACTACGCCGCCAAGGCCCGCCTCGTCGACATCCTGCGCACGCTCGCCACCGAGGGCCACACCGTCCTGCTCGCCACCCACGACGTCGAGCTCGCCGCCGAACTCGCCCACCGCACCGCGGTCCTCGCCGAGGGCGAGATCGTCGCCGACGGCCCCACCCCCGAAGTCGTCCTCGCCTCCCCGACCTTCGCCCCGCAGACCGCGAAGATCCTCCCCCCGTACCTCACCGTCCCCGAAGTCGCCGCCGCGCTCAGGGAGTTGCCGTGACCTCCCGGGAACTCGCCCGCCCCGTCCCGCTCGGGCGGCGCTCGATCGTCGCGCTCGCCCTGGTCTCCGCCGTCGGCGTCGCCGCGTTCGGCTGGCCGCTGCTCGCCGCCCGCGACTCCGACCTGGTCGGCCACTCCACCGACGCGCCGTGGCTGTTCGCCCTGCTGCTGCCGCTGCTGCTCGCCGTGCTGGTCGCCCAGCTCTCCGAGGGCCGCAACGCCACCGGCGCACCCGGCCTGGACGCCAAGGCCGTCGCCATGCTCGGCGTCCTCGCCGCCGCCGGCGCGGCCCTGCGCCCGCTCGGGGCCGGCACCGCCGGACTGGAGCCGATGTTCTTCCTGATGGTGCTCTCCGGACGCGCCCTCGGCCCCGGCTTCGGCTTCGTCCTCGGCGCGCTCTCCATGTTCGCCTCCGGCCTGCTCACCGGCGGCGTCGGACCCTGGCTGCCGTTCCAGATGCTCGCCATGGGCTGGGTCTGCCTCGGCGCCGGACTCCTCCCCGGCGCCGCCCGCCTGCGCGGCCGGCCCGAACTCCTGCTCCTCGCTCTCTACGGCGTCCTCTCCGCCATCGGCTACGGCGTGGTGATGAACCTCCAGGGCTGGCCCTACATCGGCGGCCTGGCCACCTCGATCTCCTTCGTCCCCGGCGACCCCCTCCCCGCCAACCTCACCCGCTTCGCCCTCTACTGCCTCACCACCTCCCTCGGCTGGGACCTCCCCCGCGCCGCCCTCACCGCCGTCCTCTGCCTCACCGTCGGCGGCCCCCTCCTGCGCACCCTCCGCCGCGCCACCCGCCGCGCGGCCTTTCACTGATTCGTGCAGGTCACGTCCTTGGCGGGCAGCCGGCCCGTGGTCAGGTAGCGGGTGAAGGCGCCGTCCGCGCAGGACGGGCCGGCCACCACCACGCCGTGGCCCTCGCCACCGGCGACCGTGACCATCCGGGAGCCGTGCAGGGCCCGCCGCATGCCCTGGGCCATGGCGAGCGTCGCCTGCGGGTCCCACTGGTTCTGCACGATCAGCGCGTCGACCTCGTTGTTGACCACGGTCGCCGGCTCGACGGCCGCCGACTTCCAGAACGCGCACGGCTGGACGTTCGCCCCGAAATCACCCGCCAGCGGGTACCTGGCCCGGTCGGCGATCGCGTCGCGGCGGTACTGCTCGGGGTCGCGCGGCCAACTCCGGGTGTCGCCGCAGAACACCGCCCAGGTGACGGCCGTCATGTTGTCGTCCACGACGACCGGCGGGACGCCCGGCACGGCCGGCCCGCCCGCGGCCGCGGCCTTCAGCGCGACGATCCACGGGGTGACGGCCTCGACCTGCACGAACGCGCGGTACCCCGAACGGATCGCGGCGCCGTCCAGCCCCTTCCCGTCGTCGGTCGGAACGGGCGTCCGGTCGGCACGCTCCACCAGCTCCCAGTACGTCTTCCGCACCTCCGCGGCCGAGGCCCCCAGCCCGTACGTGGCGTCACGCTCGGCGGCCCACTCCGTCCACCGGGTGAACGCGAGTTCGGCCGCCGCCGACCAGCCCCGGAACGAATCCCGCCAGGCGAGCTTCGGATCGAGCGCGCTGTCGAGCACGATCCGGTCCGACCGCTGCGGGAACATCTGCGTGTAGACGGCGCCCAGGTACGTCCCGTACGAGTACCCGAAGTAGGAGATCCGCCGCTCGCCCAGCACCGCCCGGACGATGTCCATGTCCCGCGCCGTGTTGCGGGTGGTGATGTGCGGCAGCACGTCCCCCGCCTTCGCCCAGCACTTGTCGGCCACCGACCGGGCCCGCTCCACATCCTTCCCGAACGTGGCCGCGCTGTACGGGTGTTGGATGTTCCGCTCGTCCTCCGTCAGATCGCAGCCGATCGGCGAACTCCGCCCGACCCCGCGCGGATCGAACCCGACCAGGTCGAACCGCGCCCGCACCTCCGCCGGCAGCATCGGCTCGAACTCCACCGGCATCGTCAGCCCCTGACTGCCCGGCCCCCCGGGGTTCATCAGCAGCACCCCGTGCCGCTCCTTCGCACTGGCCGCCTTGACCCGCGATATCGCGATCTCGATCGTCCGGCCCGCGGGCTTCCCGTAGTCCAGCGGCACCTTCACCTTCGCGCACTCGAACGACGGCAACCCGTCCACCTCGCAACGCTCCCAGCGGAGTTCCTGCTGCGCGTACCGCTGAAGCGGATCCCCCGCCGCGAACGCCGTCGCCGGAGTGAGCGCCGCCAGCACGGCCGTCAGCAGCAGAATCGTTCGCCCGTTTCGCAGAACCATGCCAGCCCTCTGTGCGGAATCAGTACCTCGAATTGCCTCCAGTCTCCGATCCGCCACCCCCGCCCCACGTACGGCCGCAGGATGGACTCGGCCTCCAACCTGCGGCGTACAACCCGGCACTGACGTCACGCCACACTCCCACCCGCGATCATCCGCTTGCCTCTCCCCCAGGGGCAGAGTGCACAGTGGCCCCGTGCAAGAGGAACTGATCACCATCGGGGAACTCGCGGCCAGAACCAGGCTCAGCCTCAAGGCCCTACGGCTCTACGGCGACCGCGGCCTCCTGCCACCCGCCGAGGTCGATCCGCGGACCGGCTTCCGCCGCTACGGCCTCGCCCAGGTCGAACGCGCCCGCCGCATCGCCCTGTTGCGCGCCACCGGCATGCCACTGGCCCTCATCGCGACCGTCCTCGACTCCCGCGGCCCGGAGCCCGCCGCACTGCTCGCCGCGTACTGGCGCGAACAGGAATCCGCCCACCTGGCCCGCCGGGACGCGGTGGGCTACGCCCGAGAAGTCCTCACCGGAAGGAACCCGACCATGGACGAGATCGCCGAACGCGAAGTCGCAGAGCAGAAAGTCCTGTTCACCCGGCGCCACGTCACCGCCGCAGACCTCCCCGACTTCCTCGCCTCATCGACCGAACTGCTCCTCACCCACCTCCGCGAGACCGGAGCATGCCTGTCCGGACCGATCTTCGCGGTCTACGACGGCCTGGTCAGCGAGGACTCCGACGGCCCCGTCGAACTCTGCGCCCCCACCCAGAACGCCGTCGAACCCACCCCGCAGATCGGCATCCGCATCGAACCCGCCCACCGCGAGGCCTACCTCACCCGCACCAAGAACCAGGCAGGCTTCGCAGCCATGGCCGCCGCCCACGACGCCCTCGGCACCTGGCTCACCGAACACGGCCACACCCGCAGCGCCGCCAACCGCGAGATCTACTACCCGAACTGGCCCACCGCCGCCCCGGACGACCACGTGGCGGACATCGCCATCCCGTTCACGTAGGCCGGCCTCCCCCGATGACCGGCCCCGCTTCCCTACCTACGCCTTCGGCCCGGCCGACTGCACCACCTCGAACGACCACACCGTGGACCCCGTCGCCGCCGGCTTCGGCCGGTCGCCGCCCCCGCCCTGGTGCGCAGCCTTCATCGGACCCTCCATCCACGCCTGGAACGACTCCTCGTCCCGCCACCGCGTGTACACCAGGTACTGGTCCGTCCCCTCCACCGGCCGCAGCAGCTCGAACCACTCGAACCCGTCCGCACCCTCCACGGCCCCGGCCCGCGACCCGAACCGCTGCTCCAACACCTCCCGCTGCTCAGCAGGAACAGTCAGCACATTGATCTTCACAACGCTGCCCACACGACACCCCTTGAGTTGCACGGTCAGCCGGAACGGCGACCTCACCTTGATCACGCGCGAGCAGCCCTCGTACGAACGACAGCGCAAGCAACGTGAGGACGACTCCAAGGCATCGCCCGAGACCCAGCGTACGAATACTGAGGCGCCTACGTACTCCCGGGGCCTGGTGGGCCGGTCACGGGCGGCTCTCGCGGTAGGTGGCCCACAACTCTCCGCTACCGTCGGACAGCCGGTCATGCCCGAAGCGCTCGGACTCACCCAGGACGCGAAGCACTTCAAGGTGCAAGTCACCATCCATGGGCACTACCCGGAACCTGAGCTCTACGCCGCCGGCCACCTGCGACACCCGCACCTGCTCGCCCGTCAGAGCTACGAACTGAGCAGCCGCGTCCCAGGCACGATCAAGAGCACCCGTCACCGCGCCAAGGCCGTACGCTCCGGCGGGGCCAGATCCTCAAGTGAGGTAACACCCTCCCGCCCGTCCCACAGGTGGCGGACGAACACCCCGCAGTCATGGACGGCCATCACCCGCACGTCTCCGCCCGAGCCCCGGTCGTGGGCCGATTGCCCTTCCCGGGGCTCCCACTGATCAGTGGTCACACGCTCCACTCCCCTGCGACGACGTACACCCCGTCGCTCGGCAGCGCCGGCCTCACCCCGTGGTCGGCAAGTACACGGGCCACGAATCGCTGGGATCGGCCGTCGATGAGTCGGCCCGTCAGCCTGGCGTACTCCGTCAGCACGTCGGCGAGCGCGCGAGCTGTGGCGGCGCTGCACCCCCCAAGGGAGACGTGAGCGCCGACGCTCAGGCCACGCCCACTCGTTACCGGCATCACGTTGGGCTCTGCCGGCAGTCCCGCGAGTCGCCACGCCGTCTCCACGGCGTCCGCTGCTTCCTCCGCCTCCGCGCGATAGGCACATCTCCGCGCCGTGTCGCTCTCCACCGCTGCCATCATTGCTCCAAGTCACGTAGTGCTCGACTTTCCGTGACCAGCGTCGGCATTGCTCGGTAACCTGGACAGAGTTGACGGCACAGCAACTGCGCTGCTGAAACAGGGATATGACGTATGGCCAGTCCGAAGGATCTCGACCCGTCCGCCTCCCCGAGCGCGTTCTACGGAGCGGAGGTTCGACGACTCCGCGAGGCAAAGGGGCTGTCCCAGAGCGGGCTGGGCGAACTGGTCTACTGCTCCGGTGCGTACATCGGCCAGATCGAAAGTGCGGTCAGAAGGCCGCAGGAAGATCTCTCGGAACGGCTCGATGCAGCCCTGGGCACCGGAGGCCACTTCGCGCGCCTCTTCCCCATGGTGACCCGCACACGGCATGCCGCCCACTTCACTCCGGTTGCCGAGCTTGAGTCGCAGGCCAAGACGATCTCCGAGTACGCCCCAACGCTGGTGCCAGGGCTGCTGCAGACAGCTGCCTATGCGCGCGCCGTTGTCCGAGCGGCCAAGCCGTTCGCGCCAGCCGTCGCAGTGGATGACGCAGTGGCGGCCAGGCTTGAGCGGGCCCGTGTCCTGGCCGATCCAACAGCACCTCTGTTGTGGGTGATCCTCCACGAATCAGTGATCCGGACGCCTGTCGGTGGTGGACATGTGATGGCCGAACAACTGCGCCACCTCTTGACGCTGGCCGGGGTGGGCAAACTCCTGGTTCAGGTGCTGCCGTTCAGCGCGGGAGCACACGCCATGGTGGCGGGCTCGGTCTTCCTCATGACGTTCACAGAGGCTCCGCCTGTGGCGTACGTCGAAGGCTTGCACTCAGGACAGTTGCTCGACGATCCGGCCGTGGTCGCTCGTTGCGAGAGGTCATACGATCTCGCCAGGGCCGTCGCGCTGTCGCCGGCGGCGTCCCTGGCCCTGATCGAGTCGGCGGTGGAGGAACATACACATGAGCAAAGCACCTGACCTCAGCGCCTCCAAGTGGCGCAAGTCGTCCTACAGCGATGGCGACGGCGGGAACTGCATCGAAGTGGACGATGCCAACCCGGGAATGGTCCGGGACTCCAAGGACCCTGACGGCCCCCGCCTGACATTCTCCGCTGAGGTGTGGCAAGCGTTCGTCGCCAAGGTCAAGGCCGGACAGTTCCCCACCCCCTGACAGCTGCACGGGCTCGACACAGCTCCGGACCGGGCAACCTCCGGAGCTGATTTCCTGTACGGGTGGCTTGACACGCCGAAACAACTGCGACGAGAACGCCCCGCCGGCAACAGGGAAACCAGCGAGGCGAACCGCAGACGCGCCGACCTACAGAACGCCCTCGCCCGGCTTGTCGAGCCAGCCGGCCGTGGTCACGGTGCCGGTCAGACGCTTCTCCCCGGCAGCCGCGAAAACGTCTCCACCGGCCGCCGACACACGATGCTCCTCGTGGCCGATCCACGCCTTCGCGGCGCCCGGGGCCCCGGCCTGGACGGCCTGGGACGGAACACCGTCGGACGACTTCACGCCCGCGTCGGCGAGCGCCGCACTGGCGCCGAGACTGAACAGCGCAGCTGCCGCCGCGACAACTACTGCACGCTTGATCACGATGGTTCTCCGGGACCTCGAAGGAGTCAGTGCTCCGAGCAGACCGGCCCAAGATGGACGTTTGATCGACGCCCGACCCGCGGCCGGGAAGGTCGTCCTTGATTGAGGTTCCCGGGTTCGTCACCCCCTGCGGATGCGCTCGATCAGCCGACGACCAGCTCCCACCTGACCTCCCCGTCCTCCCACTTGTCGGTGGGCACGAGTCCGGCCGCAATCGCGACGGCGGCCGACGCCGCGTGCTCGGGGTGGATGTGGGCCACGACCGTGCGCACCGGGAGCTCCCGGATCCGGGCGACGAGGCCCCGGGCCGCTTCGGCGGCAATGCCGCGCCGCTGCCAGGCCGTTCCCACCACCCAGGCGATCTCCGCCGCCGCGCCGCGCTCGTCGGTGGTGACCGTCGCCTGGACCGTCCCCACCAGACAATCCTCATCCCGGAGCCGGATCACCCAGTTGCACCAGGACTCCGCAGGGTCGGGCGAACCGGCCACCCACCGCTCGTAGCGCGCTCGCAGAGCCTCCGCGCTGTCCGGCGCACCACCGATGAACGCGTGCAGACCGGGATCGCCCAGCACGGCGGCCATCTCCTCGGCATGCTCGACCCGCAGCGGCAGCAGGTCCAGTCGGTCGGTGCGGATCTCTTCGGGCTCGAACTGGCTCACGCTGCCTCCGGGTTGGGATGTCCGACGAGTATCCGACTGACCGCCCGCCCCCGAACAATGGGGGCTCCAACAGCACGGCAACGTCATCGCCCTCCCCACGGACTCCGCACTCACCAGCCGCTGCACAGGTTCGGCCCGTTCCTGCTCGTCGAACGCCCAGTGCGGCAGGGCCTCGTTCCCGTAGTGGGTGGTGCAGCCCACGACCCCGGCCGTTTCGTGCTCCAGCGATCGACACGCCGGTGTGGCCCCGGCGCCTTGTCGCATGGCGCCGGGGCCTCCGTCAGGGGCGGGCCGGGTCAGGCCTGGTCGGACGGAACCTGCTTGATCTCGTTGACGACGGCGCGCTTCGTGACGGCGGCGGTGACGAGGACCGTGCCGGGCTTGAATTGGATCTGGTCCGGGCCCGGCTTGCCGACCTGGACGGTGCGCTCGCCGAGGAAGGCGAACGTCGACTTGTCGAAGATCCACTCGGAGCGCTGGCCGTTGGACTCCTTGGTCCGGGCCACCGCGACCCCGTGGCGACCGATGGCGTCGACCGCGTCGTCCACCACGACCACGCCGGGGATCTCGGCGGCGGCCTTGTAGAGCGCGGACATGACCGGGGCCGGGAGGTAGGTGTCGCGGAGGAGCGTGCCGATGGCGATGAACGCCTCCGCGTCCGGGCCACCCTGGCCTTCGTACGCGATCTCCTCGCGGATCTTCTTCAGCAGGGCGTCGGGGTCGGTGGGGAGGGAGGCCAGGTACTCGTAGGCCGGCCATTCGAGACGTCCGATTCGCAGCAGCTCCAGCTCGGCGTCCACGTGCTGCTGGGGCTCGGACAGCCAACCCCGGTGGTTGTCCGACGTCCACATCCGACGGGTGTGAAGGGGGGTGTCGAACGGGGTGGGCTTCCCGTCGACGTCCTTCACGTTGACGCCGGCGACCTGCGACTCGAGGTAGACGTACTGACCCGGACGCACCGTCGGGCTCGGGGCCTCCGCGGCGGCCAGCGAGATCCGGTTGAGCAGCTGGACGGCTCCCTTCTGGTCGCCGTTGCCGATGTCGCCGGTCAGGGCCGGGCCGGCGGCGGGCCGGTCCGCGTGGTCCTGCGGGATCAGGACCGCTCCGGCCGCCACGGCGCCCGCGAGGGCGAACCCCGCCGCGGGCAGCAGGATCGCGCGGCGCAGGAACGGGTTCCGTCGTACGGGGGCGAAAACGGCGTTGTTGAGGTCTTCGTGGATCTGGGCCATCAGTTGCTCCTTGTGGAACTGGTGGCGGCCCGCCGGCAGATTCCGCTCCGCGGTCGGCCGGAGGCCGTCGGTCTCCGGCCGGTCAGCCGGGTGCGGCTGGGAGGGGCTGGCGTTCATCGGTGTCCTTCCGGTACGGGCCGGACCGCGATTGCGCGGTCCCTCTCTGTCTGTCGGGTGCGGCGGGCGAGTTCCCGTCTTTCTGTCGCCAGTTCCGCGTGGGCGAGCTTGCGCAGTTTGGTGCGGGCGCGGGAGAGGCGGGAGCGGACGGTCCCGACGGGCACGCCGAGCGCCTCGGCGGCCTCGGCGTACTCCAGGCCTTCCCACAGGCACAGGATCAGCACCTCCCGCTCGGCCCGCCGCAACGCCCCGATCGCGGTGACGGTGGCGGCGATCCGCCGCCGGTCGTCCACCTGCCCGACCACTTCCTCGGCGTGGTCGGGCATCTCCACCACCGAGGGCCCGGTCGCGGCAAGCGCGGCGGCCGCAGCGCGGTAACGCCGGTTGCTGCGACAGTGGTTACGCGCGAGGTTCGTCGCGATGCCCAGCAGCCACGGCCGCAGCGACCCGCCCTCCTCGGCCACCCTGTCCCGTAACCGCCACGCCTCCATGAACGTCGCCGACATGACGTCCTCGGCGACCGACCAGTCCGCGGTCAGCCGGAACGCATGGTTGTAGACACTCCGGGCATACCGGTCGAACAGCTCCCCGAAGACGTCCGGGTCCCCGGCCCGCACCCGGGTTCGCATATCTGTGATCACTCCCATGGTCTGTCCGGCACCCGCCCACGGGTTCCCGTGACGCCCGTCTCGCCCGCCCCTCCGGACGAATATTCGCGAATCAGCGTCCTGGCCCGCCGGATGCCCGGGCATTCTGAGGCCGACCATCCACGGGAGAGGAGCAGACACATGACCCGTCGACTGCGCTACATCGGCAGCAACTCCAGAAGCGACGGCTGCCCGACACTGTACGAGGACGAGGAGACCGGGCAGGTGATCGTGCAGGGCGACCTCGTCACGGATCCTGCGGAGGTGGCCCAGCTGCGGAACATCAAGCCCGGCGAGGGATTTGTGACCGTACCCCGCGTCCTGCTCGCGGACTTCGCCCCACGTGCCGCCGAGCGCGAGCCGGTGATGATCAGCTACGACGAGTTCGAGTCGATGTTCCACACCTTCCAGCACACGGCCTTCCGGTTGGAGACCCGCCGCCAGTACCGGTCCGACGAGGAGACCGAGACCTACCGCCGGTTCGTGGCCGGCGAGGACCCCGGCTGGGACATGGACAACGACTGGGCCCGCAACCGCAGTGCGCAGTCCGCGCAGGGCAAGCGGTTCGAACGGGTTCGGATCATGGACAACCCGCCGACCCTCGGCCAGCGTTACCTGCTCGACAACGCCGAACAGATCGGCACGGTGGGCGAGGACGTCCGCTACCTGTGGCGGGAGGATGCCGACCGGCTGGGCCTTCCCCTGGAGGACGCCTGGGTCTTCGACTCCCGGGTGATCGCGCTGCTGCACTTCGACGCCGACGATCTACTGACCGGGATCGAGGTGATCACCGACCCGGTCCGGGTCAACCGCGCCTGCCAGGAGCGGGACGCCGCCTGGCACTTCGCCGTGCCGCACCGCGAGTTCCGGGCTGGGGTACCGTCCGGCGAGTGACCACCGATTTCCAACAGGCCCGTTACGCCCTCGGTCTGCGGCTTCGTGAGCTGCGGACCGAGGGCGGTCTCACAGGTCGCCAACTGGCCGAACAGCTCGGATGGACGCAGTCCAAGGTCAGCAAGCTGGAGACCGGCCGCCAGACGGCCACCCACGAGGACCTCCGGGCCTGGGCGGACGGCGTCGGGCAGCCCGAGGCAGCGGCCGAGCTGTCGGCCAGGCTTCGCGCCTTCGAGACGCAATCCCGTTCCTGGCGACGGCAGTTGGCCGCCGGTCATCGACCGGTTCAGGACCGGCTGACGGTCGAGTACGAGCGTTCGTCCACCACAAGAGCCTGGCAGAACGCGATGATCGTCGGCCTGCTCCAGACCCCCGACTACGCACGCCACATCTTCGAGGCCTACACCGCCCTCCACCGCTCCCCCCGCGACATCGACGAGGCAGTGCAAGCCCGAATCCGCCGCCAGGAGTTGCTGTACCGGCGCGGCAAGCGCTTCCACATCGTCATGTGGGAGGCCGCGCTCCGGGCACGAATCTGCCCGCCGGGCGTGATGGCCGCCCAACTCGACCGTCTCAGCGGCGTGATCGGCCTCGACAACGTCACTCTCGGCATCGTGCCGTTCGACGCCCCGGTCGAACTGCCGCCCGCCAACGGGTTCTGGATCCACGACGAACGCCTGGTCATCGCCGAGGACTGGCACGCCGAACTCTGGCTGGACGCCCCCGACAGCGTGGCCCTCTACCTGCGCGTGTGGGAGTCGCTGAACCGCGCGGCCGTCCACGGCGCGGACGCCCAGCGGGTGATCGCCCGGTGCCGGCAAGCGCTGAACAGCAACTGAGCCCAAACCTGCGCCAATCCGCGAATCCCTCCCTCCCGCAGGGGAATTCCCGAGAATCAGGCACCCTCCGCCACGCTCCTGCCACCTAGCGTGAGCATCGGGACGAGCACCCATCCCACCACGCGAGAACAGAGGAGGCACCATGCCCACGTTCGACGGAAAGCACGGCGGCGGCAGCGGCGACGGATCCGGCGGCGGCCAGCAGGACGACAGCAGCAGCGGCAACAAGCACGGCGGCGGTGGCAGCGACGAAGGCGGCAACACCTCCGACGGCCAGGGCCCGGCGGCGGGGCGCTGACGTGGTGACGGCACGTCAAGCAGCGGAGGCCGGTCGCGATCGGCTGGCCTCCGCGCTCATCGCCAACGGCTCGCTGCAGCCCGACTGGTTCGCGGCCTACCACGCCGTTCCCCGGCACCTGTTCGTGCCGGACACGGTGTGGCCGGGAATGGCGGACGGGGTGCGGCAGGGCGACGCGGTGGATCGGCAGGAGGATCCGGCCGCGTGGTGGCGGGCGGTGTACGCGGACGTGCCGTTGACCACGCAGTGGGACGACGGGGCGCACCTCGGCAACTCAAAAGGAACCGCGCCGAGTTCGTCCAGTTCGATGCCCACCATGGTGTTCTCGATGCTCGCGGCGCTGGACGTCGCCGACGGCCACCGTGTGCTGGAGATAGGCACCGGAACGGGCTGGAACGCCGCGCTGCTCTCGCACCGCCTCGGCTCGGCGAACGTCACCACCGTCGAGGTCGACGGGAGCACGGCCACCGACGCCCGACGCCGCCTCGCCCGCTCGGGGTACGCCCCCGTCACCGTGGTGGGCGACGGCGCGGCCGGGCATCCGCCGACTGCGCCGTTCGACCGGGTGATCGCCACCTGCTCGGTGCGGGACGTGCCCCGCGCCTGGATCGAACAGTGCCGCCCGGGCGCGGTGATCGTCGCACCCTGGGGGCCGGAGTACGGCGGCGAGGCAGTCGTGAAACTGACGACCCAACCGGACGGCAGCGCCCGCGGCAGCTTCGTCCACTCGTCGGCGTTCATGCGGCTGCGCGCCCAGCGCGTGGCCCGCCCGAACAGTCTCGCCTACCTGTCCGCGCCGTGGCCCGCCGACGGGATCCGGTCCGCCACCACCCTCTCGCCCGACGAACTCGGCGACTGGGCCGCGATGTTCGCGATCGGCGTCCGGGTGCCGGGGGTGTTTCCGCTGACGGAGCGGTACCCGGACGGGACATACACGCTCTGGTTGCACGACACGGCCGTCACCTCGTGGGCGACGGCCGATTGGGAGCCGGGACGGGCGGAGTTCGAGGTAGTGCAGTCCGGCCCGCGCCGGCTGTGGGACGAGGTGGAGGCCGGGTGGCGGTGGTGGGATGCCCGGGGCCGCCCGGGGGTCGAACGGTTCGCGCTGACCGTCGCCCCGGACGGCGCACACGCCGTCCGGCTGAATCGGTGACGAGAGGTCAGGAGTTGCGCCCCGACAGGGCCAGCGCCCAGGTCAGGCAGGCGAAGGCGGCGGTGGAGGTGATGGCGCGGACGACGTTCCAGCGGACCCAGACGTCTTCGAAGGCGGCGCGGACGGCGGCTGGGTCGGTGAGCTTGTCGGGGGCGCCGGCGGCGGCCAGCTTGTCGTTGAGGGGGACGTTGACGGCGCTGGTGATGACGAACATGGCGAGGTAGAGGACGGCGGCGGCGCCGATCCACAGCAGGACGGTACGGTTGCCGCCGCGCCACTGGAGGACGCCCGCAGCGACGATGAGCACCAGCGCGCCGAGGAAGCTGATCATGAACCAGCCGTTCAGGATGGCGACGTTGATGCGCTGCATGGTGTCGACGAAGGCCCGGTCCTCGACCTTGGCCAGGCCGGGCATCACCGAGCAGGCGTAGGAGTAGAACAGGCCCGCGCTGAGCCCTGCGGTGATGGTCGCGCCGATCAGCGTCACCGTGCGAAGAACTGCCATGCCGTGGGCCCCCGTTCGTGTGGTCATGCCCTCAAGTCAACCGGCGGGGAGACTCAAGATCCATGGCCCAGAAGCTCGTTGACATACGTGAGCGTCCACCCGGCCGCGCACCTGGCGTCTACGCTGACGGCCATGGACGCGCTCACCGCACTGCTGACCGGCCCCCGGGCCCAAGGGGCGTTCCTGCTGCGGTCGGTGTTCGACCCGCCGTGGGCGATCCGGATCGAGGACCGGGCGCCGCTGACGGTGCTGACCACGGTGCGCGGCGACGGCTGGATCGTCCCGGACGACGGCCCGCCGGTGCCGCTGCGGACCGGGGACCTGGCGATCGTCCGCGGGCCGGAGCCGTACACCGTCGCCGACCGGCCGGAGACCGCGCCGCAGGTGGTGATCCATCCGGGGCAGGTGTCGACCACCGTCGACGGCGAGCGGATGTGCGAGGAACTCGACCAGGGCGTCCGGACCTGGGGCACCGCCAGGGACGCGGCGACGGTACTGCTCAGCGGCACCTACCAGCTGCACGGCGAGGTCAGCGGACGGCTGCTGCGCGCACTGCCGCCGGTGCTGCGGCTGGCCGCCGAGGAGTGGAGCTCACCGCTGGTGGCCTTGCTGGAGGCGGAGATCGGACGGGACGAGCCGGGCCAGGAGGTGGTGCTGGACCGACTGCTCGACCTGCTGCTGATCTCCGCCCTGCGCTGCTGGTTCTCCCGCGACGCCACCCACGCCCCGGCCTGGTACCGGGCCCACACCGACGCGGTGGTGGGCCGCGCGCTGGTCCTGCTGCACACCGACCCGGCGCGCGCCTGGACGGTGCACGAGCTGGCCGCCGAGACGGGCATCTCGCGGGCCGCGCTGGCCAGGCGCTTCACGGACCTGGTGGGCGAGCCCCCGATGGCGTACCTCACCAACTGGCGGCTCGCCCAGGCCGCCGACCTGCTGGCCGAACCGGACGCCACCCTCACGTCGGTCGCCCGCCGGGTCGGCTACGGCAGCGGCTTCGCGCTCAGCGCCGCGTTCAAGCGGGTCCGCGGGCTCAGCCCGCAGCAGTTCCGCGAACAGGCGGGCGCCGCCGCCGGCTGACCGGCACCGGCGGCCCGTCGCCTCGGCCGGGGCGCACCCCGGCCCGGCCGTCCCTGTTGCCCCGTGGGATGGTCCTGCATAATCACTGCGTTCGTTTCCGACCCGAGGAGGACCGGCCGATGCCGGCAGACCGCTGCCCCAGCTGCGGCACCGTAGGGCCGGCAGGCAGCTGCGCGTGTCACGCCTTCTCTCCGGCCGAGCAGACCGCGGTCCTCCCGCCGCTGGACGGCCCGCACCTGGTGCGCCCGTACGTCGCCGACACCCCGGTGCTGATGGAGCCCGGCCACCCGGCCGCCGACCCGTTCGGTACCCAGGCCGGCCCGCCGCCGGTGCAGCCGATCACCACCCAGGCCGGCCCACCGCCCGTACAGCCGATCACCACCCAGGCCGGCCCACCGCCCGTGCAACCGATCACCACCCAGGCCGGCCCACCGCCCGTGCAGCCGATCACCACGCAGACGGTGCCGTTCGTCCCGCCGCAGCCGTCCGCTCCCGGAGCCGTCCCGCCACCGCCGCCCGGCCGGGCGCCGCACGTTCCGCAGGCCGCCAGCCCGTTCGCGCCGCCGGCAGCTCAGTCGGACGCCGCCGCTACGCAGCTGCTGCCGCCCGTCCACACACAGGGCTCGCCCGCCCCGTTCCAGCTCGGCCGGGTGGTCCCGCCGCCGCCCCAGCCCGAGCCGCCGACCGCGCTGATCCCGCCGATACCCACCGACCCGGGGACGGCGGCCACCGCGCTGATCCCCCCGATACCCGCCGGCCCCGACCCGGCCACCACGCTGCTCCCTCCGGTCCCGGACGGCCCGAAGCCTCCGCCGGCCGCCGACCTGGGCCTGTTCGGCTTCCACGAGGACGAGTCGGCCGCGCCGGTCAGCCGGACGGAACGCCGTTCGCAGCGGCGGCGCAGCGCCGACCGCAAGCGGCTGGTGATCGCGGGCGGCGCGGTGGGCGTGACGGCGCTGGCCGTGAGCATGGCGATGCTGCTGTCCTCCTCGCCGGACAGCGTCGACCACGCGCTGCCGGCGCCGACCGGCCCGGCGGTGGCCTCGTCCGCCCCGAGCGCCCCGAGCGAGTCGCCGAGTGGCGAGGCCTCCCCGGACGCGTCCGCGAGCCCGTCGCCGACCCGTACGTCCGCCCGGCCGACCCAAGCCGTCACCACCAAGCCGGCGGCCGCCCCGACGACCGCCCCGGCCGAGCCGACGTCCGCGCCCCCGACCACCCAGCCGCCCTCGCCCACCCCTAGCCGGACGCTGCGGCGGGACGACACCGGTCCGGACGTGGTGCAGCTCCAGCGCCTCCTGACCAAGGCCAGTTGCCTCCCCGCCGGCTGGCTCGACCAGGACCGGACCAAGACCGGCCAGCTGGGGTTCGGCCCCCTCACGCAGAACACGCTGACCTACTTCCAGAAGCAGAACCGCAACCAGCTGAAGGGCGTCACCCCGGGCGTCTACGACCCGCAGACCCAGGCCGTCCTGGAAGCCGCAGCGCAGAACCCGAGCTGCTGAAGCCGCGTACGGGGCAGGCCGTCAGCCGGTGATCGCCTTGAACAGGCTGAACCCGGCCAGTGCGATCATCGCCAGCGCGGCGATCCGCACGATGACCTTCATCGGCACGTGCCGCAGCAGCTTCTGCCCGCCGACGATGGCGATGCCGCCGACCGCGCACAGCGCCAGCCAGGAACCCAGGCCGACGGCCAGCGGATCGGCGTACTTGGCGGCCAGGTTGGCGGTCATGATCTGGGTGAGGTCGCCGAACTCGGCGACGGCGACGATCACGAAGCTGGTACCGGCGACCTTCCAGAACGAGTTGTTCGCGGGTTCCTTGGCCTCGCCCTCCTCGTCCTCGTCCTCCTTGTGCCAGAGCAGCATGCCCGCGCCGACCAGGAACAGGACCCCGGACACGCCTTCCACCCAGCGCTGCGGCAGCAGGGCCAGCAGGCTGCCGGCGACCAGGGCGAGCGCGACCTGCAGGGCGAACGCGGCGGCGATGCCCGCGAACACGTAGCTCGCCCGGTACTTGGTGCCGAGGACCAGGCTGGCCAGGGCGGTCTTGTCCGGCAGTTCGGAGAGGAAGATGATGCCGAACGTGAGCGCGGCGATGGTCAGGCTGTTCATCGGATGCGGGGGTCTTTCGGTCTCGTTGCCGCCGGCCCCGGGCACCCGTGGAAGGGGACGCCTCGGCCCGGCAGCACTGGTTCATGGTCACAGCGCTGCGGCCGAAGGTCTCGCCGACACCCCGTGAGGTGCCCCGGGCGCCGGGCTCGTCCGCGGGGGGACGGGCCGGTATGTCGACGGTCCGGTGGAGGGCTACTCCCCTTCAACAACCCGGCGAGTTTACCGGCTGCCGCCCGGGCCGCCGACCAGTCCCCGGCCGACCAGTTCCAGCACGGCGGTGACCGCGACCGCCTCCACCGCCAACAGCGCGACCAGCACGAACAGTTGCACCGCACCGGCCTGGACGGGCGTCGCGCCGCCGAGCAGCATGCCGACGAACGCGCCGGGCAGGGTGACCAGTCCGACGGTGCGGGTCTGGTCGAGGGCGGGCACCAGCGAGGTCGCGGCGGCGGTCCGGCAGATCTCCAGCCGGGCATCGCGCTCCTCGAAGCCGAGGGCCAGCGCGGCCTCCACCTCGCCGTGCCGGAGCCGCAGTTCGTCCAGCGCCCGCCGCCCGGCCAGCGACGTCGCGGTGAGCGCCCCGCCGATCAGGATGCCCGCCACCGGGATCACGCTCAGGCCCTTCGGCGGCAGCAGCCCGGTGACGGCCAGCAGGAGCAGCACCGGCAGCACCCCGGCGGCGATCGGCACCGCCGCCCACGCCCACTCCCACCGCCCGCCGCGCCCGTCCCGGCCCTCGCCCATCCGTCGGCCCGCGGTGCGCACGGCGACGGTGAACATCAGCAGCACGAACAGCGCGGACGCCCACAGCGAGCGCACCACCCAGGCGATCACCAGCGCGACGGCCGCCAGCTGCACGGCCGCCCGCACCCCGGCGCGCAGCACCGCCCGCCCGTGCCCGAGCCCGCCCCGTCCGGCGACCAGCGCGGCCACCGCGAGCAGCACCGCGCACGCCACACCGAGCGGCCAGGTGACCGGCAGCAACTGCGAACCCCCGCCTGCGGAAAGCAACTTCACCTCAGATCCAACTGGTGAACCACATCCGCGCACGCCACTCGGACATCGGGATCACCTCCGCCGTGTACAGCGGATAGAAGTACGCGAAACAGCCGACGATCGCCAACACGATCAGCCCGGCCCCGGCCGCGCCCCACCGTCGCCGGCGTGGCGGACAGCCCTCCGGCCCGAGCATCGCTCCGAGCAACTGCGCCACGGCCAGGCAGAGGAACGGCACCAGCAGCACCATGTAAAAGGAGAAGGTCGTCCGCCGCTGGTACTGGAACCACGGCAGGTAGATCGCGGCGACGCCGGCCAGGATCGCGCCGGAGCGCCAGTCCCGCCGGAAGAACCACCGGTACAGCGCGTACGCCAGCGCGAAGCACGCCGTCCACCACAGGAACGGGGTGCCGAGCGCCAGGATCTGGCTCGCGCAGCCCTCGGCGGAGTGGCAGCCGTGCTGCCCGTCCGGCACCTGCTGCCAGTACATGGACACCGGTCGGCCCTGCACCAGCCAGCTCCACGGGTTCGACTGGTAGGTGTGCGGGGACGACAGGCCGGTATTGAAGTCGTACATCTGCGCGTGGTAGTGCCACAGGCTGCGCAGCGGCGCCGGCACCCAGCTCATCGACACCTGCGGCAACGGGATGTCCACCAGCGGCGTCCGCGCCGGGGACAGCCCGGCCCGGCCGTCCGCCCACTGCCGGCCGTAACCGCCCGTGGTCGCCAGCCAGCCGCTCCACGCCACGACGTACACCACCAGCGCACTGCCCACCATGGACAGCGCGGCCGGCCACAGATCGCGCCGCAGCATCGCCCGCCACGCCCGGTGCGCACCGGCCGCCCGCCGCCCCGCCTGGTCCCACAGCAGGGCGAGGACGGTGAACACCGCCAGGATCTGCAAGCCGTTCCACTTCACCGCGGACGCCGCCCCCAGCAGCACCCCGGCACCCACCCGCCACGGCCGCACCCCCAGCCGCACCTCGTCCCCGGCCCGCCCGCCCTCCGCCCACGCCGCCCGCAACAGCCCGCGGACGCGGTCACGGTCGATCAGCAGGCACCCGAACGCGGCGAGCACGAAGAACGCGGAGATGCCGTCCAGCAGACCGACCCGGCTCATCACGAACTGCAGCCCGTCCACACCCATCAACAGCGCCGCGACGCACCCCAACAGCGTCGAGCGGAACAACCGCCGCCCGATCCTGGCCAGCATCAGCACACTCACCGAGCCCAGCACGGCCACCATGATCCGCCAGCCGAAGGGATGCAGACCCCAGAAGTGCTCCCCCACCGCGATCACCCACTTGCCGAGCGGCGGATGCGCGACGAACGCCGGCGCCTGGCTCAGCGGGATCACCTGCGGCACCCCGAGAATCAGCTGATTCGCGTTGTCCGGCCAGACCGCCTCGTAGCCCTGCTGCAGCAGCGACCACGCGTCCTTCGGGTAGTACGTCTCGTCGAACACGAACGCATTCGGATACCGCAGCCCCCACAACCGCAGCACCCCCGCAAACACCGCCACCCCCAGCGGCCCCCACCACCGGAACCGGTCCCGGTCCCGCCCCACCGCGACCCCCACGACCGCCCGCCGCGACTCGACCGCCAGCGCCATACCCGCCCCGTCCGCAAGTTGACGACATGTCCGCAATGTCGCAAATCCTAGCCTGCGAGGGCGCGAAAACAGGGGCGCGGGAAACTGCGCGAAGGGGAACGCACCCGTCGGAAAGATCGCGAATCCCGACAATGACCTGCACGTGCGGGCGACCCCAGCTGCGCGCCCACCACCAGGAGCCTCCCGGCTACCGTTTGACCCTCGACCAGGTCGAGGCATGAGTGTCTACCGCGTGGAGAACAGAATGCGCAGCATCGGCGAACTGGCCCGCGCCAGCGGCCTGAGTGTCAGCGCCCTGCGGTTCTACGACGGCGCGGGCATCTTCGTCCCGGCCGCCGTGGACCCGCACTCGGGGTACCGCTGGTACGCGGACGAGCAGCTTCCGGACGCCCGCCTCCTGGCGCGCCTCCGCCGCGTGGGCATGCCGCTGGCCGGCATCACCCGGGTGCTGACCGGCACCCCGGCCGAGGCCCGCGCCGAGCTGGACGCGCACTTGCGCCGGCTGGAGGACGGCCTGTCCGATGCCCGCCGTGAGCTCTCCACTGTCCGTGCCTTGCTCGACTCGAGGGAGTTCCCCATGCCGCAGACCCGACTGACCGTCCCCGCCGCCCGCCTCGCCGCCGCGCTGGACGCGGTCCGTTTCGCCGCGCCGACGACTGCCGAGCTGCCCGCCGTCGCGGGGATCTTCCTGGACGCGGAGGACGGCGTCCTGCACCTGGTCGCCACCGACCGCTACCGGCTGGCGGTCGCCGACTGCCCGGCCACGCTGGATGGCCCGGCCGCCTCCGCTCTCCTGCCGACGGCTCTCGCGGATGCCGCCCGGGCCCTGCTCGCCGACGCCGACGAAGCCGAACTCGTGCTGGACGGAGCACAGTTCACCGTCCGCGCGGCCGGCCGCGAGCTCTCCGGCGAGCGCGCCGACCACGACTTCCCGGACTACCGCCGCCTGCTGCGCCTGGAGCCCACCCACCGCCTTGCCCTGACGGCCGACCAGCTGCACAGCATGCTCGCCACCGCCGAGCCGTCCACCGAGACCCGTTCCCAGGACGGCGTCGACTTCCCGGTCACCGCCGTCACCGCCACCGCGAACGACGCCCTCCCGGACACCGCCCCGGCCGAGCTGCTGGTCCACGTCAACCGCGACTTCCTGCTGGAAGCGGTCGGCGGCGCCGACCAGCTGGTCCTCGAACTGACCGGCCCCATCGCCCCGTTGGCGATCCGCTTCCCATCCCGCGAGGACACTTTCTCGCTCCTGATGCCCGTCCGCCGCTGACCCTCGCCGCCCGCAGAAGCCCGGCCGGGAAATCCCCTCCAGGCCGGGCCACCGCACGCGTTACGGTCTGCACCATGACCACCGTCGACTGGCCCGCCGTCCGCGCCCGCCTGGACGCCTTCCTCTCGGGCCCCGGACAGCCCCGCACCGCTCCGCCGCTCACGGAACAGCAGGTCGCCGAGGCGGAGTCCGAGTTCGGGGTGACGTTCCCGCCCGAGTACCGGGACTACCTGCTCCAGGTCAGCGCGGGCGGCTGGTTCGTCTTCGAGCTGCGCCGGACCGCCGAGGGCTGGCGCTGGGACGGCCACGGCACCGACTACGACCGGTTGCACCTGCCGTTCCCGGACCACGACACGGCGCTGGCGCTCTCCGACGAGCTGTACGACGGACGCCCGCAGCCGGAGGACTTCGCCGACCCCGCGGAGTACGGCCGGGCCGAGCAGGCCAGTGAACTGCTGATCGAGGAGGCCGAATGCGCCCGGACGGCGGGCCTGGTGAAGCTGACGGACGACGGCTGCGGCTTCTCGACCGGGCTGGTCCTCGGCGGCCCGCACCGCGGCACCGTCTGGTTCGACGGCCGCGCCACCTGCGACCGGCTGAACCCTCTGCTGAACGACGCCGACAAGCCGGCCGGCTTCGCCGAGTGGTTCGTCGACTGGCTGGACCACGTGGCACCGCTCGCCGGGTACGACGAGTACCGCGCGGCCAACTCCCGCTGGCACCGGGGCCAGGACACCCCGATCGCCCGACGCTGGTTCGACAACTGGCGCGACGCCTGCCGACCCGCGCCGTGAACAGAGCGGCCGCCCGCCCGGGAGATCCCCGAGTGGGCGGCCGGCGGCACGTCAGGCCACCGCCTCCAGCTCCCGCAGCTCGCGCTGCGGCACGTTCAGCACCCGGACGTTGTCCTGCGCGGGCGTCAGGAAGCCGCGCAGGCGGACCGCCAGGGCGACGATCAGCAAGGTGCAGAGGGCCATCGAGGCCAGGTAGAGCGGCCAGGTGCCGGAGCCGACCAGCAGGACGCCGACGGCGGGGCCGACCGCGACGGCGGTCTGCTTCACCAGGGCGTAGCCGGAGTTGTAGGTACCGAGCAGCCGGGCCGGGGCGAGGTCCGCGACGATCGGGCCCATGGTGGGGGCGAGCAGGGACTCGCCCACGCCGAACAGGGCGTAGATCGCGACGATGGCGACGGTCGCGGCCATCGCGTCCTCGCGGATCAGGCCGGCCACCAGGGCCATGCCCCAGGCGGCGAGCCAGACCACGCCGGCGGCGGCCATCGCGGTGGTGCGGCGGCGGCGCTCGGTGATCCGGACCACGAACATCTGGAGCAGCACGATGGTCAGCGCGTTGGCGCCGATCGCCAGGCCCAGGGTGGAGGGCGGGGTGCCGACGGTGTCGGTGGCGAACGCGGCGACGCCGGACTCGAACTGGCCGTAGCAGGTGAAGAAGATCAGCCCGGCGAGCAGGCACAGCCGCAGCATCGCCTTGTCGGCGACCAGCGTCCGCAGTCCGCCGCCCTTGCCGACAACCGCACCGGCCGGCGCGACCTCCTCAGCAGGCATTTTCGCGGTGCCGGTGACGGCAGCCAGGCCGAGGAACGTCAGCGCCTCGATGGTGAACAGCCTGGTCAGGCTGGCCGGGTCGGCGGTGTCGACGACCTGGCCGCCCACCAGCGCGCCGATGCCCATGCCGAGGTTGACCAGCGTGAACTGGAGCGCGAAGGCGCGGGAGCGCTCGGCCTTGCCGGTGCAGCGGACGATCATCGTGGCGAGCGCGGGCTGGCAGGTGGTGACACCGGCGCCGAACAGGAAGGAGGAGATCAGCAGCGTGGGCGTGCTCGCGGCCTGACCGAAGGCGAACGCACCGGCGGCGGCCATCGCCGTACCGGCCAGCAGCACCGGCCGCGGGCCGTACCGGTCGATGCCGCGACCGCTGAACGGCAGCACGGCCAGCGCGGCGAGCGCGAACACGGTGAACACCGCGCCGGCCGCCGCGGAGCCGAGGCCGCGCACCTCGCTCACGTACACGAACATGTACGGAAGCGTGAAGCCGCTGCCGAACGCGCTGAGCGCGTTGCCGATCTGGACGCGACGCAGGCGGCCGCCCCACTCCTTCACTTGACACCCCTCGAAGACTCCGAAAGCCGGCCCCTTGGCCGTCACTTCAACCCGTAAGATTTCAGAGCTAAAGTCTACGCATAGAAACCTTAACGCGTCAAAGGCTTAACAGCTGCACGATGCGTGGAACAATGACCCCATGAGCGCACGCAGAGCGGAGCCCGACTCCGCCACCGAACTCGGCATCGCCGAACAGGTGGCCCTCTACCAGCGGGAGTTCCCGACCGTGGACCCGCAGGTGGAGACCATCGTCTCCACCCTCTCCCGGCTCAACCGCCGGATGAACGTGGCCTACAGCCGCCAGCTGGCCACCCTCGGCATCACCAACGCCGAGTGGGAGGTGCTCAAGGCGCTGGTGTTCAGCGGCAGCCCGTACCGGCTCGGCCCGGGCGAGCTCGCCAAGCGGCTCGGCCTGACCCCGGCCGCGATGACCCACCGGATCGACCGGATGGTCAACGACGGCCTGGTCACCCGCGAGCGCGACGAGGCCAACCGGGTCCGGGTGATCATCGAGCTCACCCCGCTCGGCCGCGACAGGTGGATCGAACTGATGCGGATGGCCGCCGTCTTCGAGGCCGACGCGCTCCAGGACGTCCCCGTCGAGGCCCGCCCCGAACTGGCCGCCACGCTGACCAGGATGCTGCGCCGGATCGAGGAGTCCCAGCCGGACGCCCTCGGCCGCACCGAGGACCTGAACTGCTGACAGCAGGGTGCCCCGCACAACGCAACGAGGGGCGCAGGGAGAGTGATCTCCCTGCGCCCCTCGTTCGTCGAGAGGGCTACTTACCGGTCAGCGGTCGGTCAGCACGGGCCGTTGTCGGTCCAGGTGCCCCACTGGCCACTCAGGCTCGGGTCCTCGTTGGTGGTCCACCACTTGTTGGTGTAGTAGTGACCCTTCCAGGAGACCTTGGTGGCCGTGGCGTACACGGTGGCCGCGTTCCAGCTCGGGGCGGCGGAGCAGGCACCGGTGGTCGGCGACTGCGACGGCGAGGCCGAGGCGGAGGTGGACGGCGAGGCCGAGGTCGACGGCGAGGCCGAGGCGGAGGTGGACGGCGACGGGCTGGCCGACTGCGAGGTCGACGGCGACGGGGCGGCCGGGCAGTTCGCGGCGGAGCCGTTGGTCGCGCTCACCATCTTGTCGAACAGCGCGGTCTGGGTGCCCAGGTCGTACATCGAGAAGGCGAACGAGCCACCGAGGCCGTTGCAGTGCGCGTAGTCCAGCTTGGCCTGGATCGACTGGGCGTTCTCGCCCGACCAGAAGGTGGTGCCGTCGTAGAAGTACGCGGCCTTCGCGGCGTCGTCCCAGTAGGTGTAGGCCGGGTTGTCGACGAAGCCGTTGAGCTCCTTGTACATCTTGATGCCGTTGACGTTGCCCGAGTAGCTGCCGCCGGCCGCCGGGCCGGTCGCCGGCTGGAACAGGCCGTGGCTGTTGCCGGCGGTGACGCCGGTCCAGCCGCGGTAGTAGAACGGGACGCCGACGTTGATCTTCTTCGCCGGGAAGCCGCCGGGGATGCCGTACTGCGAGTCACCCACGGTGTACGCCTTGATGGCGTTGTCCAGCGAGTACTTCCCGTCGCCGCCCGGGACCGGGTTCATCGGGTCGTTCGGGTTGGTGTAGATCGGGGCCTGGTGGTTGGTCGGGCCCTGGGCCTCCCAACCGCCGTGCATGTCGTACGTCATGATGTCGAGGAAGGTCAGGTACTGACCGATCTTGTCGGTCTCGACGTACTTGATCTTGTCCTGACCGGCGCCGACCGCCGCCGCGAGGCTGTAGGTCTTGCCGTCCGTCTTGCCCTGGGCGTCCAGCTGGCTGCGGAACTCGGCGAGCAGCGAGGTGAAGTTCTGCTTGTCGGCCGGGGAGGAGTGGTTGCCGGTGTGGCCGTTGCCGCCCGGGTACTCCCAGTCGATGTCGATGCCGTCGAAGATGCCGGCGCCGGTGCCCGGACCGCCGTAGCCGCCCTGCACGGGCAGGTTGCCCTTGATGTACAGGTCCATGCAGGAGGACACGAACTTCTTGCGGGACGCGTCGGTGGCCGCGGCGTCGGAGAAGTACTTCGAGTAGGTCCAGCCGCCGATGGAGAGCAGGACCTTGAGGTTCGGGTTCTTCGCCTTCAGCTTCTTCAGCTGGTTGAAGTTGCCGACGATCGGCTGGTTCCAGGTGTCGGCCACACCGTCGACCGAGGTCGTGGTGTCGAAGGTCTTCTGGTAGTCGGCGAAGGAGTCGCCCGCACCGTCACCCGCGTTCGGGTTGTTCTCGTCCTGCGAGGCGGCCTTGTTGGCCTCGAAACAGGTGAGGTTGGTGGGGTCGATGTTCCCGAAGTCGTAGATCAGGTAGTCGAGCTTCCCGGCGGCGCCGGTGTCGTTCATGGTCTTCAGGTAGTAGCCGTTGGTGTAGATCGACCACTGGTCGAAGTAGGCCACCTTGATGCCACCGCTGGTGGCCGGCGCACCGGTCGAGTTGGTGGGGGCCGCCTGGGCGGTGCCGCCGGTCAGGGCCAGGGTGCCGCCGAGCAGCAGGGAGGCCGCCGTGCCGGCCGCGAGCGCGGCCCAGCTCTTGGGGCGCCGCCGCGTGGGCGACTGGGGGGAAACGGAACGAAGCATGGCTGCGAGACTCCTGGTTGTGGGGGTCCTGACAAACCCGGATGCGAACCGTGCGAGGTGGGGCCGCACAGCCAGGGGCATGACAGGGGGAATCGAGCGTTGGCCTGCACAAACGCCAGGGCCGGGATAAGCCGAACCGGCGCCGGTGGTCTGAACCACCGGCGCCGGCCCAGGGGCTCCCTGCACCTGCCAAGTAAAATGGACTAGACCAACTCGACCGTCAAGAGCGAGATCTGACGCTTACGCCACGCTTAAGGTTCGGTGTCCGATCAGTACCGCAGCGCATTCGCCACCACAGGCGTCACGGGAGCGTTCAGCGAACGGTTGCTGTGTGCCGTGGCCTGCGCGGTCGCCCCGGGCGCCACGTCCGGGACGTTCACCACGGTCGCGTCGAGCAGGTTTCCCGACGCGTCGTCGAAGTTGACCTGAATCGTGTACTTGCCCGCCTGGGAACCGTGGTTGGTGACCGTCACCGGCACCGACAGCTTCCCGTCCGACCCGGTGGTCGCCGCCCCGAGCGCCACGTCGCCCTTCACGTTCAGCCCGCCCTTGACGCTCGCCAGCGCGGACGACGCCGCGGCCTGCGCGGAGGCGCCCAGCGAAGCCGCCGCCGAACCGAGCGCGGCGGTGGCCGAGGCCAGCGCCGACTCCGCGGCCGAACCCACCGCCGAGGTCGCCGCCCCGGACGTCTTGCCGCTCGACGTGCAGCCCGCCAGCGCCGCCGAACCCAGTAGGACCGCCGCCAAGCCCGCGGCCACCCGGATCTGTCGCTTCATCAGTGATTCTCCCTGTCTCGTCGCGGCGCTCAGGAGAGCCCGGTGCCGTTCTCGCGGGCCGCCTCGTCCGCGGCCCTGGCCTCCCGCCTGCCCACCACGTCCTGGCGGCGCTTCACCACCGCGACGGCGCCCAGCGCGCTCGCCCCGAACGCCAGCACGCCCAGCCACGGGCGGCCCAGCGCGTGCCCGGAGGCGGCGTCCAGCGAGTAGCAGCCCGGGCCGGTGATCGCCAGCGCCAGCCCGCAGGCACCCAGCAGCGCCGGGTACTCGTAGCCGCCGCCGTGCGCGAAGAACCCCGCCGGGGCGTGCACCGCGATCGCGCCCGCCATCGTCCCGGCGACCACCGGCCCCGCCACCGGGGTGGCCAGGCCCACCGCGAGCAGCGCACCGCCACCCGCCTCGCCCAGGCCCGCCGCCAGCGCGTTGCGCTCGCCCGGCTCGAAGCCCATCTGCTCCATGGCGGCGGCGGTGCCCTCCAGCCCACCGCCGCCGAACCAACCGAACAGCTTCTGCGCGCCGTGCGCGAACAGGACACCGCCGACGACCGCGCGAAGTGCCAACAGACCGAGATCCTTGCGGTGCAGACTGGTCATGGTGTTGCCCCTGGTGTGGAAGAGAAGTCCGTAGGGCCCATCCCAGCGTGCGCACCGCCCCCGCTCGACCCGGCGAACCCATCCGGGCGACCCGCCCCACCCCGCAGGGAGACTCCCGATGCCCATCGCACCGCAGCCACCCGAGTACGTCCTGCACGGCGACCGGGTCACCGACGAAAAGACCTTCTGGGCCGAACTCGGCCACGCCGTGCACGCCCACAACGGCTACTACGGCAGCAACCTCGACGCCCTCGCCGACGTCCTGCGCGGCGGCTTCACCCCCGAGCCGCCGTTCGTGCTGATCTGGCGCGACGCCCTGGTCTCCGCCCAGGCCCTCACCCGCCGGGTCACCGGCCCCGACGAGGAGGAACGCTCCTACTTCGACGCCATCCTCGACGTACTGCGCCAGGGTGGCGTCACCGTCCGCCTGCGCTGACCGCCCATCATGGGCGCATGTCGGCGATCAACCTGAGCACCGTCTTCGTCACCTTCTTCGCCGTGATCGGCCCGCCCAAGGTCCTGCTGGCCTTCGCCCAGCTCAGCCAGACCCGCACCCCGGCCGAACTGCGCAAACTCACCCTGGTGTCCTCGGCGGTCGCCGCCGTGGTCGGCCTGGTGCTGGCGTACAGCGCGGACGTCATGGCGGCGCTGTTCCACATCTCCGACCAGTCGCTGCAGATCGCCGGCGGGGTGATCTTCTTCATCTACGCCGTCGCGCTCGTGCTCGGCATCCACCTCGGCGGCGGCAGCAACGAGGGCCACCTCGACAACCCCCTCGCCGACGGCATCCGCCAGCTGCTGCTGCCGTACGTGGCCAGCCCGCTGGCGATCACCGCGCTGCTGGTCGAGTCGCTCACCCGGGACACCATCGGCTGGCACTCCACCGTCGCCGCCATGTACGTCGCGGTGATCGCCGTGGACTGCGTGTCCGTCCTGCTGCTCGCCCCGCTGCTGCGCGCCAGCCGGCGCACCTCGCTGGAGGTGCTGTCCCGGCTGCTCGGGCTGCTGCTGGCGGCCGTCGGCGTGGAGATGTTCCTGTACGGGCTGGAGAGCCTCGGGGTGCACCTGGCTCCCGCGAAGAACGAGTACTGACAGGCCCTCTCAGGACGCCTGGATCGGCCGCCACGGCACGGGGCTGGACAGGATCATCGAGCTGGTCGGCTGCCCGTAGCTGCCCAGCCTGTCGGTCAGCCGCTCGAAGGCCGGCATGTCGGGGACGCCGACCAGCAGGACGCAGCACGCGCCGCCGGTCACCCGGTGCAGCTGGAACACCTCCGGCCAGTGCGCCACCTCCGGGTCGCGCAGCACGCAGCGCGGGCCGTAGCAGCGCACCGTCACCAGGGCCATCACCGCCGCACCGGCCTTCGCCGGGTCCAGGTGTGCGTGGTAGCCGGTGATCACACCGTCCGCCTCGAGCCGGCGCACCCGCTCGGCGACGGCCGGCGCGGACAGGTTCACCCGGCGGGACAGCTCGTTGTACGAGAGCCGCGCGTCGGCCTGGAGTTCGGCCAGCAGCAGCCGGTCCACCGCGTCCATCGTCGGCTCCTTTGCGTTCGTCAGGCGATCGGGGCGCAGCACCTTGCGAACGGCAGGCCATTGCCGCCAACCGGGCTACGACGCCCATTCAAGAGCAGGCCGCCGCGCCGCACAATGGTGGCGCCCGCCGTACCCCGGAGCGGGCGGAACCAGGAGGTACCGGCCATGACCGGCCAGACCCACCGCCCCCACCTGCGGTACGGCAACGACCAGGAACCCGGCACGTCCACCCCGTACTCCCGGTACGTCCGCCTGACCGAGCTGCACTCGCTCCAGCAGCCCCGCAGCACCGAGCCGTCGGAGTACACGTTCATCGTCACCACCCAGGTGATGGAGCTGCTGTTCGGGCAGCTGCACCGCGAGTGGACCGCCGCCCGCGCCGCGCTGCGCGAGGACGACCTGAGTGCCGCGGGCGACGCGCTGCGCCGCGGCCACCACGTGCAGGACGTGCTGGTCTCCTCCTGGGACCTGCTGGCCACCATGACGCCGGCCGAGTTCAACGCGTTCCGGCCGCTGCTCGGCGAGGCGTCCGGCTTCCAGTCCTCGGCGTACCTGCTGCTGGAGTTCCTGCTCGGCAACAAGAGCGAGCGCCTGCTGACCATGTACCAGGACTCCCCCGGCGAGTACGACGCGTTGTTCGCCGAACTGCGCACCCCCAGCCTGTACGACGAGGCGCTGGCCGTGCTGGCCAGGCGCGGCCTGGAGATACCCCCGGCCCCGAGCACCGCCCACCACGGCCACGACGACACCGTCGAGGCCGCCTGGCGGACCGTCTACACCGACCCGGCGCTGGCCGACCTGGCCCGGCTCGGTGAGGCGCTGCTCGACACCGCCGAGCGGGTCACCCGCTGGCGCCAGCGCCACTACTCCACCGTCAAGCGCACCATGGGCGGCAAGCCCGGCACGGCCGGCTCCAGTGGTCTGAGCTGGCTCAAGCACGCCGCCGACCAGGACGTCTTCCCCGAACTGTGGTCCGTCAGGAACGAACTGTGACAACTCGCACGATGTCTCCCACCCGCGACGAGTGCGTCGTCCGCGACGCCGCCGACCCGCTGCACCCGATGCGCGAGCACTTCGAGCTGCCCGAGGGCGTGCTCTACCTGGACGGCAACTCGCTCGGCGCGCTGCCCCGCCGCACCCCCGGCCACCTGGCGAAGGTGGTCGCCGAGGAGTGGGGCACCGGCCTGATCCGGTCCTGGAACGACGCCGGGTGGTTCCACCAGCCCGGGCGTCTCGGCGACCGGCTCGGCGCGCACCTGCTGGGTGCGGCGGCCGGGCAGGTGGTGGTCTGCGACTCGACCTCCGTCAACCTGTTCAAGGTACTCGGCACGGCGCTGCGGCTGCGCCCCGGGCGCGGCGCGCTGGTCGCCGAACGGCACGCCTTCCCCACCGACCTGTACATCGCGGACGGGCTGACCGGGCTGTACCCGGGCACCCGGCCGGTGCTGGTGGACTCGGCGGCGCAGCTGGACGCGGTGCTCGACGCGGACACCGCGGTGGTGCTGCTGTCGCACGTCGACTACCGCACCGGTGAGCTGCTGGACATGGCGGCCGTCACCGAGCGGATCCACGCGGCCGGGGCACTCGCCGTCTGGGACCTGTGCCACACCGCCGGGGCGCTGCCGATCCGGCTGGACGCGGCCGGTGTGGACTTCGCGGTCGGCTGCGGCTACAAGTACCTGAACGGCGGTCCGGGCGCGCCCGCGTTCCTGTACGCGGCGGAGCGCCACCACGCGGCCGCCCGGCAGCCGCTGACCGGCTGGTTCGGCCACGCCCGGCAGTTCGACTTCGAGCCCGGCTTCCGGCCCGCCGAGGGGATCACCCAGTTCCTCACCGGGACGCCGCCGGTGCTGGGCCTGGCCGCGCTGGAGGCCTCGCTCGACGTGTGGGAGCTGGCCGATCCGGCGGCGGTGCGCGCCAAGAGCCTGGAGCTCTCCGACCTGTTCCTGGAGCTGACGGCGGACCTGGACGTCGAGTCGGTGACGCCGCGCCGGCACGAGCTGCGCGGCAGCCAGGTGGCGCTGCGGCACCCGGAGGGCTACCGGATCGTCCAGGCGCTGATCGCCCGCGGGGTGATCGGCGACTTCCGGGCGCCCGACCTGATGCGTTTCGGCTTCACCCCGCTGTACCTGTCCCGGGCGGACGTGTACGACGCGGCGGCGGCGCTGCGCGAGGTGCTGGCCTCCGGGGAGTGGCGCGAGGAGCGGTTCGCCCGGCGCGGCGACGTCACCTGACCCGGGCTCTGGCCCCGGACAGGCCGAACGGCCGGGCCCCGACGGGGGCTCCGGCCGTTCTTCGGGTCGGGCGCGGGGCGTCAGTGGCGACGGCCGCGGCTCCGGCGTGCCAGCATCGTCACCGCCGTGCCGAGGCCCAGCAGCACGGCCGCCGCGCCGGCGATCGGGCCGGCCGGGCCGCTGCCGGTGTCCGCCAGCGGGCCTTCGGGCTTGCGGCTGTGCTCGGGCACCGGTCGCTCGCCGTGGGTGGGCTCGACGCTCTCCGAGGGCTTCTCGCTCCTGGACGGCGACGGGTGCGGGCTCTTGGACTCGCTCTCCGAGGGCGACGGCGAGGGGCTCTCGGACTCGCTCGGCGAGGGCGAGGGCGAGGGGGTGGGGCTCTGGCCGCAGGTCGGCAGGTCGCCGTTGAACGGGTAGGCGTGCAGCTCCGTCCCGGCGGTGCCGCCCTGCACCAGGTTTCCGGCCAGGTAGACGCGGCCGTTGGTGCCCGGGTTGGACAGCGTGACGGTGCCCGCCGGGTTGCCGGCCATCACCGAGCCCTGGAACTGGGCGCCGCCGGTGATGGTCGCGTCGGTGGAGACGGGGAAGTTCCACATCAGCAGCGGCTGCATGTCGGTGAGCTGGTCGCCGGGGATGCCGCTGCCGGTGTTGGTGCGGATCAGCACCGGGTCCGGGCCGACCATGTTGACGATCACCGTGGCACCGGCCGGGATGCCGGCGAACACCAGGTCGGCGGCGGCCGTGGCACTGCCGATGTTCCGGTTCACGTTGAAGACCTGGCGCGTGCTGTGGCCGTCACCGGTGAAGGTGTACAGGTTGCCGTTGACGGTCAGTTCGCCGGTCGCGGTCTGCTCGGCCATGCACGCCGAGTGGTCCTCGACGACGGTGGTGAGGCCGCGGAACGGGTCGATCGCCGCCGGGTCCCGGCGGGCCGCGCCGGGGCCGGAGAACTCCAGGGTGCCGCTCTCGGTGGTGCCGTAGGCCAGGTTGCCCCAGCGGGCCGGGTTGCCGCCGCCGAGCTGCACCCGGTTGCCGGTGACGACGTCCACCGCGCCGCCGACCGTCACGTGGTCGGTGCCGGGCGGCGGCGCGACCTGCGAGCCGACGCCGACCACGCCCATGTTGAACAGGCCGCCGCCGTTCTTGTCGACCGTGAGGTCCTTGACCGTGACGACCTTCCCCTCGGCCTCGGCGGAGCGGCCCTCCACCCGGTAGTTGCCGCCGACGAAGATGTTGATCGTGTCGTCGGTGCCGGCGGCGGGACCGTTGTGGACCGGCGGGAACGGGTTCGGACAGTCGCCGACGCACGGGCCGAGCGGCGGGGCGAGTTGGTCCGCCTGGCCGACCGACGCGAGAGTGACCAGCGGGGCGGCGGCGAGCGCCGTCACCGCCGCATACCGGATCAGCCGGTTCTTGGGACGAGCGCCGTGTCGCACGGGCACCCCTTTCGTTGACGGTGGGGTCAGCAGGCAGCAGACCGCCGCCAGCCAAGTGGTGGCGCCGAACGAAAATCGGCCACCCGACAACCGACACCCCGAAAGATCGCTCGAACGGACTAAGTTGCTGGTGCACCGATGACAGCGCCCGCCCGGACAAGGAGACCTGTGTCGAACCACCCGCTCGCCCTGCTCGCCACCACGGCCGACGTCCTCGCCCGGCCGGACGCCGACGAACGGCTGCTCAACGACGTCGAACGCGAACGCGCCGACCGCTTCCGCCGCCAGGCCGACCGCGACGACTTCCTCGCCGCCCACCTGCTGGTCCGGTTCTGCGCCGCCACGCACCTCGGCATCGACCCCGCCGACGTCGCCTTCGGCCAGCACTGCCCCGGCTGCGACCGCACCGGCCACGGCCGGCCACTGCTCACCGACCGCCCCGGCACCCACCTGAGCCTGTCCCACACCGGCGGGATCATCGCCGCCGCGGCCGGCCCCGTCCCGATCGGCGTGGACGTCGAACACCTCGGCCCGCGCACCAACGACCCGGCCTCCCTGAGCCACGTCCTCAGCCCCGCCGAGGCCGAACTCGTCGCCACGCACCCCGACCCGACCCGGGCCTTCCTCCGCCAGTGGGTGCGCAAGGAGGCGCTGATCAAGCTCGGCCTGGCCACCCTCGACAGCCTGCCCGGCCTCGACCTGTCCGCCCTTCCCCTCGACCCGCCCCTCCAGCACCGGCACGGCGACCTGCACTACCTCGAAGTCACCACCGACCAGGTGGTGTTCACCGCCGCCGCCACCCTCCAGCCGACCCTGGGCACGCTCTGACCCAGCGGTCACACCTGCCGCAGCACGTCCAGGAGTCCGGCGTGCACGCCGGGCGGCTCGCCGCGGCGGGCGAGGCGCTGGCCCGGCACCCGCAGGTGCACGGGGTGCTGGCCACCGGCGGGCCGACGAATCCGATGTGCGCGGTGTTCTGCCCGGACCACGCGGCGCTGTACCGCTTCCACACCGAGGTGCTGGGCCCGCTCGGGGTGCGCCGCGCCGGGACGGCGATCGTGGCGCGGGCCGTCAAACGGGCCGGGGTGCGCCTGCGACCGCTCCCCGGCCGAGTGTCGGTGGGTCGGAGCAGACTGGAGGCATGTGCCGAAGCATCAAGACGCTCCGCCCGCCGATGACGCCCGACGCCACTCCCGAGGACGTGCACGCGGCGGCGCTCCAGTACGTCCGGAAGATCTCCGGGTTCCGTGCTCCCGCCGCGCACAACCGGGAGGTGTTCGACGCGGCGGTGGCCGCCGTCGCGGCCGCCACCGCCGAACTGCTGGCCGGTCTCGAGGTGCGCGGCGTCACGCCCCGTTCGTCGACCCCGGCCGGATGACCATCAGCACCAGGACGACCATCCACAGCAGGTTGAACAGGCCCGCGGTCATCGGGAGCATCTTCAGCATGCCGGTGGCCCGGGTGGTCTCCGCCTCCTGGTTCTCGGTCGCGTCCAGCGCGTCCACGGTGGCCTGCTGACCGGGCAGCACGAACAGCAGCAGCACACCCGCGGCGACGGCCGTCAGCACGATCGAAGCGATCAGCCAAGCGTTGCCCAGCACGCCCATGGCCTGCGCCGTACCAACGCCCAGCAGGGGCACCGCGATTCCGATCAGCGCGTACACGTTGCTGATCCGGTGCAGCAGCCGCACCGAGGCCTGCGCGTTCACCTGCTCCGGGCCCGCCGCCAGCGCCGCCTTCGCCTTCCGCGGGAACATGCTCACCGCCACCGCGACCGGACCGACGGCCAGCACGGCGACTATCAGATGCAGACTCAGCAGGAACTTGGCCATCGCCGGCGCAACCCTTCAACCCACGGAACGAGATCGTCCGCCACGCTAGCAGCGCTTATCCGGGGCCCTTCCGGGCCCCGGACCGGAATCACGCGCCGGTGGGGAGCGACGGGATCCGGGCGAGGATCGCCGCCGTGTCGACGCCGGTGGGCAGGGTGCCGTAGGCCAGGCCGGAGTGGCCGGCGAGGCGGGTGGTGGTGAAGGCCTCCGCCACCGCGGGGTCGCCGTGGCGGAGCAGCGCGGAGGCCTGGAGGGTGAGGGCTAGGCGTTCGACCAGGTGGCGGGTGCGGTACTCGAGGTGCTCGGGGTCGGCGAGGTCCTTGCGGAGGTCGGCGACGGCGGTGTCGAAGTGCGGGTCGAGTCCGCTCGCGGCGTCGAGCTCGTCGAACACGGCGGCCACCGATTCGGGCTGGCGGGCCATCGCGCGCAGCGCGTCGAGGGCGGCGACATTGCCGGAGCCCTCCCAGATCGACACCAGCGGGGCCTCGCGGTAGAGCCGGGGCATGCCGGACTCCTCGACGTAGCCGTTGCCGCCCAGGCATTCCAGGGCCTCGGCGGCGTGCCCGGGGCCGCGCTTGCACACCCAGTACTTGGCGACGGCCAGGCCGAGGCGGCGGAACCGGGCCTCCTGCTGGTCGCCGGCCAGGGCGCGGTCGGTGGCCTCGGCGAGGCGCATGGCGATCGCGGTGGCGGCCTCCGACTCGACGACCAGGTCGGCGAGGACGTTGCGCATCAGCGGCTGCTCGACCAGCGGCTTGCCGAACGCGTGCCGGTGGCTCGCGTGGTGCAGGGCGCGCAGCGCGCCGTAGCGCATCGCGGAGGCGGCGCCGATGGTGCAGTCCAGCCGGGTCATGTTGACCATCTCGATGATGGTCCGCACGCCGCGGCCCTCCTCGCCGACCAGCCAGCCCACCGCGTCCTCGTACTCGATCTCGGAGGAGGCGTTGGACTTGTTGCCGAGCTTGTCCTTGAGCCGCTGCAGGCGCAGCGCGTTGCGGCTGCCGTCGGGCAGGACGCGCGGCAGCACGAAGCAGGAGAGTCCGCCGGGGGCCTGGGCGAGCGTCAGGAACAGGTCGGACATCGGGGCGGAGGTGAACCACTTGTGGCCGACCAGCCGGTACGTGCCGTCGCCGACGGGGACGGCGCGGGTGGTGTTGGTCCGGACGTCGGAGCCGCCCTGCTTCTCGGTCATCGACATGCCGGCGATCAGCCCCCGCTTGCCGTGCGGCTCGCGCAGCCCGAAGTCGTACTCGCGGGCGGCCAGCAACGGCTCGTAGGCGGCGGCGAGTCCGGGGCTGGTGCGCAGGGCGGGGACGGAGGCGTACGTCATCGAGATCGGGCAGGTGTGTCCGGCCTCGACCTGGCCCCAGACGTAGAACTTGGCGGCGCGGGCGGTGTGCGCGCCGGGCCGCTCGTCCTGCCAGGGCGCGGCGTGCAGGCCGTGCTCGACCGCGGTGCGCATCAACTCGTGCCAGTACGGGTGGAATTCGACCTCGTCGATGCGGTGGCCGTAGCGGTCGTGGGTGCGCAGCACCGGCGGGTTGTCGTTGGCGAGCCGGGCCCAGTCGGCGGCCTGCTCGGTGCCGGCCAGGCGGCCGAGGGCATGCAGTTCGCCGGTGGCCCAGCCGGCGCCGGCCCGGTGCAGGGCGGCCAGCAGGGTGGGGTCCTCGGCGACGTCGTGGCCGAACGGGTCGGGGACCTGGTTGGTGACCTCGTGAGTGCTTGCCATCAGTGCCCTCCCAGGGCGCGCAGGGTGAAGGTGACGAGCTCGGGCAGTACGGTCTCCGGCGGCTGTCCGTCGGTGAGCGGGCCGACCAGTGCCTCGCCGACCGCGCCGACGATCGCGGCGGCGGTCAGTTCGGCGCGCTGGGCGGGGAGTTGACCGTTCGCCACGGCCTGATCAATGCGTCCGGCGATCAGGTCCCGGAACGCCCGCCGGAACACCAGGCGTTCGGCCTCGACCATCCGGTCCGCGGGTTCGGCGAGCAGCGCGTACGCCAGCCGGGGCGACTTCAGAGCACGGGCGGCGAAGGTGGCGACCACCGCGGCGACACCGTCCAGCGGGTCGTCGGCCCGTTCGGCGGCCTCGGTGACGGCGGCGATCTCCCGGCCGCAGACGGTGCGGAACAGGGTGACGGCGAGGTCGGCCTTGCCGTCGAAGTGCTGGTACATGCTGCCGGTCGCGATGCCGGCCCGATCGGCGACGGCCGCCATCGAACACCCGGCGTACCCGCGTTCGGCGAGCAGCGCGACTGCGGCCCGCAGGACGGCCTCGCGCTGACCGTCGAGCCGGGCCTGGACGGCGGCGGTGCGTCGGTAGGCCACGCAAAGAATTGAAGCACCGATTCAGTGCTTCAGGAAGGACTCGGGCGGGACCCCGACGTTTTGAACGCGTTCACTTTTCGCTACGCTCGCCCCATCAGCAGCAATAGGATGATCAACGAGGCGCTGGGCGTTCCGCCGTTTCCGGTCCCCGCTTTTCACCGACCCCCGACCGCACGTAGCGCGAACGGCAGCAACCGATCCGCCGTGGCCTGCGCAGTCGCAGCATCCACCTGATCGGGCCGCGGCATCAGCAGAAAGCGGCTCATCAACGGACCGACCACCACCGCCCCGAGCAGGTCCACCTCCGCGACAGCCGCGATCTCACCGCGCTCCACAGCCCGCCGAACCGCCTCGACAACCCGCCGGTGCACCGGCTCCAGGAACGCGGTGGTGAGCGCGTCCGCCAACGCGACGTTCTGCGCCGCCTCGCCCACCAGCGCCTGCATCAGGCGCCCGGCCTCGCCGGTGAGCGCCGCGGCCTTGTCGCGCAGCAGGACCCGCAGGTCACCCTCCAGCGTGCCGGTGTCGGGCTGGGCGTGGATGTCCTCGACGTGGGTCGCGGCGGCGGCGATCACCAACTCGTCCTTGGAGGACCAGCGCCGGTAGAGCGTGGCAGTGGAGACCCCCGCGCGGGCGGCCACCGCGGCGGTGGTCAGCGCGCCGTAGCCGTTCTCGGCGAGGACGGCCAGGGTGGCGTCCAGGATGGCCCGGTCGCGTGCGGCGTCGCGGGGGCGGCCCCGGCGCGGGCCGTCCTGGGTGGCGGGGGGTGCGATGCGGGTCATGCGCCCCAGCCTACGGGTGAACCCAAAACGAAACGAAAACACTTCGTTTCGTTTATGCTCGGCAACATGAACGCTCCCACCGGCGTTTCCACGCCCACCGACACCGCCCAGCAGGCCGACGCGGCAGCGACCGTCTCCCGCCTGAACGCCACTTTCGCCACCGGCCGGACCAGGCCGCTCGCCTGGCGCAAGGCCCAACTCCGGGCGCTGCGCGACCTGTTGGTCGAGCAGGAGGAGACGTTCGCGGCCGCTCTCAAGGCCGATCTCGGCAAGAGCCCGACCGAGGCGTACGTCACCGAGATCGGGTTCACCGTCAAGGAGATCGACCACACCCTGCGCCATCTCGGCCGCTGGCTGCGCCCGCGCCGGGTCGCGGTGCCGCTCGCGCTGGCGCCCGCCCGGGCCCGGACGGTGCGCGAGCCGCTGGGTACGGTGCTGGTGATCAGCCCGTGGAACTACCCGCTGCAGCTGGCTCTGGCCCCGCTGGTCGGCGCGATCGCGGCGGGCAACTGCGTGGTGGTCAAGCCCTCCGAGCTCGCCCCGGCGACCTCCGCGGCGCTCGCGCACTGGCTGCCGCAGGTCCTCGACCCGCAGGCCGTGGCCGTGGTCGAGGGCGGCGTACCGGAGACGACCGCTCTGCTGGAGCGGCGCTTCGACCACATCTTCTACACCGGCAACGGCGCGGTCGGCCGGATCGTGATGGCCGCCGCCGCCCGCCATCTCACCCCGGTCACGCTGGAGTTGGGCGGCAAGAGCCCGGCGGTCGTCGAGCCCGGCGCCGATCTGGCCGCGGCGGCCCGCCGGATCGCCTGGGGCAAGTTCATGAACGCCGGCCAGACCTGCGTCGCCCCCGACTACGTCCTCGCGATCGGCGACGCCGCGCCCGCGCTGGAGACCGAACTGGCCGCCGCCGTGACGGAGATGTACGGCGAGGACCCGGCCGGCAGCGCGGACTACGGACGGATCGTCAACGAGCGCCACTTCGAGCGGCTGACGGCGCTGCTGGCCGACGGCCGGACCGTCACCGGCGGCGAGCACGACCGCGCCACCCGCTACCTCGCCCCGACCGTGCTGGCCGACGTCGACCCGGACGCGCCGGTGATGCGTGAGGAGATCTTCGGCCCCGTCCTGCCGATCGTCCGGGTGCCCGACCTGGACGCCGCGATCGCGTTCATCACCGCCCGGGACAAGCCGCTGGCGCTGTACGCCTTCACCGCCTCCGCGCACACCCGGCGCCGGCTGACCGCCGAAACGTCCTCGGGGGCGCTGGCCTTCGGCGTCCCGAACGCCCATCTGTCCGTCCCCGGGCTGCCGTTCGGCGGCGTCGGCGAGAGCGGCCAGGGCGGGTACCACGGCCGGTACTCGATGGAGACGTTCAGCCACACCAAGGCGGTGCTGTCCAAGCCGCTGGCGCTGGACACCCTGCGGCTCGCCTACCCGCCGTTCACCGCCGCGAAGTCCCGGCTGCTGCGCCGCTTCCTGTAGAACGCGGCGGAACGCGCGCAGCCACCCGCGGAGGGGACCGGGGTGGCTGCGCGCGTTCGGGCCCGGCTACGGGCGGGGCAGCACGCAGCCTGCCCGGGTCAGGTCGAGCACGTTGCCCGGGGCGAAGCAGTTCGGGATGGTGTAGGTCTCCTGGGCGTAGCCGATGCCGGGGTGTATGGTCACCGCGCCGTTCTGGTCCACCTCGCACGGGTTGTTGAGCGTGCAGGTCTGGCCGTCCTCGTTGCTGGTGTTGTTCACCCCGACGACCTGGCCGGTGTTGACGTCGACCACCGGGGAACCGGAGGTGCCGCCGATGATGTTGCAGCCGGAGGTGTAGCGCAGCGAGTCCTGGAAGGTCCAGCTGCTCTCCTTGAGGCGGTAGGCGAAGCCGTCCACGTTGCAGGAGTAGATGGTCTTCCAGTAGCCGGAGGGCACCTTGATCGCGCTTCCTGCCACCGGATGGGTGTTGGACATGGTCAGCGGCGAGATCCCGTAGGTGTTCTTGATGCTCGCGTAACTGGTGGTCAGCCGGTAGATGGTGACGTCGGTGTCGGTCATCGTCGAGTAGACGACCCGGTTGGCGCGCACCGTGCCGAGGCTGCTGCCGCTGCCGCTGAGCAAGGTGAAGCTGCGGGTGGACGCCTTGTTGGTGACCACCTGGCCGGGGGCCGGCATGCCGGATTCCAGGCAGTGGCCGTTGGTCAGGATCAGTCCGGGGTCGGTGTCCACGGAGTTGGGCATCCGGATCAGCGAGCCGGAGCAGTTGCTGAGCGCGACCGTCCCGGCCAGGTTGACGGTGACGGCGGACGCGGGGGTGGCGGTGACCAGGGCGGTCCCGGCGAGCAGAACGGTGCCGAGCGCGCCGATGAGCGGCTTCTTCATGGGGGTTGCCTCTCAGGGATGCGGGGTCCCACTGGGGTTCCCTTAAATTGGCGCGCCCATGACACTATGTCAAGAGTGACCGCACCCCCGGATTTCCCTCAAGACGGCGCCAACCCGCCGTCAACTCACCTTCAACTCGCCTTCCAATGACGGCTTCCCAGCGTGATCAGCCGCAACTGGGTGCGCACCGTGTCCGCGATCGCGACCCGCTCGGCGGGATCGGCCTCGACCAGCGCCAGCGCCGTGCCGACCATCCGGTCCACGTACAGCTCGGCCAGCATCCGGCGCTCACTCGGCGACCAGTCCGCGAGCTCCGGCCGCGGCGCCAGCAGCTCGGCCAACTCCTCCGCGAAGTGCCTCAGTTCGGCACCGACCGCGTCCCGCACCGGCTTCACCCCGCCGTGCCGCTCGCGGGCCAGGAAGCGAATGTACGCGGCATGCTCGGCCACGTGCGCGTCGATCACCTCGACCGAACGGTCGATCAACTGCTCCGGATCGCCACTGCCCACGAACACCGCGCGGACCATCTCGTGCAGGTTGGCCAGCGACTCCCGCACCAGCACCACGCCCAGTTCGGCCAGGTCGGCGAAGTGCCGGTAGAAGCCCGCCGGGGAGAGCCCGGCCGCCCGCGTCACCTCGCGCACGCCGAGGCCGCTCAGGTTCTGCCCCTCCAGCAGGGCGAGGGCCGCATCCAGCAGGGCGCGGCGGCTGGCCTGCTTCTGGGCCTGACGGACGCCGGGGGCGGGGGTCGTGGTCACGGCGCTCAGTAAACAACTGTTTGCCGAAAATCTCCAGCCCCGCTACAGTGCTGACGGGGTTTCAGCGAACAGTTGTTAGCCGAAACGCCGCATCGTCGCATCGCCGCATCGCCGCATCGCCGCATCGTCGCGGTGTCGATGCACCGAATCACCCGAACCGGAGAGGCCGCCATGCTGCTCCTCGCCCTGCTCGCCCTCGGCCTGCTCGCCGGGGCCGCCGCCCACCTGCCCGGGCCGGTCGCCCTCGCCGCGGCCGGCGCCGTCGCCACCTGGCTGCTGCTGTTCGGCGCCCGCGAGCAGCTCACCCGCACCCGCCGCCACTGACCCCGGAGCGCCCGCCATGTCCGCCCAGCACATCACCCGCCCCGCCGCCCCGGAAGCCGACCAACTGGCCGTCGCCTCGTTCGTGCTCGGCCTGCTCGGACTGCTGCTGTTCAACCTGGCCCTCGGCCCGATCGCCGTCACCCTCGCCGCCCTCGCCCTCCACCGCGGCACCGCCCGCCCCCGCCGGGCCCGCCTCGGCCTGGTCCTCGGCCTCGCCGACCTGGCCGTCCTCGCCGCCACCCTGGCCACCGGCCACGGCACCCTGTTCCGCCTGGGCTGAGCAGCGCAGCGGGGGTGTCCGTTTTTCACCACGGCCTGTCGGCCCGGTACCTCGCCGACCGGCAACGGCCCGCCGTACGGTCGAGAAGCAGACCGAAAACGGCAACGAGGAGACACCCCCATGAGCACCATCACCCTGTACGGCGCCACCGGCACCATCGGCTCCCGCGTACTGGCCGAGGCGCTGCGCCGCGGCCACACCGTCACCGCCGTGGTCCGCGACCCGGCAAAGCTGACGGTCACCCACCCAGCGCTGACGGTGGCGACCGGAGACGTGCTGGACCCGGCCTCGGTCGCCGAGCACGCCAAGGGGTCGGCCGTGGTGGTCAGCGCGGTCGGCGGCGGCGACGGGCCGGGCCACCAGGCCCTGATCGCCCCGTCCGCCGAATCCCTGGTGGCGGGCCTGCGCACGCTGGGCACCGACACCCCGCGACTGATCGCGGTGGGCGGCGCCGGCTCGCTCCGCACCCCCGACGGCAAGCAGGTCTGGGACACCCAGGGCCTGCCCGAGTTCCTGCTCCAGATCATGCACGCCCACGGCGACGCGCTGGACTTCCTCCGCACCGTCACCGACCTGCGCTGGACCAGCCTCTCCCCCGCCGCCACCATCGCCCCCGGCGAGCGCACCGGCACCTACCGCGAGGGCCTGGAGGACCTGCTGATCGGCACCGACGGCGAGAGCCGCATCTCCACCGAGGACTACGCGGTGGCCCTGGTGGACGAGATCGAGCGGCCGAAGCACATCGGCGAGCGCTTCACCGTCGCGTACTGAGGGTGGCAAACCGGGGGCGCTGGGGGTACCCCCAGCGAAGCGAGGGGGCGGAACTGCGCGAAACGGAAGGGCCCGACCGCAAGATCGCGACGCAGGACAATGACCTGCACTTGATCGCGACCTTGCGGACGGGCCGGCGCTTGTCGCGCAGCTCTCCCTCAGCTCACTCCGGGATCACCAGCGCCGGAGTGTCACGCGTAAGCACCTCGCCGCGGAAGAACGCGGGGCTGCGCCGCGTCATCACGGCCATCACGACCAGGCCGAGCGCCAGCAGGCCCGCGCCGACCACGAAGACGCTGCCGATGCCGAACACCGAGCTGCCGCTGCCGTAGGACGGGTCGATCATGTCGACCAGCGACTTGCTGAAGATCGCGGCCAGGGTGAGGCCACCGATCAGCGGGAAGACCACCTTGAGCACCGCGTCGCGGACCGAGTTGCGGAAGTCGCCACGGAAGTACCAGGCGCAGGCGAACGCGGTCAGCGAGTAGTAGAAGCAGATCATCAGCGTCAGCGCAGCGATGGTGTCGGCCAGCACGTGCGAGCTGACCATGGTCATCACGGTGTAGAACGCGCCGGTGCCGACACCGGCGGTGATGATCGCCCGGCCCGGCGTCTTGTAGCGCTCGTTGACCTCGGTGAAGGAGGACGGCAGCGCCTCGTACACGCTCATCGCCAGCACGGTGCGGCTGACCGGGATGAAGGTGGTCTGCAGGCTGGCGGAGGCGGAGGCCAGCACGGCGACGAACAGCATCACGCCGAGGGCCGGGCCCATCACCGGGCCGGCCAGCACGGCGAGCACGTTGGAGGAGGTCTCCGGGTTGCCGAGGCCGGTGCCGGTGGTGCCGACGCCCGCGTACATCTGCACCGCGACGGCGGTGAACAGGTAGGAGCCGACCAGGACCACCATGGCGAGCATCGCGGCCCGGCCGGGGGTCTTCTCGCTGCCGCCGGTCTCCTCGTTGGCGCTCAGCGAGGCGTCCCAGCCCCAGTACATGAACAGCGAGAGCGACAGACCGGCCACGAACGCGGTGAAGGAGCTGGCCTCGAACGGATTGAACCAGCTCCAGGAGAAGTGCAGCGACCCGGCATCGCCGTTGCCGGTGGCCTTGACGATCGCCATCACGCCGAACACGGCGAGGACGACCAGTTGAAGACCCACCAGGGCGTATTGGACGCCCTTGGTGGCGGTCATGCCGCGGTAGCTGATCATGGTCGCGATCGCGATCAGCCCCAGGCAGGTGACCACGTGCACCAGCTTGTTGTCGTTGAGCGCGGCGACCGAGTCGCTGCGGGTGATCTCACCGAGCAGCAGGTACAGGTACTCGGTGGCGACGCCCGCGAGGTTGGACAGCACGATGATCGTGGCGATCACCAGGCCCCAGCCGCACATCCAGCCGACCTTCGGGCCGAACGCCTTCACCGTCCAGGTGAAGGAGGTGCCACTGTCGGGGATCGCCTTGTTCAGCTCCCGGTAGGCGAAGGCCACCAGCAGCATCGGCAGGAAGCCGGCCAGGAAGAGCGCCGGCATCTGCAGGCCGACGGCGGCCACGGTGGTGCCCAGCGTCGTCGTCAGGCAGTACACCGGGGCGACCGTGGAGACGCCGATCACGGCGTTGCCGAGCAGACCTATCGAGTTGCTGTTGAGGCCCTTGGAGCGGACGCCGCCAGGGGCGTCCGAGCCGGTGGCGACGTCGGCGCCGGCTCCCGGGCGATTGTCGAGCTGAACCATGCGGGAACCGTAACCCCCACTGTTTCCGCAGCAGACCACGGCAGAAGCCCGCCGTTCACCTGCGTTTCGTCAGCTGGTAGGCTCAATTTTCGTCGATTGCATGATCCTTTAGTGGCTAACGCCTTCGTTTCACTCCTATGAACGGCGTATTAACCCGGGACGAAAACCGCAGCTCACCACCTTTCGACCCTTTCGGGCATCGGTATGAGAAACGACACATACCTGCCCGGGATCGGAACCGGCCGCCCGGACGACGCGTCAGCGACCGTTCGGACACCTCTGGTTTCCCCCACCCGCAGGCCCCTATGGTTCCCCCGTCACTCCAGGGAGGGGACCGGTATGACCGGCACGCCGACGTCCGACGCCGAAATCCGCACCGTCCGGGCCGGCCGCCCCGGACCCGGGCCCGTCCGCTGCTCCGTCGGCGACCTGCTGCTCGCCGACCTCCCCGTCTCCGTGGTCCTCTTCCACGACCGTCCGCTCGACGCCGACGCCCTCGCCGACGGCCTCGCCCGCGCCCTCGCCCGGCTCCCCGAATTCGCCGGCCGCCTGCGCACCACCGCCGACGGCGACCTCTGCATCGACACCGACGACACCGGCGTCCCCTTCACCGTCGCCGACTCCCCCCACACCCTCACCGAGGCCCTCGACCGGATGGCGCTGCCCGCGAACGGCCTGGTCGACCACGTCCGCGCTACCGAAGCCCGCCGGACCCCCCTGCCGCTGCTCACCGTCCGACTCACCCGCCTCGCCGACGGCACCGGCGCCCTCGGCATCTCCTGGCACCACGCCGTCGGCGACATGCACACCTTCGCCCTGCTGCTGCGCACCTGGTCCGCCTGCACCGAAGGCACCGAGCCGCCCGCACTCTCCCCCACCGCCGACCGCGAACTCCAGCTCGATGCCCACCTCCCCGCCGAGGACAGCGGAGTCCCCTCCCTCCGGCTGCCCGGCCCCGCCGAGGCCGCCGAACTGCAACGCACCATCGCCGCCGCCGGCCTCGCCAACCGCACCGTGCAGATCTGGTTCGCCCCCGCCGAGCTCCAGCGCCTGCGCGCCGCACTCACCGCCGAGGCCGGCCGCCCGCTCTCCACCAACGACGCGCTCTGCGCCCACCTGCTGCACGTCCTGCGCGAACTCGACGGACACCAGGACGCCGAACAGACCCTCACCCTCCCCGTCAACCTGCGCCGCCCCCTCGGCCTCCCCGACGGCGCCCTCGGCAACCTGCTCGGCGAGATCCGGCTGCCCTGGCGGCCCGGCACCACCCCCGCCCGCTACGCCACCGAGCTGCGCACCGCCGTCGAGGACTTCACCACCCGGCACCTCTCCCTGCGGAGCAACCAGCGCTTCCTCCAGCACATCGGCCGCGACCGGATCACCGACTGCGTCCCCGCCGGCTTCGACCCCGCCCGCCGCACCCTCACCATCTCCAGCTGGTGCCGCCTCGGCCTGCACGACCTCCCCCTGGCCGGCCACCGCCCGATCGCGTTCAGCCCCGCCGCCACCCTCCAGCTCCCCTGGAGTTCCTGGCTGGTCGAGGGCCCCGGCGGCGAGGGCCTGCTCTGGACACTCGTGCTGCCGGCCCGCCTCGCGGCGAAGCTGCGCGGCGCGTCCGCCCTGCTGCACCCCTACCGCGACGCCTCCGATCCCCTTCCTTCGGTCGGCCCGCGCAAACTGCTCTGACTCGCGTCACTCCCTCACCGCGCCGTGCGGGACGGGCAGACCGCCCGGGTCAAGAAGCGCAAGCTGCTCCGACTCGCGTCAGCCCCTCGCCCTGGCGACGGCGTCCGTGTACAGCTCGGTGGTCAGCTCCGCGTCCGCGACCCCGAGCCGGCGCAGCGCACGGCGGACGGCCGCCAGCGCGGACGGCAGCTCCGCCGCGTCCGCCGCCGGGGTCTCCACCTCCAGGAACACCCCGGCCAGCTCCGGCACCTCCACCACGGTGGCCAGCAGCGGGCGGCCGTCCTCGGTCAGCTCCCAGTTCCGGCACCGCTTCTCGAAGGCGATCGTCTCCACCAGCCCGCTGCCGCGCAGGATCGCCCGCAACGCCACCGGATCGGCCACCAGCGTCTCGGTCTCCGGCTTCGAGCCCGACCCCGCGTCCAGCGCCGCACCCTTGTACGTCAGCACCGTCCGCATCCCGGCCGGGCCCGTCACCGTTCGCACCCGCAGCTCGGCACCGGCCGCCCCCAACTCCCCACCGGGCCGATCGAAGTACACGTCCCGGTACACCTCCACCCGCCCGGCCGCCCCGGCCGCCGCTGTCAGCCGCGCCACCAACTCCGCCGGCTCCCGCACCCGGGCCTTCAGCTCCGCCTCGATCGTCATCGGCCGATCAGCTCCAGCAGACACGCCAGCGCCTCAGCCGGATCGGTCGTCTCCAGCACCGTCTCCGCCCCCTGCCGCGCCGGCGCGGCCAGGACCCGGTAGCCGCCCTGCCAGGCAGCGACGGCCGGGAACGAGTCCTTCCCGAAGTCACGGAAGTCCTGGCTGGTCGACAGGTGCAGCTCGTTCATCCCCGTCCACGGCCAGAACTCGGCCAGCCTCGGCTCGGCGAGAGCCAGCCGCAGCAGCTCTCCCATCGAGGTCCCGATCCAGCCGTGGTCCCTCGCCGGACCCCAGCACTCCGCCAGGGCCGTCCACGCCGCACGGCGTTCCTCCTTCTCCTCCATCAGTCGCTGCTTTCCTGCCCGCCCAGCACCCGCTCCACCGCCCGCAGCGCGGCGTCCCACGGGAACGGGAGGGCGTCGCCGGTGCCCGGCTCGTTCGGGACGAAACCGTCCTCGCCGAGCAGGACGTGCACGCCCGCCTCGCGCAGCGTCGCCACGCTGCGGGCGAACTGGGGGTGCGCGGCGAGCGCGGTGTTCACGCACGGCATGACCAGCACCGGGATGCCCTTGCCGAGCGCCTCCGCCGCGTAACCGACCACCCAGGACGTGGTGAGCCCGAGCGCCAGGCTGTTGAAGGAGTTGAACGTCGCCGGGGCGAACAGCACCACGTCCGGCACCGGCAGCACATCCGGCTGGCCCGGCCATCGGTACGCCGACTTCACCGGGTACCCCGTCAACTCCTCCAGCCCCGGCACCCGCGCCTCCAGCCACCCCCGCGCCGTCGGCGTCAGCCCGACCGCCACCTCCCAGCCCCGCCCCCGCGCCTCCCGAGCCACCTCCGGTAGCCCGAACACCGCCCCCGCCGCCGCCCCGAACAGATACACCACCGGCCGCCCGGCCTCACCAGTCTCCATCCCCCCATGCAACCGGCCCACCACCCACCGGCGCCAGGGCCCGTCCTCAAACTCGCGCCGTCCGGCCGGGACCTACCCGCGGAGGCCGAGCTGACCGACGCTGACCAGCTCGGCGCGCGGTGCTGGACGACGGCGGTCCGCCGGCCGAGCTGCCCCTTGGTCCACGTGGCTGCCGATCCGGCGGGCGGACCGCACTGGACCGAGCAGCCAGGGTCGGTCGGTCCGTACTTCCGGGGTGCACGGCGTCGTCGTTGAAGATTGAACGTGACGTCTGAATACCGCCGGATCCGCAAGGCGTTCCGATCTTGGATTGAGCGTGTCCAAGACCGGAACAGGGAGCTTTACGGAGATGACGATGAACGGTGTGACGGCGCTCGACGGCAAGGTGGCGCTGGTGACGGGCGGCAGCCGGGGGATCGGGGCGGCGGTCGCGCTGCGGCTGGCCGAGGACGGCGCAGACGTGGCGCTGACCTACCAGGGCTCGGCCGAGTTGGCCGAGGAGGTGGTCGCCAAGATCACCGCGATGGGGCGGAGCGGCTGGGCCGTCCGCGCGGACAGCGCAGACCCGGAGGCGGTGTACGGCGCGGTGGCGGCGGTCGCCGAGCGGTTCACGCGGCTGGACATCCTGGTGAACAACGCGGGTGTCGGCGCCGTCGGACCGATCGAGGCGGTGACATGCGACCAGATCGACCGGGTGCTGGCAGTGAACGTTCGCGCGCCCTACCTCTATGCCCAGGCGGCGCTGCAGTACCTGGTGGAGGGCGGACGGATCGTGAGCATCGGCAGCTGCATCGCCCAGCGGGTGGCCTTCCCCGGAAGCGCGCTCTACGCGACCAGCAAGGCCGCTCTGATCGGCTTCACCAAGGGCATGGCCCGGGAACTCGGCCCGCACGGGATCACCGTCAATCTGGTCCACCCGGGCCCGATCGACACCGACATGAACCCGGGCGACGGCGACTCCGCCGACTTCCAGCGTGGCTTCACCGCGCTCGGCCGCTACGGCACGGCGGCGGAGGTCGCGGACGCCGTCTCATACCTGGCCGGCGAGAGCGCCCGATACGTCACAGGCGCGGAGCTGGCGGTGGACGGTGGCTTCGCAGTCTGAGCCCGCACGGTCCGACGCAGGCCAGGTAGTCCTTGGCGCTCAGTCCGTCACGGCGTCGACCCGTGATCTCGGGCAGTGGATCACGGCTCGCCGAACCCTGACTGGACGGTCGACTCACTGGCCGAACTCGCCGACCTGATCATCCGTCAGCGCGACTGACTCGTGGCGGTCCGTCATATCCGGAATCAGCGAACGACCGGGAACCGCCCCGACCGCCAGTCCGACAGGCGCTTGCGGATGCTGGCCACCATCGGCAGGCTGTCGGTCTGCTCGGACGTGAACCAGGCCACCTCGAACGACTCGGCGGAGACTCGGAGTTGACCTCCGGTCGGCCGTCCGAGCAGGCAGATGCTGAACTCCTGGCGGACCTCGCCGTCGTCGTAGGCGAAGACGTGCCTGGGGTCGGTGTAGGTGCCGACGATCCCGGTGATCTCGATGTCGAGGCCGGTCTCCTCCCGGGTCTCCCGGATGCCGCACCCGGCCAGGGACTCTCCGACGTCCATCCGGCCGCCGGGGAGGGCCCACATGCCGTTGTCGGTGCGGCGCTGGAGCAGCACCCGGCCGTCCTCGCCGACGACCACGACGCTTGCCGCCGGGACGAGGCTGTTGGCCTTCGGTGCGTTCGGATCGTCCTCGTAGTCCCGCCTCGGCACGGGCCACCTCCGTCGTCGGGGTCGTCCACACGTTACGGCCGCGCGCCCGGAGTTCGTCGGGGTGTGCGGCGAATCGGCCGAAAACACCATGCCCCGGGGCCGCCGCCCGGCGAGAGCCTGTGCGGTCACGGCTCCCGGGGCAGGGTCCAGGCCGGGGAGTCGGCGGGCGGCGGCGGTGTGATCAGCCAGCTGCTGCGGTCGGGGTTCTCTTCCCAGTACGGCACCGTCCCGCCCTGGTCCAAGCCGTCGTGGTAATACATGCCGTGAGCCCAATATTCGGGCGACTCGTGGCACATCAGGTCGGGATAGGGATCGAACGTCTCGTGACCCCAGGAACGGTTCACCCGGGCCACGGCCTCGGCCCGGGAGATGCCGAAGGTCTGGAGCACGTCGGCGATCTGGGAGAAGAACTCCAGCATCTCCTCGTCCGCCCTCATGAGGAACTCACTCACCGTCCGCGCCCTCCTGGCAGGTCTGCCGAATGCGAAAGGCCCCTCCGCCGGCCGGCCGTCCAGTCTACGGTTCGGCCTGGCGGGAACCGCCCGAGCGGCGTCAGGCGTCGATCGGACGCAGCACCGCGTAGTACGCGAACGGCGGACCGTACAGCCGGGCGACCCGCAGCCCGGCACCCTCCGCCAGGCTGATCAGCGAGGACGGCCGGATCTGATGCCTGTCGAAGAACTCGCCGACCACCAGCCGCCCGAACGGCTTCAGCACCCGGCGCAGCTCGGCCAGCGTACGCGCCGGATCCGAGATCTCACCCAGCGCCGTCACCACGTAAGCCGCGTCGAACGAGCCATCCGCAAAAGGAAGTTCATGTGCGTCGGCGCAGTTCGGCACAATGTTGTCGACGCCCTGCTCCTTGGCCCGGCGGCCCACGTGGTCGAGCATCTCCTGCTGGATGTCCACGATGTCCAGCCGGCCGTTCGGGCCCAGCTGCGGCGCGACGTGCAGCGACTGCAGGCCGGTTCCGGGGCCTATCTCCAGGATCCTCTCGCCCTCCCGGGCCTGCAGCACGTGGTCCAAACGCTTCAGAGTCAGGAACGGCAGCGGCAGGTCGAGCAGCCAGCGCTGAGAGTACGGGTACGGCGCGGAGTCGGTGAACCACCAGGTGGCGACGGCGGCGGCAGCACCCGCGCCGATCAATGCCCGCGAATTCCTCATAATTCCTCCCCAAATATCCGATTGGACCCTCGGAGCATCCCCGATGGTCAATCAGTTGTGTTTGTGTGCAATCCGTTTGCGCCGGTGCCGAATCTGTCGGCAGTCGACCCGAGCGGGCCGGACGAACCGCCCGTGGACCGCCGTTGCGGCAGGCCGGGGCCTTCCCGGAACGGACCGGACCGCAAGCGCCGATCTCGTCACGAGCTCTTCCGCTCAGCGGCCCGGCCGAGGGAAGGTCCGGGTCGCGAGAACCGCGCAGGCCACCGCCAGCGGCAACTCGGCGAAGACCGCCATCAGCACCGCCAGCTTGAAGTCCGAACCCGGGGCAGCCGTCATGGTGTCGAACCAGGCGTCGACCAGCAGCAGGGCCGAGGTCGCGGCGGAGGTCAGGCAGGCCCGGCTGTCGCCGCGCCTGAGGAGCAGTCCTATGGAGAGCAGGCCGAGCGCCTCGAAGCTGTCCAGACCCGTCCACGTCCAGGCCCAGTGCGAGGCCTGAGCGGTGGCCGGCAGCCCGGTGTGCAGGAAGACCAGCCAGGGAATCATCGCCAGCCCGAGCACGGTGAGGACCGTGCCCGCCCGGCGAAGCAGCAGAGGGAACGGCGAAGCGGCCGCGGCCTTCGGCGTGATCCGCGGGACACCGGAGCCCGAACCGGCGTCCACCCGGACCGGACGGAGCGAATGAACGCCGGTCAGCTGAGTGCTCGCCATGACACCTGACTCCCTCCCGTGCCCGCCCCTCGGGCACAACACCAGCATGTCGTTCGCGCACACCCGAGGCAGTAGCGCTCCTATCCGACTTGATGGTGGCGCTAGGTACACCTTCCGCATCCGGCGACACTGCGAGGTGATCCGGTCTGCCCCGCCGGAATCAGTTCGAACGCTGGTCGTTTTCCCTCCATGAGCCCCGTGACGGCCAGCAGAAGCCGACCCACCGACCCGAGATGCTGTCCGCCGACAGGCCAGGATCAAGATCTACAGGTGGTACTAGGTTCACCATGAGATCGGGTACAGGCTTCATGGCGCCGTCCTCCTGCGGTGCCCTAGCGTCGTGCCATGACGATTCCAGCTGGACTGAGACGCACGGTCCTCCGGGCGCAGCGGGACACCGGTTTTCTTGCCGCCGGCGTGCTGCCGCACCTGGCGCTGGTGCCCGTGTGGGCCTGGGCGGCGACGACTACCGCCAGGACGGGGAACTGGCTCTTCACGGTTTCCGTGTCGACCGCCTTGGTCCTGCTCGGCACCCCGGTGCTGACGGCCGTTCAGCGGGTTCGCTACCGGGTGCTCATCGGTGTCAACGTCCCCCGGCTCACCCCCACCGCGCCGGAACGATGGACGTGGGCCTCGACCGCCCGGTGGCTCGCGGCGACGCGGCCTTGGCGCAAGATCGGCTACCACCTCGTGCTGGGCCCGCTGCTCGCGCTGCTGGAGCTGCTGGTGCTCATGGCGGCAGCAGCATGCCTGGCGGGCGCCACCGCCTGCGCCTGGTCGTGGGCGCTGCCAACCGAAATCCGCCAGGACTGGTTCGGCTATCTGACCCAGCTGCCGGCTTACACAGCGGCCGGCCTCCTCCTCCTGTGCGCCCTGCCCTGGACCGCGCGGGCAGTAGCCCGGGCCGAGGCGCGGCTGGCGTTGGGCCTGCTCGGGCCCAGCCAGGCGCAGCGGCTCCAGGAGCGGGTCGATCAGCTGGCCGTGAGCCGGACCGACTTGATCGAAGCCGTCGACGCGGAGCGCCGCCGGATCGAGCGCGACCTGCACGACGGCACCCAGCAGCGGTTGGTGTCTCTCGCGGTCAATCTGGGTCTGGCCATTGCCACCCGCCCGGACCTGCCGAGTGATGCCCGCGAGGTGATCGAGGGAGCGCACCTGGAGGCGAAGGAGGCGATCGCCGAACTCAATGACCTGGTGCGGGGGCTGCACCCGGCCGTGCTCGAGGACCGAGGTCTGGACGCGGCGTTGTCCGGGCTGGCTGCCCGGACGCCCCTGCCGGTGCGGCTGCGGGTCGATCTGGAGGAGCGGGTGGCGCCCAACGTGGAGTCGGTCGCGTACTTCGTGATCTCCGAGGCGCTGACCAATGCGACGAAACACGCCCACGCGATGCAGGCGGAGGTGATAGTCCGCCAGGTCGGCGAGGTGCTGCGAGTGCGCGTCACCGACGACGGGCTGGGCGGTGCCGACGCCGCCTCCGGCACGGGGCTGACCGGGCTGGCCAAGCGGGTCGGCTCCCTCGACGGGGCCTTCCACGTCAGCAGCCCCGTCGGCGGGCCCACCACCATCACCGCGGAGCTGCCGTGCGCGCGGTGATCGCCGAGGACTCGGTGCTGTTGCGGGTCGGCCTGATCAAGGTGCTGGAGATCGGCGGGTTCCAGGTGACCGCCGAAGCCGGCGATGCGGAAGGGCTGTTGGCGGCGGTGGCGGAGCACCGGCCCGAACTCGCCCTGATCGACGTCCGGATGCCGCCGGACTTCACCGACGAGGGGGTGCGAGCGGCGATGGAGATCCGCCGGCGCTGGCCGGGGACGGCGGTGGTGCTGCTTTCGCAGTACGTGGAGGAGCGGTACGCGGCTGACCTGCTGTCTGCGAACACCAGCGGTGTGGGCTACCTGCTCAAGCAGCGGGTTGCCGATGTCGCCGACTTCGTGGCGGCGGTCCGGCGGGTGGCGGACGGGGGCACGGCCCTGGACCCGCAGGTCGTCGCCCAGTTGCTGCTGCGGCGCGACAGCAACCCGCTCGCGCGGCTGACCCCCCGCGAACGGGAGGTGCTCGGTCTGATGGCCGAGGGGCGTTCCAATGCCGGCATCGCGCAGGCGCTGGTGGTCAGCGAGAGCGCCGTGGCGAAGCACATCAACAACATCTTCGCCAAGCTCGACCTGCCCGTGGTCGACGCGGACCACCGCCGCGTCCTGGCCGTGCTGCGGTTCCTCGGAACGTCCCGGGCCTGACCTTCCCGTCCGTGATCACGGTCTACGGCTGGAGTACTGGAGGATCTTCGGGTCAACGATGTGTGCCGAATGTGTGCCGCAACGCCGGAGGCCCTCCCGCCGGGTGGGCGGAAGGGCCTCTGAACTGCAACTTCTGAGTGGGCGCAGACGGTTTCGAACCGCCGACATCCGCCTTGTAAGGGCGGCGCTCTACCGCTGAGCTATGCGCCCGCGCCGAAGTGGACCGGTGGGCCGGTCGCACGACGAGTGGACAGACTACCTGGTCCCGGGAGTGGTTCGCCGCCCCCTGGGGAGAGGGGGTGTCGTCGGGGGGTGCCGTGCGGGGTGGGTGATCGGGAAGAATGGCGAGTGGAGTGGTGGGACGGGACGGAGCAGGGAGCACGTGGTGAGGGTGGCCGGCGGCGGTGGCGGGGGGCGGGGCGGCTGGTGGGGCGGCGGCCGGCGGGACGGCGCGCGCGCGGATGCCAGGGCGGCCCGGGAGGCGGCGCAGGAGTCGTTCTACGAGCTGGATTCGGCGCAGCGGGACGCGCTGCTCGCGGTGGAGACGGTGAAGTCGGCGGGTGAGCCGTCGACCGCGCGCCGGGTGGAGCGGGAGTACGCCGAGTTGGTGGCCCGGATCGACCAGGTGACGGTGGCGTATCTGGGGGCGCTGGACGCGGTCGATCTGGAGGCGGCCGAGCTGGACCCGTCGGCGGCGTTCCGGGCCAAGCAGCAGTTGGAGCAGGCCAAGCGCGAGCTGGACTCCAAGCGTGCGGAACTGGGTACTTTCGTCAGCCGGTTGCAGCCGCTGGTGGAGCATGCCGAGGCGCAGCTGATCCGGGTGACACCGGCGGTGGAGCGGGCCAGGCAGGCGTTGCTGGCGGCGAGTGTCGCGTTGGATCAGGCGCGGGGCGCGGGGTTGCGGGCGGACGACCTGGCGGCGCGGCTGGCCGAGCTCGCGCCGGAGCTGACCAGGCTGAACCAGGGCGTCTCGCAGCACGGTGTGCCGGCCACGCTGCAGCGCGCGGAGGACGTGGTGCGGCGGGCGGAGGAGGTCCGGGCGGAGGCGGCGAAGCTGCCTGAGCGGGCCGGCGAGATCGACCGCCGGGTGGGCACCCTGCGGACCAGGATCGACGCGCTGGAGAACCGGGCCGGCACGGTGGAGCCCGCGCTGAGCGAGTTGCGGCGGCGGTTCTCGGCGGCCTGCTGGCAGGACCTGCAGCACGTGTCGGCGCAGACCGCGGACGCGGTGCGGACGGCCAGGTCGCGGCTGACGGACGCGGTGCGGGCCCGGGGCGAGCAGCGGTGGGCGGACGCCACGACGGCGATCGGCACCGTGCGGGCGCTGCTGGACACCGCCGAGGGGTCGGTGACGGCCGTCAACGAGCGGCTGCGGCAGCTGAACGAGGTGCAGCACGATCCGCAGCGCGAGATCGAGCGGGCCAGGTTCGCGCTGCGCGACGCCCAGCGGTTGGCGATGGCCGGCCGGCAGGCGCCGGACCCGCGGCACGCCGGCCCGCTGGACGCGGCGGTGGGCCGCCTGGACCGTGCGGTCGCCTCGCTGGAGCAGGCCGGCCGGCACCCCGACTACTGGCAGTTCCTGACCGAACTGGCGGCGGTGCGGGAGACGGCGGCCGAGGTGGTCTCGATGATCCGCGGCCACTGAACGGCCGACACCGGCTGGGCGCCCCGCCGTCCCCGACCGGCCACTGAGCGGACCGACCGGGCACCGACCCGGTCACCCCTCGGTACCCTGCTGACCATGCCTCGCTACGACTTCCGCTGCCGCTCCTGCGGCGCCACGTTCGAACTCAGCCGCCCGATGGCCCAGGCCAACGACCCGGCCGTCTGCCCGGAGGGCCACCCCGACACCGTGAAGCTGCTGTCGACCGTCGCCGTGACCGGCGGCGCGTCCGGCGCTGCCGCCCCGGCCCCGAGCGGCGGGGGCGGCGGCTGCTGCGGGGGCGGCTGCTGCGGCTGACCGGCACCCACCGGCCACGGGTCACGCGTCACGGCCCACGGGCCACGGGCCACGGGTCAGCTCACGACCGCAACCTCCCCCGCGCGGACCCGGGCCAGCATCTGCCGGATGATCTCCTCGCCCGCCGCGACGCCGATCTCGGTGAGCGCGGTGACGCCCTCGGCGCTCCACCCGGTCTCGGCGAGTTCGCCGTGGCCGGGTCGCCAGCCGTGGTCGGCGGTGAGCAGCAGGTCCGCGTCGAGCAGTGAGTCTCCGGCGGCGAGGACGGTCCGCGCGCCGGTGCGGCGGCGGACCTCGGCCAGTGCGGCGCTCTTGGAGAGCGGTGCGGGCACCGCGTAGACCTTGCGGCCCTGGAGGGAGACCGTCCAGCCGCGGTCGGCGCACCAGGCGGTGAGTTCGTCGATCCAGCCGGCGGGGAGTTCGGCGCGTTCGACCACCAGGTAGGCGAACAGGTCGTCGGCGACCCGCCGCTTATGCGTCCACTCGGGGTCGGCGGCGATGGCGAGGTGTTCGACGACCTCGGGCAGCGGGGCGCTGGCGGCGTCCAGCCGGGTGCGGATCTCGTGCTGCCAGTCGGGGTCGGGCACGCCGTCGACCAGTAGGTGGCCGCCGTTGGCACAGACCGCGTACGGGGGGATCCAGCCGGGGGTGGGGCCGGGGAGGTTGATCCGCTCGTACTGGGTACGGGTGCGGGTGGTGATCGGGACGACGGGGGTCTGCTCGGCGAGTTCGGCGAGCAGTTCGGCGGCCGTCTCGGTCATGAAGGAGAGCGCCTTGCCGTCGTGCACCTCCACCGAGAGCAGTCGCGGGGCGAGCCGGTCGGGCACGTCCAGAGCGAGCGCGCGGTTGGAGTAGACGAGGGTGCGGTCGAGGTCGCTGGCGACCAGGAACTGCGGCACGGGCGGGGTCTCCTTCGGTCGGGGGCAGGGTCAGGTGTGGACGGCGGTGCCGTCCGCGCCGGTGGCGCCACGGGTGTAGCGCGGGTGGATGAGACCGACGCAGCTGTACGGCAGGTGGTCGATCTCCTCGACGGGGACGCCGCGTTGGGCGGCGAGCAGCCGGACGTGGTCGAGGTCGGCGCCGGTGCCGCGGCGGGCGAGGATCCGCCAGGGGACGCGGCGCAGCAGCACCCGGGTGGTCTCGCCGACGCCGGGCTTGACCAGGTTGACGCTGTCGATGCCGTACTCGGCGCTTATTCGTTCGACGGCGGCCCAGCCCTCCCAGGTGGGGGTGCGGTCGGCGGTGGCGAGCAGGGCGGTTTCGGCGGCGACGGCGGCGGCGACGGCCGGGAACTCGGCGGCGACGGTGTCGACGAACCGGGCGGAGACGTCGGCCTCGGCCAGGTGCCGGTAGTACTTGGCGCCGTGGAACTCGCCGGGACCGGTCAGGTCGGCGCGCAGCACCGTGCGGGAGACCAGGCCGGAGACGGTGGAGTTGAGGCAGGCGGAGGGGATCAGGAAGTCGTCGCGGGTGCCGTAGGTGCGCACGCAGCTGCCGGGGTCGGCGAGGACGGCGAGGCCGGGGTCGAAGCCGGTGCCGGCCAGTGCCTGGTCGAGTTCGCGGGTGATGGCGCCCTTGCCCGTCCAGCCGTCGACGAAGACCACGTCGGCGGCGCGGTGGTGAGCGGCGAGGTGCTTCAGCGCGACCTGGTCGATGCCGCGGCCGCGGACGATGGAGACGGTGTAGTGCGGCACGTCGAGGCCGTGGGCGTGGGCGAGCCAGCGGCGGATCAGGATGCCGACGGGGGTGCCGGCCCGGGCCAGCGAGGCGAGCACCAGGTGCGGTCCGCGTTCGCGCAGCAGGGTTTCGGCGACGGCGCCGACGGCGGTGGCCAGCCGGGTCGCGGAGGCGGCCAGCGCGGTGTGGAACAGCTGCTGGTACTCGGGGCTGGGCTGGTACTCGACCGGCAGCGACTCAGCGTAGTGGGCGCCGCCGGACTGCACGGCCTCCTCGCGTTCCTCGACGGGTGCTTCGAGGTGGACGTCGGAGAGGTCCTTGAGCAGCCAGGTGACGTCGGTGGCCGGGTAGCTGGAGAAGGCCGGTCCGTGCAGTGGGCGGGCGGTGGGCGGGGAGGGGGCGGTGTGTGCGGTCATGCCGGGCCTTCGGTGGGGTGCGCAGGGGTGATGCTCTGGCAGCGGGTGGTCGGCGGGGCGTCAGGCGTGTGGCGCTGGGCGGTACGACGGGAGAACGGCGAGCACCACGTGGTCGGTGGCGGTGCGCAGGCGGGGCAGCAGGGCGTCGGGGCCGTGGTGCAGGGCGGGGGTGTCGGCGGGGTCGTCGACGACCAGGACGACGGTGTCGAAGCGACGGGCCGGGTCGCTGCCCGGGGCGACGTTGTAGGCGTAGCGCTCGGTGGCGTCGTCGCCGGCCGGGTCGTCGTGGGCGGTGAAGGCGAGCCGGGTGCGGATCGCGTAGCCGGGGTGGTCGTGGGCGAACACCGGGGAGCGGGTGGTGGTGGAGAACCGCACCTCGGCGTCCGGGAGTTGGCGTTGCAGGGCGTCGGCGAGCCGCAGCGGGGCGTACATCAGCTCTTCGCAGCCGAGCACCAGGACCCGGCGGGGCCGGGGGCCGACGGCGGCGGCGAGGGCGGCGCCGAGCGCGGGGAGCGCGTCGTCCAGTCGGCGGCGGTGGGCGGGGGTGAAGCCGTGCCGGCCGCCGTCCGGCAGGCCGTCCGGCCAGGGCAGCCGGAGCTGCGTCAACTCGCCTGCGGGCTCCGCTGGTTGTGGCTGCTCGGGGCTGGCGTCGATGAGTTCCCGGGCGCGGTCCAGGACGCCCTCCGGCAGCTGGACGCCGCCGCCGGCGGTGGCCACCAGGTCGAGCCGGGCGCCGAGTTCGGCGGCGGCGACCTCCAGGCGGGCGCGGTCGGCGGGGGTGCGCAGGTCGACCAGGGCGACCACCACGTACCGCTCCCGGGGGTGGGCGGCGTGCAGGGCGCGGATGGTGTTGAGCACCGTGGTGCCGGTGGAGAACTCGTCGTCGACCAGCACCAGCGGCCCGTCCCCGGCGAGCAGCCCCGGATCCTCGGGCAGCAGCAGGTGGCTGGTGGCGTGCGAGTGCTCCTCCTCGAAGCCGCCGAGCGGGACGAGGCCGGGCACCGGGCGGCGGGTGGAGTGCAGGTAGGGCGCGTCGAGGCCGTCGGCAACGCTGTGGCCGAGGGCGGTGGCGGTCTCCGCGTAGCCGAGCACGACGGCCCGCGCCGCCTCCGCGGGCCCGAGCAACGCGGCCACCCGGCGGCCGAGTTCGAGCCCGGCGCCGTGCACCACCTCGGGCCGCTGCGGGACGTGCTTGCCCAGCACCTGGGAGACCAGCAGGTGCGCGCGCTTGGGGTTGCGGCGCAGCGCGAGGCCGATCAGCGCGGTGAGTTCCGGCCCGCCGGTCAGGCGCAGGCCCAGCCGGTCGGTGACCCACTGGCCGGTCCAGGGGTCGGCCCCGACCGGCCCGGGGGCGGTGGTGTCTACGGTCATCGGGGGCTCCTCTCATCACGACGACGGGTGGTGCGGGTGGTGCTGCTGGTGCCTGGAAGGACGCACGGCTGCACGTCCGGGTTCGAGCGTACGGGGAGCGCAACTGCCCGCGGATCGGCCGACCGGCCAACCTCCGCGCACCGATCGGCGCGAATCGGATGACCGTCCGGTGGACACCGGCATCGTCCGATCGGCTGACACCGGATCAGAAACCGGCCCAGGAACGGGCGCAGGAGGCAGGACGAAGGAGGCAGGGCGCAGGAAGCAGGGCCCGGGACGCCCAGGACTCAGGACACACAGGCCGAGAGCAGTTCGGCGAACGACACGTCGGCCCGCGCGACGCCGAACACCCCGGCGCGCAGCAGCACCCGCTCGGCCCAGGCCCGGTGCGGCTTGGCCTCGTTCATCTTGTTGGTGTACGCGGAGCGGCTCACCCCGCCGCCGCCCCGGTGCTGCTGCAGGATGTCGCTGGCGTCGCACAGCTCCTCGTGGGTGACCACGGACAGCGCGTGCACGGCGGCGACATGGCTGGGGTGGATGCAGGTCTTGCCCAACAGGCCGTTGGCCCGGTCGAGTTCGATCTCCCGGATCAGCCCGTCCAGGTCGTGCTCGATCAGCCGCTGCCGGACCTGGTCGGCGGGCGGGGTGACCTCGGCGAACGGGGTGCGGCGCAGCTGCGGCTTGAACATCCGTTCCTGGAGCGGGAAGTACTCCCAGACCGGACCGGTGACGGTGAACCCGGTGCCGTCGGCGCGGCCGAGCACGTTGACCACGTCGCCGATCACCTGGGCGACCAGCGCCACGTCGTAGGCGGTCAGGTCGGGCGAGCGGCGCAGCCCGTACGCGGAGCACAGGTCGGTGACGCCGAGCCGGACCGCGAGGACCCGGTCGCGGTGCTTGTCGAGCAGCCGGGCGATGCCGAACAGCTGCTCGTGGCGGCTCTCCAGGTGGGCGAGTTCGGGCGACTCCAGCACCGGCATCACGAACAGCCGCTGCCCGCCGGTCTCTTCGGCGCGGGCCAGCGCCTCCAGGAAGGGCCGCCCGCTGTCCTCGGTGAACTTGGGCACCACGAAGCCGCTGAGCAGCCGCAGCGCGGGCCCGAGCCGCCGGGCCAGGTCGGTGATCTGCTCGGGAGCGCGGACCCGGACGAACAGCAGCGGCAGCTGCGAGGCGGCGTCATCAAGGGCAAGCCCGGTGAGTTGGGCGACCAGGTTGTGCTCGGCGTCGTCCACCTCGTGGTCGGCTATCGCGTCCTCCAGGCACAGCACCATGGAGATCACGCCGCGGGCGGCCTGCCGCCGGATGTCGCGGGCCAGGGTGGGACGGGTGGCGGGGCTGTAGAGCGTGGCGCCGAGCGCGGTGGCCAGGACGTCCGCCCCGCTGTCCCGGTCGAAGGCGACGGGCTGCTCGTGAAAGAGCCGGCTGCGGACGTCGTCCGCGAGATGCCCGAAGTGGCGCAAAGTGCTCTCCCGCTCTGATCTGTGGGGCCCGCTCGGGGCCGCGTACGGCTGACGCCTCGACTCATGGACGGTTGGCGTGGCCGGATAGTTCACCGCGGCGGCGGTCGCCGCGGTGGGGTCGGGAGCACCGGGCCGCCGGCCGCCCATCGTACGACCGGGCAACACCGGGGAAGCAGTTCGGAACCCCGAGCCCCACCGGCCGGCCGCCACCGCCCGGACTCGCCGATGCCGCGCCCGCGTTGTCCCGGGCCCCGGGCAGGCGGCAGGATGGTGCGTTATGACGCACGTGATGGCGAAGGGCGCCAACATCCCGCTGACGGCCAACGCCGTCCGTGCCGTCCTGCGTTGGACGGACACCCCGGGCATCCCGGACGTGGACGCCTCGGCCCTGCTGCTGGCCGAGGACGGCAGGGTCCGCGACGACCTGGACTTCGTGTTCTACAACCAGCCCCGGCACCCGTCCGGTCTGGTCCGCCACCTGCCCAAGCAGGCCGCGGACGGCTGGATCTGGGACGCGGTGGAGATCGACCTCGCGAAGCTGCCCGCCGGGGTGGACCGGGTGGTGCTGGCCGGTTCCGCCGAGGGCGGGGCGTTCCCCGCCGTGCCGGGCCTGCGGGTGCTGCTGTTCGACGCCGGCCTGCCCGAAGGGACGCCCGCGCTGGCCGAGTTCGCCGTCGACGAGTACGAGCAGGTGACGGCGCTGGTCGCCGCCGAGCTGTACCGCCGCTCCGGCGGCTGGAAGTTCCGCGCAGTCGGCCAGGGGTACGTGAACGGGCTGATCGCGCTGGCCACCGACTTCGGCATCACCGTCGAGGACTCCACGGGCGACGGCGGCACCCCGCTGTCCGCCGACCCCCGCCTGCCCGACCCGGCCACCGCACCCGCGGCCGCCACCGAGCCGCCGGTGTCCGCGCCCGCCCCGCTCCCGGTGGACGAGGACGACTGGACGATCGCCCCGGCCCTGCCCACCCAGGCCCAGGCCCCCGCCCCGGCACCGGTCGCCGCGCAGCCCGCCCCGATCGTCGCCCCGCCGCCGCCGGCGCTGCCGCCGACCGTCCACCACGCCGCGCAGCCCCCCGTCCCGCAGGCCGCCGGGTACGGCTACCCGCAGCCGCAGCAGCAGGGCTACGGCTACCCGCCGGCTCAGCCCCAGCCGCAGGCAGGCGGCTACGGCTACCCCCACCCGGCCGCCCCCGGCTACGGCCACCCGCAACCGCAGGCGGGCGGCTACGGCTACCCGCAGCAGCCGCCCGCGCCGCCCACCCACCAGCAGCCGGTGCAGCAGCAGCCCGCACCCGTACCGCAGCAGCCCGCCCAACAGCCCCCGGCGCCCCCGCAGCCGGGCGCGCCGTTCGCACTGCCGCCGCAGGGCCCGCAGTTCCAGCCGCGCTGACCGCACCGGCGCACCAAAGCGCCAAAGCACCGCGACGCCAAGCACCAAGGCGCCAAAGCACCGCAACGCCAAGCACCAAGGCGCCAAAGCACCGCAACGCCAAGCACCAGAGCGCCAAGCACCAGAGCGCCAAAGCGCCGCAACACCGCAACGTCACGGCGCCGAAGCGTCAACTCCCGGGCCGGTCGGGGGTCTTGTACCCCCGCTCCCACTGCATGCCGAAGCCGTACAGCCGGTCCAGGTCCGACTGGAAGCCGTGCACGTACTTCACCTCGCGGCGGATCGTCAGCTTGCCCTCGCCGTCGTTCTCGATCAGCACCACCGCGCACGAGCGGGCCGCCGCGGCCCGCTCGTCCAGCTTGATCTCGATCCGCGGGCCGCTCTGCGGAACGATGGTGACCACCGCCTGGGTGCGGTCGAACGCGGGGGTGTCGTCGTAGATGTAGACGAACACCAGCAGCCGCTTGAACTGGTCCTTCTTCTCCAGGTTGATGTGCATGGTCTCGCCTGACGAGGCGCCTGACACGTCGTCACCGGAGAGTTTGATGTACGGCGGCCGGTTCAGGTCGCCGAAGAGCCGGCCGAGCGGCTGCACCACGCCCCGGGTGCCGTCGGCGAGTTCGTACAGGCAGGCCAGGTCGAGGTCGACGTTCAGCGGGGCGGACCCGCCGGCGGTGGGCGCCAGCGGGCGCAGGATCCGCGGGTCGAAGAACCGGCGCAGCGCGTTGCCCGCGGTGGGCCGGTCAGCGCTGCGGGTCGACCAGTGCAGGTTGATGTACAGGTAACCGGTGGTGGCCGCCGAGCCCGTGATCGCGTGTTGTGGCTGCGACTTGGTCAGTGTGACCTTGAACTGCCCTCCGGTGTCGAAGCTGTTGCGGTCCCCTTTCAGGAACTCCCACACCGAGACCATCGTGTCCTCCCCCAGCGCCGGTTCTGTCCTAGCTCTCCAATACCCACCCACGGGGTCCTGAGTCAACGTCAACCCGCTGGTACGGACCGCTGGCAGAGGGTTCGTCACTCCCGTACGATGCCCGCCCCCAGGACGCGATATCGTCTCTCCGCACAGGTGTCCCGTGCGTTGTCCCGTGCGCCACGTCACCTCCAACTTCCCCTGCCCTGCGGAAAGCCGAGGCCCTCCCCGCGATGAACCTCTCCTCCATACAGCTGGTCTGGGCCGTGGTCGGCGGCGCAGCCCTGCTGTTCACCGCCATCCTGGTGGCCTTCCTGCGCTTCAAGAACAACAAGGCCGAGGGGTCCGACGACTCCTGGGAGCGCAGCGAGGAGCGCCGCCGCCGCAAGGAGGCCATCTACGGCGGCGCCTCGTACGTCCTGCTGTTCTGCTGTGCCGGTGTCGCTGCCGCGCTGTCCTTCCACGGTCTGGTCGGTTTCGGCCAGCAGAACCTGAACCTGTCCGGCGGCTGGGAGTACCTGGTTCCGTTCGGCCTGGACGGCGCGGCGATGTTCTGTTCGGTGCTCGCGGTGCGCGAGGCCAGCCACGGTGACGCGGCGCTCGGCTCCCGCATGCTGGTGTGGCTGTTCGCGATCGCCTCGGCCTGGTTCAACTGGGTGCACGCCCCGCGCGGCGGCTCGCACGACGGTGCGCCGCAGTTCTTCGCCGGCATGTCGATCTCGGCGGCCGTGCTGTTCGACCGGGCGCTGAAGCAGACCCGCCGGGCGGCGCTGCGCGAGCAGGGCCTGGTCCCGCGTCCGCTGCCGCAGATCCGCGTGGTCCGCTGGCTGCGCGCCCCGCGCGAGACCTACGCCGCCTGGTCGCTGATGCTGCTGGAGAACGTCCGCAGCCTGGACGAGGCCGTCGAGGAGGTGCGCGAGGAGCGCCAGGCCAAGATGGACGCCAAGATCCGTGCGCGCAGCGCCGACCGCCGCGAGCGGGCCGAGCTGAAGGCGATCTCCCGCCAGAACGGGATGCTGGGCCGCTCCCGGCACGGCCGGCAGGTGCCCGCCCTGGCCGCCGCGGGCGACTCCCCGTCGTCCGCTACGGAGCCTGCCCTAGCCGCCGAGGAATCCGCTCTCGACCGGGTCGGCGCCTCCGCCCTGGAGCCCGCCGCCCTGAACGCCGGCCGTCGCCCCCGCGCCGCCGTCGAGTCGCCCACCACCGGCAGCGGCTCGTACTCGTCCAGCAGCTCGTACTCGTCGAGCATCGACCTGACGATGGACGAGGACACCCTGTCGATGCCGAAGCTGGACTCGCTGGAGCGCAAGCTCCGGGCGATCGAGCAGCAGCTCGGCTGAGGCCCGGCAGCTCGGTCTGAACCCCGCAGCGCGACCGGGACCCGCCACAAACGAGAGCCGCCCACCGGGAAGTTTCCCGGTGGGCGGCTCTCTGCGTGCGGTGCGCCGGCTAGCTCTCGGCCGGCGAGGCGCCCTCCAGCGCCTGTTCCCGCTTGTTGCGGACCATCGAGCTGGCCAGTGCCGCGCCGATGAAGGCGACGCCGACCAGGCCGGTGACGAGCTCCGGGATGTGGTACTTGATCGAGGCGAGCAGGATCAGCGCCAGCGCGCCGATCGCGTAGTGCGCGCCGTGCTCCAGGTACACGTAGTCGTCCAGGGTGCCCTTGCGGACCAGGTAGACGGTCAGCGAACGGATGTACATCGCGCCGATGCCGAGGCCCAGGGTGATCTGGAAGATGTCCTGCGAGATGGCGAACGCGCCGACCACGCCGTCGAAGGAGAAGGACGCGTCCAGCACCTCCAGGTAGAGGAAGAGGAAGAACGCGGCCTTGCCGCCGACCTGGACGATCGACTTGCCCTTGCGCTCGGCCTCGTGCTCGGCCTCCTCCTGCTCCTCCAGGCCGGCCTCGAAGACCCCGGAGAGGCCGTTGACGGCGAGGTAGGTGGCCAGACCGCAGACACCGGCCAGCAGGACCGTTTCGGCGCGGTCACCGGCGAACAGCCGGGCCGACACGGCGAGCAGCACCAGCGCGATGACCGAGGAGAGGGCTTCCAGCTTGCCGATCTTCTCCAGCGGCTTCTCGATCCAGCGCAGCCAGTTGAACTCCTTCTCCTCCAGGATGAAGTCGAGGAAGATCATCAGCAGGAAGATGCCACCGAACGCGGCGATCGCCGGGTTGGCCATCTCCAGGTACTGCGCGTAGGTGTGCCCGTCGTGGGTCTTGCTGGAGTCGAGCGCCAGCTGCACCACGGTCGCCGGGTTGAGGTGCGCGGTCAGGGCCACCACCAGCAGCGGGAAGACCAGCCGCATGCCGAAGACCGCGATCAGCACACCGACCGTCAGGAAGATCTTCTGCCAGAAGGCGTTCATCCGCTTGAGAACGGTGGCGTTGACGACGGCGTTGTCGAAGGACAGGGAGATCTCGAGGATCGAGAGGATCAGGACGACGCCGAATCCTTCGGCCCCCCAGATCAGGCCGGCGGCAATCAGGCCGGCGATCGTGATGGCGAAGGACCATCCGAACGTACGGAGGAACACGGGGTCAGTTACCTTTCTGGCTACCGGAATTGACCGATTCCGGGCTGCTTACTGAACGTTGACGCCAAAATCGAGCGCGATGCCGCGCAGGCCGGAGGCGTAGCCCTGGCCGACGGCACGGAACTTCCACTCGCCCTGGTAGCGGTACAGCTCGCCGAAGATCATCGCGGTCTCGCCGGACGCGTCCTCGGAGAGGTCGTAGCGGGCGATCTCGCTGCCGTCGCCCACGTTGGCCACACGGATGTAGGCGTTGGAGACCTGGCCGAAGCTCTGCAGCCGGGCGTCGGCGTCGTAGATGGACACCGCGAAGACGACCTTGTCGATCTGCACCGGCACCAGGTCGAGGTGGACGTCGACCACCTCGTCGTCGCCGTCACCGTCGCCGGTGAGGTTGTCGCCCTGGTGCTCGACCGAGCCCTCGGGGCTGCGCAGGTTGTTGTAGAAGACGAAGTACTCGTCGCCGAGGACCCGGCCGCCGGAGCACAGCAGTGCACTGGCGTCCAGGTCGAACGGCGCGCCGGTGGTGGACCGGGCGTCCCAGCCGAGGCCGATCCGAACCTGCGTCAGGTTCGGCGCGGCCTTGGTCAGCGAGACGTTTCCGCCCTTGGCAAGGGTGACGGTCATCGGACTTTCCTCCCAGCTCCCGTCTCCGGGGCTCCCGGGGTGTACAGCGGCGGTCTGCCGTCGAAGCCGCCCGGGAGGGCCGGTCCGACGGGGCGCGCCCGAAGGACGCACTCCAAGAGATCTACGCCCCTCGACGGCCGTACAGTGCTGCACACCCGACTGAACTTCCTGAACTCCGCTCTCTCCGCCCGGCCCGGCCGCCGCACCCCGCGGGCCCGAAATCGCCCGCGCGCACCCCGGCCGGGGGCGGATCGCGGCCGAATCTATCAAGCCCCCGCCCCGGTTCCGCTCCGACCGGGACCGGCCGGAACCCGCCCAGTACGCTGCCGGGACCGCCGGACGAACCGTCGCGCGGGCACGGACTCACCAGGACGGACAGCGGGAGCATCGCAACGATGCCGTTCGAACCGCTCGACCGCACCGACCCCGAATCCGTAGGCCCCTACCGGCTGTTGGCGCGCCTCGGCGTCGGCGATGGGTCCCTCCTGCCCGGCGGCGGGCAAGGAGGGAGGGACGGATCCACCCGGCCCGTTCGGCCCGCGGCCGGACCGTCGCGGTCAAGGTGGTGCGCGCCGAACTCGCCGGCAACGCCGAGTTCCGCGAGCGCTTCCGCCGCGAGGTGACGGCCGCCCGGCCCGCCGGCGGCACCTTCACCGCCCCGGTGGTGGACGCCGAACGGCCTGCAGGGCGTGCGGATCGCCGACGGCAAGCAGGTGTAGGCGAAGACCTCCGACCGCTCCACCCGCATGTGGTACTCGGCTCCCGCGGCCGGCAAGCACGCCGTCTACTCGATACTCGGCGGCCTGACCATGACCTGCCGGGGCACCAGCGACACCCCTGCCGCCCCGAGCCGGGTGGTGGCCTTCAACGCGGCAGCGGCACCGAACTGTGGCACCTGGAGCTGCCGTCCGAGGTGCCCACCGCGGACCGCGGACCGGCGCCTCGATCGACCTGCCCTGGCACCTGGCCGGCAACGACGACCTGCTGATCGCCGTCCAGGGCGACCGCGTGATGGCGCTCCCCGCGGAGCAGCGACGGCGACGGGCCGGGCCCGCGAACGGACCCGGCCCGCACTGCGCCCGGCGCAGCCTCAGACGTTGACGCCGAAGTCCTGCGCGATGCCGCGCAGGCCGGAGGCGTAGCCCTGGCCGATGGCGCGGAACTTCCACTCGTCGCCGTTGCGGTACAGCTCGCCGAAGACCATCGCGGTCTCGGTCGAGGCGTCCTCCGACAGGTCGTAGCGGGCGATCTCGGCGCCGCCGGCCTGGTTCACCACCCGGATGAAGGCATTGCGGACCTGGCCGAAGCTCTGCTGCCGGTTCTCCGCGTCGTAGATCGACACCGGGAAGACGATCTTGGCCACGTCGGCCGGGACGCCGGCCAGGTTGACCTTGATCGCCTCGTCGTCGCCCTCGCCCTCGCCGGTGAGGTTGTCGCCGGTGTGCTCGACCGAGCCGTCGGCGCTCTTCAGGTTGTTGAAGAAGATGAAGTCGGCGTCGGAGCGGACCCGGCCCTGCTCGGTGCAGAGCAGCGCGCTGGCATCCAGGTCGAAGTCCGTGCCGGTGGTGGTGCGTACGTCCCACCCGAGGCCGACAACCACGGCGGTCAGGCCGGGCGCCTCCTTGGTGAGCGAGACATTGCCGCCCTTGCTCAGGCTGACACCCACGTGGTCCTCCAAGAAGTCGGGTTCCCGATCCGTCAACGGCCCGATCGTAGTGCGGGGTTCCCGGCCGGGGGTGGCGACTCGGCCCGGCGCCGCGCCGAAAGTCGGCCCGGCGCCCGGCCGAGGGCGGTGTCAGAGCGCGCCGAGGGCGGCCAGGTACTCCTGGGTGTCACGGGCGTCCGGGAGGCCGTTGACGACGCTCCAGCGGACCACGCCCTCCTTGTCGATGACGAAGGTGCCGCGGACGGCGCAGCCCTTCTCCTCGTTGAAGACGCCGTAGGCGCGGGAGACCTCGCCGTGCGGCCAGAAGTCCGACAGCAGCGGGTACTCGAGGCCCTGCTGGTCGGCGAAGACCCGCAGCGAGAACGGCGAGTCGACGGAGACGGCGAGCACCTGCACCTCGTCGTTCTGCAGGCGCGGCAGCTCCTTCTGGATCTCGCAGACCTCGCCGGTGCAGACACCGGTGAAGGCGAACGGGTAGAAGACCAGGACGACGTTCTGCTCGCCGCGGAAGTCGGACAGCTTCACCGACTCGCCGTGCTGGTTCTTCAGCTCGAAGTCGGGGGCCTGGGCGCCGATCTCGATGGCCATGAGGGGACCTTCCTGCCGGGTCTTGGTGGTGCGGGCAGGGAAATCCTCCCACTCGCACATCCCCGTTCGGCCGTTCGGGTGAGGCGGTGGGGCCGTTCGAGGCGTCGTTCAGCCCTGAGCGAACAAGGTGGCGGTGGCAACGAAACGCGGGCCCCGGCGGAGTCTCCTCCGCCGGGGCCCGCGTTTCGGTCGCGGTCCGAAGCTCAGCGCTTGCCGGTCTTCGAGGCCTTCGGGGTGGCCAGGCGGGTACCCGCCCAGTCCTTGGCGATCGCCACCGAGCTGGTCTGCGACAGGCCGGCGGTCTTGGCGGCATCGGCGATCTCGTGCGCCTCGACGTGCCCGTCACGGCCGGTCTTCGGCGTCAGCAGCCAGATCAGGCCGCCCTCCGCCAGGTACTCCAGGGCGTCGACCAGGGCGTCGGTGAGATCCCCGTCCTCGTCGCGGTGCCACAGCAGGACGCCGTCTGCGACGTCGTCGTAGTCCTCGTCGACGAGTTCGGAGCCAGTGATGTCCTCGATCCCCTCGCGGAGGTCCTGGTCACTGTCTTCGTCGTACCCGATCTCCTGAATGATCTGGCCCTGTTCGAAGCCGAGACGAAGAGCCGGGTTGGACTTGTCCGCGGGGTCCGCGGTCGCGCTCACGGGAATAACCTCCAGTATTCGGCTCGGCATCCATGCCGAGGCTGTGGCCGTAGTCCACACGGGAGCGGCGGTTCGCGCAAGTACCCGACCCCCGATCCCACCCAAAGGTTGACGCGTCGGGGGCCGACACGCCGCCCTCCGTGTGGCCAATTGCGCCGAAATGTCCGTATCCGTACCGGACCGGGACGCTTCGTCGCCCACCCACACGCAGACCGTACGCCTGCCCGAGATACGAACGGCATTCGGGCCAGCCGTGTGTGCGGGCGTAAAGTCTCCTGTTGGCCCTCATCCCGGCCGGCCGCCATCGTCCGGCCGGGGTCCCAGGTCGGACCACCTCCTGACCGTACCGCCCAACCGGCGGAACGGTTACCGATCGGTAGAGATGACGGATCTCCGAACGCGGTAGCACGATGGAGGCGGCGCGACAACTCAGTTTCGACCGACAGTGAAGGAACAGCGTGGCTTCCGGATCCGATCGCAACCCGATCATCATTGGCGGCCTCCCGAGCCAGGTCCCGGACTTCGATCCCGAGGAGACCGCGGAATGGCTGGAGTCGCTTGACGCTGCCATCGACGAGCGCGGGCGCGAGCGTGCCCGCTACCTGATGCTGCGGCTGATCGAGCGCGCCCGTGAAAAGCGTGTCGCCGTGCCCGAGATGCGCAGCACGGACTACGTCAACACCATCGCCACCAAGGACGAGCCGTTCTTCCCCGGCAACGAGGAGATCGAGCGCAAGATCCTCAACGCGACGCGGTGGAACGCGGCCGTCATGGTCTCCCGCGCCCAGCGTCCCGGCATCGGCGTCGGCGGCCACATCGCCACCTTCGCCTCGTCCGCGTCGCTGTACGACGTGGGCTTCAACTACTTCTTCCGCGGCAAGGACGCCGACGGCGAGTCCGGCGACCAGGTGTTCTTCCAGGGCCACGCCTCGCCGGGCATCTACGCCCGCGCCTTCCTGCTGGACCGACTGACCGAGCAGCAGCTCGACGCGTTCCGCCAGGAGAAGTCCAAGGCGCCGTACGGCCTGTCCAGCTACCCGCACCCGCGGCTGATGCCGGACTTCTGGGAGTTCCCGACCGTCTCGATGGGCCTCGGCCCGCTCGGCGCGATCTACCAGGCCCGGATGAACCGCTACCTTGAGCACCGCGGCATCAAGGACACCTCCGACTCGCAGGTGTACGCCTTCCTCGGCGACGGCGAGATGGACGAGCCCGAGTCGCTCGGCCAGCTGTCCCTGGCCGCCCGCGAGGGCCTGGACAACCTGACCTTCGTGGTCAACTGCAACCTGCAGCGCCTGGACGGCCCGGTCCGCGGCAACGGCAAGATCATCCAGGAGCTGGAGTCGCAGTTCCGCGGCGCCGGCTGGAACGTCATCAAGCTGGTCTGGGACCGCACCTGGGACCCGCTGCTGGCCCAGGACCGCGACGGCGTCCTGGTCAACAAGCTGAACACCACCCCGGACGGCCAGTTCCAGACCTACGCCACCGAGACCGGCTCGTACATCCGCGAGCACTTCTTCGGCGGCGACCTGCGCCTGCGCGCCATGGTCGAGAACATGACCGACCAGCAGATCCAGCACCTGGGCCGCGGCGGTCACGACCACCGCAAGGTGTACGCCGCGTTCAAGGCCGCCCGCGAGCACAAGGGCCAGCCGACCGTCATCCTGGCGCAGACCGTCAAGGGCTGGACGCTGGGCCCCAACTTCGAGGGCCGCAACGCCACCCACCAGATGAAGAAGCTGACGGTCGAGGACCTGAAGCGCTTCCGCGACCGGCTGCGCCTGCCGATCACCGACAAGCAGCTCGACGAGGGCTACCCGCCCTACTACCACCCGGGCCGCAACTCGGAAGAGATCCAGTACATGCACGACCGCCGCAAGGAGCTCGGCGGCTACGTGCCCACCCGCAAGGTCCGCCCGCGCAAGCTCGAACTCCCGGGCGACGACGCGTACAAGGCGGTCAAGAAGGGCTCCGGCAACCAGACCATCGCCACCACCATGGCGTTCGTCCGGGTGCTCAAGGACCTGATGCGGGACAAGGGCATCGGCAACCGCTTCGTGCCGATCGCGCCGGACGAGTACCGCACCTTCGGCATGGACTCGCTCTTCCCGTCCGCCAAGATCTACAACCCGCTCGGCCAGACCTACGAGTCGGTCGACCGCGAGCTGCTGCTGGCGTACAAGGAGTCCCCGTCCGGCCAGATGCTGCACGACGGCATCTCCGAGGCCGGCTGCACCGCCTCGCTGATCGCCGCCGGCTCGTCCTACGCGACGCACGGCGAGCCGCTGATCCCGGTCTACGTCTTCTACTCGATGTTCGGGTTCCAGCGCACCGGCGACCAGTTCTGGCAGATGGCCGACCAGCTGGCCCGCGGCTTCGTGATCGGCGCCACCGCCGGCCGCACCACGCTGACCGGCGAGGGCCTGCAGCACGCCGACGGCCACTCCCAGCTGCTGGCCTCCACCAACCCCGGTGTGGTCGCCTACGACCCGGCCTACGGGTACGAGATCGCCCACATCGTCCAGGACGGCCTGCGCCGCATGTACGGCTCCTCCGCCGAGCACCCGCACGGCGAGGACGTCTTCTACTACATGACCGTCTACAACGAGCCCATCAAGATGCCGGCCGAGCCGGAGGGCGTGGACGTCGACGGCATCCTCAAGGGCCTCTACAAGCTCGCCGAGGGCGGCGCCGGCCAGATCCCCGCGCAGCTGCTCGCCTCCGGCGTGGCGGTGCCGTGGGCGCTCGAGGCGCAGCGCATCCTCGCCGAGGAGTGGAACGTCAAGGCGGACGTCTGGTCGGCCACCTCCTGGAACGAGCTCCGCCGCGACGCCGTCGAGGCCGAGGAGTTCAACCTGCTGCACCCGGAGGAGCCGCAGCGCGTCCCGTACGTGACGTCGAAGCTCTCCGGGGCCGAGGGCCCGTTCGTGGCCGTCTCCGACTGGATGCGGGCCGTCCCGGACCAGATCTCCCGCTGGGTGCCCGGCCAGTACCAGTCCCTGGGCGCCGACGGCTTCGGCTTCGCCGACACCCGCGGCGCGGCCCGGCGCTTCTTCCACATCGACGCCCAGTCGATCGTCCTGGCCACCCTCACGGAGCTGGCCAAGCAGGGCAAGATCGACCGCTCGGCGCTGAAGTCCGCGATCGACCGCTACCAGCTGCTCGACGTGGCCGCGGCCGAGCCGGGTGCCGCGGGCGGCGACGCCTGATCGCTCTGACGTAGAGATCCGCCCGAGGAGGGAACTCCCCTTCTCGGGCGGATCTTTGCGTTGCGGCCCTCCGCTTCGCGCGGTGGACGTCGCGTCAGACGTGGGCCAGCGGCCTGCTCTCGCTCGCGTCGCGCTCCGCGGGCTTCGTCGCCGGGGCGGCGAGTAGCGCTGCCGGGGCCAGGACGAAGGCCAGGCCGGTGGCGAAGATGCCGTAGATCAGGTGCTTGGTGTTCTCGATCGCCTCGCCGTACATCGCGGTGACGAACTGCGTCAGGGTCACCCCGGCGAGGCAGATCATCAGCGCCAGGAACGCCCGGCGTCGCGGGTTGCCCGCGCTGCGGCGCAGCCACCACGCGCCGGCCGCGGCGAGGGCGAGCTGGAGGCCGAGGACGAAGCCGCCGCCGAAGGTCCGCAGGAAGCCGGTGTAGAGGGAGAGGCGGTGTTCCTGCGCGCCGGCCGGCTTTCCGGCGCCGACCGGGTAGGTGCCGAGGTTCTCGGGGCGGGAGGTGGCGAAGTCGTCCAGTCCGCCGTCGGCGATCCGGAGTGCGACGCCGGGGTGGCGCAGCAGGTAGCCGCCGATGTTGCCGTAGGTGATCCTGTCCTTGACCTCCGGCCAGCGCGGGTCCTTCTGCGGGGCCTTCTCGCCCCACCAGTTGAGTCCGGCGTACTGGCCGAAGTCGGCGGGGAGGCCGAGCGCGACGGCGTCCTTCTCGGGGTGGGGGCTCTTGCCCATGATCCCGACGAAGATCATCTCGGTCCGGTTGATCTCCTTGAACGAGTCCATCTGGAACATCAGCGTGTGCAGCCCGGCCGCGCCGACGACCGCCGCCGCGGCCAGCGGCAGGGCCCGGGAGCCGAGGCGGCCGGTCCACCGCCCGATCGGGACGCGGGAGGTCAGCAGCAGTATCAGGAACGGGACGGCCATCGTCAGCGCCTGCATCTTGGACGCGCACACCGTCACCGCGCCGACGGTGAACACCGCGAGGCCCAGTACCCGGGCCCGGCGCGAGCCGCCGAGGTGCATCGCTCCGGCGGTGGCGAACAGCAGGCCGGTCAGCCCGGCCAGCTCGCTGAACGGCGAGGCGGCGTAGTCCGCGACCACCGAGTCGCCGACCACCACGAACAGCGCCGCGCAGACCAGCAGGCGCAGCGTCAGGCGGCCGCGCAGGGCGACCGCGAAGACCGCGAACGCCAGGCCCACCAGGGCGCACCAGAGCAGTGCCTGTGCCCGCAGGTCCAGGTAGCCGTGGTAGCCGAGCAGTCGGCTGATCGGCCGGGCCAGTTCCGGCATCCACTGGCCGCTGCCGGGGTAGCGGCTGCCGGGGGGGCATTCGCCGGGCAGTGCGTGGTCGTAACGGAAGTTGGCCCACTTGAACCACCACCAGGAGCCCTCGTCGAGGTGCACCTTGGCGTCCAGGGCGCACATCCGGCTCGGGCCGTCGCCGTTGTCGGCGAGGCCGATCGGCCCGTTGTGGAAGATCCGGACGACCATCGCCGCGGCGGCGGCCAGCCCCACCAGCGGGCCGAACACCCACCAGCGCCCGAGGAACGCCGCCACTCGTTCCGTTCTTCGGCGCCGCCGCACCGCCTGGCGCCCCTGCGTTCTCTGCTCAGTCACGGACCGCACCTTAGTGCAGTAATCGACTATCGAATCGAGTGTCAGGAGGGGGGCAAAAAGATCGCAAAACCGCGCGGGAAACCCCGGAAAACGGAGCGGCCCGTCCGCGGGAAGAACCTCCTTCCCCCGGACGGGCCTTGGCGGTGCGTCAGATGTGCACGGCCGGACCGGCGTCGTTCGCGCCGCGCTTGGTGAGCAGGCCGAGGGCCGCCGCGACGGCGGCGACGATCGCGGCGACGGTGAAGGCCAGGCCCATGCCGCTGACGAAGGACGAGTGGACGGCGTCGGCGATGCCCTGGGTGACCTCGGCGGGGACGCCGGGCTGGGCCGGCGGGGCGATGCCCAGCTGGGCGAGCTGCTTGAGACCCTCGCCCTGCTCACCGCCGGGCAGCGGCTGGCCGGTGGCGGCGGTCCACTTGTCGGGGAGCACGCTGGTGACCTTGGAGGCCATCACCGCGCCGAGCACGGCGGTGCCGAGGCTGCCGCCGACCTGCATCGCGGCCTGCTGGAGGCCGCCGGCCACACCGGACAGCTCCAGCGGGGCGTTGCCGACGATGACCTCGGTGGCGCCGACCATGACGGGGCTGAGGCCGAGGCCCATCAGCAGGAACCAGAGCGACATCACGCCGTTGCCGGAGTGGATGTCCAGGGTGGACATGCCGAGCATCGCGCCGGTGGTGAGCAGCATGCCCACCATGATCGGGATGCGCGGGCCGATCTTGCCGATCAGGAAACCGGCCACCGGAGCGCCGACGATCATCATGCCGGTCATCGGCAGCAGGTGGACGCCCGCGTCGACCGGCGCCATGCCGTGCACGTTCTGCAGGTAGAAGGTGACGAAGAAGATGCCGCCGAAGAACGCGAAGGCCATCAGCACCATCAGCAGGGTGCCGGCCGACAGCGGCACCGAGCGGAACAGCGACAGCGGGATCAGCGGCTCCTTGGCGAAGTTCTGCCAGACCGCGAACACCACCAGCGCGAGCACCGCGCCGCCGAGGAAGAGCAGCGTGGCGGGGTCGCCCCAGCCCCAGGTCGGGGCCTTGATGATGCCCCAGACCAGCATGAACATCGCACCGGAGAGCAGCACGATGCCGGGGATGTCGAAGGACTTGGCGGCGTTCTCGGCGCGGACGTCCTTGAGGATCAGCAGGCCCAGGACCAGCGCGACGATGCCGACCGGGATGTTGATGAAGAACACCGACTCCCAGTTGACGTGCTCGACCAGCAGACCGCCGACGATCGGACCGGCCGCGGTGGAGGCACCGATGACGCCGCCCCAGATGCCGATCGCCATGTTGAGCTTCTCGGCGGGGAACGCCCCGCGCAGCAGGCCGAGCGCGGCGGGCTGGAGCAGCGCGCCGAACAGGCCCTGCAGCACCCGGAAGAAGATCACCTGCTGGATCGAACCGGCGAAGCCGATCGCGGCGGAGGTGGCGGCGAAGCCGACCGCGCCGACCAGGAAGGTCGACTTGTGGCCGAACCGGTCGCCGATCTTGCCGGCGGTGATCAGGAAGACCGCCAGGGCCAGCAGGTAGCCCGAGGTGACCCACTGGATGTCGGCGGGGCTGGCCTTCAGGTCGGTCTGGATCGCCGGGTTGGCGATGGCGACGACGGTGCCGTCGAGGGCCACCATCATGACGCCGACGGCGACGGTGAGGAGGGTCAGCCAGGGGTGCCCCCGCAGCTTCCCTCCGGCGGCCGGGGCCGCCTCCTTGTCGAGTACGACGGACTGGCTCATGGCTCGGGACTTCCCCGTTCGTGTGGTGTGGCGAGAGAGCGGCTCCGCCATTATGTCAGTCGCTGACAATCGACATGTCGTGACTTGTGCCACTTGATGACAAGTGGCAGAGCGCTATCGTTGAGCCATGGCCACCCCCACCTCCGCCGTCGACCCGCTCCCCGCTGGCCTGCGCGAACGCAAGAAGCAGCGCACCCGCGGCGCACTGGTCGATGCCGCCAACCAGCTGTTCCTGCAGCAGGGTTACGCGAGGACCACGGTCGACGAGATCGCGGCCTCGGTGGAGGTCTCCCAGCGCACCTTCTTCCGGTACTTCGCCAACAAGGAGGAGGTCGCCCTGGCGGTACTGGCTGACGCCGAGGAGACCTTCCTCGGCCTGCTGCGCGAGCGGCCCGCCGTGGAGAACCCGCTGGAGGCGCTGCACGGCGCGATCCGGCAGGCCTGGCAGACCCTCGACCAGGGCCGGGTCGCCGAGCGCGGCTCCGTCGCGGGCGCGCTGGAACTGTTCGAACTGATCGAATCCACCCCCACCCTGCTCGCCGCCCACCTGCGGCACACCCTCCAGCAGGAGGACGAGGTGACCCGGATCCTCGCCGAACGCGAGGGCCTCGACCCGGCGACCGACCTGCGCCCCCGGCTGCTCGCCGCCGTGTTCGGCACCGTGGTCCGGCTCTCACACCTGTCGTACGCCGCCGAACCCGGCCAGCGCGGCCACTGCATGGACGACATGCTGGCCGTGATCGACCGCCACATGCGCCAGCTCGGACCGGCGTTGGCCGGCTCCTGGCGCTGACCCGGGGCCCGGGTAGTACTGCGGTATCAGGGCCGCGCCCGACCGGAGTATGAGGACACCGGCCCCGCCCCGCCATACCCTCGGCCCGGTGACCACCTGGAAGACCTTCCTCAGCGCCCTCGTCGAACCCGTCCCGAACCACCGGCCGCCGCTGGCCAACGCCCGCAAAGCATGGATGCGGGCGCTGCCCTTCGTGGTGGTGCTGGCCATGATCGGTGCGCTGCTGCCCACCGGCATCGTCGCGCTGACGCAGTTCTACGGGGTGAACGGGGGCCTCGCCGCCGCACTGGCCACGGTCCAGGCCGGGGCGCTGGCACTGGCCCTGGTCCGGCCGCTGACCGCCTGGCAGCTGGTGGCACCGTCGGTGCTGGTCGGCGCGGTCGTCACCCACGGCGAGGCCGCCACCCAGGCCTGGCCGTGGCCGGTCCCCACCCTGCTGAGTTACCTGTTCCTGATGGTGTTCCTGGCGATCCGGGAAAGCGGACGCACCCTGCTCGCCGTCTGGGCGGTCACGTTCGTCGGCAACAGCCTCAGCTGGTCCGTCTTCGCCGAGCACTTCGACGGCACCTCGGTGGTGGTCACCGCACTCTCCGGGGTGATCCTGCTGCTCGGCTGGAGCCTGCGCAGCCGCGACGAGGCGAAGCGGCTGCTCGCCGCCCAGGAGCAGATCTCCGAGACCGAACGCGCCCGGCGCACCTTGCTGGAGGAACGCGCCCGGATCGCCCGCGAGTTGCACGACGTGGTCGCCCACCACATGTCGGTGATCGCCGTCCAGGCCGACAGCGCCCCGTACCGCATCGAGGGCCTGCCCGAGCCCGCCGTCGCCGAATTCGGGCAGATCGCCTCCGCCGCCCGCGGCTCGCTCGCCGAGATGCGGCGCCTGCTCGGCGTGCTGCGGGCCGCCGACACCGCGGCCGACAAGGCCCCGCAGCCGGGCCTCGACGACCTGCCGGGCCTGCTCGCCACCGTGGCCCAGGCCGGCGTCCGGGCCGAACTCGACCTCGCCGACGACGTCCGGGCCCTCGGCCCCGTCCCCGAGGCGGTCGGCCTGTCCGCGTACCGGATCGTCCAGGAAGCCCTGGCCAACGTCGTCCGGCACGCCCCCGGCGCCACCGCCCGGGTCCGGGTCGCGGCGGCCGACGGCGCCCTCACCGTGGACGTGCACAACGACCCGGCCCCCGGCAAGGCCACCGCCGTCGAAGTCTCCGCCTCCACCGGACACGGCCTGACCGGAATGCGGGAACGCGTACGTCTGCTGGATGGCACCCTGGACACCGGCCCGACCGCCGACGGCGGCTACCGGGTCGCCGCCGTCCTGCCGATCGACCGCCCCGCAACGGCGGTCGGCACCGCCCCAGGGGAGAACACCGCATGACCATCCGCGTCCTCATCGTCGACGACCAGGCGATGGTCCGCGCGGGCTTCGCCGCCCTGCTCGGCGCCCAGAGCGACATCGAGGTGGTCGGCGACGCCGCGAACGGCCTCCAAGCCCTGGAGGTCAGCCGGCACACCCACCCCGACGTGGTCCTGATGGACGTCCGCATGCCCGAGATGGATGGCCTCGAAGCCGCCCGCCACCTCCTCGACCCCCCGCCCGGCGTGATCCACCGCCCCCGCGTCCTGATGCTCACCACCTTCGACGTCGACGACTACGTGTACGAGGCCCTCCGCGCCGGCGCCTCCGGCTTCCTCCTCAAGGACGCCCCACCCGCCGACCTGATCAACGCCGTCCGCGTGGTCGCCGCCGGCGACGCCCTCCTCGCCCCCTCCGTCACCCGCCGCCTGATCGCCGACTTCACCCAGAACCGCCCCACCCCCCGCCGCGACCCCCGCCTCCGCCTCAACGGGCTCACCCCCCGCGAGACCGAAGTCCTCGAACTCATCGCCCGCGGCCTCTCCAACCAGGAAATCGCCGCCCACCTGATCCTCGCCGAACAGACCGTCAAGACCCACATAGGCCGCATCCTCGCCAAGCTCAACCTGCGCGACCGCGCGCAGGCCGTCGTCCTCGCCTACGAGAGCGGGCTGGTCCAGCCCGGCGGGTGAGGACAATCAGGGGCGCGAGCGGCTGCGAAACCAGGGGCGCGGGGAACTGCGCGAAGCGGAAGACCCCAGCCGCAAGATCGCGACGCAGGACAATGACCTGCACTTGATCGCGACCTTACGGACAAGCCTTGCGCTTGTCGCGCAGTTCCCCGCGCCCCTGTTTTCGCGCCCGCCTGCCCTCCATCCCACCTCGGTATGACACCCGCCTTGGCTCCGCAGGGTGACGCCCCGCCACGCACCTCGTTCCTACCTTCCTCCTCGTCACCGAACGGGAGGAGGAAGCGATGCTGGGGCGTCTGCGTCGAGGGACGGCCGTCGCGGGGTTGGTGCTGGCGGCGGTGCTGGGGGTGGGGTCGTGGACCTCGGCGGATGCGCAGACGCCGCTGACGGGGCCGCCGCCGGGGTCCGCGGAGTGGGTGGCGGACACCGCGCTGGGGGTGCGGCTGCCCGATCCGACGAATGCCTCCCCGGCCGAAGTGGCGGCGTTCTTCGACGCGTTGGCCCCGGACCAGCAGCGGCAGCTCGCGTTCCGGCACCCGCAGGTTCTCGGCAATCTGGACGGCGCGCCGGTCCCCCTCCGCTACTTGGCGAACTCCCTGGCCCTCGCCCAGGAACGCGCCCGTGAGCAGGCCCGCGCCACCGACGCCTCGCTCCTGCCGGAAGAGCGCGAGCAGGCCGCCCGGAAGGCCGCCCGCTACGCCGAACTGACCGGCCGCCAACTTCTCGTCTTCGATCCTCGCGGCCGCGGCCAACTCGCCGAGGTGTTCGGCGATCTGGCCCACGCCGCCCGCACCGCCGTCCTCGTGCCCGGATCGGACGTCGATCTGGCCTCGTCCGACCGCCTCGCCGCCATGGCGAAGGAACTGCGCGCCGCTGCCAAGGACCAGGTCGCCGTGGTGGCGTGGGTCGGCTACACCACGCCCGTCGGCGTGGGGCTGGACGCCGCCCGGGAGGAGCTCGCCCGGGCGGGGGCCCCGCGGCTGGAGCGTCTGGTCGCCGGCCTGGCCCCGCTGACCGGGCCCGTCACTCTCTTCTGCCACAGCTACGGCTCGGTGGTGTGCGGGCAGTCCGCGCCGGATCCGGCGCGGGTCTCGGGGCTGGTGGTGTTCGCCTCGCCGGGGCTGGGCCTGGAGCGGGCGGACGAGTTGAAGGTGCCGGTGTGGGCGGTGGCCCGTAATCCGGAGGACTGGATCTCGAACATCCCGAACGTCTCGGTGCTCGGTTTCGGGCACGGCGCCGACCCGACCTCCCCGGGCTTCCACGCCCGCCTGCTGCCGTCGACGGGTTCGCACGGCCACAGCGACTACTTCGCCCCCGGTTCGGCCTCGCTCGCGGCCTTCGCCGCGCTCGCCGCGACCGGCTCCCCCGCCACCGCCTGACGACTGTCGAGGAGACGTCCGATGCTGCCTGTTTCCGTTCGCCGCGCCGCGGCGACCGTCGATGCCAAGACCCCCACCACCCGTGACCGCGCACTGGACGGCCTGCGCGCCGTCGCACTGCTCTCGGTGCCGCTCGGGCACTGGCTGCTCGGCGGGTTCACCCTCTCCGACGGCGTGCTGCACAACGCGAGTCCGCTGACGGCGCTGTCGTTCATGGCGCCGCTGAGCTGGGTGCTGCAGATGCTGGGGGTGTTCTTCCTGGTCGGCGGCCGGGCGTCGGCGCTGTCGCTGCGCCGGGCGGCCGACCGCGGGGTGGGTATCGGGGAGTGGTTGCGCGGCCGGGTGCTGCGGCTGGCCCGGCCGGTGCTGGGGGTGGCCGCGGTGTGGGCGGCGCTGATCCCGGTGCTGCGCGGGCTGGGGGTGCCGGCCGACACGGTGCGCACGGGGGCGGTGCTGATGGTGCAGCCGCTCTGGTACATCGCGATGTACCTGGTGCTGACGGCACTCACCCCGCTGTGCGTCAAGTTCGGTGCGCGGATGAAGGGTTGGGCCTCGGCGGCGCTGCTGGCGGCCGTCGCGGCGGTGGACCTGCTGCGGTACGGGCCGTGGGGCGCGTCGATGCCGGGGTGGCTGAGCCTGCTGAACCTGCTGCCGGGCTGGCTGTTCGCCTACCAGCTGGGTGTGGACTGGGCGCACGGCCGGATCTCCCGGGCCGGGGCGCGGCTGACGGCCTTCGGCGGGGCGGCGCTGTTCGCGGTGCTGCTGCTGGTGTTCCACTACCCGGCGAGCATGGTCGGCGTACCGGGCGCGGCCCGCACCAACTCGCACCCGCCGTCCCTGCTGGTGCTGGCGCTGGCCTCGGTGCAGGGCGGTGCGGCGATGCTGCTGAAGGACCGGCTGGGCCGGGCGCTGCGCCGGCCGCTGCTGTGGCTGCCGGTGGTGGTGGTCAACCTGGGCGCGATGACGATCTTCTGCTGGCACCAGACCGCGATGTTCCTGACCGCGCTGGCCGGTTCGCGACTGGGCACGCTGCCGGGCCTGACCGCCGCCCCCGATTCCGGCCTGTGGGCGCTGGCCCGACTGGCCTGGCTGCCGTTGTTCGCGGTGGTGCTGGCGCTGATCGGCCGCTGGGCGCGGCGTTTCGACGCCCCGTGGCCGTCCCGCGCCTGGCGGGCGGTGGCGGCGGCGGGCGCGGCACTGTTCGCGGTGTACGCGCTCGGCGCAGTCTGACGTTGCGTCAATTCCCTTCGCTTGTCGGAGCCTGGCCGTACCCTGGCGGCCATGGCGACCTTCGACGAACTGATCGCGCTGGCACTGGAGCTGCCGCAGGCGCACCAGGAAACCACCTGGGAGCAGGAGACGTTCCGGGTCGGCCGGAAGATCTTCGCGATGGGGCACCCGGAGTCGGGGGCGGTCTCGGTGAAGGCCACGGTGTCCGATCAGGCCGAACTGATCGCCGCCGCGCCCGAGGTGTACTCGATGGCGCCGTACACCGGCCGGTTCGGCTGGGTGCGGGTGCAACTGGCCCTGGTCGAGCCGGAGGAGCTGCGTGAACTGCTCACCGAGGCCTGGCGTTCGATCGCTCCGAAGCGCGTCCGGGACGGATACGACAGGTAGCGTCCGGGCGAATGTGACACGGAACACTGTTTGCTCCCTGCCCGGCGCGTCTGCCGCCCTCTAGTCTGGCTGACTAGTAGTTGGCAGTCGTAGCACCATCGGGCCCGGCCCGCTGCGATGTACCGGCCCGAGGGAGTGGACGCCATGCAGCGCAGGCGGGTCAAGCGGATCCTGATCGGCGTGTTCGCGGGCTGTGCGGCCCTGGTGGACGCTGGGGCGGCGGTCGCCCAGGCCACCGCGTCCAGCGAGCAGCTGGCCATCACCACGCCGCCGGCCGGCAGCGCCGCCTGGGTCGCCGACAACACCTTCGGCCGCGCCCTGCCGGACCCGGCCACCGCCGACCCGGCCGCCGTCGCCGCCTTCTTCGCCTCGCTGACGAACGCCGAACTCGACCGGCTGATCCTCGAATACCCGCTGGTGGTGGGCAACTTGGACGGCGCGCCGCCGGCCGTCCGGTACCGGGCCAACCGGGAGGCGATCGCCGCCGAACGCGACCGGGCCCGGCAGCGTTCCGAGGACCGCGCCCTGGACCCGACCGCCCGCGCGCTGGCCGCCTCCCGCGCCAACGACTCCGAGGCGCTGCTGGCCGGCGGCCGGCAGATCCTCGCCTTCGACCCGCGCGGCCGCGGTCTGGTCACCGAGGTGTACGGCGACCTGGCCGCCGCCCGGCGGGTCGCCGTCCTGGTGCCCGGCTCGGACGCCGACCTCGCCCACTTCGACCAGGCCGTCGAGCCGCTGCGCTCCCCCGCCGGCATGGCCCGCGCCCTGTTCGCCGAGGAGCACGCCCAGTCCCCGAACACCCGCACCGCGGTGATCGCCTGGACCGGCTACGTGACCCCGCAGGGCCTCGGCCCGGACGCGGCCACCTCCCGGCTCGCCGAGGCCGCCGCGCCCCGCCTGGAACGGCTGCTCGCCGGACTGAAGCAGACCAGCCACCCGGAGGCGCCGCCGACGCTGCTGTGCCACTCGTACGGCTCGGTGGTGTGCGGCACCGCCGCGCCGACCGTGCACGGCACGCAGCCCACCGACCTGGTGGCGTTCGGCAGCCCCGGGATGGGCGTCGACTCGGCCGCCGAGCTCGGCACCGGCGTCCAGGTGTGGGCGGCCCGCAACCCCGCCGACTGGATCGGCAACGTCCCCTACCTGGAGGTCGGCGGCCTCGGGCACGGCGCCGACCCGACCACCCAGGCGTTCGGCGCGATGACCGTCTCCTCGGTCGGCGCCAGCGGCCACAACGGCTACCTGGCCGAGGGCACCGCCAGCCGGCACAACTTCGCCGCGATCGCCCTCGGCCACTACGGCGACGTCAGCCACCCGACCAACTCCGGCAATTGACCGGACGTCACACCTCGCGGGCGTCCGAGGTGGCGCTCATGTCCGCGTAGCGGGGGCCCTGCACCCGGCCGCCGATCGGTTCCAGCTCGGCCAGCTCCGCCGCCGTCAGCTTCAGCGCGGTCGCGGCGGCGTTCTCCTCCAGCCGGCTGCGCTTGCGGGTGCCCGGGATCGGCACCACCGTCAGGCCGTGCACCTCGGCCCGCTGCTGCAGCCAGGCCAGCGCGACCTGGGCGGCCGTCACACCGCGCTCCGCGGCGACCTTCCGGATCGGCTCGACCAGCTCCGCGTTGTCCGCCGCGTTCGCACCGGTGAACTGCGGCAGGTGACGGCGGAAGTCGTCCGCGCCCAGCTGCTCGGCGTTGGCGAACGCCCCGGTCAGGAAGCCCCGGCCGAGCGGCGAGTACGGCACCAGCGCGACGCCCAGCTCGGCCGCCACGGGCACCGCGGTGCGCTCCGGGCCGCGGGCGAACAGCGACCACTCGGACTGCAGCGCCGCGATCGGATGCACCGCGTACGCCTCCCGCAGCTCCGGACCGGTCACCTCGGACAGACCCAGGTGCTTCACCTTGCCGGCCGCGACCAGCTCCGCCATCGCCCCGACCGACTCGGCCAGCGGCACCTCCGGGTTGCGGCGGTGCATGTAGTACAGGTCGATCTCGTCCACCCCGAGCCGCCGCAGCGAGGCGTCCACCGCCTGCCGGATGTACGCCGGCTCGTTGTTGACGGCCCGGTAGCTGGGGTCGTCGGCGCGCCGCTCGATCCCGAACTTGGTGGCCAGCACCACCTGTTCGCGGTGCGCCCGGACGAACGGGCCGATCAGCTCCTCGTTGGCGCCCGAACCGTAGATGTCGGCGGTGTCGAACAGGGTCACCCCGAGCTCCAGCGCCCGGCCGAGGGTGGCCAGCGCCTCCTCGGTGTCGGTCGGCCCGTAGAACTCGCTCATCCCCATGCAGCCCAGGCCCTGCACACCCACGACGGGGCCGTTGCTGCCGAGCCGGGTGGTCTCGATGCTGCTCATGCGCTCTTCCTGTCCTCGATCGGATAGTCCGCCGTCGTCTCAGTCGCGTCGTCGCCCGGGACCGGTGCGGCAGGCTCGCCGTAGAGATCGATCTTCCGGTCGATCACGGCGAGCGTGGCGTGCAGGTCCGCGAGCCGCTGCCGGACCTCCGCCCGGTGGTCCACCAGCAGCTGCCGGCGCTCGGCCCGGGTGGCGTCCCCGTCCCGCACCAGCTCGACGTACCGGACCATGTCGGCCACCGGCATCCCGGTCAGCCGGAGCTTCGTCAGGAACGCCAGCCGCGCCAGGTCCGCGTCGCTGTACCTGCGCTGGCCGGCGTGCGAACGGTCCACCGGGTCCAGCAGCCCGATCCGCTCGTACCAGCGCAGCGTGTGCGCAGTGAGCCCGCTGATCGCGGACACCTCGCTGATCGGATGCCGCGGCGTCCGGTCCGGCACCGCACTCGGCGCACCGAACGCCCGCTCGCAACCCGCCAGTTGAGCACTCTGCTGGACGAACTCCGCCATCCTGCCCGACCCTCGCTCTCGACGACGGCTCCGACGCTACTCAGTTGGAGCGCACTCCAAGCAAGCCTGGCACACCGGATCTCCCGGACCGTCGTTTAGAGTTCGGCCCATGCAGAGCTTGCGGATGATCGAGGACTGGCCCGTACCGAACGCCGCTGCGGCGGTCGTACGCGGAAGCGACGGCGCCCTGCTCGGCGCACACGGCCCGCAGGACCACCTGTTCCCGCTCGCCTCCGTCACCAAGCTGCTCAGCGCGTACGCCGCACTGATCGCCGTCGAGGAAGGCGTCTTCGAACTCGACGACCCGGCCGGCCCCGACGGCTCCACCGTCCGCCACCTGCTGGCCCACACCTCCGGCCTGGCCTTCGACGAACACCGCGTGATGGCCGCCCCCGGCAACCGCCGCCTCTACTCCAACGCCGGCTTCGACGTCCTCGCCGCCACCCTGGAACACGCCTCCGGCATCCCGTTCGCCCAGTACGCGGCCGAAGCCGTCTTCCAGCCGCTCGGCATGCACGCCACCCTGATCAACACCGCCCACCGCGCGCCCGCCGGCGCGGGCGGCCTCTCCACCGCCGCCGACCTCGCCCGCTTCGCGGCCGAACTCCAGTCCCCCAAGCTGCTCGACCCCGCCACCCTGCACACCGCCACCCGCGAGGTCGCGTTCCCCGGCACCAGCGGCGTCCTGCCCGGCTTCGGCCACCGCCGCCCCAACGACTGGGGCCTCGGCTTCGAAATCCGCGACCACAAGACCCCGCACTGGACCGGCACCACCAACTCCCCCGCCACCTTCGGCCACTTCGGCCAGTCCGGCACCTTCCTCTGGGTCGACCCCACCGCCGACCTCGCCTGCCTCGCCCTCACCGACCGCGACTTCGGCCCCTGGGCAGCAGAGGTCTGGCCCCAGCTCAGCGACGCGATTCTCTCCGAACAGGAGTGAACGTCCAGGGGCGCGGGGAACTGCGCGAAGCGGGAGGCACTCAGCTGCAAGATCGCGACGCAGAACAATGACCTGCACTTGATCGCGACCTTACGGACGTGGTGTGCGCTTGTCGCGCAGTTCCCCGCGCCCCTGTTTTCGCGCCCACGCGCTGTCTCACCCGTACTGCAACGGGCTGTGCATCTCCCAGAGCAGCAGTTCCACCCCGTCCTCCCCCGCCGTCGGGTCCGCGAACGCGTCCCCCGTGATCCGGATCGCGTCGCCGGCGCTCGCCGACCGCCCGCCACCCTGCGGGCCGGGGACGGTCCGGTAGCCGACCGATCCGGCCACCACGTGCACGTATCGGAAAGGGGCGGCGGGGAGTTCCGGCAACGCCGCCCACGCACCGGCCCGCACCAGCCAGAGCGCCGCGTCGGCCCGTCGCAGGCGCAGCGCGTCGTCCGCGGGCCGCCCGGAAGCGAGCAACGTCAGCCCGTCCTCAATCGCAACCGACCGCAGCCCGAACCCCGGTTCCGAACCGAACTGATCGGGCTGGAGCCACATCTGAAGAAACGTCACGGACGAGTCCGCCCCGCCGAGGTTCCGCTCGGTGTGGTTGATGCCCGCCCCCGCGGACTGCACCTGGAGCATGCCGGGCCGGACCACGCTCGCGTGGCCCGCGTCGTCGCGGTGGGCGAGCGCGCCGTCGATCACCCAGGTGACGATCTCGGTGTCGGTGTGCCGGTGCGTGTCGTAGCCGGCGCCGGGGGCGAGTGTCTCCTCGTTGCAGGCGAGCAGCGCCCCGAAAGATGTGTTCTTCGGGTCGTAGTGCCCGGCGAAGGAGAACGCGTGAAGGGTGGTGATGCCTTCGGCGGGTTCCGACAGGTAGCGCTCGCCGGCCCGGCGCAGGTCGGCGCGGCCGCGTTCCTTCCGTCCGGCCCCGGACGCGGGTGCGGCGGTTTCGAGGGGGTGCCCGTCCTGGGGCGAGGAATCCACGCTCACGGGCACCACGGTAGCCGGTGTGACGGGTGCCACCGGTCTTCTCGGCGCGGGGTGTGCACGAGCACCCGTCCGCGTGAGGCAGGCTAGTGCCGTGCCATCCGCTTCAGCGAAACCCGACAAAGCATCCGACCGGACGTCCGGCGAGCCGCCCGCCCAGGAGCGGCCCGCCGACCGGGGCCCGGAGAAGAAGTCCGCGAAACGTCCGGCGCGGCCGAACGGTACCTCGGCGGTCCCCGGCCGTGGCCGGATGACCGCCGAGGAGCGCCGACTCGCGTCGGAGCGCGCCGAGTTGCGGGCGGCGACGCTGAAGCGGCTGGAGAAGTCGGCGGGCAAGCTGGCGTCCGCGGCGATTGCCCGGATGGACGATCAGCTGGCCTGGTACCGGCGGATGCCACCGGAGCACCGTTCGTGGATCGGCCTGGTCGCGCAGGCGGGTATCGCGGCGTTCACCGAGTGGTACCGGCACCCGGAGGCGCCGCAGGCGATCTCCACCGACGTGTTCGGCACCGCCCCGCGGGAGTTGACCCGGGCGATCACGCTGCGGCAGACGGTGGAGCTGATCCGCACCACGATCGAGGTGATGGAGGAGGCCATCGAGGAGGTGGCCGCGCCCGGCGACGAGGCGGGCATGCGCGAGTCGGTGCTGGTCTACGCCCGGGAGATCGCCTTCGCCACCGCCCAGGTGTACGCGCAGGCCGCGGAGGCGCGCGGCGCGTGGGACGCCCGGCTGGAAGCGCTGGTCGTCAACTCGCTGCTGTCCGGGGACGCCGACGAGGGCGTGCTGTCCCGGGCGGCGGCACTGGGCTGGGGTCAGCCGAGCCAGGTGCGGGTCGTGATGGGCAGTGCCCCGGACGGCGACAGCGAGCTGGTGGTGGAGGCCATCCGGCGGGCCGCCCGGTACGCCAAGCTGCACGTGCTGACGGGGGTGTTGGGCCGCCGCCTGGTGGTGGTGGTCGGCGGCGACAAGGAGCCGGTGCACGCCGCGCGGGCGCTGATCGGTCAGTTCGCGCCGGGCCCGGTGGTGGTCGGTCCGACGGTCGGTGACCTGCTGTCGGCGACCCGCTCGGCGCATGCCGCCGCGCAGGGCCTGAAGGCGTGTTCGGCGTGGCCGGACGCGCCACGCCCGGTGCTGGCCGACGATCTGCTGCCCGAACGCTCGCTGGCGGGCGACGAGGTGGCGCGCCGTCAGCTGGTGGAGGAGATCTACACACCATTGGAGGAGGCCGGTTCGGCACTCCTGGAGACGCTGAGTGTCTATCTGGAGCAGGCGTCCTCGCTGGAAGGTGCTGCCCGGATGCTCTTCGTCCATCCGAACACCGTGCGCTACCGGCTGCGTCGTGTGACAGATGTCACCGGCTATGCTCCATCGGACGTGCGTTCGGCGTTCACCCTGCGCATCGCCCTTGCCCTGGGGCGTCTCGGCTCCGGGCCTGACCAGGGCTGATCGCACTGTAGGGAATCCACAATCCGACGTGCTTTTCTTCGTCATCGTCGCCTACCCGCCCCACGGCGTCCGGCGAGAGAGGGTTGAACCGTGCTCGTTATCGTCGCCCCTGGACAGGGTGCCCAGACTCCCGGCTTCCTCAACCCCTGGCTCGAACTGGACGGCGTCGCCGACCGGCTGCGCCAGTGGTCGGAGGTGGCCGGCCTCGACCTGGTGCACGCCGGAACCGAGGCCTCCGAGGAGGAGATCAAGGACACCGCCGTCGCCCAGCCGCTGCTGGTGGCCGCCGGCCTGGTGACCGCTCAGGCGCTGCTGCCGCAGGGCGTTTCCGCGTCGGTCGGCGCGCTGGCCGGCCACAGCGTCGGTGAGATCACCGCCGCGGCGCTGGCCGGCGTGCTGTCCGAGCAGGACGCGCTGGCCTTCGTCCGCGAGCGCAGCCTCGGCATGGCGGAGGCCGCCGCGGCCACCGCGACCGGCATGGCGGCGGTGCTCGGCGGCGACCCGGAGGCGGTCGCCGAGAAGCTCGCCGCACACGGGGTCACCGCGGCGAACAACAACGGCGGCGGCCAGATCGTCGCGGCCGGCACGCTGGAGCAGCTGGCCGCGCTGAAGGCGGACCCGCCGGCCGGCGCGCGGCTGATCGCGCTGAAGGTCGCGGGCGCGTTCCACACCGCGCACATGGCCCCGGGCGTGGCCCGGCTGGAGAAGCTGGCGCCGACGCTGACGGCGGCCGACCCGGCGGTGGCGTACGTGTCCAACAAGGACGGCGAGGTGGTCGGCGACGGTGCCGAGGTGCTGTCCCGTCTGGTCTCGCAGGTGTCCAACCCGGTCCGCTGGGACCTGTGCATGGAGACCCTGCAGCAGTTGGGCGCGACCGCCGTGATCGAGCTGTCCCCGGCCGGAACCCTCACCAACCTGGTCAAGCGCAACGTCAAGGGTGTCGCCACGCTGGCCCTGAAGTCCCCCGCCGATCTCGACCGGGCCCGTGAGCTCGTGGCCGAGCACGGCAAGCAGGAGAAGTCCGCATGACTGCCACCATCAAGCCGGCCACCGGCGCCCAGTTCTCGCGCATCCTCGGGGTCGGCGGCTACCGCCCGACCCGGGTGATCCCGAACTCCGAGGTGCTGAACTGGATCGACTCCTCGGACGAGTGGATCCGCTCGCGTTCCGGTATCGCGGAGCGCCGCTGGGCCGGCCCGGAGGAGACCGTCGCCGAGATGTCGGTGCAGGCGGCGGAGCGGGCCATCGCGATGTCCGGGATCGCTCCGGAGCAGATCGGCGGCGTCATCGTCGCCACCGTCTCGCACCTGAAGCAGACCCCGGCGATCGCCACCGAGATCGCCCAGCGGCTCGGCTGCGGCACCGCCCCCGCGTTCGACATCTCCGCCGCCTGCGCGGGCTTCGGCTACGGCCTGAGCCTGGCCGACGGCATGGTGCGCGGCGGCAGCGCCGAATACGTGCTGGTGATCGGCGTGGAGCGGCTGTCCGACCTGACCGACAAGTCGGACCGCTCGACCGCGTTCATCTTCGGCGACGGCGCGGGCGCCGCGATCGTCGGCCCGTCCGACACCCCCGGCATCGGCAAGGTGGTCTGGGGTTCGGACGGCTCGCAGTCCGAGGTGATTTCGCAGACCAAGGCCTGGGACACCGCCTTCGCCAAGCCCGACGCCGTCAACGGCGCGGGCGAGGAGATCAAGTGGCCCGCGCTCCGGATGGAGGGCCAGACGGTCTTCCGCTGGGCCGTGTACGACATGGCGAAGGTCGCGCAGCAGGCGCTGGACGCCGCCGGGATCACCGCCGACCAGCTCGGCGCGTTCATCCCGCACCAGGCCAACATGCGCATCATCGACGCCATGATCAAGACGCTGAAGCTGCCCGCCGAGATCCCGGTGGCCCGCGACATCGTCGAGACCGGCAACACCTCCGCCGCCTCCATTCCGCTCGCCATGGAGCGGATGCTGGAGCGCGGCGAGGCCAAGAGCGGCGACCTGGCGCTGATCATCGGCTTCGGGGCCGGCCTGGTCTACGCCGCAGCAGTCGTTACTCTCCCCTAGGCGTTTTTCTCCGCACCACATGAAACCCGCGGCGGTCCGTCGGACCGTCCGCCGTCACCACCGAAGAGGAGCAGCCGATATGGCTACCCAGACCGAGGTTCTCGAAGGTCTCGCCGAGATCGTCAACGAGATCGCCGGCATTCCGGTCGAGGACGTCGAGCTCGACAAGTCCTTCACCGACGACCTGGACGTCGACTCGCTGTCCATGGTCGAGGTCGTCGTCGCCGCCGAGGAGCGCTTCGGCGCGAAGATCCCGGACGACGAGGTCAAGAACCTGAAGACCGTCGGCGACGCGGTGAACTTCATCGTCGCCAACGTCTGACCAGTCGTCAGGCTGCCGGTCGGGGCGCGCCAGCCGCGCCCCGACCGTCCCCCTTTCCGTCCGGCTCGTCCGGCCCCCCGCTCTACGTGAGAGAAGAAGAAACCAGTGACTGCTGAAAACCGCACCGTGGTCGTCACGGGTATCGGCGCCTTCACGCCGCTGGGCGGCGACGCCGCCACATTCTGGGAGGGCCTGCTGGCCGGCCGGTCCGGGGTCCGCGCGCTCACCGAGGAGTGGGCCGCCGACCTGCCGGTCCGGATCGCCGCCCGGGTCGCCGTCGAGCCGTCCGAAATCCTGCCCCGCCCGGTGGCCCGCAAGCTGGACCGCTCGGCCCAGTTCGCGCTGATCGCCGCCCGCGAGGCCTGGAAGGACGCCGGCTTCGAGGGCCCGGCCACCGCCGACTCCAACGAGCTGACCCCCGAGCGTCTGGGCGCGGTCATCGCCTCCGGCATCGGTGGCGTCACCACCCTGCTCGACCAGTACGACGTGCTCAAGGAGCAGGGCGTCCGCAAGGTCTCCCCGCACACCGTCCCGATGCTGATGCCCAACTCCCCGGCCGCCAACGTCGGCCTGGAGGTCGGCGCCCGGGCCGGCGTGCACACCCCTGTCTCCGCCTGCGCCTCCGGTGCCGAGGCGATCGGCTACGCGATCGAGATGATCCGCAGTGGCCGCGCCGACATCGTGGTGGCCGGCGGCACCGAGGCGGCGATCCACCCGCTGCCCATCGTCGCCTTCTCCAACATGATGGCGATGTCCAAGAACAACGACGACCCCGAGCACGCCTCCCGGCCGTACGACAAGGCCCGTGACGGCTTCGTCCTCGGCGAGGGCGCCGGCGTCGTGGTGCTGGAGTCCGCCGAGCACGCCGCCGCCCGCGGTGCCCGCGTGTACTGCGAGGCGATCGGCCAGGGCCTGTCCTCGGACGCCCACCACATCGCCCAGCCGGAGCCGACCGGCGCCGGCGTGGCCCGCGCCATCGCCGACCTGTTCGACCGCAACGAGCTGGACAAGGCCGAGGTCGTGCACGTCAACGCGCACGCCACCTCCACCCCGCAGGGTGACACCGCGGAGGTCAAGGCGCTCAGCCGCGAACTCGGCGAGCACCTCGAGCACGTGGCGATCTCCGCCACCAAGTCGATGACCGGCCACCTGCTCGGCGGCGCCGGCGGCATCGAGACGGTCGCCACCGTCCTCGCCCTGCACCACCGGATCGCCCCGCCGACCATCAACGTGGTCGACCTGGACGACGACATCGAGGCCGACATCGTCCGCGACGAGCCCCGCAAGCTCCCGGTCGAGGGCCGCATCGCCGCCCTCAACAACTCCTTCGGCTTCGGCGGCCACAACGTGGTCCTGGCCTTCCGCACCGTCTGAGACGCCACCGTCTGAGACACCACCCTCTGAGGCGCGCGCGAACAACTGCGCGACCGGCCCAGCACTCCGATCGAGTGCCGGGCCGGTCCCGTCTCCGCGCCGCTACGGGTCACACCACCTGGTGCAGCCACCTCACCGGCGCGCCCTCACCCGCGTACCGGAACGGCTCCAGCTCGTCGTCCCACGGCTTTCCGAGCAGCCGGCCGATCTCCGTCTCCAGGTCGCTGCCCTCGCTGCGGGAGCGCAGCAGCACGGCCCGCAGCCGGTCCTCGGGGATCAGGATGTCGCCGTGAATGCCGGTGACGGCGTGGAAGATGCCGAGGCTGGGCGTGGAGGAGTACCGCTCGCCCTCGGCCGTGGCGCAGGGCTCGCCGGTCACCTCGTAGCGCATCATCTGCCAGCCGCGCAGCGCGGAGGCGAGCCTGGAGGCGGTGCCGGGCTCTCCCTGCCAGGAGAGTTCGGACCGCCAGTGGCCGGGCGCGGCGGGCTGCCGGATCCAGTCGAGGTTGACCCGCACCCCGAGGGCGCCCGCCACCGCCCACTCGACGTGCGGGCACAGCGCGCGTGGCGCGGAGTGGATGTAGAGCACACCACGTGTCGTCACCGGGACCTCCTGGCTGTGGACGAGGGTCGCCTTCCCCAGCTGCCTCGCGCCGTCGCCGGTCGGTACGGACCAGTGGCTACCCCGTGACGCTCAACTTATTCGACATTAGGTCATCAAATCGAGCAAAACGGACAAGCTTTCCCTCCATGCTAGTCGGTTCCCCCGGGAGGTCTACCCCCACAGCGCCCACCTCCCCCGAACGGACCTAAACGCGCGCCCCCACCGGATCGCGCATCCGGTGGGGGCGGGTTGACGCAGCAAAAGCTGTCACACCATCAGCTCTTGTGCCGTTCAGACCTGTACGACCATCTTTCCGATGTTGGCGCCGTGCAGCATGCCGAGGAAGGCCTCCACGGCGTTCTCCACGCCCTCGACCACGGTCTCGTCGTAGCGCAGCGAGCCGTCCCGCAGCCAGCCGCCGACCTCCTCGAGGAACTGGCCGCGCAGCGCACTGTGGTCGCTGACCAGCATGCCCTGCAGGCGAAGGCGCTTTCCGATGGCCAGCGCCAGGTTGCGCGGCCCCGCCGGGGCGGAGGTGTCGTTGTACTGGGCGATCGCCCCGCACAGGGTGGCCCGGCCGTGCACCCGCAGGGCGCCGATCGCGGCCTCCAGGTGCTCGCCGCCGACGTTGTCGAAGTAGACGTCGATGCCGTCGGGGGCGGCCCGGCCGAGCAGCTCGGCGACCGGGCCCTCCTTGTAGTTGAAGGCGGCGTCGAAGCCGTAGTCGTCGACCAGGGTGGCGACCTTCTCGGCGGAACCGGCCGAGCCGATGACCCGCTTCGCGCCCTTGAGCCGGGCGATCTGGCCGACCAGCGAACCGACGGCGCCGGCCGCACCGGAGACGAACACGGTGTCGCCGGAGCGGAACGAGGCGACCTCCAGCAGCCCCGCGTACGCGGTGAGGCCGGGCATCCCGAGCACGCCCAGATAGGCGGAGAGCGGGGCGAGTTCGGGGTCGACCTTGACGGTGCGCGCCGCGTCCACGGTGGCGTACTCGCGCCAGCCGAGCCCGTGCAGCACGGCGTCGCCGACCTGGAAGCCCTCGGCGTTGCTGGCGACCACGTGGCCCACCGCACCGCCGTCCATCGGCGCGCCCAGCGCGTACGGCGGGACGTAGGACTTCACGTCGTTCATCCGCCCGCGCATGTACGGGTCGACGGACAGGTAGGCGTTGCGCACGGTGATCTCGCCCGGGCCGGGCTGCCGGACGGGGGCCTCGACCAGGGCGAAGTCGCCGGGAACCGGCCAGCCCTGCGGGCGGGCGGCCAGGTGCCACTCGCGGCCGGTGGCGGGAAGGTCCTGCTGTGCCATCACACGCTCCTCATCAACCTGAAACATTCAGTGGCTCAAGTAATCCTGTGGATGAAAGGTTCATGTTGTCAACTGTTCAGCTAGACTCGGCGCCATGGAGAAGGAGCAGGTCATGGAGCAGGCACCGATTCCGACCGCCGACCCGATCACCGTGGAGGTCGTCGACCTCATGGCACGCCTGGTCGGACTCTTCCACCGCGAGTACGAGGAGGCCGCCGCCGCCCGCTCGCTGACCGGCGCGCAGGCCAAAGTGCTGGCGCTGCTGCGGCGCGGGCCGATGCCGATGCGGCACATCGCACAGACCCTCTCCTGCGAGCCGTCCAACGTCACCGGCATCGTCGACCGGCTGGAGGGCCGCGGCTTCGTCACCCGCGAGTCCGACCCGCAGGACCGCCGGGTCAAGCTGGTCGTCGCCACCGACTCGGGGCTCACCGCCTCCTCCGAACTGCGCGAATCGCTGAACTTCGCCCGCGAGCCGCTGGCCGCGCTGGACGCCCCCGAACGGGCCCAACTGCGGGACCTGCTGCGGCGGATGCTCGACTCCTCGGCTCGCGACTGACCCTCCGCCGGACCGCCCCCCGGACTCCGCGTCGGACGGTTCGGGGGTACCCCGGTTCGAGGGTCGAAAAATCTCTCCGAAATGATGGTTCGCGTGTAACCATTCCCGTCACCGCACCGTCTAAGTGGTGACGAACGCCCCGCCGTCCGCAGTGTCGCGGAGGCGGCAACTGCCTGCCCTCGGGCACCAGTTCCCGTTGCGCGCAGAGAGATCCCGGATCGATGACCGACGCCACCCAGAGCACTGCCGCGGCCTCGCCACGACGCCGCAGAGGCCGCCGAATAGCCCAGGGTCTCGGGGCGACCGCCGCCGTCATGGTGGTCGTCGCCGCGGGACTCGGCGCCTGGTACTACCAGCGGCTCGACCACAACATCACGACCTTCGCCCCGGAAGGCATCGCCTCCACCCGCCCGCCGGCCGGGCCTCCCGCGCCCACCGGTGGACACCCCGTCAACATCCTGCTGCTCGGCTCCGACACCCGGAGCGACGGCAACGGCGACCTCGGCGGCGGTGACGTGGGAGTCGGGCACTCCGACACCGCGATCCTGCTGCACGTCTACGCCGATCACAAACACGCCGTCGGCGTGTCGATCCCCCGGGACACCCTGGTCACCATCCCGCCGTGCCGGCTCGCGGACGGCCGGTGGACCACCGCCCGGGCCAACCAGATGTTCAACTTGGCTTTCACCATCGGCGAGTTCAAGGACGGCAACCCCGCCTGCACGCAGAACACCGTGGAGGAGCTGACCGGCCTGCGGGTGGACCACACCCTGGTCGTCGACTTCAAGGGCTTCGCCTCCATCACCGAGGCCGTCGGCGGCGTGGACGTGTGCGTGCCCAACGACGTCAACTCCTACGGCATCCAGCTGGCCAAGGGCCGGCAGACCGTCGCCGGGCAGCAGGCCGTCGACTACGTCCGCGCCCGGCACGGCCTCGGCGACAGCTCCGACATCGGCCGGATGCGCCGTCAGCAGGCGTTCATGTCCTCGCTGATCAAGAAGGTGCAGGGCGAGGGCTTCGACCTGACCACCCTGCTGCCGCTGGCCGACGCCGCCACCAAGTCGCTCACCGTCGACCCCGACCTCGGATCGCCCTACAAGCTCGCCGAGTTCGCCCAGTCGCTGCAGAACATCAAGCTCGCCGACATCCAGTTCGTCACCCTGCCCTGGCGCTTCCAGGGCGCCCGGGTCGCCATCGTGCAGCCGGACGCCGGCATCCTGTGGGACCTGCTCCGCCAGGACCGCACCCTGGACGGCCGCCTCACCGGCGACACCGCGAGCCCGTCCGCCGGCGCCTCCGCGTCGGCCGACCCCTCGACCTCGGCCAGCCCGTCCGCCACCGGCAGCCCCGACAGCACGAACCTGGACGTGCCGATCACGGTCCACAACGCCGCCAAGTCGCCCGGGCTGGCCGGACGCACCGCGACCGCGCTGCGCGGCAACGGGTACCGCAACGTCACCATCGCCGAGAACACGCCCGCCCGGAACACCACGCTGATCGAGTACGCGCCCGACCAGCGCCCCGCCGCCGAACGCCTGGCCCGGCTCTACCCCGGCGCGGAACTCCGCGCCGCCTCCGGCAGCGATGGCCTCACCCTGACCGTCGGCCAGGACCGGGCCGGCGCCGACACCCCCGGCATCCCCGACGCCGGGGCCTCCGCCGGCACCATCCCGTCCACCATCCCGAACGGCATCACGGACAACACTCGGCCCGCCGACAGCGACCTCTGCGCCGACCTCAGCTTCGGCTGACCCCCGGCCGCCGGGCCCCCGGGCCCGGCGGCGCCTACGCCTCCTGGGGCGCGGCCGGGTCCGGGTCCGGAAGGCCGGTCACCACGAGGGTGACCCGCCGGTCCGCCAACTCGCCCGCCCGGACCAGGCCGTAGACCGCGGACAGCGCCTTCGCCACGTACCGGCGCTCCACCGGCACCCCGTGCCGGTGCTCGAACCCGGCGGCGAAGCGTTCCAATTCCTGCGGCACCCGCCCGTACCCGCCGCCGTGCCAGCCGTGCTCCAGCCGCCAGTTGTCGAACTCCCGGCCGTACGCGGCCAGTTGCAGCGCCGCAACCTCGCGCTCCAGGTAGCCCTCGCCGCGCAGCACCGCCACGCCGAGCGCTTGCGCGTCCGGCGGCAGACCGGCGGCGATCCCGGCCAGCGTTCCACCCGTGCCGACCGCGCAGCAGACCACGTCCCGCGCGCCCAAGTCCGGCAGTTGGTCGGCCAGTTCCGCGGCGACCACCGCGGCCCCGCGCACAGCCGCCGCGTTCGACCCGCCCTCGGGCAGGACGAAGTGCCCCGCCCGCCGCTCCTGCCGCCCGGAGGCGATCTCGCGGTAGACGGAACGCTCGACGAACTCCAGCACCATGCCGTCCCGTTCGGCCCGGGCCAGCGACCAGTTCCGCGGCATTCCCGCCAGCTCGGCCCCGCGGATCACCCCGACGCTCTCCAGCCCGAGCGCCCGCGCCGCCGCGGCCACCGCCCGCACATGCGTGGAGTACGCCCCGCCGTAGGTGAGCAGCGCCCCGCAGCCGTCCGCGACAGCCCGCTCCAGGTTCGGCGCGAGCTTGCGCCACTTGTTGCCGGGCACCGTCGGATGCGCCAGGTCGTCCCGCTTCAGCCGCAGCTCGACCCCCGCGGCGGCGAGCTCCGGGTCGTCGACCACCGTCAACGGCGTGGGCAGGTCAGCGGGCACGAGCATCCACTCACCCTAACCGGGGGCCGGCAGCACCCCGCCGGCCCCTGTACGCCGGCACCCCGACAGCGCCAGGCCGCCGCGCGATGGCCCGCTGATCGGCTACGGCACCCCGCCCGACCATGCCTTCCCCGCCGCGCTGGACGCCCCTGCCAGGCCCCCACCGCGCTGCCTCGCTCGTGGCTCCGCTCCGGCCCGAAGCGCGGCCGGCGCGGACACGACGGCCATCAGCAGCGGCACGTGGCGCTGTCGACGGATGGTCATTCGGCAACTTCCTTCCTCGGATCGGATACGGCCTCGCGAAGCACGGCCGCAATGCCGCCGAAGCCGCGCCGTTCGGCGTGCTGGAGCGCGGTCACGCCGTCGGCGTCGGCGAGCTGCGGGTCGGCGCCCGCGGCGAGCAGCAGGCGGACGATCTCGGTGTGCGCGCGGCCGCCGTCGCCGAGGATCACGGCCTCCAGCAGGGCCGTCCAGCCCAGTCGGTTGACGTGGTCGACGTCGAGGTCGGTCTCCTCCAACACCGCCTGCACGTAGGCCACATGGCCGCGCTCGGCGGCCGGTATCAGGCTGACGCCGCCGAACCGGTTGGTCAGCCCGAAATCCGGCCCGGCGACCAGCATGGCCCGCATCATGGCGACGCTGCCGGTGACGCCGGTGACCAGCCATGGGCTGTCCTCCCGGTGGTCCTGCGCATCCGGATCCGCTCCCGCCGCGACCAGGAACTCGGCGACGGCCACCTGGTCGGCGAGCGCGGCCGCCAGCAGCGCCGTCCGCCCCTGCGGATCGCGCGCCTCCAGGTTCGCGCCAGCCGCCAGGGCAGCCCTGGCGGCGGCGAGGTCGCCGGTGTGCGCGGCACCGAGCAGGCGTTGGTCGATCGCGGTCGTCATCACGGTCCTCCTCCTGAAGGGACGGCAGGTACGGCACGGGCGGTCCTCGGCACATGCGAGCTCGGGCCGGGCCGAACGGTGGGCCCGCCGGCTGCCTCCAGCGAACCTCTCACCTCCATATTTGCCCCGCCCCCGGGCTCGATTCGTCGTCGAACCGGCCAGTCCCCGCGAGCCTTCCGGCCGATACCGACGTCATCCGATCAGTCGATGCGCGACATCCGCAGGGGCCGGCTCCGGCACCCGACGCAGAGTCGACGATGCTGACGATCCGCTACAAGAGGCCGACACCGGCCGGGCGTTGAGAAGTCGACGCAAGCGAGGCGGCCGAGGAAGCCGGGCAGGGCCGCGAACGTGGAGATTCGATCACCATGGCGATCTCCCTCTTCCGCCCGCCGGGATTATGTGCAATTTTACATGTCACACGTCAGATGGTCGGCGCCCCCCTCGGCTCGGCCACTACCGCTCGGAGTCCCCCACCGTGCGTCATATCCGGATATCTGCCGCCCAGTTGGGCCGGCTGTTCGCGCTCGCTTTCGCGCTGGTCCTCACCGTCGGGCTGTTCGCCCCACAGGGCCGCGCCTTCGCCGCCCCCACCCAGCCCGCCACCGGCGCCACTCCCGCCGACACGGCCACCGCCCCCGCCTCACACCCCGTCCCGAAGTCGGCCGACGAGCCGAAGGACGCCCGCCCGACCCCGGGTCAGGTCAGGACCGGTACCAAGTCCGCACCGCGGCCGGCCACCCAGGCCCCCGCCGTCGAGTCGGTCAAGAAGCTCGGCGCGCTCGCCGCCGACGCCACCGGCTGCGACACCTCGTTGTTCGGCTCCACCGGCGGCACCACCCTGGTCAACACGGTCAAGTCGGCCGGCCTGGACTGCCTGGGCAAGCTCTATTCGATCACCGGCACCGACGCGAAGAACACCTTCCGCGAGCCGCAGATGGTCGCCGTCGCCGACGCCCTGCGCACCGCCTCGGCGAGCTACGACGGCACCGACTCGGCGTCCGCCGCCCAACTGATCGCCTTCCTGCGGGCCGGCTACTACGTCCAGTGGAACCACGCCGACGCGGTCGGCCCGTACGGCACCGCGCTGCAGACCTCGATCCGCGGCGCGCTGGACGCGTTCTACGCCGCCCCGCACGCCAAGGACGTCACCGAGGCCAACGGCCAGATCCTCTCCGAGGCGGTCATCCTGATCGACTCCGCTCAGGAGAACGCCCGCTACACCGGCGTGGTCAAGGACCTGCTGGACCGCTACACCAGCTCCTGGACCGGCGGCATGTGGACCGCCGTCTCCAACACCAAGCTGGTGCTGGAGAACGGCCTCGGCACCGACTCCTTCAACGCCGCGCTGGCCGCCGACCCGTCCGTAGCCGCCTCGATCTCCGCCTTCGTCAAGCGCAACAGCTCGATGCTCAACGGCAGCGACCTGGCCACCGGCCTGGGCATCGACCTCGGCTCCTTTCTGGAGCAGCCGGTGCTGCAGGCCCAGGCCCGCCCGCTGGTCAAGGATCTGGTCAACGCCTTCCCGCTGATCGGCGCCACCGGCCCGCTCACGATGAACCTCGCCTGGTTCACCGAAAAGAAGGACGAAGGCCACTGCTCCTACTACGGGCTGTGCGACCTGCCGACCCGGCTCGCCCCGCTGGTCCTGACCGTCGACCGAATCTGCAGCCCGACCCTGCACATCCGCGCCCAGGCGCTGACCGCCGCCGAACTGGACAGCACCTGCTCCAGCCTGGCCAACGAGGACGCCCTGTTCCACAGCGTGGTCAAGGACAACGGCCCCGTCCCCGGTGACCTCAACACCCAGTTGGAGGTCGTGGTCTACGACTCCTCCTACGACTACCGCCTGTACGCGTGGTCGATGTTCGACATCGACGTGGACAACGGCGGCATGTACCTGGAGGGCAAGCCCAACGAGCCCGGCAACCAGGCCCGCTTCATCGCCCACGAGGCGGAGTGGCTGCGCCCGGCGTTCTCGATCTGGAACCTCAACCACGAGTACGCGCACTACCTCGACGGCCGCTTCGACTTCTACGGCGACTACGACGCCGGACAGACCGTCCCCAACATCTGGTGGATCGAGGGCTTCGCCGAGTACATGTCCTACACCTACCGGGACGTGCGCTACGACGACGCGATCGCGCAGGCCGCCAAGGGCACCTACAAGCTGAGCACGCTGTTCGACACCACCTACCAGAACACCGACTCCACCCGAACCTACAACTGGGGCTACCTGGCCGTCCGCTACATGCTGCAGTCGCACCCGCAGGACGTCGCCGCCTACCTGGCCAAGACCCGTACCGGCGACTTCACCGGCGCCCGCGCCGTCATCACCCGCATCGGCACCTCGTACGACGCCGACTTCGCCACCTACCTGGCCGCCTGCGGCGCCGGCAACTGCGGCACCCGGCCGCCCGCCGCCCCGCTCTGCGCCAGCCAGGACACCCGCTCGTACGGGCAGAACTGCCGCCGCGACAACGTCGCGGCCACCACTGGCAACTACAGCTACAGCTTCCTCAACCTGCCGGCCGGCGTGAAGCAGCTCACCATCACCACCACCGGCGGCACCGGCAACGCGGACCTCTACTGGAACCCCGCCGGCTGGGCCACCACCAGCTCCTACGCCGCCAAGTCCACCAACAGCGGCAACGGTGAGACCCTGACCATCACGAACCCGCCCGCAGGCTGGGTGTACTTCAGCCTCTACGCCCAGAACTCCTTCTCCGGAGTCACCGTCACCACGCAGTACTGACCCGCCCGGTGACACCCGAGGCCCGCGGATCCCAGGACCGCGGGCCTCGCGCCGTATCCGGCTCGGCCGCCGGACTCCCCGGCCCTCCGCGCCCGGCGATCGCGGTCCCTGCCCCCGGAGCACCCGCACCGAATCATGCGTGCCCAAACGGTCACCGCGCAGCAATTCCCGATGGGGTGAATCTCCCGGCCGCGGCCAACCACCGGACCGTTTCGACGTCCAGGGGGAACCACGGGCCCCGGCAAGGGCGGACAGCGATGCGGCCCAGGTCGCCGGGGCCACCCGGAAGCGCCGCCCGGGGTTCGGATCCTGCCCGAGTTCCCCGGAATTCCTCGGCGCGCGCTCGCGGCGCTGCGCACAGGAGCTGCCGGGGACGCTAATCTACGCTCAGGGGTCGACAAGTCCGGCATTTCGCCTGGCCAGGGAGCTCCATCGGCTGACGGTCGGTCAGCGGCCGAGGTAGGGCGGGTGGGACTCGAACCCACGACCAAGGGATTATGAGTCCCCTGCTCTAACCGGCTGAGCTACCGCCCCCCGACTCGACCCGCCGGGGCCGACACGCGGCCCTGGCAGCAGTGGACGGCCCCTCAGGGACGCCCCCGGCAGCATAGCCGGTCGGTCACCCCTGGTGCGCGCCGGGGGCGCATCCGGGCCCGCCCGTTCCCGTCCCGTCCGCGCCGCCCATTCGTGGCCCCGGCCACCGCCGTCCGGCGGACACCCCGACGGGCGAACCGCTCCGGAGCGACGGTGGCACCGCGCCGCACCGCGGGTGACGCTTGATCATCGGATCATCGGATCGGCGGCGAGTGGCGAGCGGGAGCGGGTGGCCGGGATGAAGCGGTCGGCGGGCGCGAGGGCCTTGCTGGCAACGGCGGTCCTGGCGGCGGCCTGCGGCCCGTCCGGCCCCACCGGAGGGGAGAGCACCACACAGCCGCCGGCGTCGCTGCCGTCGGGCGCCCTCGCCTCGCAGACCGGCGAGCACGGCTGGAACCGGGACCGGCTGCGGGCGGCGCTCGGCAGGCGTGCCGGGACGACTCACACCGCCCTGCCGACGCCGTTGAACAGCCGGGTGGGCGCGGTGTTCACGCACGCCGCGGACGGCGACCACTTCTGCACCGCCAGCGTGGTCGGCAGCCCGGCCCGGAACCTGATCGTGACGGCGGCGCACTGCCTGGTCGATCCCGGAATCGGCGCCTCCCGCACGGACCTGGTGTTCGTACCGGGCTACCGCTCCGGTGACGCGCCGTCGGGTGTCTGGCCGCTCGGCACCGTCACCGTCGACCCGAGCTGGCGCACCCGCGGCGATCAGGACCTGGACGTGGCGTTCGCCACCGTGCAGCCGCAGAACGGGCGGCAGGTGCAGCAGGTGCTGGGCGCCAACCGGCTCGGCACCAACCGCGGCTACACCCTGCCGGTGAAGGTGACCGGCTACCCCAGCAGTTCCGACGAGCCGATCACCTGCAGCAACACCACCGTCCGGCAGAGCCCGACCCAGCTGCGGATCGACTGCCCGGACTACACCGGCGGAACCAGCGGCAGCCCCTGGGTGACCGAGCTGGATCCGAGCACGCACACCGGCACCGTGGTCGGCGTGATCGGCGGTTACCAGCGGGGCGGCGACACCGCCGACATCTCGTACAGCAGTTACTTCGGCGACCGGGTGCGGATGCTCTACACGCAAGCGTCCCAGGCTTCCTGACACCCAGTCGGGCGGGCCCCACGCCGAGGCGTTTGCCGCTGCCGTGCGGGCCCTGGTAGATCTTGCTGCATCCTCCGCCCGGCACCCCGGGCGGGCCCGTCGAGCGGAAGCGAGTGACGGTGCCGCGCACCTCTCCCCGAATCGGCAGCGGCCCGGCCGCCGCGGCCTGCGCGCTGCTGCTCCTGCTGGGGGCGGCCGCGACCGGTTGCGACTCCGCCGAGCCGACCAACAGCGGCCCCACCGCCCGGCCCGCCCCCGCGGGTCCGCTGGGCAACCGGATCGGGCCGCTGTTCGTGGACGACACCGACGGCATGCGGGCCTGCACGGCCGCCGTGGTGCACAGCCGGGGCCACAATCTGCTGATCACCGCCGCCCACTGCGCGGCCCCGCGCGGCGTCCCGCTGGACGGTCTGGTGTTCGCCCCCGGCTACCGCGACCAGCGCGCCCCGTACGGGAGTTGGCCGGTCAACGCGGTGCTGGTGGATCCGCGCTGGGGGCCGGACGAGAACGAGGGGTACGACGTGGCGTTCCTCACTGTCGGCACGGTGCGCGGCCGGCAGATCGAGGACGCGATGGGCGCCTTCACGCTCGCCACCGGACTCGGCTTCGGGCTGGACGTCACCGTCACCGGCTATCCCAACAACGCCGTGTCCCCGATCACCTGCGAGGGCCTCACCACCTCGCGCAGCAATACCCAGCAGCGCTTCGACTGCGCCGGATTCACCGACGGCACCAGCGGCAGCCCCTGGGTGACCGAGCAGGGTCAGGTGGTCGGCGTAATAGGGGGTTACCAGCAGGGCGGGAACAGCCCGGAGGTCTCCTACAGCGTCGCTTTCGGCGACCGCCTCGCCGACCTCTACCGGCAGGCCGGCGGCTGAGCACCCCGCCGTAAGCCTCCGGGGTGCGGGCCCCGGCGGTACCGGGCGTGCGGAAAACACGAAGGCCCCTCGGCTTCACCGAAGGGCCTTCGCTCTGTACTGATCACCGTAATTACCGGTGAAGCTCCCCCAATTGGACTCGAACCAATAACCTGCCGATTAACAGTCGGCTGCTCTGCCAATTGAGCTATGGGGGACCGCGCTCCTCCAATTGGACTCGAACCAATAACCTGCCGATTAACAGTCGGCTGCTCTGCCAATTGAGCTATGGAGGATAGTGCTTCGCTTCGACCACCCCGGTCTCCGGATCTCTCCGGGCCCACGGTGCTCGCTGCGGGACATACATTAGCGCACTCAGGGGGGTGTTCCGCCAATCGCTTTCGGCAGCGGCCTCCCCCACCTCGGCCGCGGGCCGGTCCGGCGTGCCCCGCGCGCGCCGTACGGTGCGGACGGGGATGCTGGTGCACGGTGGCTCCGGCTGGCCCGGACCCGCCACCGGCAGGGCGGTTCACGGCCCGGCCGGACGGGTAGACGCGGCAGACAATCGCGCGGCAACGAAGGGTGGAACCAGGGCATGTGGAAGGTGTCGTTGATCGTGGGCATCGGGATCGGGTACGTCCTCGGTACCCGGGCCGGGCGGGAACGGTACGACCAGCTGGCCGGTGCGGCCCGACAGCTGCGGGAGAACCCGCGGGTGCAGGACGCGGCCGGCAAGGCCAAGCAGCAGGCGGGCGCGGTGGCCGGGAAGGCCGCGGGGGCGGTGGCCGACAAGGTCGGCGAGAAGCTGCCGAACTCGCTGACCGAGCGTGTCCCGTACTTCGCGAAGCACCAGGGCGAGGACGACGGCTGGGGCACCGTCCGCCCCTGATCGCACGGAACGTCACCGGTCGGCACGGACCGCCTCCGACCAGGCACGGAGGGTCGGAGGCGGGGCTGGTTCCGGTACCGACTGGGCAACACTTGCGGCAGTCGGGCCCGCCCCGGCCGCCGACTGCGGCATGATCTCGGCATGGCCATCGTCGCGGGCATCGACAGCTCCACCACTCGCACCCGGATCGTCGCGTGCGACGCCGACACCGGCGCCGTGCTGCGGCAGGGCCGGGCCCCCCATCCGCTGCCCGAGGGCGACGACGCCCGCTCCACCGAGGTCGACCCGCAGAACTGGCTGCACTCGCTCGGCGACGCCGCCGCCGGGGGCCTACTGGAGGGCGTCCGGGCGATCGGGGTGTCCGCCCAGCAGCACGGGCTGATCGGCCTGGACGCCGGCGGCGTCCTGGTGCGGCCCGCGCTGCTGTGGAACGACCCCCGCTCGGCGGGCTCGGCGGCCGCGCTGTTGGACGCGCTCGGCGGTGCGCAGCCCTGGGTGGAGGCGATCGGCGCGGTGCCGGGCCCCACGTACACCATCGCCAAGCTGCGCTGGCTGGCCGAGTTCGAGCCGGTGTCGGCGCAGCGGATCGCCGAGGTGCTGCTGCCGCACGACTGGCTGGTCTCCCAACTGTTGGGCGGCGCCCGGCGGCGCACCACGGACCGCGGCGACGCCTCCGGCACCGGCTACTGGTCGCCGATCACCGGCGAGTACCGGCAGGACCTGATCAAGCTGGCGTTCGGCCACGAACTGAAGGTCCCGGACGTGCTCGGCCCGGCCGAGCCCGCCGGGCACACCCCCGAGGGGCTGCTGATCTCGGCCGGCACCGGCGAGAACATGGCGGCCTCGCTGGGCCTGGGGCTGGTCCCGGGCGACGCGGTGGTGTCGCTGGGCGGCAACGGCACGATCTTCGCGGTGCACGAGCGGGCGGTGGTCGACCCGTCCGGCCTGGTGTCCTCGTTCGCGGACGCCACCGGCCGGCACCTGCCGATGGTGGCGACGCTGAACGCCGCCCAGGTGCTGCGCTCCACCGCCGCGATGCTCGGCACCGACCTGGAGGGCCTGTCGGAGCTGGCCCTGCAGTCCTCGCCGGGCGCGTACGGGATGGTCTTCCTGCCCTACCTGGACGGCGAGCGCACCCCGAAGCTGCCGCAGGCGGCGGGCACCCTGACCGGGCTGCGGGCCGAGTCGATGGCGCCGCAGCACGTGGCGCGGGCCGCCGTCGAGGGCATGCTGTGCAACCTGGCGGAGGCGCTGGACGTGCTGCGCGGGCACGGCGTCGCGGTGAACCGGGTGTTCCTGCTGGGGACGGCGGGCCGGCTGCCCGCCGTCCAGCAGATAGCCCCCCTGGTGTTCGGGCTGCCCGTGGTGGTGCCGCCGCGCGGCGACCACGCGGCGCGCGGCGCGGCCCGCCAGGCCGCCTGGGCGCTCGCCGGAACGGCCGAGCCCCCGCACTGGGAACTTCCGGACATCACCCTGCTCAACCCGGACCAGGAGCACGACCTGGCGGTCGGCAACGCGGTGCGCCAGCAGTACGCGGCGGTGCGCGAGCAGTTCCACCCGGAGACCGCCGCGAGCTCCTGACGGGCCGTCCGCAACCTTTCCGGCGAGACGACGCTGAAGATGCGTCAGGCGGTCCGGGGTGGCAACGTTGGAGGCTCCACCACTGGAGGGACGGTTCGTCATGGCGTTGCACAAGGGGCAGGCGCACGGGGACAACCGCCGGCTGCCGTTCAGCCCGATGCACGTACTGACCGACCCGCTGGGCGCGATGCAGGTGGCCCCGCCGCTGCACCAGCTGCCCAAGATGGCGATCCCGCCCTCGGTCGCGTACGAGCTGATCCACAACGAGCTGATGCTGGACGGCAACGCCAAGCTCAACCTGGCGACCTTCGTCACCACGCAGATGGACGAGTACGCGGACCGGCTGATGAGCGAGTGCCGCGACAAGAACATGATCGACAAGGACGAGTACCCGCAGACCGCGGAACTCGAGCGGCGCTGCGTGGCGATCCTCGCCGACCTGTGGCACGCGCCCGATCCCGGGGCGGCGGTGGGCTGTTCCACCACCGGCTCCAGCGAGGCCTGCATGCTCGCCGGGATGGCGCTCAAGCGGCGCTGGATGCGGCGCAACGCCGACCGGTACGCGGCCGGGGCGCGGCCCAACCTGGTGATGGGCATCAACGTGCAGGTCTGCTGGGAGAAGTTCTGCAACTTCTGGGAGGTCGAGGCGCGGCTGGTCCCGATGGAGGGCGACCGCTTCCACCTGACCGCCGATCAGGCCGTCGCGCACTGCGACGAGAACACCATCGGCGTGGTCGGCATCCTCGGCTCCACCTTCGACGGCTCGTACGAACCGATCGCCGAGATCTGCACCGCACTGGACGGCCTCCAGCAACGCTCCGGGCTCGACATTCCGGTGCACGTGGACGCCGCGTCCGGCGGCATGGTCGCGCCGTTCCTCGACCCGGACCTGAAGTGGGACTTCCGGCTGCCCCGGGTGGCCTCGATCAACACCTCGGGCCACAAGTACGGGCTGGTGTACCCCGGGGTCGGCTGGGCGCTGTGGCGGGACGAGGAGGCGTTGCCCGAGGAGCTGGTGTTCAAGGTCAACTACCTGGGCGGCGACATGCCGACCTTCGCGCTGAACTTCTCCCGGCCGGGCTCGGAGGTGGTCGCCCAGTACTACACGTTCCTGCGGCTCGGGCGGGCCGGGTTCCACGCGGTGCAGCAGGCCTGCCGGGACGTCGCCGAGTACCTGGCCGGGCAGATCGAGAAGCTCGGCCCGTTCCGGCTGATCACCCGGGGCGACCAGCTGCCGGTGTTCGCCTTCACCACGGCCGAGGGTGCCTCCTTCGACGTGTTCGACGTGTCCCGGCGGCTGCGCGAACGCGGCTGGCAGGTACCCGCGTACACCTTCCCGGAGGGGCGGACCGACCTGGCGGTGCTGCGCGTGGTGTGCCGCAACGGGTTCACCCGGGACTTGGCGGACCTGCTGCTCGGCGACCTGCGGCGGCTGCTGCCCGAGCTTGAGCGCCAGCCCGCGCCGCTCAGCGAGCTGGGCATGCCGCAGCGCAGCGGGTTCCACCACTGACGGGCCGCCGGGGGTCCGGTCAGTCCAGGTAGCCGCGGAGCTGGTCGGCGGAGGCGTGTTCGCGGAGCTTGCGGAGGGTCTTCGCCTCGATCTGCCGGATCCGTTCCCTGGTCACGCCGAACAGCTGGCCGATCTCCTCCAGGGTGCGGGGGCGGCCGTCGTCGAGGCCGTAGCGGAGCTGGACCACCTGGCGTTCGCGTTCGCCGAGGATGGCCAGCACCGCCTCCAGGTGCTCGCGCAGCAGCAGGAACGCGGCGCTCTCCGGCGGGGAGGCGGCGTCGGCGTCCTCGATCAGGTCGCCGAGGGCCACGTCGTCCTCCTCGCCGACCGGGGTGTGCAGCGAGACCGGTTCCTGGGCCAGTTTGAGGATCTCCCGGACCCGCTCCGGCGGCAGTTGGAGCACCAGTCCGACCTCGGCGGCGGTCGGTTCCACACCGCGCTCCTGCAGCAGGGAGCGCTGCACCCGCAGCACCCGGTTGATCAGCTCGACCACGTGCACCGGCACCCGGATGGTGCGGGCCTGGTCGGCCAGGGCGCGGCTCATCGCCTGGCGTATCCACCAGGTCGCGTAGGTGGAGAACTTGTAGCCGCGCGCGTAGTCGAACTTCTCGACCGCCCGGATCAGCCCGAGGTTGCCCTCCTGGACCAGGTCGAGCAGGGTCAGGCCGCGGCCGACGTAGCGTTTGGCGACCGAGACCACCAGCCGCAGGTTGGCCTCGATCAGGCGGCGCTTGGCGATCCGGCCGAGCACGACCAGCCGGTCGAGGTCGTCGGTGAGCCGCTCGTCCCCGTCCGGGGCGCGGTCGAGCGCCTCCTCGGCGAACAGGCCCGCCTCGATCTGGCAGGCCAGCTCGACCTCCTCGGCGGCGGTCAGCAGCCGGATCCGGCCGATCTCGCGCAGGTACTGCCGCAGCAGGTCGGCGGCCGGGCCGGCGCCCTCGTCCAGGGCGGCTTCCGGGGGCTCGTCGGCGAGGTCCTCGGCGGTGGGCTCGGTCTCGGCCTCCTGGGCCCCCTCGGATCCGGGGACCGTCCCGGCTTCGGCTTCGGGGTCCGTCGGGCCGGACTGCGGCTCGCCGGTGGGGAGTTGCGGGCCGGCCGGGCCGGGCTGGCGTGGGATCGCGGCGCCCCGGGCGGGGGCGGTCCGGTGCGGGCGGGCGACTGAGAGCTCCACGGGCATCCCTCCAGGGGCCGCGCGCGGCCTGGGGGTGCCGCGCCACACCGGAGGGGATACCCAGCCCGGCGGGCCCGGGCACCTGTGGGAGGCCGCGATCCGGACAAACGGCACCCGGCGCACGCCCGGGTGCCGCCGGGCGGGCGGGGGCGGTCAAGGGAGCGGCGGGGCGGGCGGGCGCCGGTCAGAGGGCGGCGACGCCGCGCGAGCGCAGCTGCTGGCCGTACTGCTGCAGGGCCCACAACTCGCTCTGCACCGGGTGCAGTTCCTCGGCGGTGGCCCGGTCGCCCAGTCGGCGCAGGTGGGCGCGCACCTCGTCGACCCGCCGGTCCACGGCCTGCAGGCGGAGCTTGACCAGGAACTCCCCCGCGTACACCTCGTCGGCCTTGCGGCGGGAGCGGATCGGCTCCACGGTCAGTTCGGTGACCAGGCCGCGGACCTGGTCGTCCGGGCTGGCCTCGCGGACGGCGGCGGTGAAGTCCGGCAGGTTCGCGCCGTACGCGGTGCCGCCGACCTGGCCGATGGCGCGGCGGACGGCTTGGTACGGCGGGGTGGGGAACTCGTCCTCGCCGTACTGGTCGAAGGCCGGGCTGACCAGATCGGGGTGCTGGAGCGCGAGCTTGAGCAGCTCGCGCTCGACGAACTGCGCCGGGTCGCGCGGGTTGAGCCGGAACGCCGGGCGCTCCGGACGGGCCGGCTGCTGCCCTGCGGGGTCGGGTCGGTGCAGCGGCCGGCGCTGGCCGTTCTGCTGGTTCTCCCGCTGCCAGCGCGCGAGTTGGGAGATCCGGCGGACCACGAACTGCTCGTCCAGGATGCCGACCATGCCGGCCAGCTGGACCGCGTACTCGTGCTGGATCGAGCGGTCCTTGATCTTGACGATGATGCCGGCGGCCTCTTCGAGCGCGGCGGCGCGGCCCTCCGCGGTGTCCACCCGGTGCCGGGCGACCGCCGAGCGGAGCGCGAACTCGAACAGCGGGACCGGGTTCTCGACCAGGGTGCGGACCGCATCGTCGCCCTGGGCGAGGCGCAGATCGCACGGGTCCATGCCGCCCGGGGTGATGGCGATGGAGGTACGGGCGGCGAACTTCTGGTCGTCCTCGAAGGCCCGCAGGGCGGCCTTCTGCCCGGCGGCGTCACCGTCGAAGGTGAAGACCGTCTCACCGCGGTAGGTGGAGGTGTCCATCAGCAGCCGACGGATGATCTTGATGTGGTCTTCGCCGAACGCGGTGCCGCAGGTGGCCACCGCCGTGGTGACGCCCGCCAGGTGACAGGCCATCACGTCGGTGTAGCCCTCGACCACCACTGCCCGGCCGGACTTGGCGATCTCCTTGCGGGCCAGGTCGATGCCGTACAGGACGTTCGACTTCTTGTAGATCGGCGTCTCGGGGGTGTTCAGGTACTTCGGGCCGTTGTCGTCCTCGCGCAGCCGTCGCGCACCGAAACCGACCACGTCGCCCGAGCTGTCCCGGATCGGCCAGACCAGGCGGCCCCGGAAGCGGTCGATCAGGCCGCCGCGCTGGCCCTGCGAGGCCAGACCCCCGACCGAGATCTCCTTGTCGGTGAAGCCGCGGCCGCGCAGGAAACGCACCAGGTGCTCCCAGCCGACCGGGGCGTAACCCACCCCGAAGTGCTTGGCAGCGGCCTCGTCGAAGCCGCGCTCGGCGAGGAAACGACGGCCGATCTCCGCCTCGGGAGTGGCCAGCTGCTCCTGGAACCAGGCGGCGGCGACCTTGTGCGCCTCGATCAGCCTGGTCCGCTCGCCCTGCTGGTGCCGGGGGCTGTAGCCGCCCTCCTCGTAGCGCAGGGTGACGCCCGCCTGGGCGGCCATACGCTCGACCGCCTCCGCGAACGAGCAGTGCTCGATCTTCATCAGGAAGGTGATCGTGTCGCCGGACTCACCGCAGCCGAAGCAGTGGAAGACGCCCTTGCCCGGGTGCACGTAGAACGACGCGGACTTCTCGTCGTGGAACGGGCACACGCCCTTCAGCTGGGCGCCGCCACCATTGGCCAACTGCACGTAGTCGCCGACCACGGCGTCGATCGGCAGGGCGGCACGCACCGCCTGCACATCCTCGTCCCTGATCCTCCCGGCCACTGGGAAAGTCTACGGGAGCGGCGTTCGTTCCAGCGGTCGCACGAAGCGGTCGCACCGGCTCCGGGCTCAGCCGGTCAGCTTGGCGTGCAGGGCCAGGGCGGAGGCGTCGGTCAGGGTGGCGATCTGGTCGATCACGGTGCGCAGCGCGGCGCGGTCGTCCTCGGCCTCCGCGTACTGGGCGGCGAAGACCGGGTCCAGCCCGTCCGGGGCGGTGCGCAGCAGGGCGTCGGCGAGTTCGGCGATCACCACGCGCTGGCGGGAGCGCAGCTGGGCCTGCTCGTCGCGCTGCATCACGTACCGGACGGCGACGGCCTTGAGCACCGCGCACTCCAGCCGGACGTCGCGCGGGACGACCAGCTCGGCGGCGTACCGGGTGAGCCGGCCCGGGCCGTAGCGGGCCCGGGTGGCCTGCTCGGCGGCCAGGCAGAACCGGCCGATCAGCTGGCTGGTGAGGTCCTTGAGGCCGGCCCGGGCACGGGCGGTGCCGTCGTAGGAAGTGGGCCACCATTCCTCGGACTGCAGGCGGTCGAGGGCTGCGGCGAACTCCTCCGGCCCGGCCTGGGCGGCGAACCGCTCGGCGATCTTGAACAGCTCGGCCCGCTCCTGCGGGGCACGCAGCGCCTCCGGGTCGATGTGGCCGGCCTGGAAGCCGTCCTCCACATCGTGGGTGGAGTACGCGACGTCGTCGGACCAGTCCATCACGGTGGCCTCGAAGCACCGGCGGCCGTCCGGCGCGCCGGTGCGCATCCAGCGGAAGACCGGAAGGTCGTCGCCGTACACGCCGTACTTGGTGGAGGCGGGGTCGGTGGGGTGGCCGCCGCGTGCCCACGGGTACTTGGTGGCGGCGTCCAGCGCGGCCCGGGTCAGGTTGAGGCCGACACTGCGGCCGGGCCACGGGGAGAGCCGGACCTCGGGCTCGTCGAGCGGGGCGAAGCGTTTGGGTTCCAGCCTGGTCAGGATGCGCAGCGACTGGGCATTGCCCTCGAAGCCTCCGCAGGCCGCGGCGGCCTGGTCGAGTGCCTCCTCGCCGGTGTGGCCGAACGGCGGGTGGCCGATGTCGTGGGCCAGGCAGGCGGTCTCCACCAGATCCGGATCGCAGCCGAGCGCCGCGCCCAGCTCCCGGCCGACCTGCGCGCACTCCAGCGAATGGGTGAGCCGGGTGCGCGGGAAATCACTGCGCATCGGCGCGACCACCTGGGTCGTCCCCGCCAGGCGGCGCAGCGCGGCCGAGTGCAGCACCCGGGCGCGGTCGCGCTGGAAGGCGGTGCGGCCGGGCCGCTTGTCCGGCTCGGGCACCCAGCGGGCTTCGGACTGCGGGTCGTACGGAGTGGTGGTCTTCATATGTCAGTCACGGTACGCCGGATGACGGACATTCGGACCTGCGCCGCGCGAACACCCGGCGCCGCCGCGGCAAATTGCAGAGACTTCTCTGCAAAGAGGTCTATGCAGAGAAGTCTCTGCACTCTATCGTTGCCGTCATGAACGAGCACCGCCCCGAAGAACACCCCGTCACCCCCGCACCAGAGAGCGAGCCCCCGCGACGCCGACTCGACGCCAACAGCCTGCGCGGGCTGGCCCATCCGCTGCGGATGCAACTGCTGGACGAGCTCCGCCTGCACGGACCCTCGACCTCCGCGCGGCTCGCCGAGCGCACCGGCGAGTCCACCGGCACCATCAGCTGGCACCTGCGGCACCTCGCCGAGCACGGATTCATCGAGGAGGAGACCGGCCGCGGCACCAAGCGGGAACGCTGGTGGCGCGCCGTTCGCGGTGCGATCACACTGGCCGCCGCCGACTTCGAGCAGGACCCCGGCGCCAAGGCGGCTGTCGCCGTCTACCAGGCGGAGAACCTGCGCCGTCAGTACCAGCGGGTCGCGGACTCGCTGGCCGCCGAGTGGGGGGACGACTGGCGCAACACGGGCCTCGTGAGCGACTGGAGCAACTTGGTCCTGACGCCCGCTCAGCTCCGCGCCCTCGGCGACGAACTGGCCGCCGTCGTCGCCCGCCACACCCCCGACCCGGACGCCGCCCCCGACCCCGACGCGCGACCGGCCATCGTCCAGATCCAGGTACTGCCCCGAAAGGAACCCGACCGGCCATGACCTCGACCGCCTCCACCGAGTCCCACCCCGCCGAACCGGTCACCGGGCCGGCCGCCGGGCCAGTCGTCGGGCCAGCTGCGAAGGCGGTGACGGAACACGCCGCGAAGCCCGTCGCGGAGCCCGTCACCGCCGGGTCCCGTCGGCCGGGCTACGTGGTCGCCTACCCGACCGCCCGCCGCCGCGCCGGGCTGCTGCGGCGCCACCGGGACTTCCGGATGCTGTGGATCGGCGAGACCGCCAACAAGTACGGCTCCGCCGTCACCGGCCTGGCCCTGCCGCTGATCGCGGTCAGCACCCTGCACGCGAGCACCTTCCAGGTCGGCCTGCTCGGCGCGGCGGGCTGGCTGCCCTGGCTGCTGATCGGCCTGCCCGCCGGGGTGTGGGTGGACCGGCTGCGCGCCCGACCGATCATGCTCACCGCGACCGCGATCTCGCTGGTCCTGTACGCCACCGTCCCACTGGCCGCCCTCGCCGGGACCCTCACCCTGTGGCACCTGCTGGCCGTGGCCCTGCTCGCCGGGGCCGCCGGGGTGTTCTTCCAGACCGCGTACACCGCGTACCTGCCGCAGCTGCTCGACCCCGCGGACCAGCCCGAAGGCAACGCCAAACTGCACGGCAGCGCCTCCGCCGCAGGCATCGTCGGACTCGGCAGCGGCGGCCTGATCGCCCAGCTCGCCGGACCGGTCAACGGCCTGCTCGCCAACACCGCGACGTTCCTGCTCTCGCTCTGGTGCACCGCCCGGATCGGCCACCACGAGACCGGCCGCGCCGACCGGCCCCGACGGGCGCTGCGCAAGGAGATCGGCGAAGGCCTGCGGCTGCTCGGCTCCGACGTCTGGTTCCGCACCTTCACCCTGTTCGGCGCCGCCTCCAACCTGGTGCTGACCGGCTACCAGTCCCTGCTGGTCGTCTTCCTGATCCGCGAGGTCGGGATCGCGGAGGGCACCGTCGGTCTACTGGTCGGCCTGGCCTCCACCGGCGGCATCGTCGGCGCGGCCTTCGCCCGCCGGATCGCCGCCCGGCTCGGCACCTCCCGCGCCATGCTGATGCTCGAACTCTTCCTGCCTGCCCTGACCGTCCTCATCCCACTCACCGGCCGCGGCCTCGGGCTGGCCTGGTACCTGATCGGCGGCTTCGGCGCCTCCGCCGGCGTGGTCGCCGGTAACGTCATCAAGTCGACCTTCCAGCAGCGCTACTGCCCGCCGGAACTGCTCGGTCGGCTCTCCGCGAGCGGCGCGGTGCTCAACTTCGGCTCCATCCCGCTCGGCGCCGTTCTGGCCGGCTTCCTCGGCACCGAACTGGGCGTGCGCCCCGCGATGTGGCTGATGACCATCGGAGTACCGCTGGCTGCGCTGATCCTCTGGTGCTCCCCGATGCGCCGCGTCCGCGAGCTGCCCACCGAGCGCCGGCCGCTGGACACCGCCGGCCAGCCCGCAACTCTCGTCTGCGCAGGCTGACTTCCCTCGCCGCCCCACAACGACCTGACTGACCGGCCGCCTCCGGCCGGTCAGTTCCTGGCCCGACCGGAGGCCGCCGACTGGCGGGGGATACGTGCCCGGCGGGTGGCCGGCGCGGGTGCAGGAGGTCCGACCGGCACGGCTTCGGGACGGGGGCTGCCGGTCTCCGCCGGAACCTGCACCCGCTGGACGGGCACCACCGTCGCTCCAGGCGTGCCAGGCAGGGCCTGCAGTTTTCGGCCGGTGCGGCGCCGGGCGGCTTCCGCTTCGGCCCCGTCTGCCTGCTGACGCAGCAGCACCGCCTCGTCGTGCGCCAACGGCACACCCGCCTCCGCGGCCCGCCGGTACCAGTCCAGGGCGCGCTCGGTCTGTCGTCGATCGACCAGCATGCGGGCGGCCGCCAGCAGGGCGCCCCGCTCGCCGACCTCGGCGGCCTTCGCGTACCAGTCGAGCGCCTCGTCGATCCGGCCCCGGTCCTCCAGCATCTCGGCCGCTTCCGACACCGCCTGCCGGTCCCCGGAGTCGGCGAACCGCTGCACCCATCCGATGGCCGCGTCCGTACTCACCGAGCCGGACAGCATCCGGGACGCCTCGCGCAGACTGGCCTGACCGGGCCGGTCCGCCGAGCTCAGCAGCAGGTTCGCTTCGAAGTACCGGCCGCCGGCCTTCAGCAGTTCCACCGCATCGAGCAAGAACGCGGCGGTGGCCTCGGCGTCTTCGGCGGGTGCGGCCGGTGCGGCTGCTACGGCCGGTCCGGGGAGCGGATGGGGACGGGAGCGGGGCCGGTCGGAGGCCGTGGCCGACCGCCGGTCGAGCTGCTCCACCACGCGGACCGCCTCCGGCAGTACGCGACACCCGCCGGCCCTGGCGGCGGCGCGGTGCCAGGTGGCGGACTCCCGCGACCGACCGAGTTCGCCCAGCAGTCGGCCGAGTTCACGCATCGCGTAGGTGTCGCCCCGGTTGGCGGCGAGCGTGTACCAGTGCACCGCCCGGTCGCGGTCGCCGTTCCGTTCCAGCATGTCGGCCGCCTGGAACAGCGCCGCCTCGCCACCGGCCTCGGCCGACCTGCGGTACCAGCTCAGCGCCCCGGCCAGGTCACCGTCCCGTTCGCACTGCTCGCCGCGCTCGCGCAGGGCGTGGTGGTCGCCGATGTGCGCGTACCAGGGCAGATTGCCGTACTGGCCGTCTCTGGCGAACAGCGCCGCGGCCTCGTACCAGGCCGTCTCGTCGCCGGTGGCCGCGGCCCGTTCGTACCAGGCCGCGGCCTCGTTGATCCGGCCCACCGTCTCCCACACGTCTGCTGCCTCATGCACCGTGGTGACCCCCTGTTCCCACGCGCGTTCCCACCAGACGATTGCCTGGTCCGTTCTCCCGGCCGCCGCGCAGATCCTGGCGCAGGCGGCGGGTGCCTCGGGATGTCCGTCGGCCGCTGCCCGCTCGAACCGGCCCAGGGCCTCGTCCGTGCGGTCGAGCCCGAGGAGTAGCCGCCCGGCCCGGTAGTGGGCGGCCGAATGGCCGGCTCCGGCGGCGGTGTCGAACCGCTCCAGTGCCGCGTCGATCTCGCCGGTGCGGCCGAGGAGTTCGGCACTCCGGCAGAGTGCTTCGGTGTCCCCGGCCCGGGCGGCCCGTTCGTACCAGCCGACGGCCCGTTCGTGCTGCCCGTCGCGTTCCAGCAGTTCGGCTGCTGTCACCAGTGCCCCCGGCACGCCGACTTCGGCTGCCGCGCCGCACCGGTCGACGGCCTCCGCCGTCCGGCCGGAATCGGCGAGCAGGGCGGCGGCCTCCAGCAACGCGGTGTGGTGACCCGCTGCGGCGGCCGAGGCGAAGAGGCCGAGTGCTTCCTGTGCGTGCCCGCGCAGCGCTGCGGCGCGGGCGAGGACGGGCTGGTCGGCGGGGTGGGCGTGCCGCGTCAGGCACTCCCAGAGGCCGGGCGGCACGGCGCGGCTCTCCCGTTCCGGCCGCAACTCCCGCACCAGCGCCTCGGCCAGGCGTACCTCGGCGTCTTCGTCGCCGCCTCCGGTCAACGCCGGACCGCCCGATATCCGGCCGGCCGTCACCAGCGCGCCGCCCGTCAACAGGCCATCGACGCGCAGGTACGCCCATGCTTCCGCGGCCCAACCTGCTCCGAGGGCGCCCCGCTCGCACTCCGTCAGGTAGTGCGGGACGGCGGCCGTCAGCAGGGCGGCAGGCAGGGTGGAACGGTGGCCGAGGCGCAGTGTGTCCAGTGCGGCATCGACCAGCGCCCTGGCGGCGGGCGGCCCCGATCGGTAACGGTGCACCAGCCGAGGGCCGGCCGGTTCGGCTCCGTCGCGGGTGCGACGACGTCCGGTGGGCTGGGCGTCGCCGTCGGTCGGGGTCTCGGCAGCCGACCGGGTGTCCGGTGCCGACTTCCGCCCGGATCGGCCCGGCCTCGTCGCGCCAGTGCCGTGGTGGGCCCGGTCGGCGTCCCTCAGGGCGGCCCAGTAGCGGGCCCGTCGCACCGGGCGGCCGGCGGCACGGGCCAGCTCCCCTGCCACGATGGCCAGCCGGTCGATCTCGCGGGGCACGGAGCGCCCGGACAGCCACCCGTTGAGAGTGGACGGGCCGATCCCGCCCAGTCGGGCCAGGCTTTTCTGAGTGATCGTCCGGCCTCCGGACCGGCGGGCCGCCTCCCAGAGCAGGAGCAGTTCGCGCAGCACCGCGGAGTGGGCGGCACGTCCCCTCATCCGCACGTCAACTGCCATGCCAGCTCCCCGGCCGGACTCGGGGCGGATCTTCGAATCCGTCCCTCTGCGTGCAGGGTACGCATTCCGGCACCCCGTCGTACCGAGTTCTCCGGGAATCACCTGCGGAATCGGCGATCCTGCCCTCATCCAGGCCCGTGACCTGCTATGGGACCCGCGGACCGCCCCATGACTCGGTGAGTGTGGGCGCGCGCAAGAAACGCGCGCCCGGTCGGACCGCCGGGCGACCGGGTCAGTGCCGCTGCCGCAGAGCCGTCAGGACGGCGTCGGCCATGCCCTGCTGGCCCTGGGCGTTCGGATGGATCGGGGCCAGGCCACCCGCCGCACCGAGGGGTTCGATCCAGCGAGTGCCTTCCGCCTCGCACATGTCATGGCCGGTGGACGAAGCGTAGGTGTCGACGAAGGTCACCCCGGCCGCTTCGGCCCGTTGGCGGAGCATGGCATTCAGCTGCTGCTCCTGCTCGGTGACGAATCCGATGTCGGCTGCCGCGATGCCGTCCCCCAGGGTCTTGGAGCACCGGGCCGGGTCCTGCGGCAGCAGCGCCGGGTAGCCGATCAGCAGGACCTTGGCCTGCGGCGCCCGCCGCTTGACCTCGCCGAGGGCGGTCGTGAGCCGCTCGCCGGTGTCCTGCACCTTCCGCTGGACCTCACCGCGCCCACCACCGGTGGTGTAGTAACTGCGGCAGGGCGCGTCGCTGCCACCGCCGATCAGGCTGTGCCGGACGTTCTCCAGCGCGCAGCGGCCCAGGACGTCGAGGAATCCGGCGTCGTTCCCGCCGACGCCGAGTGTGACCAGGCGGGTCGCCTGGCCAATGGCGTCCAGCTGGGGCGGGTTGACCCCGTTGTCGGTCTTCTGCGCGGCCGTCAGGTCTCCGGTCCGTGCGCCGCTGCAGCTGACGTCGGTGAAGTCCTGCAGGCCGAGCTGCCGGGCCACCAGGGAGGGGTAGTTGACGCCGGACCTGCCACAGCCCAGCGGTGAGCCGCTCTGCGGCGGGATCCGCAGGCCGGAGGTATAGCTGTCCCCGAGTGCCACGTACGGCCCGGTGATGGGCGTCGCGGAGGGGCTGGGGGACGCTGCCCGGTCGGGGCCGGGCTTCGGGGAAGTCTCGGCGGCACTGCACGCTGCGGTGCTGATCAGCACCGCCGTGGTGGCGGCCAGCAGGCGGCGGCGCACCTACTCCGCGCCGCGCTCGTGCTCGGCGAGGAACTCCTCGAAGCGTCGGCCGAGCTCGTCGGCCGAGGGCAGGTCGGTGGTCTCGGCCAGCAGGCTCTCGCGATCGGCGGCGCCGGAGACCGCGTCGTACTGGCTCTCCATGCCCTGGATCGCGGAGCGCAGCTCGCCGTCGCCCTGGGAGAGTTGGTCCTCGATCTCGGCGTAGACCTCGTTGACCCGCGCGCGCAGTTCACTGCCGGGCATGACCAGGCCGGTCGCGGACTGCACGGCCTCCAGGATCACCACTGCGGCAGCCGGGTACGCGGAGCGGGCGATGTAGTGGGGGACGTGCGCGGCGAAGCCCAGCACGTCGTGGCCGGACTCGGCGAGCCGGTACTCGACCAGCGCCTGAGCGCTGCCGGGGACCTGCGCCTGGTCGAACCACTTGGGGTGCCCCGCCGCCAGGTCGACGCGGTTGCCGTGCGGGGTGAGGCTGACCGGCCGGGTGTGCGGCACACCCATCGGGATGCCGTGGAAGGAGACGGCCAGACGGATCTCGAACCGCTCCACCAAATCCCGTACGGCGGCGGCGAACAGCTCCCACTCGGTGTCCGGCTCGGGGCCGGTGAGCACCAGGAACGGCGCGCCGACGGAGTCACGCACCAATTGGAGGAGGATTTCCGGCGGGTCGTAGGCCGTCCAGCTCTCCTGGTCGAAGGTCATCGCGGGACGGCGGGCCCGGTAATCGACCAGCCGGTCGTGGTCGAACCTGGCGACCACCTGCGGGGAACCGTGCTCCAGCAGGTGCGCCACCACCTGGCCTCCGGCCTCGCCGGCGTCCATGAAGCCCTCGAAGTGGTACAGCAGCACCAGGCCGGCACCGGCCTCCGCGGCGGCGCGGGCCGCCGCCAGGGCGGTCACGCCCTGCGGTTCCAGCTCGTACAGCTCCTTGGGATCACGCACAGCCCACCCAACCCCGTTCCGTCTCGTCGTCTCGGAATGTTTTCGGATCTGATCTGTCCAGCGTGCGACGGCTCGCCGGAATTCCCGTCCGCGCGCGAGTCTTCACTCCGTCTCGGGAATCCTCTCACCTCCCGGCAAAGCCGCTGGTGGTGGACGTGGCGAGCGGGCCGAGCGCTAATATGACGGAGCGTCTCGGCGTGCCGAAAGGACCCGCGCGTCCTCGTTGGCGCGCCGCGAAGTGACGCACCGCCTTCTGGCGGGTATCGTCCTCTCGCTGCCTCGCATCGTCGCGTCGTCGCGCCACGCCGTCTGTCACGTCGTGGGCCACGCCCCGGTCCGTTGTGATGCCAGCCATCCATTGCGCACCTTGCCTTCACCTGGCCGCCTGCTTCGCTTCGTGATCTCGTTTCTCCCTCGGCCATCTCGCGGACGCACACTGTCCCGTCGCTCATCCCGCCGGATCGGTCCGTCGACCCGTGTCCGTACCGGCACCGCGCTGCCCGCCTCCGGGCTGCCGACCCGCCGCACGCCCGAGCCTCTGGCGTAGCGCACCCGGGCGGCCGCTTGTCCGGGGCCGGGGCGAACGACCACTGCCCACGCGCCGCGAACCCGGCACGCGGGACCCCGACGAGCCGAAGGACCGAAGGATCCGTGCCCGTACCCGTCACCCTCTACGGCCGCACCGTGCGGCTGGAGCCCCTCGCCGAGCACCACGCCGCGGCCCTTGCCGAGGCCGGCGCCGAGGACCGTACGACCTACGCCTTCACCCCTGTCCCGCACGGCCTTGAAGCCGCCCGGGAGTACATCGCGCGTGCCCTCGCCGACCAGGCGGCGGGCCGGTCAATGCCGTACGCCACCGTGAGTACGGCCGACAATCGCGTCGTGGGCTCGACCCGATTCCTGGAACTGGACTACTGGCAGGGGCCGCTGGTCTGGCCGCCCGTGCCCGGGATCCCGTACGGCGATCCGCTGGAAGCCGTGCCGGACGCCGCGGAGATCGGGAACACCTGGCTGTCCCCGCGGGCGCAGGGCACCGGCATCAACACGGAGGCGAAGCTGCTGATGTTGCGGCACGCCTTCGAGGTCTGGGGCGTGCAGCGGATCTCGCTGCGGGCCGACGCCCGCAACGCCCGTTCCCGAGTTGCCATCGAGCGGCTGGGTGCCACCTCCGAGGGAGTCCGCCGGGCGCACTCGCGCGGCCTGGACGGCGTAGTCAGGTCGACCGCGTTCTACTCGATCCTGGACGAGGAGTGGCCGGCCGTCCGCGACATCATCGAGCTGCGGATCGCCGCCGCGACCTCGCCCAGCGCACCGGATCCGGCGCCGCTCAACCAGGAGTGCCTTAGACACGGCGGCTCCCTGGTCGGCGAGCCTGTGATCGGCAGTTCGCTGCTCCCGGCCGCCTGAGACGGCCTTCCGGCTCCCGTTCCGGCGGGAGCCGGCCCGTCCGGGGCGGGGCGTACGGCGGGGTCTGCCCCCGAACGCCCGCCCCGGACGGCTTTCTGCCGTAGTGGGGCTGCGACACTCTGTCGAGTTGTCAAGGAGCGTGGGCCTCACGTGCGTTGGCTCCACCTCTGCTCCAGGGTGTGATCCTTCTGATACTGCGCCAGGTCCGACCCGCCCCTCCGACTCAGCCCTCGCTCGAACCGCCCCCGGTGTCGGACTCCGAGCCGGCCGCCTCGGCGGCGGCGGCCAACTGCTGGAGTGCGGCAAGGTGGGCGGCCAGCGCGGCCCGGCCCTGCCGGGTCGCGGAGAGCCAGGTGCGCGGCCGCTTGCCCACGTAGCCCTTGCGGGCCCGCAGGTAGCCGGTCGATTCCAGGCTCGCCGCGGTTTTGCTGAGCACCGAGTCCGAGACCTGGCAGTAGTCGCGGACCACGGAGAACTCCGCCTCCTGGCATCCACTGAGGAAGGCCAGGACGGTGAGCCTGGTCGGTTGATGGAGGGCTGGGTCAAGCCCGTTCACTGCGCGCTGCTCATGCTCTGCTCCTTGACGTGACGGTTGATCAGGGCGATGCCGGCCCACATCGCCAGTCCGCCGCCGACACCGGCGGCCGCACTGGCCCAGCCCGGATCTCCGATGGCCAGCCAGGCGACGAGGCCGGACAGCACCGCCGCCAAGACGACGGCGCCGAACGCCCGCAGGGCTTGCGGCGGGAGCCCGCGTTCGACGAGCCCGGCAACGCCGCGGGCGCGGACGGCTGCCCGCACTATCGCGGCCTGCACCAGCACCAGCCCGAGCGGGCACAGCAGTATCAGCCACTGCGACTGTTGCCCGAAGGACTTCCCGATCGCCGCCCCGTAGGCAGCGAACGAGAGGCCCACACCTGGCCCGTACCACCAGGGAAGCGGCTGTGGCCGCCGTGCGGCGGCCTCGGCCCGCCCGGCGAGGGCGAGCGCCTCGGCAGGGGTCAGAGTGTCTCCGGGCGGCAACCCTTCGACCTCTCCGTACGTGAACTGCTTCTCCTCGGCCATCGAACCCCCGGGCAGCGCGACATCGATCCAGCCTTCTGCCGAATCAAGTGCTGCTACTCTGGCACACACTTTCCACGATGGAAAGTAATTTACCGGCGTGTCGCCGGCAGTGTTGTCAGCAGCGCGAGTCGATCTCCTGGAAGGAGGCGTAGTGGTCGGCGGTCCAGTACTGCTCACCGGCGTTTCCGGTCACCACCCGCCGGGTTCCGCGGTCGTCCGAGCCCGGGGTGACCACGGTGAACTCGTGGTAGTAGCCGTTGTTCTGGCGCGGCAGGCGGCTCTCCCGGTTCTCGAAGACGATGCCGTCCGAGCGGTACGGGTAGGGGCCGCCCTTGGCGATCAGCCCGAGGGTGTCGAGGGCCTGCGAGGGCAGTTTGCTGCGGCAGACGTCGGCCAGCGCGGTGTTGGTGGGCACCCAGGTGGGCTGGTCGGCGGGCGACTTTGCCGGGGCGGACGGCTTGGGGGCGCTCGTGGTGCCGTTCCGGGCAGCCGTGGCGGCGGGCGCGGAAGGGGACTTGTCTGCGCTCGGGCTGCCGGTGTCGCCCCCGCCGTTCAGCAGGGCGGTCACTGCGGCGATAAGGCCCGCGACGATCAGGACGGCGAGGCTGATCAGGCGATTGCGGCTGGTCATGACGTCTAGCTTGCCGTACCGACTCACCCGGATGGCGCAACCAGCGCGTACCGGGCGAGGGTCGCGCCGACAGCGGTGGGCCGAGGGCGCCGGAGCACGCACCGCGAGGTCGGACCGGGCAAACGTCGCCGGGGCGGGAGCGGACGCCATTGTCCGTTCCCGCCCCGGCTGCTCCGTACGGCGGCTCTCCTGCGCCGAGCTCCGCCGTACGCCCCTCTTCTTACGGAGGGGTGCGGTCAGTGATCCGCGCTGCTTCGTGTCAGCGCGAGTCGCTTCCCGCCGTCTCGATGGCGGCGCGGCCTGCCTCCAGGCGCGCCACCGGAATCCGGAAGGGGGAGCAGGATACGTAGTCCAGCCCCACCTCGTGGAAGAAGTGGACCGAGTCGGGGTCGCCGCCGTGCTCGCCGCAGACGCCGAGCTTGAGGTCGGGGCGGGTGGCCCGGCCGGCCTGCGCGGCGCTCCGAACCAGCGAGCCGACGCCGTCGCGGTCGATGGTCTCGAACGGGCTGACGCCGAAGATGCCCTTCTCCAGGTAGGCAGTGAAGAACGAGGCCTCGACGTCGTCGCGGGAGAAGCCCCACACGGTCTGGGTCAGGTCGTTGGTGCCGAAGGAGAAGAAGTCGGCGGCCTCGGCGATCTGCCCGGCCGTCACGGCGGCGCGCGGCAACTCGATCATGGTGCCGAGCTTGATGTCGAGGTTGACGCCGGTGGAGGCGGCGACCTCGGCGAGCACTCGCTCACACTCGTCGCGGACCAGCTCCAGCTCCTGGACGGTGCCGACCAGCGGGATCATCACCTCGGGGCGCGGGTCGCCGCCGGCCAGCTTGCGCTCGGCCGCGGCCTCGGCGATCGCCCGGACCTGCATCCCGAACAGGCCGGGAATGACCAGACCGAGGCGGACGCCGCGCAGGCCCAGCATCGGGTTGGCCTCGTGCAGGCGGTGGACGGCCTGGAGCAGGCGCAGGTCGTTCTCGTTCGGGTCCTTGCGGGCCTCGGCGAGGGCGACGCGCACCGACAGTTCGGTGAAGTCGGGCAGGAACTCGTGCAGCGGCGGGTCGAGCAGGCGGACCGTGACCGGAAGCCCGTCCATCGACTGGAAGAGCTCCAGGAAGTCGCCCTTCTGCAGCGGCAGCAGGCTGGACAGCGCGGCCTCGCGGTCCTTGTCGTTGTCCGCCAGGATCAGGTGCTCGACCTCCTTGCGGCGCTCCTCACCGAGGAACATGTGCTCGGTGCGGCACAGGCCGATGCCCTGGGCGCCGTACCGGCGGGCGCGGTTCGCGTCCTCGGCGTTGTCGGCGTTGGCGCGGACCGCGAGGCGGCGGCGGCCGTCGGCGTGCGACATCAGCCGGTGCACGGCCTGGACCAGCCCGCCCTGGACGTCGGCGCCGGCGTGCAGGGTGCCCTCGAAGTACTCGACCACCGGGGACGGCAGCACCGGGACCTCGCCCAGGTACACCTTGCCGTTGGCGCCGTCGATGGACACCAGGTCACCCTCCTGGACGACCTGGCCGTCGGCGGTGGTGAACTTGCGGTTCTTGGTGTCGACCTCCAGCTCCTCAGCGCCGCAGACACAGGTCTTGCCCATGCCGCGGGCGACCACGGCCGCGTGCGAGGTCTTGCCACCGCGCGAGGTGAGGATGCCCTCGGCGGCGATCATGCCTTCGAGGTCGTCCGGGTTGGTCTCACGGCGGACCAGGATGACCTTCTCGCCGGAGCGCGACCACTTCACAGCGGTGTAGGAATCGAAGACCACCTTGCCGACCGCGGCGCCGGGCGAGGCCGCGATGCCGTAGGCGACCGGCCGGGTCTCGGCGGTGGGGGCGAAGCGCGGGAACATCAGCTGGGCGAGCTGGCCGCCGGTGACCCGGTGAAGCGCCTCGTCCAGGTCGATCAGGCCCTGGTCGACCAGCTGGACGGCGATTCGGAATGCGGCGGCGGCGGTGCGCTTGCCGACGCGGGTCTGCAGCATCCAGAGCTTGCCGCGCTCGATGGTGAACTCGATGTCGCACAGGTCCCGGTAGTGGTTCTCCAGGGTCTGCATGATGGACATCAGCTCGTCGTACGACTTCTTGTCGAGCTGTTCGAGGTCGGCCAGCTGGAGGGTGTTGCGGATGCCCGCCACCACGTCCTCGCCCTGGGCGTTCTGCAGGTAGTCGCCGTAGACGCCCTGGGTACCGGTGGAGGGGTCGCGGGTGAAGGCGACACCGGTGCCCGAGTCCTCGCCGAGGTTGCCGAAGACCATGGTGCAGACGTTGACGGCGGTGCCCAGGTCGTTCGGGATGCGCTCCTGGCGACGGTACAGGCGGGCCCGGTCGCCGTTCCAGGAGTGGAATACCGCGTGGATCGCCAGGTCCAGCTGCTCGCGCGGCTCCTGCGGGAACTCGCGGCCGGTCTCCCGGAGCACGATCGCCTTGAAGGTCTCGACCAGGATCTTGAGGTCCTCGGCGGTGAGGTCAAGGTCGTTGACGGTGCCCTTGGCGTGCTTGGCCTCGTCCAGCGCCTCTTCGAACAGCTCGCCGTCGACGCCCAGCACGGTCTTGCCGAACATCTGGACCAGGCGACGGTAGGAGTCCCAGGCGAAGCGCTCGTTGCCGGACTGGGCGACGAGCCCGGTCACCGAGGCGTCGGAGAGGCCGATGTTCAGGACGGTGTCCATCATGCCGGGCATGGAGAACTTGGCACCGGACCGCACCGAGACCAGCAGCGGGTTGTCCGCCTGGCCGAGCTGCTTGCCCATCCGGGCCTCGAGGGCGACCAGGTGGCCGGTGATCTCCTCGTTCAGCGAGGCCGGCTCGGAGCCGGTCTCGAGGAACACCTTGCAGGCGTCGGTGGTGATGGTGAACCCCGGAGGGACGGGGAGGCCCAGGTTGGTCATCTCGGCGAGGTTCGCACCCTTCCCGCCGAGAAGATCCTTGAGGTCCTTGTTTCCTTCGGTGAAGGAGTAAACAAACTTCTGCTGCGCCGCCACGGGTCGTTCTCCTCGCACACGGTTGCCCTGACGCCGGAGAACATACCCATTTCGAAGGCTGTTTAGGGGAGCGAATAGGTCGTACGAGCTGCGAGGCGGGTCATTGACCAGCAGATCGAATGCCTGAATGGGCGTTTGCCTGCGTTGCTGAAATCGTCCGGGTGACGCTAGCGAGCCTTCAAGAAGTGAAGACATCGCCACGCGAAGCTCATGCGAACCGGACACACAGTGACGGCATCGACCCCGCCGCGTTTCCCCGGCTTGATTTCCTGCAACCAGCCGCAGCCATCCACCCCGGAGCCCGTTCGGGAAGCGATCCGGACTTGTACACCTTGGCGAAGTCCACTGACTGGCCGTCATCCGCCACGATATGTGGCCAGCGTCACGAGCGCATCTCAACTGTCGAGCCCGGGAACTCTACGTCGCGCGTCGCTTTCTGCTGAGCGGCCGGTTACTCCGAGTGGCGGAATTTCGCCTTTGAGGAGCCCTGCTGTCCACTTTGGATAACTAGCCTGGTCCAGTTCGGCCAGCTGCCGGTGGAGGTCATTGCTGCCGAACCGTACAGATCACCCGCCAGAGGTGTCCGATTCGGCATCTTCGCCGAGTCGGGCGCACTCATACGGATCGTCCAACCAGCCTTCGGGCAGGACCACCCGGTTGTTGCCGCTGGTTCGGCCGCGCGGACCGTCGGCGCCGATCGGCCAGCTCTGTTCCTGGTCGACCAGCGCGAGGGTTTCGGCGAGTTCGGTGAGCGAGCTGGAATTGGCGAGCTTCACCCGCAGCTCGGAGCCGACCGAGAAACCCTTGGTGTACCAGGCGACGTGCTTGCGGAAGTCAATGACGCCGCGGGCCTCGTCCCCGAGCCACTCCCCCAGCAGTTGGGCGTGCCGGACCATGGCCCGGGCCACGTAGGCGAAGGTGGGGCGGGCGTAGTCGACGTCGCCCTCGAAGATCGACACCAGGTCCTTGAACAGCCACGGCCGGCCGAGGCAGCCACGGCCGACCACCACGCCGTCACAGCCGGTCTCGCGCATCATCCGGACCGCGTCGTCCGCGGACCAGATGTCGCCGTTGCCGAGCACCGGGATCTCGGTCGGGACGGACTCACGCAGCCGGGCGATGGCCGACCAGTCGGCGGTGCCGCCGTAGTGCTGGGCGGCGGTACGACCGTGCAGGGCGATCGCGGCCACGCCCTCCTCGGCGCCGATCCGGCCGGCGTCGAGATAGGTGAGGTGGTCGTCGTTGATGCCCTTGCGCATCTTCATGGTGACCGGGAGGTCGCCCGCGTTCCCGACCGCCTGCCGCAGGATGTCTCGCAGCAAGTTGCGCTTGTACGGCAGCGCGGAGCCGCCGCCCTTGCGGGTCACCTTGGGGACGGGGCAGCCGAAGTTGAGGTCGATGTGATCGGCAAGGCCCTCCTCGGAGATCATCCGCGCCGCCTTGCCGACGGTCTCCGGGTCCACGCCGTACAGCTGGATCGAGCGAGGCTTCTCACTTGCGTCGAACTTGATCAACTGCATGGTCTTGGCATTGCGCTCGACCAAGGCCCGGGTCGTGATCATCTCGGAGACGTACAGGCCGCGGCCGCCGCTCTGCTCCCGGCACAGGGTGCGGAACGGGGCATTGGTGATACCGGCCATCGGGGCCAGCACCACCGGCGGCCACACCTGCATCGGCCCGATGTTCAGCGGGGCGAACTCGGGCGCTTCGGGCGCTGCCGGGGTTGCCTGGGCGAAGTCGGGCGTGATGGTCATGCGCGGCAGATCCTCAAACGGGTAGGGCCCCAACGGCGGGAGTTCCGGATTCTCTATTCTCCCCCACCGACCGGGCAGGCCGCCCCGCGCTGCGGGACAGCCCCGGTCGGACGCTGGTCGGATGCTGGTCGGGCGCCGGGCGGTCGCGCGCTGGCGGTCGGGAGCGACTGCGGCGCGGGCCGGCCGGATGCGCGGCGGCGCGGCGCTCGGTCAGTGGTGGCTGCCGGTCCGATTGATGTTGACGTCGCCGGAGGCAGTGAGGATGTCCAGCACCCGCGAGGAGGCTGAGTTCTGCAGGGACGGATCCATCACCAGGCCGGCAGCTGCGGCGCTGAGGTCGATCCGGTACTGACTGCCGTCGTCGGGGACCTTCAGCACGAAATTGCCGGAGGCCAATCGGGCCGTCACCAAGGTCGGCGGCCGGTCGTACTGAAGGGTGATCTGGCCCGAGGAGGAGACCACTCTCGCCTCCGCGGACGTCAGCCCGGTGCCGACGATCTGACCGGAGCCGGCCTTGGCCCAGATGGCGCCGCTGACCCGGCTCAGCTCGATCTGCCCGGAACCGGTCTCCGCCGAGGTGGCCCCGGACATGTCGAGGATCTCCGTCCAGCCGGAACCGCTGCGGGACTTGATCGCGGTCGCTGCCGGGACCTGTATCTCCAGGGCGACGGCGCAGCCGAACAGCATGCTCGCTTCCGGGCAGTCGACGGATATCGACAGTGTGTCCGCTTCGACCTGCTTGCTCACAACGGGCATGCGCACGGCCCAGCCAACGCGTTCGGTGACGATCACCCGATCGGTGCCACCGGCCCGCACGGTGACCATGGCCGGACCGGAGTTGATGTCGAGCCGGTCGATCGCCTCGAAGAACGTCTTCTCACGGACACTGTCGCGCTGGACCAGGGAAGCGCCGGTGGTTGCCGCTCCGCCCACCATGGCGCAGGCGAGTGCCAGCACTCCGATGACCCGCCAGATGCGGCGCTCTCCCGTGCGCAGCTCGCCGGCCGGGACGTCCGGGCCGGGTTTCGGCAGCCATCGGGCGAACCGGCCCTTGCCGGCTGGCCGCAGCTCCGGCTCCGCCCCTTCGGTCGATCGTCGTGTCATTGGCTGACCTCCAGGAAGCGAAGTACCGCGAGTACGCGCCGGTGGGTGTCCTCGGCGGGTGGAAGGTCGAGCTTGGTGAGGATCGAGTTGATGTGCTTGGAGACCGCGCTGTCGCTGACCACCAGGGATTCGGCGATCGCGGTGTTGGAGCGTCCTTCGGCCATCAGCGCCAGCACGTCCCGCTCGCGGGGCGTCAACCGGTGCAGCGGATCCTTGTCACGGCGCAGCAGCAGTTGCGCGACCACTTCGGGGTCCAGGGCGGTACCGCCCTCGGCGACTCGCTGGAGTGCCTCCACGAATTCGTCGACGTTGGCGACCCGCTGCTTGAGCAGGTAGCCGACACCGCTGGTGTTCTTGGCCAACAGATCGGCTGCGTAGCGCTCCTCGACGAACTGGGAGAGCAGCACGACCGCGGTGCCCGGCCACTGCTGGCGGATCATCAGGGCGGCGCGGACTCCCTCGTCGGTGAAGCCGGGTGGCATCCGGACGTCCGCGACGACGATCTGGGGACGGTGCTCCTCCACGGCGGCGAGCAGCGCCTCGGCGTCCTCCACGGCGGCGGCCACCTCGTAGCCTTCGCTCTCCAGGACCTTGACAATGCCGATCCGCAGCAGGACGGAGTCCTCGGCGATCACAGCTCGCATGGCAGCTCCATGGTGATAGTGGTGGGGCCCCCGCGGGGGCTGGTGATGGCAAGTGATCCGTCCACGGACGCGGCCCGTTTGCGCAGGCCGGTGAGCCCGCTGCCGCGGGTGGCGTCCGCTCCGCCGATGCCGTCGTCGGTGATGGTGATGAGTAGCCGGTCGGAGACCCGACGCAGGGCGAGATCGACCCGGGATGCCTTGGCGTGCTTGGCAGCGTTGGCCAGTGCCTCGGAGACCGTGAAGTACGCGACCGCCTCCACGGTGGGGGCTATCCGGCCCGGCAGGTCGACCGCGAGGTGCACGGGGACGGGACTGCGCGCGGCGATGCCGGAGAGCGCCGCGTCGAGCCCGCGGTCCTCCAGTACGGCGGGGTGCAGGCCTCGGACCAGGTCGTGGAGTTCCTTGATGGCGGCCTGGGCCTCCTCGTGCGCGGTGACGATGACCTCCATCGCCTCGGGCGGAATGTTCTTCAGGGTGCGCCGGGCGAGGCCGAGGTTCATCGCGAGCGAGACCAGGCGCTGCTGTGCGCCGTCGTGCAAGTCCCGTTCGATCCGGCGACGTTCGGCGTCGGCGGCGTCCACCACATCCACCCGGCTCTGGGTGAGGTGCTCGACGCGGCGCTCCAGCACCTCCGCGCGGTTGGGGCCGAGCAGGGCGCGGACCGTCCAGAGGTCGAGCGCGGCGAGCAGGGCGACCAGCCATGGGGTGAGGAACAGCAGGAGCAGGCCGCCGAGGGTGGCCACCGTTCCGTCTACCGTCCAACCGAAGCCGGAACGCAGGGGGTTGTCCATCGGAAGCAGCCAGACCCAGCCGAAGAAGGTGAACAACACCAGGGCGGTGCCCCAGAGACTGAGGACCAGGGCAGCGCAGAAGGTCTGGATCGGGGCGATGACGAGGTGGTACACAGCCTGACGCCACGTCAACCCCGCGCGGAGACGGGGCAGCCAGGCTGCGTCCGACGCCAGTCGGCTCGGGATCTCCAGACCGCGCAGGCTGCGGACCCGGCTGCGCTGGACAGTGGTCAGCAGGTCGAACAGGACCACCAGCAAGAGCAGCCAGACCATCAGCGACTTGCCCGGAATGCTGAGCACGATGATGCAGGGCAAGCCGAGCGGGAGGCCGGCTGCCAGGAACAGCGAATCCCGTCGAGTACCAGCGGACCACGGCGCATGCGCCAGCGCAGCACGGAGCGCTGCGCGGCGGGCCGCTGCGGGGCCGGCCGCCCGGACGGGGCGCGACTGGATCTTCGACTGGAACATGCGGCACAGCGTAGGGCCGCACCGATCTCGGCTTCCATGGCCTGGGCCTCCGTCTTTGGGGTGTAGCTGGCTACACCCCAAAGACGGAGCCGCGCGCTACCGACAAGATCCTTTCCAATGACGATTCTTGACGGCATGACGAATACGAACCTGATGCGTTGTGGCCGCAGCCCGCTCGTTGCCACCCCTGGCGCCGCGCTGGAGTTCCCGATGGCCGGGTCCGAACTCCTCGACGGCGTGGGCGTGGTGGGCCTGCTCGCCTCGGTCGGCCCTTGGTCGGTGCGCCTGCGCGCCGGCCGCCGCCCGGCCATGGAGGTGTACGAGTACGGCGAGTTGCTCGATGTGGTGGTCGAGTCCTCGCTGGCTGATACCCGGTTGCGCGGTGCGCGGCGCGGCCGGGCCGGTGGGCCGGGAGAAGGGCCGGTCTCCTGCGCGTGGGGCCGGTGGCCACCAGGCACCGCACCCCGGCCGGTGCTGTTCCGCCCGGGCGGACTGCGCCGCCGCACAGTGCCGGCCGATGCGGTGCGGACGGCGGGCAGCTTCTGGTTCGCCTCGGTGGCCGGGGAGTTCCGCTGGGCGCAGGTGTGCTGGTCGTCGGGCTGCACGGAGCACCCGGAGTCGGGGAGGGCGGCATGAGTGTGCTCGCTTCGCCCCTCGTCCGGGTGGGCGGCGGGGTGCGTCCGGTCCGGGCCGGGCGGGTGGGCCTGCGGGTCGGGCCGATGCCGGTGGAGTTGCTGTTCCTGGGCTGCGGGCTGGTCCTGCTGCCCTGGGCGGCGCTGCTAGCCACGCTGCCCGGCGGGACGACCTGGGCCGTGCTCGATGTGGTCGAGTCCGCTGCGCTGTCGGCAAGTGCCGTGCTGCTGCGGCAGGGCAGGAGTCCGCGCTGGACGGCCGGGCTGGCTGCCGTGCTGCTGGTCGTCGATGCCGGGTGCGACGTGGCGACGGCGGCGCGCGGGCCCGAGCTGGTGGTGGCCCTGCTGATGGCCCTCTGCGCGGAGCTTCCGCTCGCCGCCCTGTGCTGGTCGATAGTGCTCGGACGATCCGGCCCTGGTCCGGCCGGATCGCCGTCTGCGCGTCGGCGCCCGGTCAGGGGTCAGGCGGCGCTGGCCAGTTGGTGGAGCCGGTCCAGGGTCTCCCGGTCGTGGGGCACGTATCCGACCAGTCGGGTGCCGCTCCTGGGGCCCAGCCACATGTTCGTGTACTCGAAGCGCAGCAGGCCGACTTCGGGCAGCACGAACTGTTTGAACCCGTTGACCATCCCCGACACCTCGTGCCTTTCCCAAGCCTCCTCGAAGTCCGGAGAGGCCTTGCGCAGCCGGGCGACCAACGCCTTCCACGCGGGTTCCGCCGCATGGTCGGCCATCACGGTCCGGAAGCGTGCCACCACCCCTGCTCTGGCGGCCGCCAGGTCCGCCAGGTTCCTCGCGATTGGAGTGTCAGTGAAGATCATCCACATGACGTTGCGGTCCTCTTCGGGGATCGTGTCCAAGTCCCCGGCCAGCCAGGTGTATGCCCGGTTGTACGCAAGGATGTCGAACCGGCTGCTGATCACCACGGCCGGAAACGGGTCGAGTTGGTCCACCATGGCCGCGATCGCCGGGGAGACGGTGGGGCACTCCTTCACCGGCGCCGGGTCCTCGGAACCGGCCAGCGTGAACAGGTGCGACCGCTCGTTGCGATCGAGCAGCAGGGCCCGGGCCACCGCGTCCAGGACTTGGGCCGAGACCTGGATGTCCCGTCCCTGTTCCAACCACGTGTACCAGGTGATTCCGACCGCGGCGAGGCCGGCGACCTCCTCGCGGCGCAGCCCCGGGGTACGGCGGCGTCCGACGGCAGGCAGGCCGACCTGTTCGGGCGAGATGCGCTCCCGGCGGCTGCGCAAGAACGTGGCCAGTTCGCGCCGCCGATCGTCGGCGGGGGTGTGAAGGTCCGTGGAGGTAGCCATAGCACCAGGGTGTACCACCGCAGATCCTGTTGCCAGGTACTCCTTATACCTGGATAAAGACCGCCTGGTACCAGGCTGAGGGGAGCCTCATCGTAGTACCCGTGACTCAGCAGACAGTGCTACCGCAGATCTCGTCGCCGGTCCGGCCCGCGGCTCCCGAACTGGGTGCCGCCGGCCTGATCACCGTCCTTCTGGGCGCCTTCCTTCCGATGCTTGACTTCTTCATAGTGAATGTCGCGCTGCCGACCATCGACCACGATCTGGTCGCCGGGCCCGCCGTCCTGGAACTCGTGGCGGCGGGCTACGGCATCGCCTTCGCCGTCCTGCTCGTCCTGGGCGGGCGGCTGGGCGACGCCTTCGGCCGACGGCGGCTGTTCATCGCCGGAGCCGTCGCCTTCACCCTCACCTCACTCGCCTGCGGTGCCGCCCCCACCGCCTGGACCCTGGTCGCCGCCCGGGTCGCCCAGGGAGCCTCCGCCGCTCTGCTGCTCCCCCAGGTCCTCGCCACCATCACCGCCACCACCAGCGGTCAGCAGCGCGCCCGGGCCCTCGGCATCTACGGAGCCGTCGGCGGCATCTCGGTGGTGATCGGCCAGGTACTCGGTGGACTCCTGGTCTCGGCGGACCTCTTCGGCACCGGCTGGCGCGCCGTCTTCCTGCTGAACGTCCCCTTCGCGCTGCTCACCGCAGTCCTGGCAGCACGTCATGTCCCGGAGAGCCGGGCGGAGCGGGCCGCGGGCGTGGACCTGCCCGGCACCCTGCTGCTCACGGCGACACTGCTGGCCCTGTTCGTTCCCCTGATGGAGGGCCGGGCGGTCGACTGGCCGCTCTGGACCTGGGTGTCCCTGGCAGCATTTCCCGCCCTCGCGGCGGCGTTCGTGGCGGTGGAACGACGGGCCGAGCGGGAAGGGCGAGTCCCCCTCGTCCCGCTCTCGCTCCTGCGGATTCCCGAGATGCGGCGCGGCCTCGGCGTGGCGGTGCCCTACTTCACCGGATTCGGCGGATTCATGTTCGTGATCGCCCTGCTGCTGCAGAACGGGCTGCACCAGGGTCCGGTCGCCGCAGGTTGGGCCCTGGTGCCGATGGCAGTCGGTTACTTCGGCGCCTCACTGGCCGGGCCGCGGCTGGTCGGCCTCTTCGGCAGCCGGGTCATCACGGCCGGCGCAGTGGTCCAGGGAGCCGGCCTGATCACTTTGATCGCCACCGCACTGGGCGACTGGTCGCACTTCTCCCTGCTCCGGATGCTTCCCGGCGTCGCGCTCGCCGGCATCGGACAGGGGCTGGTGGGCATGCCCCTGTTCCGGGTGGTGCTCTCCCGGGTTCCCGCCGAACGCGCGGGGGTCGGCAGCGGCGTGCTGGCCACCACCCAACAGTCCAGCCTGGCCCTTGGAGTGGCCACGCTCGGCACCCTCTTCATCGGGCTCGTCCCCACCCTGGGAATGGCGAACGCGCTGGCTCTGGTGCTCGGCATCCAGGCGCTCGGTTCCCTGATCATCTGCTGGTTGAGCATCCGGCTGCCGCGCTCGGTCGGATGACGGCCACACCCCGCCGAGCAGGGCCGGAGCAAACACAGCTCCGCGACGGAGGAGGCCGCGGCCTGCGAAAATGACGGGCCCGGCCTCCAGGGACACTGACAGGATGGCGTCATGACGAATCCGACCATCCTTCCGAGCGACACCCGCTCCCGCGAGCAGCTGGTGGCCGCAATCGCGTCCGGGAGCAGCCCCAAGTACCTGCACTTCTGGGGTCACCGGCCCGAACGGGACGGGCGGATCGGGTCCGGCTCGCTCAGCCAGTGGTGGCCGTCGCCGTTCACCGTCGACGGGGTCGAGTACGCCACCGCCGAGCACTGGATGATGGCCGGCAAGGCGCGACTGTTCGGCGACGAGGAGATCGTCCCGCGCATCCTCCGGGCCCGAACGCCCGCCGAGGCAAAGAAGTTGGGCCGCCTGGTCAAAGACTTCGACCAGGACACCTGGGCGGCGCACCGCTTCGAACTGGTAGTGGCGGGCAACGTCGCCAAGTTCGGGCAGGACGAACGGCTTCGCGACTATTTGCTCCGCACCGGGAAGCGCGTCCTGGTGGAGGCCAGCCCGCTCGACCGGGTCTGGGGCATCGGCCTGGCAGCCGACAACGAATTGGCGAACTCGCCGACGCGGTGGCGCGGGCTGAACCTGCTCGGCTTCGCGCTGATGGAAGCGCGGGCCCAACTGGCAGATTGACGCTCCATCAGCCCGCATCCACCGGGAACGAACACCCCGTACCCTCACAAGTAGGGCGAGTCGGACGGGAATTGGCCCGCGCTCGAAAAACCCGTCAATCTCCCGCCGCGTCGCCACTCGCATTTCCGTCTCGAAAACGTTATGACTTACTCCCGTAACGTGGCCGCCGTATGGCAGCACCAGGATGGCCACCAGTCGTAGTGTCGGGGGCCAATCGGGGGACCCCGTGGAGAAACCAGGGCGGGGCGCGATGACCGTACGCGATCGGGGGCCGGAGTCGGCCGATGTCCAAACACTCAGAGCGGAGTTGGACGAACTGCTCCGGGCCCGGCAGTTCGCCGCACAACGCGAGCGCCGACTCAGCGAAGAACTTCGGGCCGACCACGCCCCAGGATCCGGCCGCCCGACCCGACAGCCCGACCCCGAACTGCTCCGGCAACTCGCCCAGGCCCAGAACCTGCGCGAAGGCCTCGGCGCACGCTGCCTCGAACTGAGCGACCGGCTGCTGGCCGCCGAAGACCGCCTGCTGCCCAGTCGCTCGGCCGCTGAGCCGCCCCGCCACCAGGACCACGCCCCGGCGGGCTTCGCAGGGACAGCCCGCACGGAGCCCCCGGTCGGCTGGGACGTCCCGATCCCCCCGCAGCGGCCGCGTTCGCCCACGTCCGGCTTCGACGCGAGCCAGCACGGAACGCCCATCGGACACGGCACTCCCCCGGGCCGCAGCACGCCCGCAGGACGACCGGGCCCTGCGCCCACCGATTCGACCGCCAGCCCCTTGCCGATCCGCACCCGCTCCGGCGCCGGCCGTCCCGAAACCGCACCGGGACAGGCCTCCTGGGCCAGGACAGGCATACCGGGCCAGGCCGCCGACGGCCCCCGGCCCACCAGTGCAGGGCGGCCCGGCCCAGGGCTCCCCCACGCGGAACGCCCCAGCACAGAACGCCCTGGTCCGCACCAGGGCACAACCAGCGCCTGGAACACCCGGCCCGGCACTGCCGCACCGGGCACCGCCCCAGCCGACAGGGCATCAGCCCCGACCGCACAGGCCCAGCAGGCCCGGCAAGCCCCGCAAACCCCGCAGGTCGGCGGCCCCAACGGCGAGCGCTTCCGCCCGGCCGCTTCGGGGCGCGGCCCCGCCACGCCGCACCGGGGCGAGGCCCACGGTGTCGAGGACGCCACGCAGGCGCCCGGCCAGATACGGGCACGGACGACGGTGGAGCTGGTGGCCCTGGTGCAGCGCATCAGCGGGCTGCACCAGCAGGGCGCGACACACGAGTCGGCGGCCATCGTGCGCCAGGTGGCCGTGATGATCACACCGGAGGACGTGGCCCGGCTGGCCGCGATGCTGCAGCAGAACGGTCCGGCGGGCTCCTCCACCTACCTGGCCCGCTCGGCCTCCACCGGGGCACCGGAGCACGCGGCGGCCACCCTCGCGGTGCTGCGCCGCGACGGGATGATCAACGAGGCGGCCGACCTCTTCCACACCCTGTGGTCGGCGAGTTCGGCGGCCCTGCCGGCGCTGCTGGCCGCCCTGGAGCAGTCCGGCCAGTCGGCCGACGGCCAGACCCTGCTGTGGGAACGCGCCTCCGCACCGGCCGAGGAACTCGCCGAGCTGGCGCAGCACTTGAAGGCCGCCGGACGGACCGCCGATGTACGCCACCTGCTGCGGCAGGCCGCCGGGCGGCCGATCAACGAAGTCGCCGCGATCGTGGGCGCGTTGAGCGAGGAGACCGCCGCGGAGCTGATCGGCGAACTGGCACGGATCCGGTCCGCGAGCGACATCAGCCGGTTCGGTGCCGCGATCCAGGGGTCGAGCGAGCTGTACGACACCCTGCTGTTCGCCGCCGACGACCTGGAGGAGAGCCGGGCCCGCAGCGTGTTCACGGCGCTGCGCACCGGCGGACTGCCGACCGAGCTGACACCACGCCCCCGGTCCCGGTCCCGCCAGCGCCGCTGACTCCCCTGCGGGCCGGCCGCGCGCAGGCGAACACCGAACCCGAACGCCGCCAGCAGAACCACCACCCGCCGCAAAACCGCGGCTCCCGGCCTGCGAACTCGAATTCGCGGGCCGGGAGCCGGGGTTGATGCTCAGCCGGTGAGACTCAGCCAGGGGGCTTCACCGGGTGTTGCGGCGTCAGCAGCCGATCAGGCGGGCGCCCAGGTAGGACTTCACCTGGTCGAGCGACACTCGCTCCTGCGCCATGGTGTCACGCTCGCGGACGGTCACCGCGTTGTCCTCGAGGGTGTCGAAGTCGACGGTGACGCAGAACGGCGTGCCGATCTCGTCCTGGCGGCGGTAGCGCTTGCCGATCGCACCGGCGTCGTCGAACTCGACGTTCCAGGCGGAGCGCAGGTCGGCGGCCAGGCCGCGGGCCTTCGGGGAGAGGTCGGCGTTGCGGGACAGCGGGAGCACCGCGACCTTGACCGGGGCCAGGCGCGGGTCGAGCCGCATGCCGACGCGCTTCTCCATGACGCCCTTGGCGTTCGGCGCCTCGTCCTCGAAGTAGGCGTCGATCAGGAAGGCCAGCATGGCGCGGTTGAGGCCGGCGGCGGGCTCGATGACGTACGGGTAGTACCGCTCGTTCGCGTCCTGGTCGAAGTACTTCAGGTCCTGGCCGGAGGCCTCGCTGTGCACCGTCAGGTCGTAGTCGGTGCGGTTGGCGACGCCCTCGAGCTCGGAGAACTCGCTGCCACCGAAGTTGAAGCGGTACTCGATGTCCACCGTGCGCTTGGCGTAGTGGGACAGCTTCTCCTTGGGGTGCTCGAAGAAGCGCATGTTCTCGGTGCGCAGGCCGAGGTCCACGTACCAGTTCCAGCGCTGCTCGAGCCAGTACTCGTGCCAGGTCTCGTCCTCGCCGGGCTTGACGAAGAACTCCATCTCCATCTGCTCGAACTCGCGGGTGCGGAAGATGAAGTTGCCGGGCGTGATCTCGTTGCGGAAGCTCTTGCCGACCTGGGCGATGCCGAACGGCGGCTTCTTGCGCGAAGTGGTCTGCACGGCGCGGAAGTTGGTGAAGATGCCCTGCGCGGTCTCCGGGCGGAGGTAGGCCAGGCCGGACGCGTCCTCGGTGACACCGAGGTGCGTCTTCAGCATGCCCGAGAACTCCTTGGGCTCCGTGAAGGCGCCCTTGTTGCCGCAGTTCGGGCAGTTGATGTCGGCGAGGCCGTTGGCCGGGAGCTTCTTGTGCTTGGCCTCGTAGGCCTCTTCCAGGTGGTCGGCGCGGAAGCGCTTGTGGCAGGAGAGGCACTCGGTCAGCGGGTCGTTGAAGGTCGCGACGTGCCCGGAGGCCTCCCAGACCTCGCGGGCGAGGATCACCGAGGAGTCGATACCGACGACGTCCTCCCGAGCGGTGACCATCGCACGCCACCACTGGCGCTTGATGTTCTCCTTCAGCTCGACTCCCAGCGGACCGTAGTCCCAGGCGGCGCGAGTACCGCCGTAGATCTCGCTGCAGGGGTAGACGAAGCCACGGCGCTTGCTCAGGCTGACGATCGTGTCGATCTTGTCGGCGGCCACAGTGCTCTCTTCAGTACGACGGCGCGGTCAGGGCACGGCTGGTTGCGCGCGCCCGAAGAAACTCAGAGTACCGGGGATGCAGGGGCGGGATTCAACTCGATAGTGGCAAGGACGGGCGGCCGGGCGGCCCTGCCGGAGTGAACGGCCGTACACGTCCCGGCGTGTTGGCGCCCGGCCCGACGCCCGGCGCACGGCCGGCGGACAGCGGCGCGCGGGGCTGCCGACACCCGCTCGCGGGAGGTCGCCGGGGCCGCAGTGTGACCCCGATCCCCCCGAAAGCAAGTTGACAATCATTTCCACATAAGATGAGAATGGTTGTCATGAAGATTCGCCGCCTGTCGACCTCGATAGCCTTCGCCGCCACGGCCACGGTCGGCGCACTCCTACTCTCCGCCTGCGGTGGCACCAGCAGCGCGGCCGGCAAGGACGGCGGAAAGCTGAACGTGGTGGCGTCCTTCTACCCGATGGAATTCCTGGCCCGGCAGATCGGCGGCGAGCACGTCAAGGTCACCGACCTGACCGCCGCCGGCGTCGAGCCGCACGACCTGGAGCTCACGGCCAAGCAGGTCGCGGCGGTGCAGCGGGCCGACACGGTGATCTACCTCAAGGGCCTGCAGCCGACCGTGGACAAGGCGGTGGCGCAGACCCACCCCAAGCACGTGGTGGACGCCACCGCCGCCTCCCCCCTGGTGGACCACCACCTGGACGAGGGCACCACCGAGCCCGACGGCCACGGCGCCGAGCACGACCACGAGCACACCGATGCCGCCGGCGACCCGCACATCTGGCTGGACCCGACCCGGTACGCGGCGGTCGCGAAGAGCGTCGGCGCCGAACTCGCCGAGGTCGACCCGGCGAACGCGGCCGAGTACCAGCGCAACACCGACACTCTGGTCGCCCAACTGGCCACCCTGGACCAGGAGTTCCGGGACGGTCTGCAGAACGTCAAGACCAAGACCTTCATCACCAGCCACGCCGCGTTCGGCTACCTCGCCGACCACTACGGCCTGAACCAGGTGGCGATCAACGGCGTCGACCCGGAGGCCGAGCCCACCCCGTCCCGGCTGGCCGCGATCCAGCGTGCCGCAAAGGACAACGGCGCGACCACCGTGTTCTTCGAGGCCCTGGTCAGTCCCAAGCTGGCCAACACCGTGGCCTCCGACCTCGGGCTGAAGACCGCCGTCCTCGACCCCCTGGAGGGGGTCAAGGATCAGGCCGAGAACGACTACTTCTCCGTCATGCGGCAGAACCTCGACAACCTGAAGGCCGCCCTCGGGGCGAGCTGATCAGCCCGCCCCGACCACCGGGCCCGACCGCTCAGGCCGACCGGATCCACTCACCCGACCGGATCCACCCACCCGAACCACCCACCCGACCCGAACCAACCGGCACGAGCCGAGCGAGGAACACCATGAGTACTGTCATCTCCACGGCAGACTCCGACCGGCTGCGGCCGTCCTCCGGTGAGGACTCCGGGCCGGCGGTCGTCAGCCTCCGGGGCGCGGTCGCCACTGTCGGTGGACGGCCGGTGCTGCGCGGTGTCGATCTCACCGTCCGGCCGGGCGAGGTGGTGGCGCTGCTGGGCGCGAACGGGTCCGGCAAGTCCACCACCGTGAAGAGCGTCATCGGGTCGGTGCCGCTGGAGCAGGGCAGCCTGGAGCTGTTCGGGCGGCCGCTGCGCAAGTTCCGGGCCTGGCACCGGATCGGGTACGTGCCGCAGCGCACCACCGCGGCCGGCGGCGTGCCGGCCACGGTGCGCGAGGTGGTCTCCACCGGGCGGCTGCCGCAGCACGGGCTGCTGCCGTTCCGCCGCAAGGACCGCGCCGCGGTGGACCGGGCGCTGACCTCCGTCGGCATGCTGGACCGGGCCGGTGACGGTGTGACCAACCTGTCCGGCGGGCAGCACCAGCGGGTGCTGATCGCCCGCGCCCTGGTCGGCCTGCCCGACCTGCTGATCATGGACGAGCCGATGGCCGGCGTCGACGTGGACAGCCAGCAGGTGCTCGCCGACATCCTGCGCAGCGAGGTGGAGCGCGGCTGCGCGGTGCTCCTGGTGCTGCACGAACTCGGGCCGCTGGAGCCGCTGATCGACCGGGCCGTGGTGCTGCGCGACGGCTGCGTCGCGCACGACGGGCCGCCGCCCCGCGGCGTCGGCCAGCACGCCCTGCCCGGCCACGACCACGTCCACCCGCACGCCGACGACCACCACCACCGCACCACCCAGGGGCTGCTGGCATGATCGAGATGTTCCAACCCGACTTCATGCAGCGGGCGTTCCTGGCCGCCGTGCTGGTCGGCATCACCGCCCCCTCGGTCGGCATCTACCTGGTGCAGCGGCGCCAGGCGCTGATGGGCGACGGCATCGGACACGTCGCGCTGACCGGTGTCGGCCTCGGCTTCCTGTTCCAGGCCAACCCGATCTGGATGGCCGTGCTGGTCTGCGTCCTCGGCGCGATCGTGATGGAACTGGTCCGCGCGCGCGGCAACCAGCGCGGTGACATCGCGCTGGCGATGCTGTTCTACGGCGGCATGGCCGGCGGCAAGCTGCTGGTCTCGATGAGCAGCCAGGCCGGTTCCGGCAGCCTGGAGAGCTACCTGTGGGGCTCGATCCTCACCGTCTCCCCCGGCGACCTGGCGGTGATCGGCGGGCTGGCGGCGGTCGTCGTCGCGGTCACCGCCGGTCTGCGCCGTCAGCTGTTCGCGGTCTGCCAGGACGAGGAGTTCGCCCGGGTCACCGGCCTGCCGGTGCGGGTGCTCAACCTGCTGCTGGCAGTGATGGCCGCGGTCACCGTGACGGTCGCCATGCGGGTGGTCGGCCTGCTGCTGGTCAGCGCGCTGATGGTGGTCCCGGTCGCGGCGGCCCAGCAGCTGACCCGATCCTTCGCGGCCACCCAGGCCGCCGCGGTGAGCGTCGGCGTGGTGACGGCCCTGCTCGGCGTCGGTACCTCGTACCAGGCCGACCTGCCGTCCGGCCCCACCATCGTGATCCTGGCGATCCTGGCCTTCGCCCTGTTCAGCGCGATCGCCGCGCCGTTGGCCAAGCGCCGCCACCGGGCCGCCACCGAACACGGCCCGGCGGTCTGCGACGTCGTCCTGCCCGGCCAAAACCCGAACGGCCAGGACCCGAACGCCCAGGGCCCGAACGGGGACGACGCGGCGGAAGCCCCGCTGCCGAAGGCCCCGCTGTCGGGGGAGACGCTGTCAAGTCGGGGGCTGGCACAATGATGTGCGAAACCCAGCCGATCAGCAGGAGGACCCCGGTGACCACCGCAGGCCCGTCGCCGCGCGCGCGATCGACTCGGCAGCGCACCGCCGTCTCAGCGGTCCTGGACGAGGTCGAGGATTTCCGCAGCGCGCAGGAACTGCACGACATGCTCAAGCACCGGGGCGACTCGGTGGGTCTGACCACCGTCTACCGGACGCTCCAGTCCCTCGCCGAGGCCGGTGAGGTGGACGTGCTGCGCACCGCCGAGGGCGAGGCCGTCTACCGCCGGTGCAGCAGCGGGCACCACCACCACCTGGTGTGCCGGCACTGCGGGGCGACCGTCGAGGTCGAGGGTCCGGCGGTCGAGCGCTGGGCCAACTCGGTCGCCGCCGAGCACGGGTTCAGCGACATCGCGCACACCCTGGAGATCTTCGGCACCTGCGGCGAATGCGCCGCGAAGCAGCAACTCTCGTAACAGCAGCTCCCCCAGCAGCACTTCGGGCCACCCGGCCCGCCGCACGCACGAGGCCCGGATCGGAACCGTCCGATCCGGGCCTCGGCGTCAGCGTCAACCTCGCGTCACCGCTGCGGCGGCACCTCGGCCCCGCCGGCGGGGTCGTTGGGGATGGCCCCGCCGAAGCGGCGGTCGCGGCGGGCGTACTGCTCGCAGGCGCGCCACAGGTCGCGGCGGTCGAAGTCGGGCCAGAGCACGTCCTGGAACACCAGCTCGGCGTACGCGGACTGCCAGGCCAGGAAGTTGGAGGTGCGCTGCTCGCCGCTGGGGCGCAGGAACAGGTCCACGTCCGGCATGTCGGGGTAGTACAGGTACTTCGCGAACAGCTTCTCGTTGACCTTCTCCGGGTTGAGCTTCCCGGCGGCCACGTCGCGGGCGATGGCGAGGGCGGCGTCGGCGATCTCGGCCCGGCCGCCGTAGTTGACGCAGAAGTACAGCGTCATGGCGTCGTTGTTCTTGGTCTGCTCCTGGGCGACCTGGAGTTCCTGGACGACGCTCTTCCACATCTTCGGCATCCGGCCGACCCAGCGGATCCGGATGCCCATGGCGTCCATCTCGTCGCGGCGGCGGCGGATCACGTCCCGGTTGAAGTTCATCAGGAACTTCACCTCGTCCGGGGAGCGCTTCCAGTTCTCGGTGGAGAAGGCGTACAGCGAGAGGTTCTTGACGCCGATCTCCAGGCAGCCGCGCAGCACGTCGAGGACGACGCCCTCGCCGACCTTGTGGCCCTCGGTGCGGGGCAGGCCGCGCTCCTTGGCCCAGCGTCCGTTGCCGTCCATGACGCAGGCAACGTGGTTGGGGACCAGCTCGGCCGGGATCTTCGGCGGCTTGGCGCCGCTGGGGTGCGGGGCCGGGACTTCGTACGTCCGCTGCTTGCTGCCGAACAGGCGTCGCGCGACCATGTTCACTTCTCCACGTATCTCATCGAGCGGATGCCCCGCTCCAGGTGCCACTGCAGGTAGGCGGCCACCAGCCCGCTGCCCTCGCGCCAGTACCGCGGCTCGCAGGCGTCGGCGGTCTGCCAGTCCCCGGACAGCAGCGCGCCGAGCAGTACCAGTGTCTCAGGGGAGGGTACGGCACTTCCGGGTACCCGGCAGTCGCCGCACAGCACTCCGCCGGCCTGGAGGGAGAAGAACCGGTTGGGGCCGGGGAGTCCGCAGCGGGCGCAGTCGGTGAAGCTCGCCCCGTAGCCGTTGACGGCGAGCGAGCGCAGCAGGAAGGCGTCCAGCACCAGGTGCGACTGGTGGGTGCCGCCGGCCAGTGTGCGCAGGCCGCCGACCAGCAGCAGGTACTGCTGGACGGCGGGTTGGCCCTCGTTCTCGGCGAAGCGTTCGGCGGTCTCCAGCATCGCGGTGCCGGCGGTGTAGCGGGTGTAGTCGTCGACGATCCGGGCGCCGTAGGGGGCGAGCGTCTCCACCTGGGTGCACAGCGGCAGGGTGCGGCCGACCAGGTCGCTGCCGCGGCTGAAGAACTGGATGTCGACGTGCGAGAACGGCTCGAGGCGCGCGCCGAACTTCGACTTGGTCCGGCGTACGCCGCGCGCCACCGCCCGGACCTTGCCGTGCTGGCGGGTCAGGAAGGTGATGATCCGATCGGCCTCGCCGAGCTTCTGGGTGCGCAGCACGATGCCGTCGTCGCGGAAGAGACTCATGGTGGTTCCCATTGTCCCGTACCCCACCGACAGCCCGGCGGCGGCGAACAGCGGCGAACAGCGGTGAACAGCGGTGAATGCGGCGGACGACGGCAGCGGGCGGCGGCGCGCAGCCGTGAACCCGCACCGGGGCGGTGGGGCTTTCACCCGTGCGGTGCGGGACACGGCGGGCCCGGGAGGGGGAGTTCGGGCCCGGCTCGGGAAGAACGGCGAAAAACGTCAGTGCGGGGCGCGGGTGGCGGCCTCCAGCAGCCGGTCGACCTGCGCGGTGGTGAGGTCGAGGCAGTGGCCCACCACACCGAGCGCGGCGCGCTCCTGCGGGAGGTAGCGGCCGTCGGCGAGGGCGACCATCGCGCCGAGGGTGACCAGGCGTTCGCGGCCCTGGACGAGCAGGTGCGGGGCGAGCGGTTCGAGTGCGGCGTGCAGTTCGACGGCCAGTCCGCCGCCTTCGACGTCCACGTCGAGGGGTTCGCCACCGCTGTGTCCGGAGAGCGCGGCAAGCGCGGCCAGTACCTGGGCCTCGCCGCAGTCCTCGAAGCCGGCTTCCTTGATGACGGTGCAGGCGGCTTCGCGTCCGCTGCGGCTGCCGGTGCCGCCGGCGGCGAGCGCGGCCAGGGCGATGGTGTACTGGGCGTCGCGGAGCATCGCGCCGAGCCGGACCGAGGTCAACTCCTCCAGCGTGTCGGTGCTGTGGCGGCCGCGGCAGGAGGTGCACTGGACGCTGCGGACCACGCCGCCGAGCGGCAGGACCGGGGTGCCGAACAACCGCAGCCACCGCCGGCCGTGCTGCCGACGGTAGTTGCGGTCCCCACCGCAGCCCGGGCAGAAGAATTCACCGAGAACGTCCGTCCGCCAACGAGGGCGGACACCCCACAACCCTGTCACGGCGCCACTCCCCAGACATGGCAGGCGGCCTGCACATCAATGGGCAGGTCACGCGACCGGACGCCACGGCCGTCCCACCGACCCCGGTTCCGGTCCGTCGATGTTGCCACGGTTACCGGCTCGTGTCAGCACCCTGAACGGGTGCCGAGGGGAAAATTTGTGACCGGGGACACACGCCAAAGGCATGGCCCCGCACGTTACTTGACGGTACGTCGGGAACCGGCCGCGCGGTACGTCGGACACCGCTCGATCGGCACGTCGGACACCGGCCGAACGCCACATCGAGCACCGGCCGAGCGGTACGTCGGACACCGCTCGATCGGCACGTCGGACACCGGCCGAACGCCACGTCGGGCACCGGCCGGGCGGGCCGCCGGAGAGCGGCCCGCCGTCCCGCGTCAGCCGCGCTGCGCGGCCCGGTTGACGGCGCTGACCAGAGCCTTCAGCGAGGCCAGCACGGTGTTGCCGTCGATGCCCACGCCCCACAGCACCTTGTCGCCCACGGCGCACTCGACGTACGCGGCGGCCTGCGCGTCGCCGCCCTCGCTCAGCGCGTGCTCGGCGTAGTCCAGCACGCGTACGTCGATGCCGATCGAGCCCAGCGCGTTGACGAAGGCGGAGACCGGGCCGTTGCCTGTGCCGGTCAGCGTGGCGGGGGTGCCGTCGACGACCGCCTCGGTGGTCAGCGCGTCGCGGCCGTCCTCGGTGGTCAGGCTGCGCGAGCCGCTCAGCGAGATCCGGCCCCACGGGTTGGCGGGGGTGGGCAGGTACTCGTCCTGGAAGACCGCCCAGATGTCGCCGGGGGTGACCTCGCCGCCCTCGGCGTCGGTCTTGGCCTGGATGATCTTCGAGAACTCGATCTGCATCCGGCGCGGCAGGTCCAGCTTGTGGTCGTTCTTCAGCACGTAGGCGATGCCGCCCTTGCCGGACTGCGAGTTGACCCGGATGACCGCCTCGTAGCTGCGGCCGACGTCCTTGGGGTCGATCGGCAGGTAGGGCACACCCCAGGTGTAGTCACCGACCGGGACGCCGGCCGCGGCGGCGTCGGCCTCCAGGGCGTCGAAGCCCTTCTTGATGGCGTCCTGGTGCGAGCCGGAGAAGGAGGTGAAGACCAGGTCACCGGCGTAGGGGTGGCGCTCGGGCACCGGCATCTGGTTGCAGTACTCGGCGGTGCGGCGGATCTCGTCGATGTCGGAGAAGTCGATCATCGGGTCGACGCCCTGGGAGAACAGGTTCATCCCGACGTTGACCAGGTCCAGGTTGCCGGTGCGCTCGCCCTGGCCGAACAGGCATCCCTCGACCCGGTCGGCGCCGGCCATGATGGCCAGTTCGGCGGAGGCGACGCCGGTGCCGCGGTCGTTGTGCGGGTGCGCGGACACGCAGACGAACTCGCGGCGCGACAGGTGGCGCGACATCCACTCGATCTTGTCGGCGTAGACGTTCGGGGTGGACCGCTCGACGGTGGTCGGCAGGTTCAGGATGATCTCGCGGCCCTCGCCGGGCTGCCAGACGTCCATCACCGCCTCGCAGACCTCCAGCGCGTAGTCCAGCTCGGTGTCGATGAAGATCTCCGGCGAGTACTCGTAACCGAAGACGGTCTCGTCGCCCAGGATCTTCTCGGCGTACTCCATCACCAGCCGGGTGCCGTCCGTCGCGATGGCCTTGATCTCGTCCTTGCCCGCCTTGAACACCACCCGGCGGAACATCGGCGAGGTGGCGTTGTACAGGTGGACGGTGGCCCGGGGCGCGCCCTTCAGCGACTCGACGGTCCGCTCGATCAGGTCCTCGCGGGCCTGGGTCAGCACCGAGATGGTGACGTCCTCGGGGATCGCGTTCTCTTCGATCAGCGAGCGGACGAAGTTGAAGTCGGTGGCGCCGGAGGACGGGAAGCCGACCTCGATCTCCTTGTAGCCCAGCTGCACCAGCAGGTCGAACATCTTGCGCTTGCGGGCCGGCGACATCGGGTCGATCAGCGCCTGGTTGCCGTCGCGCAGGTCGGTGGACAGCCAGCGCGGGGCCTGGGTGATCACCTTGCTCGGCCAGGTGCGGTCCGGCAGGTCCACGGTGCCGAAGGGTACGTATCGCTGGAACGGCATCCCCGAGGTCTTCTGCTGCACGGTCGCGGCGGTGATCGGGGTCGGACGGTCGACGAACGCGCGGGCGACGGAGGACTGTTCGGTCATGGCTGGGGCTCTCGGCTTCCCTTGTCGAAGGCGGTCTGCGGTCGGGGGACACACACCCGACTCGGCCGACTGGATGCACCGCCGCGGATCACGCTGGGCGCAACACGACTCCCCGCGGCGAGGGGGCCGGCCTTCACTGGACTACAGGCCCTCGCCGCGGCAGCTAAGAAGAAGCAGCCGGATACGCATGATGCCGTCACTGTAACCCGGGCGGCGACCCGGCCGCAGTGAGCCCCGCCACGATCCCAACCAGTGAGACGGCCTCCCGCCGCTGGGCGGGTGCGGCAAGTTGGCGAAAGCCTCGGCAAACCCGTTCGCCGCCCTGCACACTGGCATCCATGCGTATCCAGGTCACCCGCACCGGCGGGTTCGCCGGCCTGCTCCGGTATGCCGAGATGGACACCGAGGAGCGCCCGGACGCCCCGCACGTGCACGCGCTGGCCCGCGAGGCGATGGCCGGCGGGCTGCGCGCGCCCGCGTACGGCGTGCCCGACGGCTTCCACTACGAGATCACCGTCGACGGCCGCACCGTGCACTGCGCCGACCCCAAACTGTCCGACTCCCAGCGCGAGTTGGTCAGTCTGGTGCTCCGCGAAGGCGCCTGACGGCCACCGCCCGGGCCGCTCAGATCCAGCCGTCCAGCGAGGCCAGGAACCCGGCCGGGTCGTCCCGGTGGATGCAGTGCCCGGCGCCCGGGACGGTGCGCACCTCGAAGCCGCGGCGGCGCAGCTCGGCAGCCTCCTCGGGCGACACCAGGACGCTCGGGTCGGCGAGTTGGACCAGCGAGGGGACGGCCGGGGGCCCCGGCAGCACGGAGAGTTCGGGGTGCGCCCACAGGCCGATCGCGGTGTCGCTGTCCCAGGCGGCGAGGCCGGCCAGCTCGGCGTCCACGTCCTCGTCGGCCCAGTCGGGGTGCATGGTGGTGATGAACTTCCGGGTGCCGAAGCGCTTGAAGTCGACGAACGGCTCCGGGCCGATCCCGGGCCGGTCGTAGACGAACGCGGGGTCGCTGTAGACGGCCCGGTCGGGCTTGAGCCGGTCCAGGGCGCGCCACAGCGCGAGCGCGCCCATCGAGTGGCCGATGGCCAGCGCGGCCCCGGAGGGCAGCGTGTCGACGAGGTCCTCGGCGAACTGCTCGGGGCCGTACCGGTCGGCGGGGGTGGCGCCCTCACCGGCCGGTGAGGCGCCGTGGCCGCGCAGGTCCACGCCGATCACCCGGTAGCCGCGCTCGGCGAGGGCGGGGCCGATCACCCGCCAGGTGTGGTGGTTGGACTGGAGGCCGTGGATCAGCAGGGCGGTCCGGTCGCCCCCGCCCCACTCGTGGGTGTGCAGTTTCACGACCGGGCCGCCCCTGTCCGCCTGTTCGATGCTCCGTCAGAAGCCGAGCTTACGCAGCTGCTTGGGGTCGCGCTGCCAGTCCTTGGCGACCTTGACGTGCAGGTCGAGGTAGACCGGGGTGCCGAGCAGCGCCTCGATCTGCTTGCGGGCGGTGGTGCCGACGTGCTTGAGCCGGGAGCCCTTGGCACCGATCACGATGGCCTTCTGGCTCTGCCGCTCGATGTACACGTTGGCGTGGATGTCCAGCAGCGGACGGTCGGCGGGCCGGTCCTCGCGCGGGATCATCTCCTCGACCACCACGGCCAGCGAGTGCGGCAGTTCGTCGCGCACGCCTTCCAGCGCCGCCTCGCGGATCAGCTCGGCGACCATGATCTGCTCGGGCTCGTCGGTGAGGTCGCCGTCCGGGTAGAGCGGCATGCCCTCGGGCAGCAGCTTGGTCAGCAGGTCCGCGACCAGCTCCACCTGCTTGTCACCGACCGCCGAGACGGGAATGATCTCGGCCCACTCGATGCCGAGTTCGGCGCCCAGCTGGTGGACGGCGATCAGCTGCTCGGCGAGCCGCTTGGAGTCCACCAGGTCGGTCTTGGTGACCAGTGCCACCTTCGGGGTGGACTTCTTGATCTCGGCGAGTTCCTTGGCGATGAACTTGTCGCCGGGGCCGAGCTTCTGGTCGGCGGGCACGCAGAAGCCGATCACGTCGACCTCCGCCCAGGTGGTGCGGACCAGGTCGTTGAGGCGCTCGCCGAGCAACGTGCGGGGCTTGTGCAGCCCGGGGGTGTCCACCAGCACGAGCTGGGCGTCGGGGCGGTGCACGATGCCGCGCACGGTGTGCCGGGTGGTCTGGGGACGGTCGGAGGTGATCGCGACCTTCGTCCCGACCAGGGCGTTGGTCAGGGTCGACTTGCCCGCGTTGGGACGGCCGACGAAGCACGCGAACCCGGAGCGGTACGGGGAGGAAGGGGCATTCATGGCACCCATTGTCCCCGATCGGCCGGGCCGACCCGGCCAGTGGGGGTTTCAGCCCGCCTTCTTCTTCCCGCCGCCCATGATGCCGCCGACCAGAACCAGTGCCAGCAGCACCAGGGTGCCGGCCAGCCACCACACGGAGCCGGTCTCGTGCCAGCGGCCGAAGCCCATGACGCACAGCAGCAGTCCGCAGAAGAACGCGGCGATCCCCATGACCCCTCCCCCGCCGGGAAATCCCTCGGCCGGGGCGATTATCGCACCGGCCGAGGGATTGTCGAGGGGCGTACTCAGCGCCTCACCGCGCCTCGGCGGCCACCTTCAGCGTCCCGTCCGGCCCGGCCAGCAGCACCGGCGTGCCGGCCCCGCCCAGGTCCCGCACCGCCGCCAGGTCGTCCGCCGCCGGCTCGTCCGCCGCGGAGACCACGGCCGCCGCCTCCAGGCTCTTCGCCCCGCTGGCCACCGCCATCGCCACCGCCGTCTGCAGGGCGCTCAGCTTCAGCGACTCCAGCGCGACCGTCCCGGCCACGTAGGTGCGGCCGGTCTCGTCGCGGACCGCGGCGCCCTCGGCCACGCCGTTGCGGGCGCGGGCCGAGCGGGCCAGCGTGATGATCTTCTTGTCCTCGGGGTCCAGCTCGGAAATCTCGGTCATGGCCCGAGCATAGGTCGCCCACCGGCGCACCGGCCCGGGCGTCCGACCCTCGGCCATTCACCGGCTCAACCCTTGAACAGGACCCCTCCGAACAGCCGCCCCTCGCCGGAGGCTCAGTCCTTGAGCAGCGCACCCTCCCCCGCCGGCACGAACTCCGCCAGCGCGGCGTCGATCCGGGCCAGCACGGCCTCGTCCAGCACCAGTTCGGCGGCGGCCTGGTTCTCCGCGATGTGCGCGGGGGTGCGGCTGCCCGGGATCGGCACCACGTGCTCGTCCTGCCGCAGCAGCCAGGCCAGCGCCAACTGGCCGGGGGTGACGCCCAGTTCGGCGGCGATCGCGCGCACCGGGGCGTACCGGTCGTTGTTCGCGGCCAGGTTCTCGGCGGAGAACCGGGCGATGTTCTGCCGGAAGTCACCCTCGGAGACCTGCTGCACGGTGCCGGTCAGGAAGCCGCCACCGAGCGGGCTCCAGGCCACCACGCCGACGCCCAGTTCACGGGTGACGGCCAGCAGCTCCGGGTCGATCGGCTGCCACATCGACCACTGCACCTGCACCGCCGCCACCGGGTGCACCGCGTGCGCGGCGCGCAGCTGCGCGGCCGTCACGTTGGAGAGCCCGAGGTGCCGCACCTTGCCGTCGGCGATCAGTTCGGCGACCGCGCCGACGGTGTCCTCGAACGGCACCTGCGGGTCCGGGAAGTGCGGGTAGTACAGGTCGATCACATCGGTGCCGAGGTTGCGCAGCGACTGCTCCGCGTAGCCGCGCACGTACTTGGGCTCGCAGTTCACCGCGATCTCCTCGAAGGCGAAGTGCACCGGGAAGCGGTGCGCCTCGGCGCCCTCCGGGATCCGGAGGCCGAACTTGGTGGCCAGCACCACCTCGTCGCGCCGGCCGCGCAGGGCCCGGCCGATCAGTTCCTCGTTGTGTCCGCGGCCGTAGCCGTCCGCGGTGTCGATGAGCCGGGCGCCGGCGTCGATCGCGGCGTGCAGCGCGCCCTGGCCGCGCGCCTCGTCGATCTCGCCGTACACGCCGGGTGAGAGCACCATCGCCCCGAACCCGATCGGCGAACTGGCCAGCGCCCCGAGCATGCGCTCCGTCATGTGCCTCTTCCCCTCCAAGCCGACCGCGGCCCAACGGATCTGACGATCCGTCGGGCCAAGTGCGGTTCACTCTATGACGGAACGATCAGTGCCCGGTCGGGTTCGGCGGCCCCGGACGCAGAACCTTCACCAGCACCGGCGGGCCGTCGGGCCGCTCGGCGTCGTGCTCGTGCCGCCGCTTCCAGTACGGGTTGTCCTGCGGCAGGTGGCTGCTGACCCGGCCGTACATGCCGAAGGTCAGGATCACGAAGCCGAAGACGAAGCTGAAGACGACGTTGCCGATGTGGAAGGCGAGCCGGTTGGCGCTGGAGTCCAGCACCATCAGGCCGACGAAGCCGGCCAGCACGAACAGCACGCCCATGATCATGTTGAGGTCGGAGGCGAAGTTTCCGCCGATGATCGCACCCAGGATCAGGATTCCGCCGGCCACCAGCGACAGCACGCTCAGCGCGCCGTTGCTGGACATGCCCAGCACCTGCTTGCCCGTGGTGTCGATGAAGCCGGGGGTGCCGCCGGTGAGCCCGAGGATGCCGAACACCACCAGGAACACTCCGCCCAGCCCGGCGCCGTAGCGGTACACCTGGCCCAGCCGGTGGTCGACCGGGAGTTCGTCGTGGAGTCTCATCGGGTCCTCCCCGCATGGTCGGACCGGAGGAACGGCACTTCGTGCAGGTACAGCGACCCGCACTGCTGGCAGCAGTGCAGCCCGGTGCCCCAGGCCTCCTCCGGCTTGCTCTCGGCGTCCGAGGCGATCTCGGCGCCGCACATGCCGTACGAGAGGTCGGTGTCACGGACCACATGCCACCTGGCCACCCCGCCGGCCGGCCCGGTGGGGCCGTATTCCGCGCGCAGTAGATGTGCCATGTCTCCCATGGTCGGCACGCCGAGGGCGGTCAGGCAAACGGGCCCTGGGCCGAACCGTCCGACCCGGCAAGCCGGTTGGGACGGCCCGTCCAGGGCCCCCTGCGGGTACGACGGACTACGGAGCGTGCTCCTCGGCCGGTTCCTCGGCGTGCTTCGCGTACTCCTCGGCGCGCACCGGCGCGGCCACCACGGTGCCGATCCGGTTGCGGCGGCCCGCGGAGCTCTCCGCGGTCAGGCTGATCGCGGCCAGCCCGCTGCCCTCCGGCACCGGCACCTCGCAGGACGATCCGGGGATCGGCACCCGGCCCAGGCACTTGGCCAGCAGGCCGCCGACGGTCTCCACGTCCTCGTCGTCCAGCTCGATGCCGAACAGTTCGCCGAGGTCCTCGACGGTGAGCCGGGCGGTGATCCGGAACGAGCCGTCGCCGAGGTCCTCGACCGGGGCGATCTCCCGGTCGTACTCGTCGGTGATCTCGCCGACGATCTCCTCCAGGATGTCCTCGATGGTGACCAGTCCGGCGGTGCCGCCGTACTCGTCGATCACGATCGCCACGTGCGAGCGCATCTGCTGCATCTCGCGCAGCAGGTCCGCGGCCGGCTTGGAGTCCGGCACGAACACCGCCGGGCGCATCACCGAGTCCACCTGCTCCGACTCGGCGTCCCGGTTGATGTGGGTGCGCCGCACCAGGTCCTTCAGGTAGACGATGCCGACCACGTCGTCCTCGTTGTCGCCGACCACCGGGATCCGCGAGAAGCCCGAGCGCAGCGCCAGCGTCAGCGTCTGCCGGACGGTCTTGTGCCGCTCGATCATCACCAGGTCGGTGCGCGGCACCATCACCTCGCGGACGATGGTGTCGCCCAGCTCGAAGACCGAGTGCACCATCCGGCGCTCCTCGTCCTCGATCAGGTCGTCCTTCTCCGCGAGGTCCACCAGCGCCCGCAGCTCCGCCTCGGAGGCGAACGGGCCCTCCCGGTAGCCCTTGCCGGGCGTCAGCGCGTTGCCGAGCAGGATCAGCAGCCGCGGGATCGGACCGAGGATCCGGGCCAGCGGCAGCAGCACGTAGGACGCCGCGGTGACGGTGCTCAGCGGGTGCTGGCGGCCGATCGTGCGCGGGGAGACCCCGACCGCCACGAACGACACCAGCACCATCACGCCGACCGCCACCAGCACGGCCAGCCAGGTCTGCTGGAAGCTGCGCACGCACACCACGGTGACCAGCACCGCGGCGGCCATCTCGGCGGCCACCCGGATCAGCATCGCCAGGTTCAGGTAGCGGATGTTGTCCGAGGCCAGCGTCAGCAGCCGGTCCGAACCGCGGCGGCCCGAGCGGACCGCCTCCTCGGCGCGGAACCGGGACATCCGGGAGATCCCCGCCTCGGCGCACGCGGCCAGCCAGCCGAACACCACCAGCAGCAGCGCCCCGACCAGGAAGCTCGTACTCTCACCACTCACAGACGGCCGGCCCTCAGTGGACGGTCGGCGCGGGAGACAGCCCGGTCAGCCCGCGACCGGCCCGCCAGTCGTCCAGGATCCGCTTCTGCAGCGCGAACATCTCGCGCTCCTCGTCGGGCTCCTCGTGGTCGTAGCCGAGCACGTGCAGCACCCCGTGGACGGTGAGCAGCTGCAGCTCCTCGTCCATCGAGTGCTTGGTCGGGGCGGCGAGGCCCTGCTGCTTCGCCACCTCGGGGCAGAGCACGATGTCGCCGAGCAGGCCCTCCGGCAGGTCCTCGCCCTCCTTGCCGGGCCGCAGTTCGTCCATGGGGAACGACATCACGTCGGTCGGACCGGGCAGGTCCATCCACTGGACGTGCAGCTCCGCCATCGACTCGCTGTCGTAGATGATCACGGAGAGCTCGGACTGCGGGTGAATCCGCATCTTTTCGAGGGCGTAGCGGGCGACGTCGAGGATGGAATCCTCGTCGACGTCCCACCCTGACTCGTTGGCGATGTCGATCGACATGGAGGGCTCAGTACTCAGCTTTCGGTGCGATGGGACTGCCGGGGCGCCCGGGCGCCCCGACGTTGAACGGGTTTGCGGTCGCCGGACTCCTCGGCCTCCTGCCGGGCGTCCCAGCGTTCGTACGCGTCAACGATGCGGCCGACCAGCTTGTGCCGCACCACGTCGGTGCTGGTCAGCACCGAGAAGTGGATGTCGGGCACGTCGACCAGGATCTCCTGGACCACCTTCAGACCGCTGCGGGTACCGCCCGGCAGGTCGATCTGGCTGGTGTCGCCGGTGACCACCACCCGGGAGTTGAAACCGAGGCGGGTCAGGAACATCTTCATCTGCTCGGGCGAGGTGTTCTGCGCCTCGTCGAGGATGATGAACGCGTCGTTCAGGGTGCGGCCTCGCATGTACGCCAGCGGAGCCACCTCGATCGTGCCGGCGGCCATCAGCCGCGGGATCGAGTCCGGGTCCATCATGTCGTGCAGCGCGTCGTACAGCGGCCGCAGGTAGGGGTCGATCTTCTCGTAGAGGGTGCCGGGCAGGAAGCCCAGCCGCTCCCCCGCCTCGACGGCCGGCCGGGTCAGGATGATCCGGTTGACCTCCTTGGCCTGCAGCGCCTGCACGGCCTTGGCCATCGCCAGGTAGGTCTTGCCGGTGCCGGCCGGGCCGAGGCCGAAGACGATGGTGTGCTTGTCGATCGCGTCGACGTAGCGCTGCTGGTTGAGCGTCTTGGGGCGGATGGTGCGGCCCCGGTTGGACAGGATGTTCGCCGTGAACACCTCGGACGGGGCCGGATGGGCCGGGTCCTCCGCGGCGCTCCTGAGCATGGTGATGGAGCGCTCCACGGCGTCCTCCGTCAGTGGCTGGCCGGTGCGCAGCACCAGCATCATCTCGGTGAAGAGCTGCTTGACGAGCGCGACCTCGGCCGGAGAGCCGGTGGCCGTCACCTCGTTTCCTCGGACATGGATGTCGGCGTCCGGGAAGCCGCCCTCGATCACTCGCAGGAGCGAGTCGGCCGCACCCAGCAGGGTGACCATCGGGTGCTTCTCCGGAATGACTATCCGGGTGCTGGCGGCTGCCGCGTCGGCGGGCCGCTGTCCGTCGGTTCGGGTCTGCGGTGAGTCAGTCATGGGTCGGCGCTACGGCCTGCCTCATCCCAATCCGTCGTGTCGTGTGGCCAGGGCTCTCCAGGCCACCAGGGTACGCCGCGCAGATGTTCGCCGGAGCGGCACGGCGGCTTCGATGGTGGGGTCTGTCGCCCCGATGTGCGAGCGGTTTTTCGTCAACGCGCGCCCCGGGGGGCGCTCAACGGCGCGGTGGGACGGGGATCCTGGCCAGATCCTCGGCGATCACGACCTCGCCGTCGAAGTGCTTCTCGGCCTCCGCGCGGTGCGCCTGCAGGTCCGGGTAGCGCTGCGAGAAGTGGGTCAGCACCAGTCGGCGCACCCCCGCCTCGGCGGCCACCCGGGCGGCCTGCGCGGCGGTCAGGTGGCCGTGCTCCTCGGCGAGTGCGGCGTCCGCCTCCAGGAAGGTCGCCTCGATCACCAACAGGTCTGCGCCCTCGGCGAGTTCGGCGACCCCGTCGCACAGCCGGGTGTCCATCACGAAGGCGAACCGCTGCCCGGGCCGCTTCTCCGCGACCTCCGCCAGCAGCACCGTCCGCCCGTCCACCTCGACCCGGCCGTCGCGCTGCAGCTGCCCCACCGCCGGTCCGCGCAGACCGAGTTCGCGCAGCCGCTCGGGGCGCAGCCGGACGCCGTCCGGCTCGGTCAGCCGGTAGCCGAACGACTCCACCGGGTGCGACAGCCGCACCGCCGCCAGCTCGAACGGCGCGCCCGGCGCCTCCAGCGGGCCGGGCCCGGCGACCGGGCGCTCCCGCAGGTCGGCGGTGGCGTGGTAGACGCTGGCGTGCCGCAGCCGGTCGAAGAACACCTGGCCGGACGCCGGGTAGTAGGCGTCCACCGGGTGCGGCACCCGGTCCAGGTTGATCCGCTGCAGCACGCCCGGCAGGCCCAGGCAGTGGTCGCCGTGGAAGTGCGACACCGCGATCCGGGTGATCCCGGTGGCGGTCACGCCCGCCTGCAGCATCTGCCGCTGGGTGCCCTCCCCCGGGTCGAACAGCAGCCCCTCGCCGTCCCAGCGCAGCAGGTATCCGTTGTGGTTCCGGTGCCGGGTCGGCACCTGGCTGGCCGTGCCGAGGACGACGAGTTCACGCTGCGACAACGCTCAGACCAGCCCCTCGGCGAGCGTGCGCCCGCCCAGCACGTGCACGTGCGCGTGGAACACCGTCTGGCCGGAGTCCGCACCGGTGTTGAAGATCATCCGGTACGACTCCAGGCCCTCGCCCTTGGCGGCCTCGCCGGCCTCGGCGAGCAGCTCGGCGGCGATCTCCGGCTCCGCGACGGCCAGTTCGGCCGCGTTGGCGTAGTGCACGTGCGGGATCACCAGCAGGTGGGTGGGAGCCTGCGGGTTTATGTCGCGGAACGCCAGCGTCCGGGCGCTCCTGCGCACCACCGTCGCCGGGATGTCCCCCGACACGATCTTGCAGAACACACAGTCCGCCTGCGGCTCGCCGGCCATCTCCCGCACTCCTTCTGAACATCCGTCACTGGTGACGACGACCCTACAGGGAGGGGGCGCGGACGCCCCCTCCCCGCTGTCAGTCGATCGGCGGCGCGGTCTTGGCCGGGGTGACGGCCAGCGCCTCCAGCGCGACCCGCACCGCGGTCTCCAGCTGCGGGTCCCGGCCGGCCGCCCAGTCGTGCGGGGCGACCGCGACCTCGATGTCGGGCGTGACGCCGCCGTTCTCCAGGCCCCAGCCGTAGCCCTCCAGCCAGCTGGAGTACTTGGGCTGGGTGACCGTCGTGCCGTCCACCAGGTCGTACTTGTTGTCGATGCCGATCACGCCGCCCCAGGTGCGGGTGCCCACCACCGGGCCGATGCCGAGCGCCTGGATCGCGGCGTTGACGATGTCGCCGTCCGAGCCGGAGAACTCGTTGGCCAGCGCCACCACCGGGCCGCGCGGGGCGTCCGCCGGGTAGGGCTCGGGGCGGTCCAGGTCGCGGCCGCGGTTCCAGCCGACGATCCGGCGGGCCAGCTTCTCCACGATCAGCTGCGAGGTGTGGCCGCCGCGGTTCTCCCGCAGGTCGACCACCACGCCCTCGCGGGCCATCTCGATCCGCAGGTCGCGGTGGAGCTGCGCCCAGCCCGCGCTCTGCATGTCGGGCACGTGCAGGTAGCCGAGCCGCCCGCCGGACAGCTCGTGGACGGCGGCCCGCCGCCCGGCCACCCAGTCGTGGTAGCGCAGCGCCTCCTCGTCGTCCAGCGGCACCACCACGGGGTGGCGCTCGCCACCGTCCTTGCCGCTGACGGTCAGCTCGACCGGCTGGTCGGCGGTGCCGGCCAGCAGCGGGCCGGGGCCGGTCACCGGATCGACCGGGCGGCCGTTGACGGCCAGGATCGCGTCACCGGGGCGGATCGCCGCGCCCGGCGCGGCCAGCGGGGAACGGGCCCGCGGGTCGGAGGACTCGCCGGGCACCACCCGGGCCACCCGCCACACCTCGCCGTCACGGACCAGGTCCGCGCCGAGCAGGCCCTGCCGGCGGGCCGCCTCGGTGCCCCGGCCGGGCGGGATCACGTAGGCGTGCGAGGTGCCGAGCTCGGCGACCGTCTCCCACAGCAGGTCGACCAGGTCGGAGTGGCAGCCGGCCCGGTCGACCAGCGGCCGGTAGCGCGCCAGCGCGCCCGCCCAGTCGACGCCGCCGAGGTCGGCGCGCCAGAAGTTGTCGCGCATCAGCCGGCCGTTCTCGTCGAACATCTGCCGCCACTCGGCGGCCGGGTCGACAGTGATCCGGATCCGGTCGAGATCGACGTCGCTGTCCTCGCCGTCGTCGGCCTTCTGGTCGGCGGGGACGATCCGCACGCTGCCGTCCTCCAGCACCGCCACCCGCGCGCCGTCCGCGGAGATCGCGAACGTGTCGACGCCGGTGAGCAGTTCCTCCACCTTGCGCTTCTTCAGGTCGTAGCGCTCCAGCGCGGTGCCGGCCGGGGTGTCGTCCAACGAGGCGGCGCTGTCGCCGAGTTCACCGCTGAACGGGATCCGGCCCCACAGCACGCCGTCCTTCGCCGCGCGCAGCGCCCCGAACCGCCCGGCCGCCACCGGGAACGGCACGATCCGGTCGGCCAGGCCCTCCAGATCGACCTTCGTGGTGGGCGTCGCCGACTCGCTCTTGTCGCCGTCCTTGCTCTCCTCGTCCTCGCCGCCGACCGGCCGCCCGGCCCGCTGCGGCCCGAACGGCGACGGGGTGTCGGCGGCCAGCGTCAGCAGGTACGGGCGGGTGCCGCCGGGGAACGACAGGTCGAAGACGTGCTCGTCGTACACCGGGTCGAAGGTGCGCACCGACAGGAACGCCAGGTGCTTGCCGTCCGAGGTGAAGGCCGGCGAATAGTCGTGGAAGCGCTGCGGGGTGGCCTCGCTGACGGTCCGCGAGGTCAGGTCGGCCAGCATGATCTGGCGCAGCGACCACGGCCCGAGCACCGGCTGCGACCAGGCCAGCCAGCCCGAGTCCGGGCTGAACACCGGCCCGCTGACCTCGCCCTCGCCGCTGCGCGCCAGCTCGTGCACGGCGCCGTCGCTGAGCGCCACCAGCAGCAGCCGGCCGTCGTGCGAAGCCACCGCGAGCTGCCGGCCGTCCGGCGAGACCGTCAGCGACAGCACCCGGCCCAGCTGCCCGGCCGCCAGCCTCCGGCGCTCCGCGCCGAGCACCGCGGGCGCGTACTCGATCGCGTCCTCGCCCTCGGCGTCCGTCACCCACACCACGCCCTGCGCGCCGTCCTCACCGGGGACGACCCGCACCAGGCGGTTGCGCACCCCCGGCGTCTCGTCCAGCACCCGCGACGGACCCTCCCGGTGGGTCACCCAGTGCACGGTGCCCCGCACCACCACGGCCGCGGCCCGGCCGGTACGGTCGACAGCGACGGTCTCCACCTGCCCGTCGGCCCGGGTCGGATGCGGCCGGCGGCTGCTGCGCGGACCCGCCAGGTCGATCTCCAGCCGGCGCGGCTCGGCACCCTCCAGGTTGTCCAGCAGCCACAGGTCACCCGCGCTCTGCCAGATCACCCGGGTGCCGTCGGTGGACGCCTGCCGGGCGTAGAACCCGGTGTCCGCCGGGCCGTGCGCCCGCAGGTCGGTACCGTCCGGAAGGCTCGAGTACAGCCGCCCGACACCCTCGTGGTCGGACAGGAACGCCACCCGGTCACCCACCCACAGCGGGCACTCCAACTGGCCGTCCAACTCGGCGTGCAACCGCTCGAACTCGGCCGCCCCGATCCACAACTTCCCGGCCCGGCCACCCCGGTAGCGCTTCCAGTGCGCGGCTTCCCGGTTGTGCGTCCCCAGCAGCACCCGCCCACCCGTCGCCCCCGCCGGCACCGGCTCGAACGCCAGCGCCCCGATCGGCCCGTACGGCAGCCGCTGCGGCTCGCCCCCGTCCAGCGGCACCGCGAACGCCCACGTCCGACGGATCGTCTCCTGCCCCGCCGTGGTGATCGCGATCGGCCGGCCGTCGCCGGTCCACCCCACCAACGCCGTGAACGGGCTCCCCCAGTACGTCAGCCGCCGCGCCTGCCCACCGGCCGCCGGCGCGACATGCACCTCCGGCGCCCCGTCCCGGTGCGACGTCCACGCCACCGTCCGCCCGTCCGGCGAGAACCGCACGGCCCCCACCGGCACCTGATCCGCGGTCAAGCGCCAAGCGCGCCCGCCCTCCACAGGGGCCAGCCAGACATCGTCCTCGGCGACGAAAGCGACTACGTCGCCGTGCAAGTGGGGGTGGCGCAGGTATCCGCGCGTCAAATCGGTCACCCGGCCACAGTAGAGGGAGCGCGACCAGGGGCGCGGGGAAGTGCGCGAAGCGGAAGGCGCCCAACCGCGAGATCGCGGCGCAGGACGATGACTTGCACGTGATCGCGACCTCGCCGACGTGGTGTGCGCTTGTCGCGCAGTTCTCCCCCAGCCCTTGGGGGCTGGGAGGTACCCCCACGCGCCCCTGTTCGCTTACCCCCAGCGCCCCGTACGCCCGAGCAGCAGCGCCCCCGCCGCGACCCCCGCGGTGGAGGTGCGCAGGACGGACGGCCCGAGTCGATAGGGCTTCGCCCCGGCCTCGGCGAAAGCCGCGATCTCCTCCGGCGACACCCCGCCCTCCGGCCCGACGATCAGCACGATCTCGCCGGAGGCGGGAAGCTCCGCCGTGGCCAGCGGCAGCGAACCTTCCTCGTGCAGGACAGCGGCGAAGGAGGCCTTCGACAGCAGCGGAAGCAACTGCCGCGTGGTCATCAGGTCGTGCACCTCGGGAAAGCGCAGCCGTCGCGCCTGCTTGCCCGCCTCGCGCGCGGTCGCCCGCCACTTGGCGAGCGCCTTCGCGCCGCGCTCGCCCTTCCACTGGGTGATGCACCGGGAGGCCGCCCACGGCACCACCGCGTCGATGCCGGCCTCGGTCATCGTCTCGACGGCGAGTTCGCCGCGGTCGCCCTTGGGCAGCGCCTGGACGACGGTGATCCGGGGCGCGGGCGCAGCCTCCTCGCGTACGGCGGCGACCAGCACGTCCAGCGCGTCCTTGCCGTGCACCGCGGCGACGGTGCCGTCCGCGCCGCGGCCGTGTCCGTCGGCGAGGGTGACGGCCTCGCCGGGCTCCAGGCGCTTGACGGCGACGGCGTGCCGCCCCTCGGGGCCGTCGAGGCGGACGGTGGCGCCGGGGGTGGCGCCCGCCAGGTCGTCGACGACGAACACCGGTGCGGTCATCGGAACAGGAACCCTCTCGCGGAAAGAACAACAAAAAAACCCGGGCCGGAAGCGGTGGCGTGCACCACTCCCGGCCCGGTAGGAACGGGTCTCACCGGCCGTTGAAGGCGTCCTTCAGCCGGGAGAACAGGCCCTGCTGGCCGGGTGCGAACTGGCCGGACGGCCGCTCCTCGCCGCGGAGCATGGCGAGCCGCCGCAGCAGCTCCTCCTGCTCCGGGTCGAGCTTGGTGGGCGTCTGCACCTCGACGTGCACTATCAGGTCGCCCCGGCCGCCACCGCGCAGGTGGGTGATGCCGCGGCCGTGCAGCGGGATCGACTGGCCGGACTGGGTGCCGGGCCGGATGTCGACCTCTTCCAGGCCGTCCAGGGTCTGCAGCGGCACCTGGGTGCCGAGCGCGGCGGCCGTCATCGGGATGGTGACGGTGCAGTGCAGGTCGTCACCGCGGCGCTGGAAGACGGCGTGGCTGGTCTCGGCGATCTCCACGTACAGGTCGCCGGCGGGGCCGCCGCCGGGGCCGACCTCGCCCTCGCCGGCCAGCTGGATCCGGGTGCCGTTGTCGACACCGGCGGGGATCTTCACCGTGAGGGTGCGGCGGGCCCGGACCCGGCCGTCGCCCGCGCACTCGGGGCACGGGGTTGGGACGACGGTGCCGAAGCCCTGGCACTGCGGGCAGGGCCGGGAGGTCATGACCTGGCCCAGGAAGGACCGGGTGACCTGGGAGACCTCGCCCTTGCCGCGACACATGTCACAGGTCTGCGCGGAGGTACCCGGCGCGGCGCCCTCGCCGTTACAGGTGGTGCAGGTGACGGCGGTGTCGACCTGGAGTTCCTTGGTGGTGCCGAACGCGGCCTCCTCCAGGGTGATCTCCAGTCGGATCATCGCGTCCTGCCCGCGGCGGGTGCGCGAACGCGGGCCGCGCTGGCCGGTCGCGGCGCCGAAGAAGGCGTCCATGATGTCGGAGAAGCCGAAGCCGGCCGCTCCGGCCCCGAAGCCGCCCGCACCGCCGCCGTTCGGCGACAGCGGGTCGCCGCCGAGGTCGTACACCTGACGCTTCTGCGGATCGGAGAGCACCTCGTAGGCGGCGTTGATCTCCTTGAACCGCTCCTGCGTCTTCGGGTCCGGGTTGACGTCCGGGTGCAGTTCACGGGCGAGGCGCCGAAACGCCTTCTTGATCTCGTCCTGCCCCGCGTCGCGTCGGACGCCGAGTACCGCGTAGTAGTCCGTGGCCACCAAATGCTCCGGTTTGTTCCGCCTCTAGAAGTGCTTGCGAGAACTGCGTGACGGTCTCACGCAGCCTTGTTATGACTCGTCCAGGATCTGGCCGACGTATCGCGCCACCGCTCGCACCGCCCCCATTGTGCCCGGGTAATCCATCCGGGTCGGACCGATCACACCCAGCTTTGCCACGCTCTGGTCGCCCGAACCGTAACCGACGGAGACCACCGACGTGGAATTCAGGCCTTCATAGGCGTTCTCGTGGCCGATCCGGACCGTCATCGCCGAGTCCCCGGTCTCACCCAGCAGGCGCAGCAGCACCACCTGCTCCTCCAGTGCCTCGAGCACCGGACGGATGGAGAGCGGGAAGTCGTGGTTGAACCGGGTCAGGTTGGCGGTGCCCGCCAGCATGATCCGTTCCTCGTTCTGTTCGGCGAGCGTTTCGAACAGCACGGTCAGCACGGTGCTGACCGAGGGCCGGTCGGCCGGTTCGAAACTGGCCGGCAGGTCCTCCAGGAGGGTCGGCACCTCGGGCAGCCGACAGCCGCCCGCCATGCCGTTCAGCCTGGCCCGCAGGTCTCCCAGCACGGTCTCGCCGACCGGGCCGGGGCAGTCCACCATCCGCTGCTCGACCCGGCCGGTGTTGGTGATCAGCACCAGCATCAGCTTGGTCGGGGTGAGCGAGACGAGTTCGATGTGCCGCACGGTGGAGCGGGTCAGCGACGGGTACTGGACCACCGCGACCTGCCGGGTCAGCTGCGCCAGCAGCCGCACCGTACGGGCCACCACGTCGTCCAGGTCGACCGCGCCCTCCAGGAAGTGCCGGATCGCCCGGCGCTCCGGGGGCGTCATCGGCTTCACCTCGGCGAGGCGGTCGACGAACAGCCGGTAGCCCTTGTCGGTGGGGATCCGGCCCGCGCTGGTGTGCGGCTGGTGGATGAACCCGTCGTCCTCCAGCGCGGCCATGTCGTTGCGCACCGTGGCCGGCGAGACGCCCAGGTTGTGGCGCTCCACCAGGGCCTTGGAGCCGACCGGCTCCTCGGTGCCCACGTAGTCCTGCACGATCGCGCGGAGCACGGCCAGCCGTCGCTCGTCCAACGGGCGCACGGACGGGCGCGTGTCGATCAGGCGGCCGTCGGGCTTGCCGTCGTCCGGCATGTGCACGCACCTCCGTCGTCGTCCGTTGAACCGGTGGTCGATCCTCTCTGGCACTCAACTGGGCAGAGTGCCAGAACCGTACCTGCCAGTGTACGGCCCGGGCCTGATGGCAGGAACGGTCCGCCGACGTGATCCTCGACCGAAAACCGCGCCGACCGGCTCCCGCGGGCCGACGCGACCGCATTCCCATCGGATTCCCATCGTTTCGGATGGTGCCTGCGGGCCCCGCCGGTGGCAGCATCGAAGGCGAAGACGGCGAAGGAGGAGCAGCGATGTCGGCCTCACGGCAGCACTCCCGGTTCACCCCCGACCGCGGCCTGACCGGCCGGATGGTCACCACCATGTTCTTGATCGGCCTGCTCTATGTCGGCTTCACCGGGTTGCTGATCGTGCTGCTGCGCGGCGCCTGGCCCCTGGTGGTGCTGATCTCCGGCGGCCTGTTCGTCGCCCAGTTCTGGTTCTCCGACAAGATCACCGAACGGGCGATGGGCGCCCACCCGGTCTCCCCCGAGGAGTTCCCGCAGCTGCACGGCGCGGTCGACCGGCTGTGCGCGCTCGCCGACATGCCCAAGCCGCGCGTCGCGGTCGCCCACAACGACATGCCCAACGCCTTCGCCACCGGCCGCAACCCGGAGAACGCGGTGATCTGCGTGACCACCGGCCTGCTGCGGCGGCTGGAACCGGAGGAACTGGAGGGCGTCCTCGCCCACGAGCTCTCGCACGTCGCGCACCGCGACGTCGCGGTGATGACGGTGGCCGGATTCCTCGGCGTCCTGGCCGGCGCGATGACCCGGATCGCGCTGTACGGCGGAATGATGGGCGGCGGCAACCGGAACAGCAACGACTCCAACGCCGCGATCGCGATGATCATCGTCCCGCTGGTCTCGATGGTGGTGTACGCGATCAGCTTCCTGCTCACCCGGCTGCTCTCCCGCTACCGCGAGCTCGCCGCCGACCGGGCCGCCGCCCAGCTGACCGGGCGCCCCAGCGCACTGGCCTCCGCGCTGACCAAGGTGACCGGGCAGATCGCCGCCATCCCGACCGAGGACCTGCGCAAGGCCCAGCCGTACAACGCCTTCTACTTCGCGCCCGCGCTGAGCGCCAAGGAGACCGCCGCGCAGCTGTTCTCCACCCACCCGTCGCTGGAGCAGCGGCTCGCACAGCTGTCGAAGATCTCCTCCCAGCTCGGGCAGTGACCGCCTTGCTCGGGCAGTGACCGCCTTCCACCCTTGATCAAGGAGCTCGCCCCGTGGGATTCCTGGACGCACTGTTCGGCCGCAGCAAGCCCGTGAAGCCGGACCTCGACCAGCTGTTCGGCATCCCGTCGGCCGCGCTCACCCTGCAGGCCGCCACCGGCTTCCTCCCCACCGGCCTCGGCTCGGTGTGCTTCGCCGCCGTCGAGGGCGGCGCCTTCGCCGAGGTCCAGTCCCAGGTCCGGGCCCTGCTCGACGCGGACACCGAACGCGGCGGCACCCCCGTCGAAGCCTCCCGCGACAACTACGGCTACTCCTGGCTGCTCGCCCGCCACACCCCCGACGAACTCCCCGACCTGGTCAACGACCTGCACGCGGTCAACAGCGAGCTGGAGGCCAACGGCTTCGGCCCGCAACTGCTCTGCTCGATCGTCGCCTTCCGCGACCGCGAGGGCCGCTCGCTGGGCCTGGTCTACCTGTACAAGCGCGGCACCTTCTACCCGATGTGCAGGCTCCCCGGCCAGGAGAAGCGCAACAACCCCCTGGAGATCGAGATCTCCAACCTGCTCCGCAACGACCTGCGCATCGAGTCCGACCTCTCCCGCTGGTTCCCGGTCTGGGGCGCCCCCGGCCTGGACGACTGAGGCTCCGCCCCAGGGTGGTCGTCCGTGACCGACTGGACCGCCCTGCCCGACCGTGATCCGTCCGAGGCCGAGCTGGCCGCCGTCCGCGAGGCGCTGCGCTCGCCCGACCCGGTGGAGCGCGACGAGCGCGCGTACTCCCGGCTGGCCGGCTGGATACCCGGGCTGGCCGAGGAACGCCGACTGGCGCTCGGCGACGCGATGGCGGACCGCTTCGGGGACCCCGAGATCCAGGCCCGGACGTTCGCGCCGCTGGTCCTGGGCCGCATCGTGCGAACCGGCAGCCTGCGCGCCGAGTGGCTCGCCGCGTTCGCCCGCTGGTACCCCGCCGAGACCGACCTGCGCGGGCACCACCCCGCGTTGGGCTGGCTGCACGCCGTCGCGCACGGCGCCGACCTGCTGGGCGCGTTCGGGCAGCACCCGGACGTCGACCCGGAGCCGCTGCTGGCGCTCGGCACGGCCCGGCTGCTCGCCCCGACCGGGCACGTCTTCGACGCGATGGAGGACGACCGGCTCGGCTGCGCGCTCGCGTTGACCCTGACCCGGCCCGAGCTGACGGAGCGCCAGGCCGTCGGCTGGCTGGACGCGGTGGCCGAGGTGTTCGCCGGCGGAGAGCCCGGGCCGGTGCCGGCCGAAGTGTCCAACACCCTGCGCGCGCTGCGGGTGGTGCACCTGCTGGCGGTCCGGGGCGTGCGCCCGCAGTGGGGCGGCGCGGAGGTGCGGGCGCTGCCGCACGGGGCGGCGGTCGGGGAGCGGATCGCCGAGGTGCTGTCGACGGCCGCGCCGTACCTCGGCTGACGGACCGTCGGGGGCGGTTTCGTAGACTGCGGGGCATGCGCAGCAGGGAGTACGGGCCGGATCTGACCCCGCCGTGGAAGCGGCAGCAGCCCGCGCCGGAGGTGGCGGCGGAGCGGGATCTGGTGGTGGAGGAGGCGGCGACCGGGTTCTGCGGGGCGGTGGTGCGGTGCGAACGGACCGCGGAGGGATTCACCGTCACGCTGGAGGACCGGTTCGGCAAGCACCGGGTGTTTCCGCTGGTGCCGCGCGGATTCCTGCTGGAGGGACGGGTGGTGACGCTGGTCCGGCCGACCGGACCGGCCCCGCAGCGCGGGCCGGGGCGGACGGCGTCCGGGTCGATAGCGGTGCCCGGGGCGCGCGCCCGGGTGGCCCGCGAGTCGCGGATCTACGTCGAGGGCCGGCACGACGCCGAACTGGTCGAGCGGGTCTGGGGCGACGACCTGCGGATCGAGGGCGTGGTGGTCGAGTACCTCGAGGGCGTCGACGACCTGCCCGCGATCGTCGCCGAGTTCGCCCCCGGCCCGGGCCGCCGGCTGGGCGTCCTGGTCGACCACCTGCTGCCCGGCACCAAGGAGCACCGGATCGCCGCACAGGTGACCGGCGACCACGTGCTGGTCGTCGGCCACCCGTACGTCGACATCTGGCAGGCCGTCAAACCGGCCGGCCTCGGCTTCGCGGCCTGGCCCGAGGTGCCGCGCGGCGAGGTGTGGAAGGAGGGCATCTGCCGCCGTCTCGGCTGGCCGGTGGACACCCCCGCCGCCTGGAAGCGGATCCTCGCCTCGGTGGACGGCTGGAAGGACCTGGAGCCGGAACTGCTCGGCCGGGTCGAGGAGTTGATCGACTTCGTCACTCAGTCCGGCACCGCCTGACAGCCACTCAGCTCGGCACCGCCGACGGCAGGACGGTCTGCGTCGGGCTCGGCAGGGCGGACGGGTCGACTGCCTGCCCCACCACGATCCGCGTCGCGGGCACGCAGGCGGGCACGGACTCCACCACCACGGCCCGGAAGGTGTTGAACGCCCCGCCGGGGAATTCGGCCCGGCCCGCCGTCAGCAGCACCGTCGAGCCGGGCGGGACGAGCTTGGGGTCGATCCGCACCATGCCGGGGCCGTCGCCGGGCTGCACCAGGTCGGGCTGGGCGCGGGTCCCGGCCGGCTCCGGCAGCGTGCACTCCTCGGGCGTCCTGGCCTCCTCGATCCCGGCCGCCGGCACGCCGAACCGCTGCAGGGTGGCGACCATGTCCGGCAGGCCCGCCGGGTCGCGCAGTTGCAGCGCGATGGTGCCGTCCGGCTCCCTGGTCACCGCGTACGCGGCGGTGCCGCCGTGCTCGCCGCCGAGCGCCACGGGCAGCACCAGCGCGGTGGCCACGGCGGCCGCGCCGACCGCGAGTGCGGCCAGTACCGGGCGGCGGCGGAGCAGTCCCGGGCGGCGGGCGGGCTCGCGTTCGGCGGCGAGGGCGGCCAGTTCCTCGCCGAGCCTGCGCTCGAAGTTGCTGGTGGACGGGGTTCGGTCGGAGCTTGTCACGAGGCCACCTCGATCATCGGGTCGGCGGGGGCGGCGGGGCGGGGCAGCAGCGGGCCCGGCCTCGGCAGGTCCTTGCGGGCGGGGCGGCGTTCGGCACCGAGCAGCCGCCGGGCGCGGTGCATGCGCACCCGGACGGTGGCCTGCGAGATGCCGAGCACCTGCGCGGTCTCGGCGGTGGTCAGGCCGTCCATGACGACCAGGTCGAGCACCTCCCGCAGCGGGGCGCTGAGCCCGGCGTGCCGCTGCGCGAGATCACGGACGGCCCGCTGGGCGTCGATCCGCTCCTCCAGGGCGAGGATGTCCTCCTCGTCGAGCAGCCGGCGGCCGGACAGCCGGCCGATCGCCCGGCGTTCGCGGTGGTCGCCGCGCCGGTACCCCGCGATGACGTACCGGGCGATGCCGTACAGCCAGCCGATCGCGGTGCCGCGCTCGGGCCGGTAGCTGCCGGCGGCCTCCAGCGCGGCGACGAAGATGTCCGCGGTGAGGTCGGCCGCCAGGTGGGGATCGCTGACCCGGCGGGTGACGAAGTCGAGTATGGCGTTGACGTGCAGGCGGTAGAACGCGCCGAAGCCGTCCGGAGTGGTCAGCTCCGGTGGACGGCCCTCGGGCCGCGCTTCGTGGCGTGGATGCTCACGGATGCGCATGCGTCCCTCCTCGGTCGGGGGACCCGGCGGGTCCCTTCACCGAGTACTTGGCCGCAGCCCGCCGGAGCGTTTCACGCCCGCCCGACTCCCCGATCGTCAGGTTGACGCCCGGGACCGGGTGGCGCGGCTCAGTCGACCAGGTCGCGGACCACCGCGTCGGCCAGCAGCCGGCCGCGCAGCGTCAGCGCCGCCCGGCCGTCCGCGTACGGGCCCGGCTCCAGCAGGCCGTCGGCGAGGGCCCGGTCGGCGGCCTTGCGGCCGGTGTCGGTGAGCAGGTCGAGCGGGCAGCCCTCGACCAGGCGCAGCTCCAGCAGGATCCGCTCGACCCGGCGGTCCTCACCGGCCAGCACCTCGCGGCCGAGCGCGGGCGTGCGGCCCTCGGCGAGCGCCTGCGCGTACGCGGCCGGGTGCTTGGCGTTCCACCAGCGGACCCCGCCGACGTGGCTGTGCGCGCCCGGGCCGGCGCCCCACCAGTCGGCGCCCGTCCAGTACAGCTCGTTGTGGCGGCACCGGCCCTCAGGCGTGGTGGCCCAGTTGGAAACCTCGTACCAGGCGTACCCGGCGGCGGCGAGCGCCTGCTCGGCCATCAGGTAGCGGTCGGCGTGCACGTCGTCGTCGATCATCGGCAGTTCGCCGCGCCGGACCCGGGCGGCCAGCCGGGTGCCGTCCTCGACGATCAGCGAGTACGCGGAGACGTGGTCGGGGCGGGCGCCGATCGCGGCGTCCAGCGAGGCCTGCCAGTCCTGGTCGGTCTCGCCGGGGGTGCCGTAGATCAGGTCCAGGTTGACGTGCTCGAAGCCGGCCTCGCGGGCCTCGGCGACGCACGCCTCGGGGCGGCCCGGGGTGTGGTGGCGGTCTAGGATCTGCAGCACGTGCGGGCGGGCGCTCTGCATGCCGAAGGAGATCCGGTTGTAGCCGCCCTCGCGCAGCTCGGCCAGGTACGCCGGGTCCACCGACTCCGGGTTGGCCTCGGTGGTGACCTCCGCGCCCTCCGCGAGGCCGAACTCCTCGCGCAGCGCGGCCAGCATCCGCACCAGGTCGCGGGCGGGCAGCAGGGTGGGCGTGCCGCCGCCGAGGAACACCGTCTGCACCGGTAGCTCGGCGTCACCGAGGATGCGCCGGGCCAGCCGGATCTCGGCGATCACGTTGTCGGCGTAGGTGTCCTGCGAGGCAACGGCGCCCGAGGACCGCAGTTCGGTGGCGGTGTAGGTGTTGAAGTCGCAGTAGCCGCAGCGGCTGGCGCAGTACGGCACGTGCAGGTAGAAACCGAACGGCCGGGCGCCGAGTCCGTCCAGGGCGTGGGCGGGCAGCGAACCGTCGGACGGCACGGGTTCGCCGTCGGGAAGTGCGGAGGGCATGCGCCCATTGTCCGGTACGGCCCGCGAAAGTCCGAAGGCCGTACCGGAACCGTGGGTGCTCAGGCCTCGTTGGCACCCGCGTACATCGCGGTCACCCGGTCGGCGTAGGTCTTCTCCACCACCGGGCGCTTGATCTTCAGGCTGGGGGTGAGCTCGCCGTGCTCGATGTCCAGGTCGCGCGGGAGCAGGGCGAACTTCTTGATCGTCTGCCAGCGCTGCAACTCGCCGTTGAGGCGCTTCACGAAGCCGTCGATCAGCTCCACGGTGGCCGGGGCCTCCACCACCTCGGCGTACGACTTCCCGGCCATGCCGTGCTCGGCCGCCCACGGCATGATCACCGTCTCGTCCAGGCCGATCAGCGCGGTGCAGTAGTTGCGGCCGTTGCCGATCACCAGGATGTTGCTGACGAACGGGCAGATCGCCTTGAACTTGCCCTCGACCTCGCTCGGCGCGACGTACTTGCCGCCGGAGGTCTTGAACATGTCCTTCTTGCGGTCGGTGATCCGCAGGTAGCCGCCCGCGCCGAGCTCGCCGATGTCGCCGGTGTGGAACCAGCCGTCCGACTCCAGCACCTCGGCGGTCTGCTCGGGCATCTCGTGGTAGCCGCGCATGACGCCCGGGCCGCGCAGCAGGATCTCGCCGTCCTCGGCGATCCGCACTTCGGTGCCGGGCAGCGGGAGGCCGACCGTGCCGACCCGGAAGTCCTCCGCCCGGTTCACGGTGGAACCGGCCGAGGTCTCGGTCAGGCCGTAGCCCTCCAGCACCGGGACGCCCGCGCCCTTGAAGAAGTAGCCGATCTCCGGGGCGAGCGCCGCGCTGCCGGACACCGCGCCGCGCAGCCGGCCGCCGAACGCCGCCTTGATCTTGGTGTACACCAGCTTGTCGGCCAGCGCGTGCTGCAGCCGCAGGCCCAACGGGGCGCTCTCGTGGCCGTGCGCGACCTTGTTGGCCTGGATGGTCTGCGCGTAGTCGCGGGCCACCTTCGCCGCCCACAGGAAGATCTTGTACTTGGCGCCGCCCTCGGCCCGGGCCTTGCCGGCGATGCCGTTGTAGACCTTCTCGAAGATCCGCGGCGCGGACGCCATCAGGGTCGGACGGATCACCGGCAGGTTGTGGATGATCCGGTCCACCCGGCCGTCCACCGCCATCACGTGGCCGGTGGCGATCTGGCCGGAGATCAGCGTCTTGCCGAACACGTGCGACAGCGGCAGCCACATGAACTGCACGTCGTCCGAGCGCAGCAGCCCGCTCTCCTCCTGCGCCACGCCCTCGTACGACCAGCAGTCGTGCACCAGGCGCACGCCCTTGGGACGGCCGGTGGTGCCGGAGGTGTAGATCAGGGTGGCGAGCTGTTCCTTGTCCAGTGAATCGATCGCCTTGTCGACGGCGTCCGGATTCTCCTTCAGGTACGCGGCGCCGCGCTGCTCCAGCTCGGCCAGCGTCAGCACCGTAAGGCCCTCGGCCTGCGGCGCGTCCTCACCCGCCGGGTCGAACAGGATCACGTACTCCAGCGCGGGCAGCTCGGGCTTCTGCTCGACGGCCTTGCGCAGCTGGCCGGCGTTCTCGGCGAACAGCGCGCGGCTGCCGGAGTTGGCCAGGATGAACGCGGTCTCGTCGGAGTTGGTGCTCGGGTAGACCGTGGTGGTGGCCGCGCCGGCGCACATGTTGCCCAGGTCGGCGAGGATCCACTCGATCCGGGTGGCGGAGGCGATCGCCACCCGGTCCTCGGCCCGGATGCCCAGCGCCATCAGGCCGGCCGCGACCGCGCGGATCCGCTCGTTCGCCTGCGCCCAGGTCAGCGACCGCCACTGCTCCGCACCCGGCGCGCTGTCCGCGGCCTGCTCGTCCACCGGGACCGGGTACCGGTAGGCCTCACCGTTCGGAGTGGCCTTTACCCTGCTGAGCAGAAGGTGCGCCACGGAGGGCGGGCGCCGCTCGATCATGGACTGCGCGGAACTCAACGAGGACCTCCGGGGACGGGTGGACCGAGAGTGGGTAAGCGACGGCCGTGGGGGCGGCCGGCAACCGACTTAACCGGTGAGTAACAAGAGGGCATTCAGCAGCCTAGGGGGTGAAAAGCCGTTCCGTAAGGGGGTGACGTGAGCTGGCACACTCACGGGGCGGAAGTGCAGGCACAGCGCAGGCTCAGAGTGCAGGCCCGGTCAACGGGTGAAGCTTTTTCACAAGTACCCGAATTTGGGATGCGCGCGTCCCACTCGACGACGAGAGTGTCACGGTGCTTTTCAGACTCCTACGGGCCCACCTCGGCCCCTACTCCCGCGACATCACAGTGCTGGTACTGCTCCAGCTGATCTCCACCATCGGCATGCTGTACCTGCCGACGCTGAACGCCGACATCATCGACAGCGGCGTCCTCAAGGGCGACACCGGGTACATCCTGCGAGTCGGCGGCGTGATGGTCGGCGTCTCGCTCGCCCAGGCCGTCTGCTCGATCGGCGCGGTCTACTACGGCGCCCGCACCGCGATGGCCGTCGGCCGCGACCTGCGCGCCGGGGTGTTCTCCCAGGTGCAGGAGTTCTCCGCCCGCGAGCTCAACCAGTTCGGCGCGCCCTCGCTGATCACCCGCACCACCAACGACGTCCAGCAGGTCCAGATGCTGGCGATGATGTCCTTCACGCTGATGGTCGCCGCGCCGATCATGTGTGTCGGCGGCATCATCATGGCGCTCAACCAGGACGTGCCGCTGTCCGGCCTGCTGCTGGCCGTGGTGCCGGCGCTGGGCATCGTCGTCACCGTGCTGGTCAGCAAGATGCGGCCGCAGTTCCGCGGCATGCAGGAGCGCATCGACACGGTCAACCGGATCATGCGCGAGCAGATCACCGGCATCCGGGTCATCCGCGCCTTCGTCAAGGACAACCACGAGAAGCAGCGCTTCACCGGCGCCAACGGCGAACTCGCCGACTACTCGCTGCGGGTCGGCCGGCTGATGTCGCTGATGTTCCCGATCGTCATGGGCGTGGTGAACATCTCCAGCGTCGCCGTGTTCTGGTTCGGCGCGCAGCGCATCGACAGCAACAGCATGCAGATCGGCGCGCTCACCGCTTTCCTCTCCTACCTGATGCAGATTCTGATGAGCGTCATGATGGCCACCTTCATGTTCATGATGGTGCCGCGCGCCGAGGTCTGCGCCGAGCGCATCCAGGAAGTGCTGAGCACTCCCTCCAGCGTCGTCCCGCCGCTCGCCCCCGTCACCGAACTGCGCGCCCACGGCACGCTGGAACTGCGCGGCGTCGACTTCCGCTACCCCGGCGCCGAGGTGCCCGTGCTGCGCGGCATCGACCTGACCGCCCGGCCCGGCGAGACCACCGCCGTGATCGGCTCCACCGGCGCCGGCAAGACCACCCTGCTCGGACTCGTCCCCCGGCTCTTCGACGCCACCGGCGGCGAGGTGCTGATCAACGGCGTGGACGTCCGCGACATCGACCCGCAGAAGCTGTCCGAGGTCATCGGCTTCGTCCCGCAGAAGCCGTATCTGTTCTCCGGCACCGTCGCCTCGAACCTGCGCTACGGCAAGCCCGAGGCCACCGACGAGGAACTCTGGCACGCCCTGGAGATCGCCCAGGCCAAGGACTTCGTGGAGAAGCTCCCCGAGGGCCTGGACGCCCCGGTCGCGCAGGGCGGCACCAACCTCTCCGGCGGCCAGCGTCAGCGCCTGGCGATCGCCCGGGCCCTGGTCCGCAAGCCCGAGATCTACCTGTTCGACGACTCCTTCTCGGCCCTCGACTACGCCACCGACGCCCGGCTGCGCGCCGCACTCACCGGGGAGACCGCGGACGCCACGGTGGTGATCGTCGCCCAGCGCGTCTCCACCATCCGCGACGCCGACCGGATCATCGTCCTCGACGAGGGCGCCGTCGTCGGCACCGGCACCCACCAGGAGCTGATGGCCGACAGCCCGACGTACCGGGAGATCGTGCTCTCCCAGCTCACCGAGCAGGAGGCCGCGGCGTGACCACCCCCAACAGCCCCGACGTGACCGAGCCCGACGTGGCCGTGCCCGACGTGGCCGTGCCCGACGTGACCGAGCCCGACGTGACCGAGCCCGACGTGACCGAGCCCGACGTGACCGAGCCCGACGTGGCCGAGCCTGTGGCGAACACGCCCGACCTGGCCAAGGCCGGTGCCGGAACGACCGGATCGAAGCCCGCCAAGGCCGCCGAGCCCGCCAAGCCCGACCTGGCCAAGGCCAGTGCCGGAGCCGGAGCCGGAGCCGGAGCGAACGAGGCGGAGCAGGAGCCGGTCTCGACCTCGCAGGAGGCGGCCGCCCGCCGCGGCGGGCCCGGACCCGCGCGCTTCGCGGGCGCCCAAGGCACCGAGAAGGCCAAGGACCTCGGCGGCTCCGCCAAGCGCCTGCTCGGCATGCTCAAGCCCGAGCGCAACCTGATCCTCAGCGTGCTCGGATTCGGCGCGCTCTCCGTCGCCTGTGCGGTGGCCGGCCCCTGGGTGCTCGGCAAGGCGACCGACCTGATCGTCGCCGGAGCCACCGGACCACGCTTCACCGGCGCCCCGAGCAAGCAGGCCGTGCTCGATGGCCTGCGCGCCAGGGGCGAGGGCAACATCGCCGACCTGCTCGCCTCGATCGACTTCACCCCCGGCCAGGGCATGGACTTCGGCGCCATCGGCACCATCCTGCTCTGGGTGCTGGGTATCTACCTGGCCGCCGTGGTGTTCGGTGTGGTCCAAGGCCGGCTGACCGCGCTGGCGATCAACCGCACGGTGTTCCGGCTGCGCGAGGAGGTCGAGGCGAAGCTGGCCCGGCTGCCGCTCAGCTACTTCGACCGCCAGCCGCGCGGCGAGGTGCTGAGCCGGGTCACCAACGACATCGACAACATCCAGCAGTCGATGCAGCAGACCATGGGACAGGTCGTCAACTCCCTGCTGACCATCGTCGGCGTGCTGATGATGATGTTCTGGATCTCCCCTCTGCTGGCTCTGATCGCGCTGATCTCCGTTCCCGTTTCGGTGGTGGTCGCCGCCAAGGTCGGCAAGCGGGCCCAGCCTCAGTTCATCAAGCAGTGGGGCTCCACCGGCAAGCTGAACGCCCACATCGAGGAGATGTTCACCGGGCACAGCGTGGTGAAGGTCTTCGGCCGCCAGCAGGAGGCCAAGGACCTCTTCCAGCAGGAGAACCAGGCACTCTACGAAGCCTCCTTCCGTGCGCAGTTCATCTCGGGCATCATCCAGCCCGCGATGATGCTGGTCGGCAACATCAACTACGTACTGGTCGCGGTGGTCGGCGGTCTGCGAGTGGCCAGCGGCGCGCTGTCCATCGGTGACGTCCAGGCGTTCATCCAGTACTCCCGTCAGTTCAGCCAGCCGCTCAGCCAGGTCGCCTCGATGGCCAACCTGGTGCAGTCCGGTGTGGCCTCCGCCGAGCGGGTCTTCGAACTGCTCGACGCCAACGAGCAGTCCCCCGAGCCGCAGCGTCCGGAGCGCCCCGCCGAGGTGCACGGCCGCGTCGCCTTCGAGGACGTCTCCTTCCGCTACGACCCGGAGAAGCCGCTCATCGAGGGCCTCTCCCTGAAGGTCGAACCCGGCCACACCGTGGCTATCGTCGGCCCAACCGGCGCCGGCAAGACCACCATGGTCAACCTCCTGATGCGTTTCTACGAGGTAAGCAGCGGCCGGATCACCCTCGACGGCGTGGACATCGCCGCGATGTCCCGCGAGGAGCTGCGCTCCGGCATCGGCATGGTGCTCCAGGACACCTGGCTGTTCGGCGGCACCATCGCCGAGAACATCGCCTACGGTGCCGAGTCCGCCACCCGCGAGCAGGTGATCGCGGCGGCGAAGGCCGCGCACGTGGACCGCTTCGTGCGCACCCTCCCCGACGGCTACGACACCGTCCTGGACGACGAGGGCACCGGAGTCAGCGCGGGCGAGAAGCAGCTGATCACCATCGCCCGGGCCTTCCTCGCCCAGCCCTCGATCCTGGTGCTGGACGAGGCGACCAGCTCCGTCGACACCCGTACCGAGGTGCTGATCCAGCGTGCGATGGCGGAGCTGCGCACCGGCCGCACCAGCTTCGTGATCGCCCACCGCCTCTCCACCATCCGGGACGCCGACGTGATCCTGGTGATGGAGAACGGTTCGATCGTCGAGCAGGGCAACCACGACCAGCTGATCGCTGCCGACGGCGCCTACGCCCGGCTGTACCAGGCGCAGTTCGCCCAGGCGGTGGCCGAGGTCGACTGACACGACGTCAGCGCGCTGCCCGGCCGACCGGCCCGACGGGTCCGCCGCCCTGGGGGAGGTCCGCACCGCGGGCCTCCCCCTCGCGTATCGCGGCGAGGGCGAGAGCCGGGGCGGTGGCGACTGGCGCCGGGATGGTCGCGGTGATCGCGGTGGCCCGGTGGGTGGTGGTCGGGTCGGTGATGGTCGGGATGGTCGGGTCAGTGGCGGCCGGGATGGTCGGGTCAGTGGCGGCCGGGGTGGTCGGGTCGGTGGTGGAGGCGGCGACCACGGTGGTGGCGGGCCGGCCGGCCGGGCGCTGACCGAGCAGGGTGGAGCTCAGGGCGAGCGCCATGCCCAGCAGCTGCACCGCGTTGAGGGACTGGCCGAGAGCGGCCCAGCCGATCACTGCCGCCGACACCGGGCTGAGCAGGCCCAGGAAGGCGACCGAGGTGGCGGGCAGACGACCGATGCCGCGGAACCAGACCCAGTACGCCAGCGCGGTGTTGGCCACCGCGAGGTAGCCGTACCCGAGCAGGTTGGTGCCGCTGAGCGCGAGCGGGGCACCCTCGACCAGAGCGGCCACCGGGAGCAGCAGCAGACCGCCGGCGGTGAGCTGCCAGCCCGTCAGAGCGAGTGGGCCGACGCCCTCGGGGCGCCCCCAGCGCTTGGTGAGCACCGTGCCGGCGGCCATCGCCCCGGCCCCGGCGAGACCGGCCAGCACGCCTATGGCGTCCAGCCGGGCGGTGGCGCGCAGCACCACCAGGGCTACGCCGAACACTCCGACGGTGCCGGCCAGCAGGGCCCGCCGCCCGAACCGCTCCCCCAGCAGGGGTACGGCCAGCCCGGCGGCCAGCAGCGGCTGTATCGCGCCGAGGACGGCGGCCACGCCGCCGGGCAGCCGGTAGGCGGCGACGAAGAGCAGGGCGAAGAAGACGCCGATGTTGAGCGTGCCCAGCACCGCCGAGCGCCACCACCAGGAACCGCTGGGCAGTCGTCGGGTGACGGCCAGCAGCACCAGGCCGGCGGGCAGGGCGCGCAGAGTCGCAGTGAGCAACGGCCGGTCTGCGGGAAGCAGTTCGGTCGTCACGGCATAGGTGGAGCCCCACGCGAGCGGGGCGAGCGCGGTGAGAGCTACGGTTCGCATGAGAGATAGCTTAGCAGCAAGTTACTTGCTGTCGAGTCAATTAGCGAAGGCAAACTCGCCGCTCACCCACTCACTTCCGAGCGGCCCTGTGCCACACTGGCGAAATGGACCGAGTTGACCCACGCAGCACTGCACACGACCCTGTGGACGCGATCGCCGACCAGTGGCGGCACGAGCGCCCGGACCTCGCCCACCGCACGGAGGCGATGGCCGCGTTCGGCCGGGTGCACCGGGTCTCCCGCGCGGTCAGCGACCTGATGGAGCAGGTCTACGCGCAGTTCGGCATCGGCCTGGGCGAGTTCGACGTCCTGGCCACCCTGCGCCGCGCCGGGGAGCCGTTCTCGCTGTCGCCGCGCGAGCTGACCGCGACTCTGATGCTCACCACCGGCGGCATGACCGGCCGGCTGGACAAGCTGGAGCGGGCCGGCCTGGTCACCCGCTCCCCCGACCCGAACGACCGTCGCGGCCTGCGGATCACCCTCACCGACTTCGGCCGGGAGACGGTCGACCAGGCCGTGGCCGCGGGTACGGCCGTCCAGCAGCGGATCATCGACCGGCTGGGCGAACAGCGACTGTCCGAGCTGAACACGCTGCTCCGGGATCTGCTGCACAGCGTGGAGTCCCGCTAGCACCCCGCAACGACCCGCTTCCGCCACCCACGGCGGCCGTCACACCGAGCGGCCGTTCCGCTGAACGCCCACGCAGCCGTCCCACCCAAAGTTCGCCCGACCGCCCTGCCTGACGCCGGATCAATACCGGCCTGCCGCCCCGGCCGTTCGGCGCGCTACCGTTGGCAGGTGCCCGATCCGACCGCCATCGACACCGCGCCTTCCGGCCCCGTCGACGCCTTCCAGGCCGAGCGCCGCTACCTGGGCGCGGTGGCCTACCGCCTGCTCGGCTCGGTCGCCGATGCCGAGGACGTGTTGCAGGAGGCCTGGCTGCGCTGGCAGTCGGCCGACCGGTCGGGCATCGCCGAGCCGCGCGCCTACCTGACCACGGTGGTGACCAGGCTCTGCTACGACCAGCTGGGTTCGGCCCGGGCGCGCCGGGAGGCGTACTTCGGCGAGTGGCTGCCGGAGCCGTTGCTGAGCACCGCGGAGTCCCCCGCCGAACTGGCCGAGGTCGGTGAGGCGGTGTCGGTGGCGATGCTGGCGGTGATGGAGCAGCTGACTCCGGCCGAGCGGGCGGCGTTCGTGCTGCACGACGTGTTCGCGGTGGGTTTCGAGGAGATCGCCTCGGCGTTGGACCGCTCCCCCGAGGCCACCCGGCAGCTCGCCTCGCGGGCCCGCCGCCGGGTTCGGGACGGCGGCCGCCGCAGCACTGTCGACCCGGCCGAACACCGCCAGGTGGTGACGGCGTTCATCGCCGCGGCAACCGGCGGCGATCTGATGACGCTGATGGAGGTGCTCGATCCCGAGGTGGTCTGGCACGCCGACGGTGGTGGCATCGTCAGCGCGGGCCGCCGTCCGCTTCTCGGCGCGCTCCATGTGGGCCGGCTGGTGCGCAAGATCGCCGAGCGTTCGGTGGATGTGGAGCGCCCGCTGGTGCCGATGCTGGTCAACGGCGAGCTGGGTGCGGTCTGGTACTCGAGCCCGGGCGTGATCGGCGGCGTGCTCGCGTTCACCGTCGCGGACGGCCGGATCACCTCCGCGTACGCGATGGTGAACCCCGAGAAGCTCACCCACCTCGCGGGGGCGTGACACAGGTCACGGTCACACTCCCGCAGTGTGCCCCGTCCCCCTTCCGTATCCGCCACCCGGCGGGGTCCGTGAAGGAGGACGAGATGACTGGCAAGCACATCGTGGTGATCGGCGCGGGCTACGCGGGACTGTCCGCGGCCGCCGGGATCGGCCGTGGGCCGGACCGGGTCACCCTGATCGCCCCGGAGCGGCGCTTCGCCCACCGGGTCCGCCAGCACGAGATCGCCGTCGGCCGCCGGCCCTCCCGGCCCGACATCGCCCACGTGCTGCGCGGCCGCAAGGTCGACCACCTCGCCACCCGGGTCCTCGAGCTCGACCTGGCCGGGCGGAAGGTGGTCACCGAGGACGGCAAGCGGATCGCTTACGACACCCTGGTGTACGCGCTCGGCAGCCGGGTCGCCTGGAGCGACGTGCCCGGCGCCGCCGAGCACGCCTACTCGGCCGAGCAGGCCGAGGAACTGCACCGCCGGATCACCGACGCGCCGGCACCTGGGACGATCGCGGTGGTCGGCGGCGGCGCGACCGGCATCGAGCTGGCCACCGAACTCGCCGAGGCCCACCCGTCCTGGCAGGCCCGGCTGGTGGCGTCCGGCCCGGTCGGCGGCTGGCTGTCGGCGCGCGGGCGGGCGCACGTCCTGGCGGTGCTCCACCGACTCCGGGTCCAGGTGGACGAGGCACACCAGGTCACGGCCGTCACCGCCGCCGGGTTGGAGACGCCGGCCGGCCCGATCCCCGCCGACGTGGTGGTGTGGGCCGGCTCGCTGGAGCCGCACCCGCTCGCCGCCGACTCCGGCCTGGCCGTCACCGAACGCGGCCAGGCCGTGGTGGACGACCACCTGCGCTCGGTGTCGCACCCCGACGTGTACGTGGCCGGGGACGCCGCCGCCACCAAGGTGCCCGGCATCGGACAGCTGCGGATGGCCTGCGCCACCGCCCAGCCGCAGGGCCGCTACCTGGGCAAACTGCTCACCGGGCGCACCGACAAGCCGTTCTCGTTCCGCTACCTCACCCAGTGCCTGAGCCTGGGCCGCGGCGAGGCGCTGGTGCAGATGATCCACGGCGACGACTCGATGAAGCCGCGGGTGGTGACCGGGGCGGCTGGTCGGCTGGTCAAGTCGGTGATCGTCAACGTGCTGCCGCTGACGCTGCGCTGACCGGCAGCCGGCCCCGGGAGCGGAGTCGATTCGCCATCAGGAAACGGCAACGGGCCGGGGCCCCCGGGTGGGGACCCCGGCCCGCTGGGCCGACCGTGGGAACTACTTCTTTTCCTTCGGCGGCTCCGCGTCCGTCGACAGCGCGGCGATGAAGGCCTCCTGCGGGACCTCCACGCGACCAACCATCTTCATCCGCTTCTTGCCTTCCTTCTGCTTCTCCAGCAGCTTGCGCTTACGCGAGATGTCACCGCCGTAGCACTTGGCGAGAACGTCCTTGCGGATCGCGCGGACCGTCTCACGGGCGATCACCCGGGAGCCGATCGCGGCCTGGATCGGCACCTCGAACTGCTGGCGCGGGATCAGCTTCTGCAGCTTGCCTGCCATCATCACGCCGTAGTTGTAGGCCTTGTCCTTGTGCACGATCGCGGAGAACGCGTCCACCGCGTCGCCGTGCAGCAGGATGTCGACCTTGACCAGGTTGGCGGACTGCTCGCCGATGGGCTCGTAGTCCAGCGAGGCGTAGCCGCGGGTCTTGGACTTCAGCTGGTCGAAGAAGTCGAAGACGATCTCGGCCAGCGGCAGGGTGTAGCGCAGCTCCACCCGGTCCTCGGAGAGGTAGTCCATGCCCTGCAGGTTGCCGCGGCGGGACTGGCAGAGCTCCATGATCGCGCCGACGAACTCGTTGGGCGCCAGGATGGTGCCGCGCACGACCGGCTCGTACACCTCGGCGATCTTGCCGGTCGGGAACTCGCTCGGGTTGGTGACGGTGTGCTCGGTGCCGTCCTCCATGATCACCCGGTAGATCACGTTCGGGGCGGTGGAGATCAGGTCGAGGTTGAACTCGCGCTCCAGGCGCTCCCGGATGATCTCCAGGTGCAGCAGGCCGAGGAAGCCACAGCGGTAGCCGAAGCCGAGGGCGACCGAGGTCTCCGGCTCGTAGGCCAGTGCGGCGTCGTTCAGGCGCAGCTTGTCGAGGGCGTCGCGGAGCAACGGGTAGTCCGAGCCGTCCAGCGGGTAGAGGCCGGAGAACACCATCGGGCGCGGGTCCTTGTAGCCGCCGAGCGGCTCGGTGGCACCCTTGTGCTGCGAGGTGATGGTGTCACCGACCTTGGACTGCCGGACGTCCTTCACACCGGTGATGATGTAGCCCACCTCGCCGACACCGAGGCCGTCTGCGACCTTCGGCTCCGGCGAGATGACGCCGATCTCCAGCAGCTCGTGGGTCGCGCCGGTGGACATCATGGCGATCCGCTCACGCTTGGTGAGCTGGCCGTCGACCACTCGCACGTAGGTGACCACGCCGCGGTAGGCGTCGTACACCGAGTCGAAGATCATCGCGCGGGCCGGGGCGTCCTTGATGCCGACCGGGGCGGGGATCTTCTCGACCACGTGGTCGAGCAGGTCCTCGACGCCGAGGCCGGTCTTCGCGGAGACCTTCAGCACGTCGGCCGGGTCACAGCCGATGATGTGCGCGATCTCGGCCGCGTACTTCTCGGGCTGGGCGGCCGGCAGGTCGATCTTGTTGAGCACCGGAATGATGGTGAGGTCGTTCTCCAGCGCCAGGTACAGGTTGGCGAGGGTCTGTGCCTCGATGCCCTGGGCCGCGTCGACCACAAGGATGGTTCCCTCGCAGGCCGCGAGGGAGCGGGACACCTCGTACGTGAAGTCCACGTGGCCGGGGGTGTCGATCATGTTGAGGATGTGCGTCTTGCCCGCGTTCTCACCGGTCCGCGGCGCCCACGGAAGGCGGACGGCCTGCGACTTGATGGTGATGCCGCGCTCGCGCTCGATGTCCATCCGGTCGAGGTACTGGGCGCGCATCTGCCGGGGGTCCACCACGCCGGTGATCTGCAGCATCCGGTCGGCGAGCGTCGACTTGCCGTGGTCGATGTGGGCGATGATGCAGAAGTTGCGAATCACCGCCGGGTCAGTACGGCTGGGCTCTGGCACGTTGCTGGGGGTCGCGGGCACCTTGGTCCGATTTCTGATCCGATCAATATGGTTCCGCCCATCCTCCCATGCCCGAGGCCCGACCGGTCTTTCCACCCGGGCGGGCATGCGGCACGATCTCCGCATGATCTTGGAAAGCGCCCTGCTCGACGTCCGCCCCGGTCAGGAGAACGACTTCCTCGCCGCCTTCGTCCAGGCCCGGCCGCTGATCGCCGCCCAGCGGGGTTTCCGCTCCCTCGAACTGCGCCGCTGCCTGGACGGCGGCCGCACCTCGCGCTTTCTGCTGCAAGTCGAATGGGAGACCCTGGAGGACCACACCGAGGGCTTCCGCCGCTCCCCCGAGTACGAACGCTGGCGCGAGCTGCTGCACCACTACTACGACCCGTTCCCGACGGTCGAGCACTATGGCGAGCCGCTGATCAGCGACTGACGGGACACCGGTCGCGTTCGCGCCGCCGGTCCGGTTTGGGCGGCACGGGACGGCCCTGGTAGCGTGGGCCGCTGCACTCCGCCCTCGGCATGCCCTCTCGGCTGGTACCGGCGGCGGGCGGTGCAACCCGTTGAACTGCCGATTCACACAGACTGAGGCTCTTTCGTGGCGAACATCAAGTCCCAGATCAAGCGCAACAAGACCAACGAGAAGGCGCGCCTGCGCAACAAGGCCGTCAAGTCCTCGCTGAAGACCGCTCTGCGCAAGGCCCGCGAGGCCGCTGCCGCCGGTGAGAACGAGAAGGCCGTCGAGCTGGCTCGCGCCGCCTCCAAGGCCCTCGACAAGGCCGTCAGCAAGGGCATCATCCACAAGAACCAGGCCGCCAACAAGAAGTCGGCGATCACCAAGCGCGTCAACCTCGCTGCCTGATCCTGATCCTGGTCCTTCCCGTACGGCCCGTCCGTACGACCCGGTGCTCCGGCACCACCTAGGACGGCGTGAATCCGCGGCCCTCTACCCGCCACCGCCGACCGTCCGCTCCCGGGAATCCGGCCCTCTACCCGGATTTCCGACGAGCTGCACCACCCGTACCGCACGCGGCCTGCGTTCGCCACGCGGGTGCGGTACCCAGATGAACCACGGAAAGTACCCGCTCAGGGCACTTCCCCCAACTGCCCGCCCGGTCCCCACCGGGCGGGCAGTTCGCGTTTCCGGGCCCGGTCGACTGCCGCCGCCCGGCAGCCATGGTGTCCAACCACCGCACAGAGAAAGGGGATCGGCGCGAACGATGCAGCGAGGTAGGGTGCGTGGGTGCCTGACACTGCCCGTGCGTGACCAACTACTCGGGGGAACGATGTCGACTCCGCCGCCGCATCAGCTCCAGGGCCACCGCTCCACCAGCAGCTTCTCGCGCAACCCCCGCACCTCACCGGCCACAGGCGTCAGAACGGGCACGGTCACCACCATCGGCCCCGACGGGCCCTCCAACGCCAGCGACAACCCGAACGGAACCGGCACAGACGGCCCGGGCCCGGGCCGTCCCCGGCACGGACTGTGGTGGGGCATCGGCGGCGCCCTGGTGGCCTCGGCAGTGTGGGCGGCGACCATCCTGTCAGTCCCCGCACTGATCAACGGCGACTCGACAACGAGCGCCCAAAGCGTGGCCGGCTACCGGACGGTCGACGACCTGTGCACCACCGCCCGCCTCACCACCTTCAGCCAGCTGTACCCAGTCCCGACGGGCACCCCCTATCACTACACGACGCGCCACCGGGCGCTGGACGAGATGTACTGCAGCCAGTACCGCAAGAAGGTCGGCGGCGACCAGGACTACTACACCCTCTACCTGCAGGTGCAGCTCCACCACGAGGTGGACCCGCGCCCGGAGTTCGACGCACAGCGCGAGGGACTGGCCCAACGCCACTACCAGATCAGCCCGGTACCCGGCCTCGGCGACGCGGCCTACATCGGCTACCTCGACGACCCCGACCGCGGCGTCCCGGGCTCGCACTACCTCACCCAGGTCCTGTACGTCCGCCAGGGCGGTATGACCTGCTACACCAGCTGGTCCGCGTCCTACCAGGACGGCAGAGGAACCGCCCCCGACCGGGAGCAGGTCCGCACCGCACTTCTGTCCGACACCCGTGAACTGCTGCGCACCCTCGGCGGATCCACCTGACCCACTCCGGGGCTCCGCCCGACCGGTACGGGAGATCGCCCGACCCGATTCGGCGGGGCCGCCTCGGAAACGTTGCCGGGAGCGGCTCAGCACGGGCGTGACTGATACAGGCGTGGCTTGAGTAGGGACAGGCTCAGTACGGGCGAGAGCCGGCCCGGGAGGCCCGGGCCACGGCGACCACTGCGCGCTCCAGGGCGTACGCCGGGTCGTCGGAGCCGCCCTTCACGGCCGCGTCTGCCTCCGCGACGGCAGTGAGGGCCGCGGCCACGCCGTCGCCCGTCCAGCCACGCATCTGCTGGCGGACCCGGTCCACCTTCCACGGCGGCATGCCCAGTTCGCGGGCCAGGTCGCCAGGGCGCATGTTCCGGCCAGCGGTGGCGAGTCGGCCGATGCTGCGAACCCCAGAGGCGAGTGCGTACGTGATACCCGTGGGCGGCTGGCCAACAGCCAGCGCCCAACGCAGCCGCTCCAGCGCTTCGGCGGCCCGACCGGTGACGGCGAGATCGGCCACCTCGAAGCCCGTCGCCTCCGCCCGGCCGCTGTAGTACTTCGCGACCGCAGTCTCGTCGATCGGGCCCTCGATGTCCGCCGTCAACTGGCTGCACGCGGCCGACAGTTCGCGCAGGTCGCTGCCCAGCGAGTCGAGCAGCGCCTGGCACGCCTCCGGACTGGCGGCCCTCCCCAAGGTACGGAACTCGTTGCGGATGAACGCCAGCTTCTCGCTCGCCTTGGTGAGCTTGGCGCACAGCACTTCCCGCGCGCCCGCCTTCTTCGCCGCGTCCAGCAGCCCCTTGCCCTTGGCCCCGCCCGCGTGCACCAGCACCATGATCACTTCTTCGGCCGGCGTCTCCAGGTACGCCTTGACCTCCTTGACCGCGTCGGCCGCGAGGTCCTGCGCAGCCCGGACCACGATCACCTTCCGCTCCGCGAAGAGCGAGGGGGTGGTGAGTTCGGCCAACTGCCCGGCCTGCAGTGCTCCCGGCGCGAGATCGCGCACATCCGTCTCCGGATCCGCCGCCTTCGCCGCCGCCACCACCGCGGCGACCGCGCGGTCCAGCAGCAGCTCTTCCTGGCCGACCGCAACGGTCAGCGGGGCAAGCAGGTCCTCGGGTGCACTCTTCCTGGCCATCGCCTACCAGGATCGCACGCCGTACCGACAGGCCTGCTCCGGCACGTCCCATCAGGGCAGACCCCCGGAGCGGAATCTGGGGTGGGGCCGCCGCCGTTCCGCCCACGGGGCTGGGGAGAATGTTGGCGTGATCAAGAACAATGACCGTCAATTGCTCGTCCTTTCCGACCGCGACGCGGCGGATGAGATTGCCGAGGAGTTGAGTGCGCGCTGGCCCGACCTGGGCGACGTGGAGGTGGTCCGGGACGCCCTCGCCGGGGAGGACGACGCCGAGGACGCCCAGTGGATCGTGGTCGTCGAGGCCCCCGAGGACGAGGGCTGGACACCGCAGCTGCTGACCGAACTCGACCGGCTCGTCGCCGAGCAGGACGGGTGGCGCGAGCAGGACTGACCCACCCGCCCCGGCCCGCAGGTCCCCTCTGGTTCCCGTCCGAGCGAGGTGACCCCACCCGCTCGGACGGGCGCTCTGTCCGCACCTGCCCGGCCCATCGATTCGAGCTGCCATCGCCGTCGGCGGGCCCGGGCGCGCCTTGGGGTCAGCCGTGGCCGGAGCGCTGGTGGGACGCCACAGCCAGGGAGGGCGCATCCCCCAGCACCGCGATGTCCCCCACCCGGTCGGTGCGGACCACCGTCGCCCCCAGCGCCCTGAGTCCGGCCACTGTCTGCGGAGCCGGATGCCCGTATGGGTTGCCGGTACCGCAGGAGATCAGGGCCAGCCTCGGCCGGAGCCCTGCCATCAACGCCCAGTCCTGGTGCGCCGATCCGTGGTGCGCCACCTTCAGGACGTCCACCCGGCCCAGCCCGGGAGAACCAGGGCCGCCGTAACGGTCGCCTGAGCCGCCGTAGCTCACCGACTCCGTCTGGCCCTCGGGCACTTGCCCCGTGTCGCGCGCTGCTGTTGACGCCGTCCCCGCAGGTGACGGTGGAGCCCGCTCGGCCGGCCGGACCGCCGGCGGCAGGCCGAGGGCGAGCAGGGCCGCCTGCGCCGGGGGTTCCAGGTCGCCCAGCAGGGCTACCCGGATCGGGGCGCGGGGAGGACCTAGGGTGGCGAGGATCGCGATGCTGGAGTTGTTGGGGCCGGTCGCGTCCGGGGCCATTGGCGAGGCCGGCCACACCACTTGCCAGGCGAGCTCGGCACCGGCCGTTCGGCGTTCGCCCCGCTGGGCACGCAACACCGGCACCCGGCCGCCGGCTGCCCAGCGCAGCACCCTGCTCCGCTCGCCGTCCGGCTCGTCCGAGGTGGTCACCTCGATCGCACCGACCGACCGGCCACGTAGAACCCCGGGGATTCCCTCGACGTGATCCGCATGGAAGTGAGTGAGGATCAGGACCGGCACCCTGGTCACCCCGAGATCCCGAAGGCAGGCATCCGCCGACTTGGGATCAGGCCCGGCATCCACCACCACCGCGCTGCCGGGCTCGACCGGCAGCACAGTCATGTCGCCCTGCCCGATGTCGCACATCGCCAACCGCCAGCCCTCGGCTGGCCAGCCAGTCGCCAGCCGAGTCACGGCGGGCGGCCTCAGCAGAACCAGCGGCAGCACAACGGCAATCGCGACCACGAGCCACATCCTGGGTCGCCGATGCCTAGGCCGTCGCCCGCCCAGCAGCGGCGGCAGTGCCCAGGCCAACGCGACGATGACCACCACCAGCAGCGCCGAGCCGAACAGTCCGCCGGGCCAGGCGAGTTCAGCACCGGGAAGCTCCGCACCCCTCCGCGCCACGGTGACCAGCCACCCGACCGGCAACGCGGCAAGGTCCACCAGGAACTCCGCCGCCCCTTTCGACAAGGGCGCCACCGCGAGCGCACCGAACCCGAGCAGGGTGGCGGGTGCGACCGCGATCTCCGCCAGCAGGTTGCACGGAATTCCGACCAGACTGATCCGCGGCGCCAACAGGACGGTGACGGGGGAACAGAAGGCCTGCGCCGCCGCAGTGGCTCCGACCGCCGATGCAAGGTGGTGCGGCCAGCGACGCGCACGCAGCGCGGCCGTCCATCGCGGGCCGAGAATCAGCAGCCCTGCCGTGGCGAGCGCGGAAAGCAGGAACCCGAATGAGCGGGCCAGATAAGGATCCACCAGAACCAGGATCAGCACGGCGCCGGCCAACGTGGGCAGGGCTCGTCTCGGTCTTCCGGTGGCGAGGGCCAGTAGTCCGATCAGGCCGGTGGCGGCGGCTCTGAGAACACTCGGGTCGGGACGGCAGATGGTGACGAACGCCAGCGTCAGCCCCGTTCCGAGCAGTGCTGTCGTACGGAAGGAAAGTCCCAGCAGCCCGGCCAGCCCGCCCCGTCCGGGCGCGTCCGAGTCGGTCGGCGTACCTCCGACCAGGACTGCCAGGACGATGGCCAGATTGGCCCCGCTCACCGCCACCAGGTGCCCGAGGTCGGTGGACCGGAATGCGTCTGCCAGGTCGTCCGGAAGCCTCGTCACATCGCCCACCACCAGTCCCGGGAGCAGTCCGCGCACGTCGGGCGGCAGGTGATCGCAGGCATCGCGAAGCCCCCTGCGGAGCTGGGCGGCAAGGCGTTGCGGAAGGCTGGGAGGTGCGAGGGTCCGGGGCTGGCCTTGCGGGGCGAGCAGGGCCGCCGAATCCGTCCGAGGTCGTGCTGCCGAGCCCGTGGACGGGCTCGCCTGCCGCTCCGGCAACACCTCTGCCTGGAACTTCAATTGAGTGGACGGAACCAGTTGCTTCCACTGCTCCGCGTCCTGAGTCCGGACGAGGAGCGTGACAGGCGTTCTGGTCACTGTGGGCACCGCGTCCGCCTGCTCGGCACCGGCGAGTGGGAGGACGCGGGTAACGAGAGCGGAGATGGTGAGGGTCGGTTGGGAGAGGGCGCTGCCCTTGGTATGCGCCCCGTGAAACTTGGGGTCACCGGTGATGGTCGCCTCAACGGTGATCTCCGGCTTGGCAGTTCGGCCTCCCCCGGAGCGAGGCGGCGCGGACTGCTCGTCCGCATCCGGGGGCTTCTCCAGGCCGCCCGGGGAGTCCGGCTCTCCCCGGGCGGGCGTCAGCGCTGGATGGGCCAGGGCAGGCAGCGGGCCCCGGTGCAGGTCGGCGGTGTGGAGGACTGTGGTGGTCGCCGCCGCTGCGGCGGTGAGCAGGACGGCGGCTGCGAGTCGGTGGATCGAGCGGCGAGGTCCTTTCGAAGTGAGGAGGCCGGAGGCGATCACGCCGCCCATCAAGGCGCTCAGGAGCAGCGCCGGGTGGTGTCTCGCGTCCAGGTCAAGGGCGAGGGCTGTGACCAGCCAGGCGGTGATGGCCAGGAGGAGGAGCCGGTAGTCGGTTCGGTCGGGGACGGTGGAGGGCAGGGCCGGCATTGGGGCGCCTCCTCTCGGCATGTTCGTTGGTCGACTTGTTGATTTAGAGGCTGGTGGCGCAACGGAACGGCCATGCCACACCAACCGGGCTGTACGAGGGCCAGCAGTCCCATGTCTGACAGTCGAGTGGTGGGAGACGGCGGGTTGGGCCTGGACAGAGCGTCGGATGAGCGGCCACGTTTTCCTCGGCGGGTAGCGACGCGCGGCTTCGCTCAGCAAGTCGGGAGCTAGTTCATGGGACACCTCCTGGCAGGAAAAGGGTTGAGTGTCAGAGTGTCAGGAGCGGTTTGAGGTCCTCGTACTTTCGGGGGCCGATGCCGGAGACGTGGCGAAGTTGGTCGAGGGACTGGAAGGGGCCGTGTGTCAGGCGGTACTGGAGGATGCGCTGGGCCAGGGCCGGCCCTACGCCGGGCAGTGAGTCGAGCTGCTCGGCGCTGGAGTGGTTGAGGCTGACTGGTCCGGCAGGAGCGGCAGGAGCTCCGCCGGTCGGATTTTCGACACCTACGAGGATCTGTTCTCCATCAGTGAGTGGGCGGGCAAGGTTGAGCAGGCTGGTGTCCGTTCCGGGGATCGGGCCGCCGGCGGCGGTCAGGGCATCGGCGACCCGTGAACCTGCGGGGAGGGTTCGTAGGCCGGGATCCTGAACCTTGCCGGCGATGTCGACGACCAGTGACGGTCCGGCTGGCTGGTGTGTGGGTACTCCTTCCGTCGCACGGTCGGTGGTGGATTCGGTGATGGAAATGGCGGGGACGGCAACGGGGTGTGGCCGGCCCAACCAGAAGTGCTGTGCGGCGTAGCCGATGGCGAGGACGAGGAGGACGGAGAGGCCGATAACAGCACGGCGGTCGAAGGCGAAGGCTCCGGGAAGCCGGAACCGAAGCGGCAGTCCCGGCTGGTCAGCGCGGCGGCCTGCTCCGACCGGTTCAGGAGCTGACGGGGCATCGGACTGAGGCGGCGGATCCGGATCCGCCTGGAGGTCGGCCCAGTTCCCCAGCGGGGCGTAAGGAACAGGGGGCGGCAGCGAGTCGGCGTCGGATGCGGCGACAGGCGGGTCTCGCTCCGGAATCGCACCGGGCTGAACTGCGGGCAGCCCGACCGTCGGATCGGTGAAGCTTCGAGCGGCCGTACCTGCCGAGCGCGCCGATACTCCGTACATCGCCAGGATTTGCGGCGATGACAGTGCGTACGGTGGATCGGGAGCGGACGTCGCACGGACCACTGCCGGCTCCGGCTCGGGAGCAGCACTGACCGCCGCACGGACCGCGAGCGCTGACACCTCGCCGCTGTCCACTTCGGCTGCCCCTGCGGTCTCCAAAGCCTGGGGAACCGACTCGGCGGTCGGCCCAGGCGGGCCGAGGTCGGCGGGCTGGACGGGCGGGAAGAGCAGACCGAGGCGGGCTCGGGCAGTGGCGACGGTCTGACGGCGGCGGGCTTGGGGTGTGGTGATGGTCCTCATGGCGAGGACAGTAGGACCGGCCTGACGTGCGGTCTGAAAATTGGCCCACCTCTGTGGATAACTCGGGCCTGTGGATAACTCTCGTCGCTCGGACGAGTGAGTTTCATAGTGCTCAGTGCGCGGATGCGACGAGCGGCGCCACCACGACGGCCAGCAGGCCAGGCCCGACGTGCGCACCGATGACGGCGCCTACTTCGCTGACGTAGAGCTCGTTCACCGCCGGTACCCGCTCCCGCAGCCGCTCGGCCAGCGCCTCGGCCCGCTGCTCTGCGGCCAGATGGTGGACGGTGATGTCCACTGGCTGTGCACCCGCGTGTTCGACGGCAATCTCCTCGAGCCGGGCAATGGCCCGGGAGGCAGTGCGGACCTTCTCCAGCGGCTCGATCCGACCGCCGGACAGGTGGAGCAGGGGCTTCACGGCCAGCGCGGAGCCGACCAGCGCCTGGGCGGTTCCGATCCGGCCTCCGCGCCGCAGGTGCTCCAAGGTGTCGACGTAGAAGAATCCGTTGGTGACGGCGGCCCGCCGCTCGGCAGCGGAGACGACCTGGTCCAGATCCGCTTCGGTCTCGGCCCTGTCCGCCTCGGCATCGGCGCGATCGACTGCCGTCCCTGCCCGAGCGGCATCGAGGGCATCGGCGAGTTCTGCGGCGGTCAGCACGCAACTTCCCAGTGCCATGCCGACCAGCCGACTGTCGACCACCCTGACCGGGATCGGCGCCGTGGCGGCGGCCAACTGAGCGGCCTCCGCCGTACCGGAAAGCTCGGCGGACAGGTGGATGGAGACAATTCCCCGCGCACCGGCCTTGGCGGCCGCCCGGTAGGCGGCCGTGAACGTTTCGGGGCTGGGCCGGGAGGTGGTCACCCGGCGCTTGGCTCGTAGGGCCTCGGCGACGTCCTTCGGGGAGATCTCGACGCCTTCCGCGAAGACCTCGTCACCGACCGCAACGCTGAGCGGTACCACCTGGATGCGGTGCCGGTCCACCGCTTCTTGGGGCAGATACGCGGTGGAATCCGTGACAAGTGCGAGGTGGCCGAGCATGAGCCGGAGGTTACCCTCCGCCGGACCAGGATGACAGCGCCCGTCCTGTGGCGGTTTGACCTCCATAGCAGCGGGTAACCATCAGTGCGCGGACAGCAACCACTCGTGGCGCGGGGTCAGGGGTGGTTGGGTCCGGCCGGGTTCGGCTTGCGCAGGCGGTCGGCGAGGCGGGAGAGCGGCTCGGCAGCCAACCCCAGCAGTTCTTCGGCGCTGCTCTGGCGTCCGGTACCGATTCCCTTCCGGCGGTCAGCGGGGTGATCGGCGGAGGCAGCGCTCCGGGCACTGGCCGCGGAGACAGAGTCGGCGGCGAATTCGGAGTCACGGTCGGCGGCGGGCTCGGCAGGAGTCCAGTGCCGCAGCGCACCGGCCTCGTCCTGGCATTCCTTACTGAGGCGGGCGAGCTCGTCGTCGGCGAAGCGGCGCATGCGGTCCTGGGCGGCCCAACGCAGGGAGTCCGCGGAGTGCGTGATCCGTTCGGCACGCTCGCGCAGTTCCGGAAGCTTGGCGGTGACCCGGCCGGTCATCGGCTCACGCTCCAGCAGACGCAGTTCCGCGTCGAGTTCGGCGGCGTGCGAGTCGAGCCGGGCAAGGAGCTGGAGCGAGTCGCCGAGCTGGCCATCCTGCGGGAGGCCGCCCTGCAGGACCTGGCGGGTCGAGTCCAGCGCGGTGCGCAGGGAGAGCCGGAGGCCGGCGATCTTTCCCTGGTCACCCGGCTTGGTGATGCTCTTCGCCCTGAGGGCGGCGTTCTCCACTGCCCGCTGGGCGTTGGAGCTGTGCCGATCGACCTTGGCGGCCACGGCCTTCACCGCCTTGACCGTCCCGACCACTGCCATCACCAACAGCGTCATGCCGAGCAGCGCGACCAGCGCTACGACGATACCGAGCGCTTCCATCGGGAGCCCACCTTCCGCCCGTGACAGGCGGCGGTCCGCCGAGTGCGGCCCGCCCTGTCCACCGGTCTCCACCGTAGCTCGGCCCGGCAAGGGACAGCAGGCCTTCAACCGCCTGGAGACCTGAGATCAGGGACAGCTCAGGGATTTCCCCCAAGCGATCACCCGGAGACCGCCAGTACGCGCTACCCGTCAAACCACTCACGAAGAACGGAGCCACCTTGTTCGAGGCCTTCCACCGCTTCCAGCCCGTCCGAGTAGTCCGACGAACCGGAGGAGCGCAAGGAGCCCGAGGGACCCAACGCATCCCACGGGCCTGGCGCGCCCTCCCCCTCCCTCTTGTCCGGGAACCGGCTCTCCCACCCCCGTGGACGGCGAAGGGCCGGCCACCCCGATTCCGGGGCAACCGGCCCTGCCGATCTGGCGACGCCTCAGCAGAGGTGGCGTCAGCCGGTGACGATGTTCACCAGCTTCGGAGCGCGGGCGATGACCTTGCGCACCTCCGCGCCGCCGATGGCCGCGACCACAGTGGGGTCGGCCAGGGCCAGCACCTCCAGCTCGGCGTCCGAGATGGACGGCGAGACCTCCAGGCGGGCCTTGACCTTGCCCTTGATCTGCACGACACAGGTCACGGTCTCATCGACCACGTAGGCCGGGTCGGCCACCGGGTAGTCGGTGAAGGCCAGCGACTGCTCGTGACCCAGTCGACGCCACAGCTCCTCGGCGATGTGCGGCGCCAGCGGTGCGATCAGCAGGACGATCTGCTCGGCGACCGGACGCGGGGTGGAGCCGCGCTTCACCAGGAAGTTGTTCAGCTCGATGGCCTTGGCCACGGCGGTGTTGAACCGCAGACCGGCCATGTCACCGCGGATGCCGTCGATCGTCTTGTGCAGCGCACGCAGCGTCGCCTCGTCCGGCTCCTCGTCCGTCACCACCAGTTCGCCGGTGACCTCCGAGACGATGTTGCGCCACAGCCGCTGCAGGAAGCGGTACGAGCCGATCACGGCGCGGGTGTCCCACGGGCGGGAGACGTCCAGCGGGCCCATCGCCATCTCGTACAGGCGCAGGGTGTCCGCACCGTACTCGTCGGAGATCTCGTCGGGGGCGACCGCGTTCTTCAGCGACTTGCCCATCTTGCCCGCCTCGCGGCGGACCTGCTCGCCCTGCCAGTAGTACTGGCCGTCGCGCTCCTCGACCTCCGCCGCGGGAACCGGGAAGCCACGGGCGTCGCGGTACACGTCAGCGGTGATCATGCCCTGGTTGAACAGCTTGTGAAAGGGCTCGACCGAGGAGACGTGTCCCAGGTCGTGCAGCACCTTGTGCCAGAAGCGGGCGTACAGCAGGTGCAGCACAGCGTGCTCGGCACCGCCGACGTACAGGTCGACGCCGCCGGCCGGCTTGTCGGCGGTCGGGCCCATCCAGTAGGCCTCGTTCGCGGGGTCGACGACCGAGCTGGAGTTGACCGGGTCGACGTAGCGCAGCTCGTACCAGCAGGAACCCGCCCAGTTGGGCATGGTGTTGGTCTCGCGGCGGTAGGTCTTCACGCCGTCGCCCAGGTCCAGCTCGACGTTGACCCAGGCCTCGTTGCGGGACAGCGGGGTCTTCGGCGAGGACGCGGCGTCGTCGGGGTCGTAGGTGTGCGGCGAGTAGTCGTCCACCTCCGGGACCTCTACCGGCAGCATCGACTCGGGCAGCGCGTGCATCGCGCCGCTCTCGTCGTAGACGATCGGGAACGGCTCGCCCCAGTACCGCTGGCGGCTGAACAGCCAGTCGCGCAGACGGAAGTTGACGGTGCCTTCGCCGATGCCCTGCTCGGCCAGCCAGGCGGTCACCCGGGCCTTGGCATCGCCCACGGGCAGGCCGTTCAGCGACACGCCGTCACGCTCGGAGTTGATCAGCACCGAGTCGTAGGTGTCGAAGGCGTCGTCCCAGGTGTGCGGGTCCTCGCCGCGCCCGTCGGTGGGCTGGACGACACAGCGCATCGGCAGGTTGAACGCCTGCGCGAACGCGAAGTCGCGGCTGTCGTGCGCGGGGACGGCCATGATCGCGCCGGTGCCGTAGCCCATCAGCACGTAGTCGGCGATGAACACCGGGATCTGCTCACCGCTGACCGGGTTGGCCGCGAACGCACCGGTGAACACACCGGTCTTCACCTTGGCGTCGGCCTGGCGCTCCACGTCGGACTTGGCGGCGGCGGCCGCGCGGTACGCGGCGACGGCCTCGGCCGGCGTCGCGGCACCGCCGGTCCACTCCTCGCGGGTCCCGGTCGGCCACTCGGCCGGAACGATGGTGTCGACCAGGGCGTGCTCGGGGGCCAGCACCATGTAGGTGGCACCGAACAGCGTGTCAGGGCGGGTGGTGAAAACGGTGACGGTGTCACCGCCGACGCCGAAGTCCACCCGCGCGCCCTCGGAGCGGCCGATCCAGTTGCGCTGCTGCTGCTTGATCGCCTCGGGCCAGTCCAGCAGGTCCAGGTCGCTGATCAGGCGGTCCGCGTAGGCGGTGATCCGCATCATCCACTGGCGCAGGTTGGACTTGAACACCGGGAAGTTGCCGCGCTCGGAGCGGCCGTCCGCGGTGACCTCCTCGTTGGCCAGCACGGTGCCCAGACCGGGGCACCAGTTGACCGGCACCTCCTTGGAGTAGGCCAGCCGGTACTCGCCCAGCACCTCGTCGCGCTCGACACCGGTCAGCTCAGCCCAGACGCGGCCGCCAGGCACCTCGCGCTCGCCGGACTCGAACTGGGCGACCAGCTCGGAGATCGGCCGGGCCTTGTCGGCGTCCTTGTCGTACCAGGCGTTGAAGATCTGCAGGAAGATCCACTGAGTCCAGCGGTAGTACTCGGGGTCGATCGTGGAGATCGAGCGGCGCGAGTCGTGGCCCAGGCCCAGTCGGCGCAGCTGCCGGCGCATGTTCGCGATGTTGTCCTCGGTGGACACTCGCGGGTGCACACCGTGCTGCACCGCGTACTGCTCGGCGGGCAGGCCGAAGGCGTCGTAGCCCAGCGTGTGCAGGACGTTGTGCCCGTTCATCCGCTGGAAGCGGGCGTACACGTCGGTGGCGATGTAGCCCAGCGGGTGGCCGACGTGCAGGCCGGCGCCCGAGGGGTACGGGAACATGTCCATGATGAAGCTGTGGGGCTTCGCGGCGACGGCCGACCCGTCGGCCAGCGGGCCGGTCGGGTTGGGGGCGTTGAACGTCCCCTCCTTCTCCCACAGGTCCTGCCAGCGGGACTCGATCTCGGCGGCCAGCGCGGCGCCGTAGCGGAAAGGCTCGGTGGCGGCTTCGGCCGCGCCGGAAGCGGGGGTCGTCTCGCTCATGGTCCTTCAGGCTCCATCGTCATCAGTCAGCGAACAGGCCGTAGAAAGCAGAAAACCCCTCCACAGGAGGGGACGCCACGCCGACTCCGGCACCCAAGCCGGTCCTGGTCAGCGCGGCTGGCTAAGAAGCAGGCGCACAGTTCGCATGGGCTCAGGGTACCGCACCCCTTCAACACCCTTTCGCGTCACCGCGTCAATCCCCCAACCACGCCCGCAATCTCGTCTCGGCGCACTCCCCCGCCCACTCCCGAAGCCACCTTCCCGCCTACCCCGATGCCCCAGCCCATGCCCGCGCCCACTCCCCCGCCCGCACCAGCCGTCCGTCCGCCCACGCCGCCAGTCCGTCCATCTGCTCCGGCAGCCTGGCCGTCCAGGCCCTCGCTACGCCTCCGCCCGCATCGCGGTGTCGAAGTCGCGCAGGGCCCGCGCCACACGGGCGGACTGCATGCCGGCGGCGAGCTGGCGGGCCCGGTCGGCAATGCGCTCGGCGTCCTTGCGTTCGCCGGTGCGGCGGTAGGAGTCGGCAAGGCGCACCATCAACAGCGCCTTGACCCGGGCGCGTTCCGCGGTGAGCGTCTCGATCGCGCCCTGCAGCAGGCCGCGGGCCTGCTCGTGCTCGCCGAGCAGCAGGTAGCCCTCGCCGATCATGCCTTCCAGGTCGGCGCGTTCCTGGTCGTGCCCGTCCAGGCCCTCCAGCACCCGGATCGCCCGCTCGGCGACCGCCTCGGCGCTGATCTGCTCGCCCTTGCGGCCGTGCGCGCGGGCGATCCGGCCGAGTTGCAGCGCCCGCTCACAAGGTGTCAGCACGTCGTCGGCGGCCCGCAGCGCTGTGGACAGCATCGCCACCGGGTCCAGACCCCGCCCGCCGGAGTTGTAGGTGGCCTGGACGGCGAGGCAGCCGACCACGCCGACACCGAGCCGGGAGTCGCCGGAGACATGGGCGGCCCGCAGGGCGGCGACGAAGGCTCGCTGCGCTGCGGCGTCGTTGCCCATGTCGTAGTTCGCCCATCCGACCAGCCGAGCCAGCCTGCTGGCAGCCCCGTACAGCTCCCGGCCGAGCGGCTCGTCGTAGTTGCCGAGCTCCAGCAGCTTCCCCACCATCGCGAGTTCGGCCTTCGCGAGATCAAGGATCAGTCCGCCGCCGTAGGTGCGCTCCAGGCGCTGCTTGGAGTCGTAGGAGAGCCGCAGATCGGCCAGTTGCTCGGGAGCGATCCGCAGGGCGCCCTCGCCGCCGGTGACGGGCGGTGGCGGGGACGCCCAGTGCCGGGCCGCCTGCTCCAGCTCGTCGCCACGGAACAGGTCGGTGAGCCGCACCGGTGCGCCGTCCGCGCCGGCCTCGCGGAGCGCGGTCTGCGCGGTGTCAGCCGTCCACGGGTCGGTCAGCAGCCGGGGCGAGAGCATCTTGGCGCCCCGGTTGGAGCCCATCTGCCCCCACAGCTGCTCGTACGTGACGGCGATGCCGACACTGCGGCCGAGGACCTCGCAGACGGCCTGGTCGTGCGGCGAGCGCGGCACCATGCCCCGGTCGCGCCACTTGTAGGGCGCGGTCGAGCTGATTGCCATGCTGGGCGGCAGCACCGCGTTCACCTCGCGGGCCAGCCGCTCCGGGCTCCATCCCAGCTGGTGGAGTATCCGGGCGAGCTCGTCGTTCCGTTTTCGCGCCAGATCGGCCATGGCACGACGGTAGCCGCCCTGCGCCCCGTGCGGCAGAGGAGGTGGCGGAACGACCGAAGGCCGCCCCTTGTGGGACGGCCTTCGGTCTACTGTGGAGCTACGGAGAATCGAACTCCGGACCTATTGCATGCCATGCAATCGCTCTACCAACTGAGCTATAGCCCCATGCTGTTACTACTTCCACCGCTGTCACCTGCGGTTTTCCTTGCGGTTTCCCTTGGCGACATCGACAACTGTACACGGTCGACGGTCCAGGCCCTAATCCGTTCCGGGCGCACCGCAGCCGGCCCCGGGAACACCGAAGGCCGCCACCCTTTTCGGGTAGCGGCCTCGCGGAACTGCTGTGGAGCTACGGAGAATCGAACTCCGGACCTATTGCATGCCATGCAATCGCTCTACCAACTGAGCTATAGCCCCGCAACACTGACGACCACTCACGGACCATCGGTGCGGAGTGGAGCTAAGGAGAATCGAACTCCTGACCTATTGCATGCCATGCAATCGCTCTACCAACTGAGCTATAGCCCCGCAGTTCCGCGACTCTCGCCTCCGGTTTCCCGTCTGCGTTCCTCGTCGCTGCGAACGAGGAAGACTCTAGCTGGTCAGAGCCGGAACTGTGAAATCCGGGCCGGGAGACCCTCAGGTCCCGCCGCCGACACCGCCTCAGGTCGTGCCTCAGGTCTCGTCGCCGATGACCGGCTGAGGGAGCGTCCCCGCGTTGTGCTCCTGCAACCGCCAGCCGCGCGCGTCCTGCCCGAGCACCGACCAGCAGCAGTTCGAGAGACCGCCGAAGCGCTCCCACAACTGCGACTCCATGCCCAGCAGTCGGCCGATCATGGTGCGGATGGTGCCGCCGTGGCTGACCACCACCAGGGTGCCGCCCTCGGGCAGCTTGTCAACGGCGTCCAGCACCACCGGGACGGCCCGGTCGGCCACCTCGGTGGAGAGTTCACCGCCGCCGCGCCGGACCGGCTCTCCACGGGCCCAGGCCTCGAACTGCTCCGGATACCGCTCCCGAATCTCGGAGTTGGTGAGCCCCTGCCACTCCCCCGCGAAGGTCTCGCGGAGACCCTCGTGGTGGTGCACCTCCAGACCGGTGAGCGAGGCCAGCTCGGCGGCGGTGCGCCGGGCCCGCGTCAGGTCGGAGGAGATCAGCAGGTCGGGGCGGAGCGCGGCGAGCAGGCGGGCGGCCCGCTGCGCCTGGAACAGCCCCTGCTCGGTGAGATCGACGTCAGTGGTGCCCTGGAACCGCGACTCGAGGTTCCAGGACGTCTGGCCGTGCCGCCACAGGACGATGCGCGGCCACGCCACGGAGCGGCTCAGAGGTCGCCCCCGGAGACGGCGTTACCGGCGGCGTCGGTGACGGCGTTCTCGGGCCGGTTGCGGGTCGCCAGCGCGTCCTCGGGGAGCGGCAGCTCGGGGCAGTCCTTCCACAGGCGGTCGAGCGAGTAGAAGGAGCGCTCCTCGGAGTGCTGGACGTGCACCACGATGTCCAGGTAGTCGAGCAGGATCCAGCGGCCCTCGCGCTCGCCTTCGCGGCGCACCGGCTTGGTGTCGAGCTTCTCGCGCAGCTGGTCCTCGATCTCCTCGGCGATCGCGCGGACCTGGCGGTCGTTGGCGGCGGAGGCGATCAGGAAGGCGTCGGTGATCGACAGCACCTCGCTGACGTCGAAGGCGATGATGTCGTGCGCCAGCTTGTCGGCCGCCGCCTGCGCGGCGACGGTGATCAGTTCCTGGCTTCGGTCGGTGACGGTCACGATGCTCTTCCGGATCGGCTGTGGGGATACCTTCCCAGGATCTCACGAACGCGCCGGGGCCCCGGAGTGATTTCCACCCCGGGGCCCCGACCGCACAACCGGGCCGCCTGAACCAGCCCGCACACCCAGGCAGCACAGCCGACCCTCACACCCGCGCCGTCCAGCCAAGCCGTCCAGCCAGGCCGTCCAGCCAGGCCGCGCAGCCGGCGGGTTACTGCCCAGGCGTCTGCGGCAGCTGGTAGTCCTTGCCGAGCATCAGCACCAGGTCCGCGTTCTGCGAGTCGGTGACCTTCTTCACCACCGAGTCCGACAGCCCCAGACTGATGGCCAGGGTGCGCGCCGCATCCTTCTTGGCGTCGTCGGTGTACCGGATCTCGGAGGTCGCCTGCGCGGAGGCCTGAGCGGTGGACGGCAGCGGCTCCATGCCCGAGTTGCTGACGATCACCTTTGCGGCCAGCGCCGCCTTGTCGTTGCCGGAGGCGTTGATCACAGTGACGCGGGTGGCGCCACCGGTGCCCTTGGTCGAGCCGAGGGCACCGCCGAGGATGTCCTTCACCTGCTTGCCTGCGGTGGCGTCGTCCAGGGTGCCGTCCGGCTTGACGGTGAGCTGGGTGGTGGCCAGGTGTCCGGCCTTCGCCTGCTTGGAGAGGTTGACCAGGACGCCGGCGAGCGCCTTCTCCGGCAGCGACGGGTCGGGGACGAACATCATCCGGTGCACGTCATCGGTTGCGTCCGCCAAGGTGACCGGCATCGCGTTGATCACCCCCGTCATCACCTGCCCGAAGCGGGCGAGTTGGGCATCCCGGCCCTCGCCGGGCGCTTGCAGGGTGGCGTAGTAGACGGCGGCGGGGCCGGTCAGCAGGACGTCCTTGCCGGCGGCGGCGAGCACCTTGCCGTCAGGCTTGTTCTCCTCACGCACCTCGGCGTTGGTGTCCACCTTGATGCCGCCGAGCTGAGTGACGAGCACCTGCAGGTAGGGGGTGTCCAGCCGCCAGGTGCCGGACACCTTGGCGCCCAGCACGGTGTTCAGGCCGTCGCGGGTAGCGGAGAGACCGACGGCGTCCATCGCCTGGCCGACGGTGGTGGTGGTGGTCTCACCGTTGCTGGGGAGCTGAAGGGTGTCGGGGAGCAGCAGCACGGTCGCCTTCCGCCCGTCCTGGTCGTCGACCAGCAGCGCGGTGGTGACCTTGCCCCCCTTTTCGCGGAGGTGCACCACGTTGACGTACCGTCCGCCGGCCGCATTGGTCGAGTCGTTCGCGCCGGAGAACGCGCCGGACCACCACAGGTAACCCGCCGCTCCGGCCGCCAGTACCGCCAGTACCACCAGCAGCGCGATCAGCCGGTTGCGCAGCCGCCGCCGCCGCTCGGCCCGGACTTCGCTGCGGGACTCGGCGAACTTCAGCCAGTCGATGGCGTCCTCGGAGTCCTCCGTCTGCTCGTCGACGAAGTTGAACTCGCCCGTGGTGTAGGAGTCGTCGACTGCGCTCTTGGCCCGGGCGGCCGCAGCAGCTGCCCGTCCGCCGACCAGTTCGGACGGCTCGGACAGTGCCTCGGCCTCCGACGCCGCGGCCCGCACCCGGGGCGACATCCCCGCGGCGGCCGGACTCACTGGCGAGCCCCCCCGCCCGGCCACCCCGGCCTGCGGCGGCACCCGCCCGGCGGTCCCCTGCCCCGCGGCCCCCGGCTTCTCCGTCACCCGGCCGTCGAGCACCTGCCCACCCGGTGCCTGCGCACCCAGCGTCTGCCCCGGCACCTGCGGCTGCTGCTGGTAGAACCCCTGCGCGGGCTGCTGCTGTCCGTAATAGGGGTCCTGGACCTGCTGCCCGTAGGCGTCGCCCGCCGTCCCTCCGGCCGACGGCTGCCCGGCCCCCTGCTGACCGCCGAACTGCTGTCCGTACCCGTGCTGTTCGAACCCCTGGGCCACCTGGCCGCGCTGCGCGTACCCGGCCTGCTGCCCGTGCCCGGACTGGTCGCCGCCGTACGGGTCCTGTACGTACGCCCCGTGCTGCCCGACCTGCTGTGCGCCCTGCGGGTCGTACCCGCCGTACGGATCGGCCTGCCCGTACGGCTGTTGCTGTGCGTGCCCCTGCTGCCCGTACCCCTGCTGCTGCTCGAATCCGGGCTGCCCGTACCCGGACTGCCCCTGGCCCGCCTGCCCGTACCCGCCCTGGCCGCCGTACCCGGACTGCCCGTGGCCGGACGACCCGTACCCGGTCGACTCGTACCCGGGCTGCTGCTCGAACGCCTGCTGCTCGTAAGGCTGTTGTTCGTACGCCTGCTGCTCATACGCCTGCTGCTCGTACGGCGGCTGCTGCTGGTATCCCTGCGGGGGGTGGTATCCGGGCTGCTGCTGGTGGGGCGGTTGGGGCTGGCGGCCGTACCACTGTTCGTCGTCGGACGTTCCGGTCATGCGGTCCCTCCCGGGGATCAAGGCCGGGCCGACGCGTACAGCGCCCGCTTGTGGATGTAACGGACCACGCCGTCCGGCACCAGGTACCAGATGGGTTCGCCCTTGGCGACTCGCATCCGGCAGTCGGTGGAGGAGATGGCGAGGGCGGGCACCTCGACCAGCGAGACGCCGCCGACCGGCAGGCCGGTGTCGGAGAGAGTATGGCCCGGCCTGGTGCAGCCGATGAAGTGCGCGAGGTCGAAGAGTTCCTCGGAGGAGCGCCAGGAGATGATCTGGGCGAGGGCGTCCGCGCCGGTGATGAAGAAGAGTTCGGCGTCGGGGTGCAGGGCCTGCAGCTCGCGGAGGGTGTCGACGGTGTAGGTGGGGCCGTGGCGGTCGATGTCGATCCGGCTGACCGAGAACTGCGGGTTCTCGGCGGTGGCGATCACCGTCATCAGGTAGCGGTCCTCGGCCGGCGAAACCTGCCGGTCGGACTTCTGCCAGGGCTGCCCGGTCGGGACGAAGATCACTTCGTCCAGGTGGAAGGCGCTGGCCACCTCACTGGCGGCCACCAGGTGTCCGTGGTGGATGGGGTCGAAGGTGCCGCCCATCACTCCCAGCCGGCGTCGCCCGCGCGGCGCACTGGCCGGCGCTGGGGTGCCCTGCGCGGCGTCCGTCCCGGAGGTGTCGACCTGCTCTCTCATGGCGCCACACCTTACGCGAACCGGGTGTCCCGGGGATTCCGCCCGTTGCGGGCCCGGGGCACTCCGTGTCCACCCGCCGCGCCGGGCGGCGGCGCGACCGGGTCAGCGGTCGCGGTTGAAGCGGGTGGTGACGAACAGCAGCAGCAGCAGGATGGCCAGCGCCGCGCCACCCGTCAGGAAGGGGTTGAGGCTGTCGTGGTTTCCGCCCTCCTCGGCGAGGACGGCGAGGGCGGGCAGGGCAGCAGAGGTCATGATCGGCGGGACCTTCTCGGCTCGGTGAGGACCAGGCGGTCACGGACCGTGCGGCCCGCGGGGCTCATCGTACGGGGGCCTGACACGCAACCGCGCGGCGGCCCACCGCGTCTGACCACCAGTGAGTCGTCCCTGGCCACCGCCAGGTCGTGGGGCTCATGACCTGGGGCTCACCGGGTCGGGGTTCAACCCCGCTCGGCCGCCTCGGCGCGGGCCCGCTCGCGCTCGGCGTCGCGCTTGGCGCCGTCGCGGCCGGCCCGGGCGATCGCCCAGATCAGCAGGCCGACTCCGACGAAGGAGGCGATCAGGATGATCCTCAGGAACAGGCCGGGGCCGTTCTCACTGGAGATCGGTCCGGCGAGCTGGACCAGGTCGGCAGGGGACATCACGGGGCTCCTTTTCGGTACGGCACAGCCAGCGTAGACCCGTTTATCGCCGTTCCCGCCCCCACACCCCGCCCGGACGGTGCGGGCGGACGGCGTACCGTGGCGCCCGGGGACGAGTGCGGACACAGCGACGTTAAGAGGAAAGCAGCGGGGGCCGGCCACGGGAGCCGGTGCCGGCGTCGATCCAGGAGGGTACTCAATGACCGACATGACCAAGGGCAACGCGCCGAGCCGCCGCCGCCAGCGGTTCCCGGAGATCTCCACCCGTGCCTGGGAGCACCCGGCGGACCGTTCGGGGCTGGTGGCGCTGCGCAAGCTGAGCGGTTTCGACGACATCCTGAAGAAGCTGGCCGGCCTGGTGTCCGAGCGCAGCGTCCGCCTGCTGTTCCTGGCCACGGCGGTCAAGACCTCGGAGCGCCAGTTCCCGGAGCTGTACGACATGGTGCGGGACGCCGCGTACGTGCTGGACCTGGAGAAGGTCCCGGACCTGTACGTGACCCAGGACCCGAAGGTCAACGCGTACTGCATCGGCATGGACACCCCGGTGATCGTGGTGACCACCGGCCTGATCGAGCTGATGGACGAGGAAGAGCTGCGCGCGGTGATCGGCCACGAGGTCGGTCACGCGATGTCGGGGCACGCGGTGTACCAGACGATGCTGCTGATCCTCACCAACCTGGCGGCCCGGATCGGCTGGCTGCCGCTGGGCAACCTGGCGATCACCGCGGTGATCACCGCGCTCAAGGAGTGGTTCCGCAAGGCCGAGCTCTCCAGCGACCGGGCCGGCCTGCTGGCCGGGCAGGACCTGCAGGCGTCGATGCGCGGCCTGATGAAGCTGGCCGGCGGCGCGCACATGGCCGAGATGAACGTGGACGCGTTCCTGGAGCAGGCCGCGGAGTACGACAAGGCGGGCGACCTGCGCGACAGCGTGCTGAAGCTGCTGCAGGTGCTGCCGCAGACCCACCCGTTCGCGGTGGTTCGGGTGGCGCAGCTGAAGAAGTGGGCGGAGAGCGAGGAGTACCGCTCGATCATGGCGGGCGCGTACCCGCGCCGCGGTGACGACCCGGACACCTCGATCGGCGCGCAGTGGAAGGCCGCCGCGGACTCGTACTCGCAGTCGGTGAAGGAGAGCAAGGACCCGCTGATGGGGCTGCTGCGCGACCTCACCAACGGCGTCGGCACGGTCGGTGGCAAGCTCCGCGACACCTTCACCGGCGCCGGCCGCACCAACGGCAACGGCAGCAGCGCGGGCACCGGCGAGAAGCAGGACTGACCGGTCCGACAAGCGGCTCAGCCGGTGATCGGCCCGAGCACCCCGCAGGTCTGCCAGGCCGGCCGGCTGTGGTCGGCCGGGTTCACGGCGGGCGGGGTGCTCGGGTGGACGCCTGCCGCGGTGGCCAGCGTCGGCTGCAGGTAGTCGCTCTGCACGGTACCGCAGCCGGTGGGCCCGGCCTGGACGATGGAATCGACCACCCGGACGCGTCCGGCGTCCAGGTCGGCCCGGTCGATGTCGATCCGCACCTCCCGGCGCACCGAGTACAGGGTGACCGAGGGGTCGCTGGTGGTGCCGGCCGGGCGCAGCGCGTAGACCAGGGTGTGGTCGGCGGTGATCTCCAGCGTGCCGGGGTTGAGTTCGCCGACCTGGACGGCGCCGTTGACCTTCACGGTGTCGGTGGCCAGGGCGACCTGCCCGGGGTCGAAGCGCACCATCCAGCCGGTGGCGGCGTGGTGCTGGTCGTCGCGCGGCGTGTTGACGCTGTCGTCGTACTGGGCCAGTTCGCCGGTCGTGAGCAGCTCGCGGACCTGGCCGGTCTCGTTGGCGGTCAGGGTGGCGGGGGTCAGCTCGGAGACCACCAGGTAGTGCTGGACGGAGTCCAGGGCGCGCTGCACGTCCGTCCCGCCGAAGTGCGCGGTGGACGAGGCGGGCGGCATGTTGAAGCCGCCCTGGCCGTCCGCGTAGCCGGTCGGCAGCGCGGCGAACGGGTGGGCGGGGTCGGGGACGGCACCGACCGTGGCGGACGGGCTGAGCGGGGTGACGACGGACGTCAGCTGGGCGCCGCTGGGCGGCACGGCCTGGCCGTGCGGGGAGCTGACACCGAAGTAGACGGCCGCGGCGAACGCCATCGCCACCAGCAGCAGCAGAATCACCGCCTGCCGCGGCAACGACCCGAACCAGCCCCAGCCGCGCCTCCGGGTGGCCCGGCCGAACGCGCCGGCCAGCCGCTCCTGCGCGGACAGTTCCTGGATCCGGGCAGCCTTCACGAACGATTCGTCGAAGACGACGGACCGGAACTCGTCATCGTTGGAGCCACCTTCGGGCGTGCCCTCGGGAGGCTCGCGCCGGTCACCCATGAGACCAGGGTAGGCTCGCCCGCCGCGCGCGACGAGAGGGGCGCGGGTAACGAGACCGCCACGACCGGTGATCGGCGGAGCGGCCCGCTCAGCCCGCCGGAACGGCCGCCGTCACGGGTGGCTGCACCGAGGGCGTCGTGCTGGGGCTGCTGGTCCCGCTGGACGGCCGGGCCGGCGACTCGGGGGCGTTGCCGACGCCCCGGTACACGGCGGCGACGGCCAGCGCGACCACACCGATGCCCATCACCAGGGCCAGCACCCAGGCCACCGGCCGGTGCCAGCGCTGCTGGGCGACCGACCCGCCGCGCAGCGGATCGAAGGCGCGCAGGCGCGAGCGGCGGGTGCGCCGGTGCTGCCGGTCGCCGCCCGACCACGGGTCGGGGTAGAAGCGGTCTTCGTCCAGTCCGCCGGGCAGCGGGCGCAGCTCGAGCGGCAGCACCTCGCTCCCGGAAGTGAACTCGTAGCTCCGGGCCGCACCGGCCTGATCCGGCTCGAACCTGGTCTCGGCGGCGGCGAGTTGCCGCTCCCGGGCGCTCGGCTCGTGCACGGCGGCGGAGCGGACGAAGCTCTCGTCGAAGACCACGGTGGCGAACTCGTCGTCCGCATCACCATGGTCGGCGCCGTCGGAGTACGGCGAGCCCCCCACATCCTCAGCCACGGATTCAATGTATTACCGGCCGGGGCGTTTGTCTGTGGGTCGGGCCGATCGGGTATGTGACGCCCGCGGCATTCAGCTGCCGAGGCCGCCGACGGTCTGCCGGGCCTCGCCGCGCACGTGGCCGTCGCCGGTGACGATGTACTTGGTGCTGGTCAGCTCCGGCAGGCCCATCGGGCCGCGGGCGTGCAGCTTCTGGGTGGAGATGCCGATCTCCGCGCCGAAGCCGAACTCGGCGCCGTCGGTGAACCGGGTCGAGGCGTTGACGGCCACCGTGGTGGAGTCGACGAGCTGGGTGAAGCGGCGGGCGGCGGCCTGCGAGGTGGTGACGATCGCCTCGGTGTGGCCGGACGACCAGCGGCGGATGTGCTCCACGGCGGCCTCCAGCGAGGGCACCACGGCGGCCGCCAGGTCCAGCGACAGGTACTCGGTCCCCCAGTCCTCCTCGGTCGCCGGGACGGCCGTCACACCGGTGCCCTCGGCGGCCTTCAGCACCGCGTCGTCGCCGTGCACGGTGACGCCCGCCTCGGCGAGGGTGGTCAGCGCGAGCGGCAGGAAGGCGTCCGCAACGTCCTGGTGCACCAGCAGGGTCTCGGCGGCGTTGCAGACGCTGACCCGCTGGGCCTTGGAGTTCAGCAGCACGCCGACGGCCATCGCCAGGTCGGTCTGCGCGTCCACGTACACGTGGCAGTTGCCGGTGCCGGTCTCGATCACGGGGACGGTGGAGCCCTCCACCACGGTGCGGATCAGCGAGGCGCCGCCGCGCGGGATCAGCACGTCGACCAGGCCGCGGGCGCGCATCAGCTCCTGCACCGACTCGCGGCTCTCGCCCGGCACCAGCTGGATCACGTCGGCCGGCAGGCCCGCCCCGGCGACCGCCTCGCGCAGCACCTCCACCAGCGCCGTGTTGGAGCGGTACGCGGAACCGGAGCCGCGCAGCAGCACCGCGTTGCCGGACTTCAGGCAGAGCGCGGCGGCGTCCACCGTGACGTTCGGCCGGGCCTCGTAGATGATGCCGACCACGCCCAGCGGCACCCGCACCTGGCGCACGTCCAGCCCGTTCGGCAGGGTGTAGCCGCGCACCACCTCGCCCACCGGGTCGGGCAGGCCGACCACGCTGCGCACGTCGGCGGCGATCGCGGCGATCCGGTCCCGGTTCAGCGTCAGCCGGTCGATCACCGACTCGGCGGTGCCCGCCGCGCGGGCCCGGTCGACGTCCTCGGCGTTGGCGGCGGTGATCTCACCGGCCCGGGCGACCAGTGCGTCCGCGATCGCCAGCAGCGCGGCGTCCTTCACCGAACGCGGCACTGGCGCCAGGGCGGCGGCCGCCTCCCGGGCACGGCGCGCGGCGGCGAGGACGGGGCTGTCGGAGGTGGCGGTGAGGTCGCTCATGGCACCAAGCCTAGCGAGACACCCACCCCGCCCCGGCGGACATTTCGCCCGCTGAGACGCGGCGCCCCGTCCGTCAGTACGGGTGCACCCCGCCCAGCTGCGGCAGCGGTCCACCGAAGCCCTCCGCGACCCGCTTGTGGTACGTCGGGCGGTCCACCACCTCCAGGCCGACGATCTCCCAGGCCGGGAGCTTCGCGCTGGCCTTGTGCTCGCCCCACAGCCGCAGCGCGATCGCCGCCGCGTCGTGCAGGTCCCGCGCCTCTTCCCAGTACCGGACCTCGGCGTGGTCGGCGGCGTAACGGGCCGTCAGGAAGAAGGAATGGTCGTGCGCCAGCTTCTCCAGCGCCGCCCGCAGCTCCGGCAGCGGCGTCGCCGCCCCGGCCACACTCAGCACCACGTGCCACAGCCGGCCCTGCTCCGGCTCCCGCACGCCCTCCTGCTCCTCGACGCCCCGGCCGCCCTCGATGCTGGTGAGCCGCCGCTCGGACGTCCCCGGCAGCGCTTCCTCCCGCCTGCGAACCACCGGCGGCCTCCCATTCAGCGTGTCGCGCGGGCCCCCGGCCCGCTGCTCCCACCCCCCGTACCGGGCCCGCCGCCCGCGCTCAGCCGCGCAGCACGACCAGGTCGTCGCGGTGGACGACCTCGCGTTCGTACGCGGCACCGAGCTCCTGGGCCAGTTCTCGCGTGGACCGGCCGAGCAGACGGGGCAACTCCCTCGCATCAAAGTTGACCAGTCCGCGGGCGACGATGTGACCGTTTTCGCCAAGAAGGTCGACCGGATCACCCGCGGTGAACTCCCCGTCCACCCCGGTCACCCCGGCCGGGAGCAACGACTTCCCGCCGTGCACCACCGCCGCCACCGCCCCGTCGTCCAGGGTCAGCGTGCCGCGCGGCGTGGACGCGTGCTCCAGCCACAGCAGCCGGTCCGCGGAGCGGCTGCCGGTACGCAGGAACAGCGTGCCGGTGGGCCGGCCGGCCAGCGCGTCGGCCGCGTGGCTCGCCGCCGTCAGCACCACCGGGATGCCCGCACCGGTGGCGATCCGGGCCGCCTCCACCTTCGTCACCATGCCCCCGGTGCCGACGCCCGCCTTGCCGGCGCTGCCGACCTCCACCCCGGCCAGGTCCGCCGGGCCGCGCACCACGTCGAGTCGGCTGCTGCCGGGCTTCGACGGGTCGCCGTCGTACAGGCCGTCCACGTCGGACAGCAGCACCAGCAGATCTGCCCGCACCAGGTGCGCCACCAGCGCCGCCAGCCGGTCGTTGTCGCCGAACCGGATCTCGGCGGTGGCCACCGTGTCGTTCTCGTTGACGATCGGCATCGCGCCCATCGTCAGCAACTGCTCCAGCGTCCGGAACGCGTTGCGGTAGTGCGCCCGCCGGCTGGCGTCCTCCGCGGTCAGCAGCACCTGCCCGACCCGCACCCCGTACCGCGCGAACGACGCCGTGTAACGGGCCACCAGCAGGCCCTGCCCCACACTGGCCGCCGCCTGCTGCCGGGCCAGGTCCTTCGGCCGCTTCTCCAGCCCGAGCGGCGCCAGACCGGCGGCGATCGCACCCGACGAGACCAGCACGATCTCCGGCGCGTCCTTGCCCGTCCGCGACTTCGCCAACGCGTCCACCAGGGCATCCACCCGGTCCGCGTCCAGCCCGCCGGCAGCGGTGGTCAGCGACGACGATCCGACCTTCACCACGATCCGCCGCGCCGAGACGACCTCCTCGCGGAGCAACTGATCCACCATCAGTCCGACCCTTCCGACACGACGTCCTGTACGCCCGCAATGTAGCCATTCGGCAGACACGGTACGAAATCGGCGCAAGGCGTGAGACGGAAACCGCACCACCAGGGGCGCGTGGGGGTACCTCCCGGCCCGCTGGGGCTGGGGGAGAACCGCGCGCGGCGGAAGGCACCAAGCAGCAAGGTCGCGACCCCGACAATCACTTGCCGTTGATCGCGACCTTGCTGACAGCCACTCTTTACTGCTCCAGCTGCTCCCGGCCGGAGCTGAGCGCCTCGAAGTCGAGGTACTCCTGCTCCGCCGAGTCCCGCCCGCGCGCCTTTTCGCGGCGGCGGTCGACCGCCGGCCGCTGGGTCTCGAAGCGGTGGTCCTCGCCGCGGCGGCCGAGCATCTCCGCGCCGGCGGCCATGGTGGGCTCCCAGTCGAAGACCACGGCGTTCTCGTCGGGGCCGATGATGACGGTGTCGCCCTCCTTGGCGCCGACCTTCCAGAGCTGCTGCTCGACGCCGAGGCGGGCGAGCCGGTCGGCGAGGTAGCCGACGGCCTCGTCGTTGGCGAAGTCGGTCTGGCGGACCCAGCGTTCGGGCTTGACGCCGCGGATGCGGAACGCGCCGTCCTCTTCCTCGATGGTGAAGCCGGCGTCGTCCACGGCGGTCGGGCGGATGACGATCCGGGTGTTCTCCTGGACCGGCTTGGCGGCGCGCGCGGCGGAGACGATCTCGGCCAGCGCGTAGGAGAGTTCGCGCAGGCCCTTGTGGGCGAGCGCGGAGACCTCGAAGACCCGGTAGCCGCGCTCCTCGAGCGAGGCGCGGGTGAGGTCGGCGATGTCCTGGCCGTCCGGGACGTCGATCTTGTTGAGGGCGACCAGTCGCGGCCGGTCCTCGAGGCCGCCGTACTGGGCGAGTTCGTCCTCGATGGTCTCGAGGTCGGTGAGCGGGTCGCGGCCCGGCTCCAGGGTGGCGCAGTCGAGGACGTGGACGAGCACCTCGCAGCGCTCGACGTGCCTCAGGAACTCCAGGCCGAGGCCCTTGCCCTGGCTGGCGCCGGGGATCAGGCCGGGCACGTCGGCGATCGTGTAGACGGTCTCGCCGGCGGTCACCACACCGAGGTTGGGGACGAGGGTGGTGAACGGGTAGTCGGCGATCTTCGGCTTGGCCGCGGAGAGCACCGAGATCAGCGAGGACTTGCCGGCGCTCGGGTAGCCGACCAGCGCGACGTCGGCGACGGACTTGAGCTCCATCACGATGTCGCGGGCCTCGCCGGGCTCGCCGAGCAGCGCGAAGCCGGGGGCCTTGCGGCGGGCGGAGGCCAGCGCGGCGTTGCCGAGGCCGCCGCGGCCGCCCTGGGCGGCGACGAAGGTGGTGCCGTGACCGACCAGGTCGGCCAGCACGTTGCCCTGGCGGTCGAGGACGACGGTGCCGTCCGGGACGGGCAGGACCAGGCCCTGGCCCTCGGCGCCGGTGCGGTGGCCGCCCGCGCCGGGCTTGCCGTTGGTGGCCTTGCGCTTGGGCGAGTGGTGGTACTCGAGCAGGGTGGTGACCTGCGAGTCCACCACCAGGGTCACCGAGCCGCCCTCGCCGCCGTTGCCCCCGTCGGGGCCGCCGAGCGGCTTGAACTTCTCGCGGTGCACGGAGGCGCAGCCGTGGCCTCCGTTACCCGCGGCGACGTGCAGTTCGACGCGGTCCACGAAGGTGGTCATGAGTGCCTCCTGTGCGAAAGAAAAAGGTGTTCCTGAGGTAAAGCGCAAAGGGTGGGCCCGGATAGTCCCGGCCCACCCTTCACAGCGAGTCTGTGCAGACTCAGGCCTCGACGGCCACGATGTTGACGACCTTGCGGCCGCGACGGTTGCCGAACTGGACGGCACCGGCGGTCAGCGCGAACAGGGTGTCGTCGCCGCCACGGCCGACGTTGGCGCCCGGGTGGAAGTGGGTGCCACGCTGGCGGACGATGATCTCGCCGGCGGAGACGACCTGACCGCCGAAGCGCTTCACGCCGAGGCGCTGGGCGTTCGAGTCACGACCGTTGCGAGTGGAACTCGCACCCTTCTTGTGTGCCATCTGGCTATCCCCTTTCTAGGAAGACCGCAGTAAGTGTGATTACTTGCTGACCGAGTCGATGCTGGTGATGCGCACCGCGGTGTGCTTCTGGCGGTGGCCCTGACGACGGCGGTAGCCGGTCTTGTTCTTGTAGCGCAGGATGACGATCTTGTCGCCCTTGGTCTGGTCGACGACCTCGGCGTGCGCCTTCACGCCACCGAGCACCCACGGGTCGGAGGTGACGGACTCACCATCGACGACGAGGATGGTCGAGAGCTCGACCGAGTCACCCGGCTTGGCGTCAATACGGTCGATCTCCAGCACGTCGCCCACGGCGACCTTGTGCTGGCGGCCGCCTGCGCGAACGATCGCGTACATGCGGTACCTACTTTCCTAACTCGGTCGGAACTCCCGATGCCAGCGGCCTGGGTATGGACACAGGCTGCCTCCCCCGGAAAGAGCCGGAACCGGCTCTCAGTCGGGAGGTGAAGTGCTCAGGAGCATGGCGTCAACACGCCGAGGGTCAAGAATACGGACCGGTCCAGCCGAAGACAAACCGGGCCGTGCGCGGGGCCGGGACCGCCACCGAAGTGGTGGCGGTCCCGGCCCCGGGGCTCACTCTGCGGCGCCGTCACCTTCGGCGGCCGCGGCCTTCTTGGCCGCCGCGCTGGTCCGCTTGGTGGCGGTCTTGCGGGCGGTGGTCTTCTTGGCGGCCGTGGCGGTGGTCTTCTTCGCCGCGGTCTTCTTGGCCGTGGTGGTCTTCTTCGCCGCGGTCGTCTTGGCGGCCGTCTTGCGGGCGGCCCGCTTCTTCGGCGCCGGCTCCTCGGTCTCGACCGCCACGGCGACCTCGGCCTCGGGCTCCACCGCGGCAACGGCCTCGGCCGTCACCTCGGCAGCGGTCTCGGTGACCGGCTCCTCGGCAGCGGACTTCTCCGCGGCGCTCAGCGCGGCCTCCATCGCGGCCTCGGCGCGGGCCTGCAGCACCACGATCTCGGCCTCGCCGGACGCCCCGGCCGGAGCGGTGGCCTTGCGCACCGCGCGGCGGCGGGTACGGCCCGCCGGCGGAGCGGTCGGCGGGATCTCCACCAGGCTCGCCTTCTCCTCGACGGCCGGCTCCTCGACGACCGGCTCCTCGGCCACGACGGTCTCCACGACCTCGGCCTCGACCGGCGCCTCGATCGGCTCCAGCTCCTCGACGGCCTCGACCGCCGCGGCAGCCTCCACCGGCTCGACGCTCTCGACCGTCTCGACGGTCTCCGCCCCGGCCCCGCCGCGGCCACGGCGACGGCGCTTGCCGCCGCCCTCGCCCGCGCCGGTGGTGGCGGTGGCCGTCGCGGCCGCGCCGCCGCCGTGGCTGTGCGGCTGGTCCATGTGCACGATCACGCCGCGGCCGTTGCAGTGCACGCAGGGCTCGGAGAAGGACTCCAGCAGGCCCTGGCCGACCCGCTTGCGGGTCATCTGGACCAGGCCGAGCGAGGTGACCTCGGCCACCTGGTGCTTGGTGCGGTCGCGGCCCAGGCACTCCAGCAGGCGGCGCAGCACCAGGTCACGGTTGGACTCCAGCACCATGTCGATGAAGTCGATCACGATGATGCCGCCGAGGTCGCGCAGCCGCAGCTGGCGGACGATCTCCTCGGCCGCCTCGATGTTGTTGCGGGTGACGGTCTCCTCGAGGTTGCCGCCCTGGCCGACGAACTTGCCGGTGTTGACGTCGACGACGACCATCGCCTCGGTCCGGTCGATCACCAGCGAGCCGCCGGAGGGCAGCCAGACCTTGCGGTCCAGCGCCTTCATCAGCTGCTCGTCGATCCGGTACGTGGCGAACACGTCGACGTCCGAGGTCCACTTCTGCAGGCGCTCGGTGAGGTCGGGGGCCACGTTGGAGACGTAGTCGTGGATGGTGCTCCAGGCGTCCGCACCGCTGACGATGACCTTGGTGAAGTCCTCGTTGAAGATGTCGCGGACCACGCGCACCGTCATGTCGGGCTCGCCGTAGAGCAGCGCCGGGGCGTTGCCGGAGGCGGCCTTCTTCTGGATCTCCTCCCACTGCGTCTGCAGGCGCTGGACGTCGCGGGTCAGCTCCTCCTCGGAGGCGCCCTCGGCGGCGGTACGGACGATCACGCCCGCGTCGTCCGGGACGATCTTCTTGAGGATCTGCTTGAGGCGGGCCCGCTCGTTCTCCGGCAGCTTGCGGGAGATACCGGTCATCGAGCCCTCGGGCACGTACACCAGGTAGCGGCCGGGCAGCGAGATCTGGCTGGTCAGACGGGCGCCCTTGTGGCCGATCGGGTCCTTGGAGACCTGGACCAGCACGGACTGGCCGGACTTCAGCACCGACTCGATCCGGCGCGGGCCGCTGTGGCCGCCCAGCGCACCGAAGTTGACCTCGCCGGCGTACAGCACGGCGTTGCGGCCCTTGCCGATGTCGACGAACGCGGCCTCCATCGACGGCAGCACGTTCTGCACCTTGCCCAGGTACACGTTGCCGACGTAGCTGGTGGCCTGCTCCTTGTTGACGTAGTGCTCGACCAGCACGCCGTCCTCGAGCACGCCGATCTGGGTGCGGGTGCCGGTCTGACGCACCACCATGACCCGCTCGACGGACTCGCGGCGGGCCAGGAACTCGGCCTCGGTGATGATCGGCACCCGGCGGCGGCCCAGCTCGCGGCCCTCGCGGCGGCGCTGCTTCTTGGCCTCCAGGCGGGTGGAGCCCTTGATGGACTGCACCTCGTCCGGGTCGAACGCGGGCTCGGTGGAGCGGCGGCGCGGCTCGCGGACCTTCACCACGGTGCGCACGCCGTCCTCGGTGGTCTCCCCCGCGTCGGCACCGCCCTCACCGCTGCGGCGGCGACGGCGACGGCGGCGGCGCGAGGAGGACAGGCCGGCGGCCAGGTCGTCCTCGTCCTCGTCCTCGTCGTGGCCTTCCTGGGCCTCGGGCTCCTCGTGGGTGTCCTCGACCTCGGTCTCGACGGTCTCGGTCGGCTCGCCCGCGTCCTCGGCGTCACCGCGACGGCGACGACGGCCGCCCCGACGGCGGCGGCGGGACGGACGGTCGTCCTCCCACTCCGACTCCTGCTCCGGCCCGGCGGCGGGCGCCTCGACCTCGGCCGGGGCCTCGGCCTTCACCGGCTGGGCGGCCTTCACCGGCTCCGCGGCCTTGACGGGCTGGGCGGCCTTCGCGGGCTGCGCCGCCTTGGCGGCCCTGGCACCCTTCGCGGACTGCTGGACGCGCACCTGGGTGCGCACCCGGCGGCGACGGCCGACGCCGCTGTACTCGAACTCGTCGTCGGTCTCGGCCTCGTCCTGCGGCGCGGCGGCCGGGGCCTGCTCGGCCTTGGCGGCGGGCGCGGCCTTGGCGGCAGGCGCGGCAGCGGGGGCGGACGCGGGCTCCTGGAAGACCGGCGCCTGGAAGATCGCGGTGGAGGGGCGGACGGCACGGCGGCGGGCGCGCGGCGGCTCGGCCGAGGTCTCGACGACCGGCTCGGCGACGGGCTCCTCGGCGACCGGCTCGGCCGCGGGCTCCTCCTCGACGACCGGCTCCTCGGCGACCACGGGGCTCTGGGCCGGCGCGGAGACGCGCTTGCGCGCCCGGCGGGCGCGGACCGGCTTCTCCTCGACGGCCGGCTCGGCCACCGGCTCCTCGGCGGCGGGCTCCTCGGCGACCGGCTCCTCGGCCGCCACGGGGCTCTGGGCCGGCGCGGAGACGCGCTTGCGCGCCCGGCGGGCGCGAACGGGCTTCTCCTCCGCGGCCGGCTCGGCGGCGGCGGGCTCCTCGGCGACCGGCTCGGCGGCGGCGGGGGTGGTCTCCGGCGTGGTGGCCGGGGCCTCGGCACGCTTGCGGGTACGCCGGGCCCGGGCGGGCTTCTCGGCGGCCGGCGGCTCCTCGGCGCTCGCCGGGGCGGCCGCGACGACGGTCTCGGCGCTCTCGCCGGCGGCGCCCTGCGGGGAGCCGGCCGGGCGGGAGACCGCCCGGCGCCGGCGGCGCGGCGGGGCGGCGGAGGCGCCGTCGTCGGTGTGGTCGGCCGCAGCGGACTGCGGTTCGGTGTTTTCGAGCATGCGGGTGTATCTCCCGTCAGGCCCCCGGGCTCCGCATCCGGGCACGACGTGCCACCGCATTCACCAGCCGGCCGCACCTTTCGGGCGGTTCCGGCTCCCACGGTGCCGTCGTTCGGACGCGAGGCCGCACAGGGGCTCGTAGTCTCGCTCGACCCCCGCAGGGCGCGGGGAGTCGAAAAGTCTTCTGGTCTGACCAGTCTTCTCAGTTTTCAAGGGCCGGGCCGGGGACGGCCGGGCCTTCGCGCAACGACGCTCGCTCCCCTGGGGAGCCGCGGAGGCCGGGGAGCCGCAGGCCCGGAGATGAGCTCCGTGCCTGCGCTCCCGCCCACTCGGCGGACGGCGGATGCGCGCGGCGGGGCGGCCTACCGGCCGACCTCGGCCGCGGCGCGGTCGAGCGCCAGCGGGTCGGTCACCGTGCCGGTCTGCTCGTCGAGCGGCCCCTGCGCCAGCCTGGTCACCTCTGCGGGGACCGGCGGCGCGAGGTCGGCCGTCGAACGGAGGCCGGACAATACGTCGTCGGGTCGTACGGCGGGTGTGGCGTGTCGTACTACCAGGCGCAGTATCGCACAGGGAGCACCCGTACGAACATCGCCCGCACCCTCGGTGAGTGTGTCGTCACCGATCCCGACCTGCGCGGAGCCCTCCGGGAGCAGCTCGATGGCGGCGACGGCGGCGCGCGCATCGAAAGTGCGCAGGCCGTTCTTGGTCATCCGCTGCACCTCGACCGCCTCGGCGGCCAGGAAAGCGGCGGCGGCGCGCTCGGCCTCGGCGGGCTCCACGCCGGGCAGGCGCAGCAGCCACTCGGAAGCCTCGAGCCGCTCGACGAAGTTGCTGGTGCGCACCTCGACGGCGTCGATGATGTCCAGACCGGACGGCATCGACTCGTCGAGCTGCCGGCGCAGCGCCTCCGGGTCGCGGGGCGCGGCAAGGCCGATCTCCAGGTACTCGGCCTCGCTGGCGGTACCGGTGGGGGCGGCATTCGCGTAGGAAACCTTGGGGTGCGGGGTGAAGCCCGCGGAGTAGGCCATCGGGACGGCCGAGCGGCGGAGCGCGCGCTCGAACGCCCGCTGGAAGTCCCGGTGGCTGGTGAAGCGCAGACGGCCGCGCTTGGTGTAGCGCAGACGGATGCGCTGCACCGTCGGCGCGGGCGGCGGACCGTCGGGCGTGCGGCGTGCCAGGGAGCTCAGTCCTTCTGTCAGTGTGTCCCCGTCCGGCCTCGCACCGCTTGCGGCTCCGGCCGGACTCTGTCGTTCCAAGGGTACGCGGTACCTCGACCCGCCAACGCCCGGCGTACCTCTCGGACCGCCGCCCCAGGTACCGGGCAGGTACGCCGAAGCCCCCGCCGCAGCATGTGCGACGGGGGCGAACTTCCGCTCCGGCTGGGTCAGTTGTTGACGACAGTCAGGGGCAGGAGCTTCTTGCCGGTGGGGCCGACCTGGATGTGGGTGTCCATCTGGGGGCAGACGCCGCAGTCGAAGCACGGGGTCCAGCGGCAGTCCTCGACCTCGACCTCTTCGAGGGCGTCCTGCCAGTCCTCCCAGAGCCAGTCCTTGTCGAGGCCGCTGTCGAGGTGGTCCCAGGGGAGGACTTCCTCGTAGGTGCGCTCGCGGGTGGTGTACCAGTCGACGTCGACGCCGGTGCCGGCCAGGCCCTTTTCGGCGGAGGCCATCCAGCGGTCGTACGAGAAGTGCTCGCGCCAGCCGTCGAAGCGGCCGCCGTCCTCGTAGACGGCGCGGATGACGGCGCCGATGCGGCGGTCACCGCGGGAGAGCAGGCCTTCGACGATGCCGGGCTTGCCGTCGTGGTAGCGGAAGCCGATGTTCTTGCCGAACTTGCGGTCGCCGCGGATGGAGTCGCGGAGCTTGGTGAGCCGCTCGTCGGTGGCTTCGGCGGACAGCTGCGGGGCCCACTGGAAGGGGGTGTGCGGCTTGGGGACGAAGCCGCCGATGGAGACGGTGCAGCGGATGTCGTTGGTGCCGGTGACCTCGCGGCCCTTGGCGATGACGTTCCTCGCCATCGCGCCGATCTGGAGGACGTCCTCGTCGGTCTCGGTGGGCAGGCCGCACATGAAGTACAGCTTCACCTGGCGCCAGCCGTTGCCGTACGCGGTGGCCACCGTGTTGATGAGGTCTTCCTCGGACACCATCTTGTTGATGACCTTGCGGATCCGCTCGGAGCCGCCTTCGGGGGCGAAGGTGAGGCCGGAGCGGCGGCCGTTGCGGGAGAGCTCGTTGGCGAGGTCGATGTTGAAGGCGTCGACCCGGGTGGACGGCAGCGAGAGGCCGACCTTGTCCTCGGCGTACCGGTCGGCGAGGCCCTTGGTGACGTCGGCGATCTCGGAGTGGTCGGCGGAGGAGAGCGAGAGCAGGCCGACCTCTTCGAAGCCGGTGGCCTTCAGGCCGCGCTCGACCATCTCGCCGATGCCGGTGATGCTTCGCTCCCGCACGGGGCGCGTGATCATGCCGGCCTGGCAGAAACGGCAGCCGCGGGTGCAGCCGCGGAAGATCTCCACGGACATCCGCTCGTGCACGGTCTCGGCGAGCGGGACGAGCGGCTGCTTGGGGTAGGGCCACTCGTCGAGGTCCATGACGGTGTGCTTGGAGACCCGCCACGGCACGCCGGGGCGGTTGGGGACGACGCGACCGATCCGGCCGTCCGGCAGGTACTCGACGTCGTAGAACCGCGGGATGTACACGCCGCCGGTCTTGGCGAGGCGCAGCAGCAGTTCGTCGCGGCCGCCGGGGCGGCCCTCGGCCTTCCAGGCGCGGACGATGTCGGTGATGTCGAGGACGGCCTGCTCGCCGTCGCCGATGACGGCGGCGTCGATGAAGTCGGCGATCGGCTCGGGGTTGAACGCGGCGTGGCCGCCGGCCAGCACGACCGGGTCGTCCATGGTGCGGTCCGCGGCGTTCAGCGGGATGCCCGCCAGGTCGAGCGCGGTCAGCATGTTGGTGTAGCCGAGCTCGGTGGAGAACGACAGACCGAAGACGTCGAAGGCCTTGATCGGGCGGTGCGCGTCCACCGTGAACTGGGGGACGCCGTGCTCGCGCATCAGGGCTTCGAGGTCGGGCCAGACGCTGTAGCTGCGCTCGGCGAGGACGCCCTCGCGCTCGTTCAGCACCTCGTAGAGGATCATGGTGCCCTGGTTGGGCAGGCCGACCTCGTAGGCGTCGGGGTACATCAGCGCCCAGCGGACATCGCAGGCGTCCCAGTCCTTGACGGTCGAGTTGAGCTCGCCACCGACGTACTGGATCGGCTTCTGGACGTGCGGGAGGAGGGCCTCCAGGCGTGGGAAGACCGATTCGACAGTCATGCGCAAGGACCTTTACGGCAGAAAAAGCAGTGACCCTTCAGGGTAGCCGAGCCCCGAGGGTCACTGTTTCCACGCGTGGAGCGGTCAGATCGCTATCGGCCGCTGCGAGCGCACCGACTGCAGCAGCCCGATCGCGATCCACACCGCGAACATCGACGAGCCGCCGTAGGAGACGAACGGCAGCGGAATGCCCGCGACCGGCATGATGCCGAGGTTCATGCCGATGTTCTCGAAGGCCTGGAAGGCGAACCAGGTGACCGCGCCGGCCGCCAGGATCGTGCCGAACAGGTCGGTGGCCTGACGCGCTATCCGGCAGGCCCGCCACAGGATGACGCCGAGCAGACCGATCATCACCAGGGCGCCGATGAAGCCGAGTTCCTCGCCGGCCACGCTGAACACGAAGTCGGTCTGCTGCTCGGGCACGAACTGGCCGGTGGTCTGGGTGCCGTGGAAGAGGCCCATGCCGAAAAGGCCGCCGGAGCCGATGGCGATCCGGGCCTGGGCGGTGTTGTAACCGACGCCGGACGGGTCGAGCGCCGGGTTGGCGAACGCCGCGAAGCGGTCGATCTGGTACTGGCTGAGGATGCCGAGCTTCCACACCGCGAGCGCGCCGGCGGTGCCGCCGGCCAGCAGGCCGATCACCCAGCGGTTGGCGGCGCCGGAGGCCATCAGCACGCCCAGCATGGTGACCACCATGACCATCACCGAGCCGAGGTCGGGCATCAGCATGACCACGCACATCGGGAAGCCTGCGACCGCCAGCGACTGCAGCACGCTGCGGGTGGGCGGGAACTCGCGCTCGCCGGCGTCCACCCGGGCGGACAGCACCACGGCCATGCCCAGCACGATCGCCAGTTTCGCGAACTCGGCGGGCTGGACGGAGAAGCCGCCGCCGAGCTGGATCCAGGAGTGCGCGCCGTTGATCGTCGAGCCGAGCGGGCTGAGCACCGCGAACAGCATCAGCATCACGGCCAGGTAGAAGAACGGCACCGCGGTGCGCAGCCGCCGGGTGCCCAGCGCGATCACCGCGACGCACAGGCCGATGCCGATCACCAGGTTGGTCAGGTGCCGGTACAGGAAGTACTGCGGGTCGCCGTGGGTCAGCGAGTCGCGGCCGCGGGTGGCGGACCAGACCAGCAGCGATCCCATCAGGGACAGCCCCAGCGCCGCCAGGATCATGATCCAGTCGAGCCGGCGCAGCGGGGAGTCCTTGGCCAGCGCCCGGGACAGCGAGGAGCGCCGCGGGGCGAGCCGCACGGTGCGGTACGAGCCGTAGGAGGTCATGACCGGCCCCTTCCGTTGCTGCCGGCCCGGTTGGGTTCCAGCGCGGCGAGCGCCACCGCGGTGGCGGGGTCGGCCTGGGCCGGGCGGGCCGGGTCCAGGAAGGTCCGGTCGCCCTCGTAGCTGTACGAGGCCTGGATGATCGCGGTGCCGTCCGGGTTGAACTTGGGCAGTGCGGCCTGCGGCTGCGGCAGCAGCGCCTTGGCGTTGTCGATGTTGCCCTTGTCGTCGACGCCGTACAGCGCCTGGTAGATCCGACGGACCGAGTCGCCGGAGCCGCCGGAGCCGGTGCCGCCCTGGCTGATCGTCATGACCACCGCGTAGTCCTTGCTGTAGGTGGTCAGCCAGGAGGTGGTCTGCTTGCCGGCGACCTCGGCGGTGCCGGTCTTGGCGTGCAGTTCGATCTTGCCCTGCGGCCAGCCGGCGCCGGTGAACTTCCAGGCGGCGGTACCGGCGGTGATGACGCCGGCGGTGGCCTGGTCGATGTACTCGAGCAGTTGTCCCTGCGCGGGGATCTTGCCGTCCTCGTGCGGGGCGATGTCACGCACCAGGGTGCCGTCGGGGCTGACGATCGCCTTGCCGATGCTGGGCCGGTACAGGGTGCCGCCGTTGGCGAGCGCCGAGTAGATCCGGGCCATCTGCAGCGGGGTGACCAGGGTGTCGCCCTGGCCGATGGCGAAGTTGACCATGTCACCGGCGCGCATCTGGTTGCCGTCGGCGCAGTTCTCGCGGGCGATCTCGTCGGCGTACTCGTGGCCGCCCTTGGCCGCCTGGTCGCACCAGGACTGCTTCATCGCGTCGTAGTAGGACTGCTTCCACTGCCGGTCGGGGACCCGGCCGGCCACCTCGCCCGGCAGGTCGATGCCGGTCTTGGCGCCGAGGCCGAACTCGTGGGCGGTCTTGAAGAACCAGTCCGGGGCGTCCTTCTTGGGCTTGAGGCCGCCGTCCTTCATCCACTGGTCGTAGGCGAGGCCGTAGAACACGGTGTCGCAGGAGACTTCGAGCGCCTTCTCCAGCGAGATGTCGCCGAACTGCTCGGACTCGAAGTTCTTGAACTCGCGGCCGCCGATGGTCAGCGACTTCGGGCACGGGTAGTGCCCGTTGAGGTCGTATCCGGCCTGCACGGCGGCGGTGGTGGAGATCACCTTGAACGTCGAGCCGGGTGCGGACTGACCCTGTATGGCCCGGTTGATCAGCGGGTAGTTGGAGTCCTTGCTGTTCAGCGCCTCGTAGTCCTTGGCGGAGATGCCGCCGACCCACAGGTTGGGGTCGTAGGTGGGGGCGCTGGCCATCGCGACGATCCGGCCGGTGTGGACGTCCATCACCACGGCCGCGCCGGAGTCGGCGAGGTAGTTCTTGCTGGTCTCCTTGTCGTACACCTTGCGGGCCTCGACCATGGCCTGGTTGAGCTGGTCCTCGACCACCTTCTGCACCCGGGCGTCGATCGAGGTGATCAGGTTGTTGCCGGGCTGGGCGGGGGTGGTGCCGGCGCTGCCGATCACCCGGCCGAGGTTGTCGACCTCCAGCCGGTCGACGCCGGTGGTGCCGCGCAGGTCGTCGTCGTAGACCGACTCCAGGCCGGCCCGGCCGATCTGGTCGGACGGCAGGCGGCGTTCACGGCCGGACTTGTCGGCGGTCTTGGTGACCTCGTCGTCGGTGACCGGCGACAGGTAGCCGAGGATCTGGGCGGCGCTGGCACCCTCCGCGCCGGTGTAGCGGCGCAGTGCGGTGGGCTGGGCGGTGACGCCGGGGAAGTCCTCGCGGCGCTCCATTATCTGCATCGCCTGCTGCGTGGTGGCCTGCTGGGTGACCGGGATCGGCTGGTACGGGGAGCCGTTCCAGCACGGCTGCGGGGTCTTCGCGTCGCACAGCCGGACCTTGTTCTTGACATCGTCGGCGGGCACGCCGAGGACGTCGGCGAGCCGGGAAAGCACCGCCTTGCCGTGGTCCTTCTGCTGCATCAGCGCGGTGCGGGACACCGACACCACCAGCTTGGTCTCGTTGCCGGCCAGGATCCGCCCGGCGGCGTCCAGGACCTCACCGCGGACGGCGGGCTCCACCACCTCGCGGATGTGGTTGCCCTGGGCCTTGGCGGTGAACTCCTTGCCGTTGCGGATCTGCAGGTACCACAGCCGACCGCCGAGGGTGGCCAGCAGCGACAGCACCAGGATCTGCAGCACCACCAGCCGGATCGTCACCCGCCGGGTACGGCCGGTATCAGGAATGTTCGTCACGTGCGCGGACTCCGTCCCGGCTCAGGGGCGCTTGGCGAGGCCGAGCGCGCGCTTCTTCTTGTAGGAGGCGGTGGACGAGGGGTCGCGCGTGGTCTTGTAGCGGGCCAGCGCGCCGAGGCCGGAGCCGCCGTCCGCGCCGCGCACCGTCTCGTTGACCACCCGGTCGCCGTCGAACCGGCGGGCCAGCAGCATCACCAGCGGCACCGTGAACGGGGCCAGCAGCACGTCGTACAGCAGGGCGCTGAACACCAGCCCGGTCAGGCCGACGTGCCGGGCCGCGGTGTCGCCGACCAGGGCGCCGACGGTGGCGTACAGCAGGGTGGAGACCACCGCGGCGACCGCCACCACGCCGATCGCGCTGAGCGCGGATCGCTGCCGGCCGTTCTCCGGGCGGAGCAGCCCGGCGCCGTAGCCGACCAGGCAGAGCACCAGCGCGTACCGGCCGACGGCGTGGTCGGACGGCGGGGCGAGGTCGGCCAGCAGGCCGGCGAAGAAGCCCGCCAGGCAGCCGCCGGTCGGGCCGTACACCAGGCCCAGGCCGACCACCACCAGCATCAGCAGGTCCGGGGTGGCACCGGGCAGCTGGAGCCGGCCGAGGATGCTGACCTGGACCACCAGGGCGAACACCAGCAGGACGGCGGACAGCAGGATCCGAGACGGACGAAACATCAGTTCCCCCCGGTGGTGGGCGGTGCGGGGGCAATCGGCGCCTGCGGGTTGCCCGCGGCGCCGGCGGAGGGGGCGGGGACCGGCGGCAGCACGGCGTCCCGCGGATCGGTGCGCGGCGGCACGACCACCACGCCGATCAGGTCGAGGCGGGTGAACTGCACGTACGGCTCGACCAGGATGGTCTTGGTGAGCTGACCCGGGGTGGCCTGCACCTCCTTGACGGTGCCGACCGGCACGCCGGGGACGAACGGGCGTCCGCTCTGCGAGCCGAAGGTGACCAGCCGGTCGCCGGCCTTCACCTGGGCGCGGCCGTTCAGCAGCTCGATCTTCATCGGCGAGGCGCCCTGGCCGGCCGCGAAGCCGATCTCGTTGTTGCCCTCCAGCCGGACGCCGGCGGTGAAGCCGGGGTCGGAGGCGAGCAGCACGGTCGCGGTGGTCGGGGCGACGGTGGTGATCCGGCCGACCAGGCCCTGGCCGTCGATGACGGTCATGTCGCGGGTCAGGCCGTCGTCGCTGCCGGCGTCGATGGTGATGGTCCAGGAGAAGCCCTGGGCGGCGCCGACCGCGATCACCTGCGCGGCCTTGATGGTGTAGCCGCCGGTGCCGGCGGTGCGCAGCATGTCGTCCAGCTGCTTGGTGCGGCCGGACGCGGCGTCCGAGGAGGCCAGCTTCTGGCGAAGCTCGGTGTTCTCCCGGGTGATCTGGTCCAGGCGCTGCTGGTGGGTGCTGGCGTCGCGGATCGCGCGGATGTACCCGGCGACCGGGTCGACGGCGCCGGCCGCGGCGTTCTCGACCGGGCCGAGCACGGACGCGGCCGCCCGGCGCGGGGCGCCGAGCGGCGAGTCCTGGCCGCCCTTGATGTCGACGGTGATCAGGGCGAATGCGAGCGCGACCAGCAGGACCAGCAGTAGTCGACTCTGTCGGGTGTCCCTCACGGTGCTGGTGCCGCCCCTTCGTGCTGAGTGTCCATCTGCTGGTCCATCAGCTCTGTCTGTTGTTCAGTTGGAAAGTTGTCTAGCGACGCGGCTGGGCGTCGAGTACCTGCTGCAGTGCCTCGAACTCCTCGACGCACTTGCCCGCCCCCAGGGCCACCGAGTCGAGCGGGTTCTCGGCGATGTGCACCGGCATGCCGGTCTCCCGGCGCAGCCGCTCGTCCAGGCCGCGAAGCAGGGCTCCGCCGCCGGTGAGCACGATGCCGCGGTCCATCACGTCGCCGGCCAGCTCCGGCGGGCACTGGTCGAGGGTGGTCTTCACCGAGTCGATGATCGAGTTCACCGGCTCGTCGATGGCGGTGCGGACCTCGGCGGCGGAGATCACCACGGTCTTCGGCAGGCCGGAGACCAGGTCGCGGCCGCGGATCTCGGCGTGCTCGTCCTTCTCGCCCTCCAGGCCGAACGCGGAGCCGATCGACATCTTGATCTGCTCGGCACTGCGCTCGCCGAGCAGCAGGCTGTACTCCTTCTTGATGTGCTGGACGATCGCGTTGTCCAGCTCGTCACCGGCCACCCGCAGCGACTGGGCGGTGACGATGCCGCCGAGCGAGATCACCGCGACCTCGGTGGTGCCGCCGCCGATGTCGACGACCATGTTGCCGGTCGGTTCGTGCACCGGCAGGCCGGAACCGATCGCGGCGGCCATCGGCTCCTCGATGATGTGCACCTGGCGGGCGCCGGCCAGCATGCTGGCCTCGACCACGGCACGGCGCTCGACACCGGTGATGCCGGAGGGGACGCACACCACGACCCGCGGGCGGGCCAGGTAGCGGCGGCGGTGGATCTTCAGGATGAAGTACCGCAGCATCCGCTCGGTGATCTCGAAGTCGGCGATCACGCCGTCCTTCAGCGGGCGGATCGCCACGATGTTGCCAGGGGTGCGACCGATCATCTGCTTGGCCTCGGCACCCACCGCGAGGATTCCTCCGGTGTTGGTGTTCACCGCGACCACCGACGGCTCGTTCAGCACGATGCCCTTGCCCCGGACGTACACCAGTGTGTTCGCGGTGCCGAGGTCGATCGCCAGGTCCCGGCCGAGGAACGACAGGTTGTTCGCCATGGGATGTCGAGTGCCTTCCCGAATGTGGATCAAGGGCGGGGGGAGAGCCGGCCGCCGGGGCCCGCAGGGCTGACGGCGGCTGAGCAGCCGCTCCGAGCCCGTGAGTTGGGGTCCATGGTAATCACGCCGGACGGTGCGAACGGCGGGCACGGAGTCCCGCCCATTCTCCGGGGACGGATCGGCTTCTCCTGGCATTGGGACGCCGTGTCGGAGGCTGGGGTTCCGTGATTTGAGGATTAACGCCCAGTTGGGCGAAGTGCCCCTGCCGAGGCAGGGGCACCGGGGCCGCACGGCCCTCCACAGTCCTCAGACGTGGGACGGGAAGAAGATCTTGATCTCCCGCTCGGCCGACTCCGGGGAGTCCGAGGCGTGGATCAGGTTCTCGCGGGTGATCGTCGCGTAGTCGCCGCGGATGGTGCCCGCGCCCGCCTGCAGCGGGTCGGTGGCACCGGCCAGCGCACGGATGCCCGGGATCACGTTCTCGCCCTCGACGATCAGCGCGATCGACGGGCCGGAGGTCATGAACTCCAGCAGCGGCTCGTAGAACGGGCGGCCGACGTGCTCGGCGTAGTGCTGCTCCAGGGTGCCGCGGTCGAAGGTGCGGAGCTCCATCGCGGCGAAGCGCCAGCCGGCCTTGCGCTCGATCCGGCTGATGATCTCGCCGGCCAGGCCGCGCTTCACGGCGTCGGGCTTGAGCAGGACGAGAGTGCGCTGGGACACGGGGCGGCTCCTCGGGTGTGGGTCGTGCGGTGTGTGCACCTGACATTACCCCGGCCGGGTGGCCGCCCCCGCGACCAGCCCGGTCAGGCGGCCGCCCCGGCGGCCGCCGCGCGCTGCGCCTTGAGCTCGTCGATCTTGCGGCCGTAGTGCACCGAGCACCACCACAGGCCGCCGAACACCACACCGAAGGCGAACATCGTCGGCAGCACCAAGCCGCTGGCCAGCACGCCGAGTTGCAGCGCCCAGCCGACCCAGACCGCGCCGGGCCGGGTGATCGCGCCGCACAGCAGCACGCACAGCAGGATGGCGACGCCGCTGACCGCCCAGATGGTGCCGGTGCCGACGTCGGTCAGCTTCATCGCGACCAGGCCGGCGAACATGATCAGCAGCGCCTCGCCGATCAGGGTGGAGGAGCACAGGGTGCGCATCGACCGCTACTTCCTTCCGAACAGCAGGCGCGCCTCGCCCACCGTGATGACGGAGCCGGTGACCAGGACGCCGGCGCCGCCGAGGTCCTCCTCCTCGGCGAGGGTGACCGCGGCGTCGATGGCGTCGTCCAGCCGGGGCTCGACCTGCACCCGGTCCTCGCCGAACACCTCGACGGCGAGGGCCGCGAGACGGTCGACGGGCATCGCGCGGTGGGTGGAGTTCTGGGTGATGACGACCTCGGCGAGGATCGGCTCGAAGACCTCCAGCAGGCCGGTGACGTCCTTGTCGCCGCTGGCGGCGATGACGCCGACCAGCTTTGTGAAGCCGAACGCCTCGCCGATCGCGGCGGCGGCGGCCTGCGCACCGTGCGGGTTGTGCGCGGCGTCCAGGATCACGGTGGGGCTGCGCCTGACGACCTCCAGCCGGCCCGGCGAGGAGACGCCGAACAGCGCCTGCCGGACCTTCTCCTCGTCCAGGTGCTCGGCGCCGCCCTGGCCGATGCCGAAGAACGCCTCCACCGCGGCGAGCGCCAGCGCGGCGTTCTGCGCCTGGTGGTCGCCGTGCAGCGGGATGAACAGGTCCTGGTACTCGTGGCCGCCGAGGCCGCGCAGGGTGACCAGCTGGCCGCCGACGGCGACCTCGCGGCGCAGCACGCCGAACTCCATGCCCTCGCGGGCCACGGTGGCGTCCACCTCGACGGCCCGGCGCAGGATCGTCTCGGCGGCGTCCAGCTTCTGCTGGGCGACCACGGCGAGCGCGCCCGGCTTGATGATCCCGGACTTCTCCACCGCGATCTTGCCGGTGGTGTCGCCGAGCTTGTCGGTGTGGTCCAGGCCGATCGGGGTGATCACCGCCACCTGGGCGTCGATCACGTTGGTGGCGTCCCAGGAGCCGCCCATGCCGACCTCGACGACCGCGACGTCCACCGGGGCGTCCGCGAAGGCCGCGTACGCCATGCCGGTCAGCACCTCGAAGAAGGACATCGCGACCGGCTGCGCCGCGTCCACCATCTGCACGTAGGGCTCGATGTCGCGGTAGGTCTCGACGAACTTCTCCGGGCTGATCGGCGCCCCGTCCAGGCTGATCCGCTCGGTGACGGACTCCACGTGCGGCGAGGTGTAGCGGCCGGTGCGCAGTTCGAAGACGCCCAGCAGCTGCTCGACCATCCGGGCGGTGGAGGTCTTGCCGTTGGTGCCGGTGATGTGAATGGACGGGTAGGAGCGCTGCGGCTGGCCGAGGATGTCCATCAGCGCCTCGATCCGGTCGAGCGAGGGCTCCAGCTTGTTCTCCGGCCAGCGGGTGGCCAGTTCGGCCTCGACGGCGCGCAGATCGGAGTCGGTGCCGCCGGCGTCGGCGGGACGGACGGTGTAGGGGTTGGGCTCGGCCTTGTCGCTCACCCCGCCAGTCTAAGGACTCCCGACGTCCGCCCCCGACGGCCACCCCGGTGGCCCGCGGACCGGCTCCGGACCTCTTGACACCGGAATTGGTCTACTCCACCGTGTGAGTCGCTCGTCCAGCTCCTCGGCTCCCCCGCACCGCACCCCCATCGACACTCCCCCACCTGGAGATGGCATGCGTGCACCACATCGACTTCCGCGCGGCGCACGGGCCCTGCTCGCCGGATTGCTGGCGGCCGTACTGGCCCTGGTCGGCATGGTGCTGACCGGTACCGGGACGGCCACCGCCGCCGACGTGGACGTGATCCGGAACGGCGACTTCTCGGCCGGCGACCACATCACCCCGTGGGCCTGCGGCCCCACCGTCACCGCGGTGAACAACTCCGCCACCGGCTGGGACCTGCAGGGCACCCCGGCCGGGTCGGACTACGCCAACTGCAGCCAGCAGGTCACCGTGCTGCCCAACTCGACGTACACCCTGTCCGCGGTGGTGCAGGGCTCGTACGTGTTCCTGGGCGCCACCGGCACCGGCGGCACCGACCCGTCCACCTGGAGCTCCAACACCGGGTGGAACACGCTCAGCAGCACCTTCACCACGGGGGCCGGCACCACCTCGGTGCAGGTGTGGTTCCACGGGTGGTACGGCCAGCCGCCGTACCTGGTGGACAAGGTCTCGATGGTCGGCCCGGGCACCGGCTCGCCCAGCCCGTCCAGCTCCGGTCCGACCTCGGTGTCGCCGTCCCCCTCGACGTCCACCTCGGCGTCGCCCTCACCCAGCGGCTCCTCCACCACTCCGCCGCCGCCCGGGCAGAAGCACAAGCTGACCGGCTACTGGCAGAACTTCTACAACGGCGCGACCCCGCAACGGATCAGTGACGTCCCCGCGGCGTACGACATCATCGCGGTGGCCTTCGCGGACGCCACCAGCACCCAGGGCGCGATCAGTTTCACCCTGGACCCGACGCTGTCCTCGAAGCTGAACGGCTACACCGACGCCCAGTTCAGGGCCGACATCGCGGCCAGGCGCGCGGCCGGCAAGAAGGTCATCATCTCGGTCGGCGGGCAGAACGGCACCGTCTCGGTGGCGAGTTCGGCCGCGGCGGCCAACTTCGCCAACTCCGCGTACAGCCTGATCCAGACGTACGGCTTCGACGGGATCGACATCGACCTGGAGAACGGCGTCAACTCCACCTACATGGCACAGGCGTTGCACACCCTGGCGGCAAAGGTCGGGTCCGGGTTCGTGCTCACCATGGCTCCGCAGACCATCGACATGCAGTCCACCGGCACCGAGTACTTCAAGCTGGCGCTGGCCACCAAGGACGTCCTGACCATCGTCAACATGCAGTACTACAACTCCGGTGCGATGCTCGGCTGCGACGGCGGCGTGTATTCGCAGGGCACCGAGAACTTCCTCACCGGCCTGGCCTGCATCCAGCTGCAGGGCGGCCTCGACCCGAGCCAGGTCGGCCTCGGGGTGCCCGCCTCCACCAGCGCGGCGGGTGGCGGCTACACCAGCCCGGCGACCGTGAACGCGGCGCTGGACTGCCTGGCCGCGGGAACCAACTGCGGTTCCTTCAAACCCTCGAAGACCTGGCCGGGCATCGGCGGCGCGATGACCTGGTCCACCAACTGGGACGCCCTCGCGGGCGGCGGCATCGCCGGCACCGTCGGCTCCCACCTGCACGCCATGCCGTAGCGGCAGCACGGCAGCGGGCCCGGCGGGGGAAGTTCCCCGCCGGGCCCGGCAGTGACGATCCGTCAAGTGGTGACGCGGGGTGTGGGCAGTCGCGCGGCGTGTCGGCGGCGCAGTTCGGTGGCGATCTCCTCGGCCTCGCCGTCCGGCAGCAGCGGCAGCATCATCGCCACCGCCTGGACCAGGCCGCCCAGCAGGTAGGTGGTGTCGGGCGTACCGGCCACCAGGGCGCGGACCGCGGCGACGTCCCCGTCGGCGACGGCCTCCAGCAGCAGCGCCGCGCCTGCCGTCTCCTCGTCCACCGCGACCTCGCAAGTGCCGTACGGGGCACGCCGGGCCAGGCCGCGCAGCACCCGGTCGGCGACCTCGGGCGCGTACGCCTTGCGGACCGCCTCGGCGGCGATCCACACCAGCAGGGTGGTCGCCTCGCGCTCGGCGTTCTCGGCGAGCAGCAGGTCGAGTTCGGTGTCGAAGGCGAGCTGGTTTCCGTGCTGGAATGCCAACAGGAGGGTTGCCGCCCGGGCCTTGGCCGCCTCCACCTCCGCCATCGGAAGTTCGTCGGCCAACTCCCTGGTCGCCACCATGCGTATGCCCTCCGTTCGATGCCCCGCCCGAATGGGAACTTCCGCCCCACCGTACACATTCGATGTGCGAAGTTCGCTGAACGCGCGGGGGGCGGCAACCCGATGTATTCCCTTTGGCGCAGTGCGTCAATTGCCGGGAATACAGGACGAATAGCCGCAGCGAAACCGTTACCGCGACGCGCGGCCAAGGGAATTGACAGACCGCCGACCCCAACTCGGGAAAGGCGAAGGGCCGCCGCCCCCGCAGTGCGGGAGCAGCGGCCCTTCCTGACGCGCGGTCAGCCCTGCGGCAGCGCCGCGAGCTGGGCGGTGATCCGGGCGATGTCGGCCTCGGCGGTCTCCAGCCGGAGCCGGATCTTGGCGACCACGTCGTCCGGCGCCTTGGCCAGGAAGGCCTCGTTGCCGAGCTTGCCGGTGGTCTGCGCCTTCTCCTTCTCGGCCGCCGCCAAGTCCTTCTGCAGGCGCTTGCGTTCGGCCGCTACGTCGATGGTGCCGGACAGGTCGAGCGAGACAGTGGTGCCGGCCACCGGCAGCGAGGCGGTGGCGTGGAAGCCCTCCTCCGGCGCCGTCAGCCGCAGCAGCGAGCGGATCGCCGCCTCGTGCACCTCCAGCCGGTGCCCGGCCAGCTCCAGCTGCGCCGGGACCTTCTGGGTGTCGCGCAGGCCCTGGTCGTTGCGGAACCGGCGGACCTCGGTGACCAGTTGCTGCAGCTGCGCGATCTCCGACTCGGCGTCGGTGTCGCGGTAGCCGGAGTCCTTCGGCCACTCGGCGACGACGACCGACTCGGCGCCGGTCAGCGCCGTCCACAGCGCGTCGGTGACGAACGGGACGATCGGGTGCAGCAGACGCAGCGTCACGTCCAGCACCTCGCCGAGGACGCGGCGGGCGTGGTCGGCCTGCGCGCCGCCCTTGTTGAGGGTGGTCTTGGACAGCTCGACGTACCAGTCGAAGACCTCGTCCCAGGCGAAGTGGAACAGCGTGTCCGAGACCTTCGCGAACTCGAAGTCCTCGTACAGCGCGTCCACTTCGGCCACGGTGGCGTTCAGCCGGGACAGGATCCAGCGGTCCGCCGCGGTGAGCTCCTCCGTCGCGGGGAGCGGGCCCTGGACGGTGGCGCCGTTCATCAGCGCGAAGCGGGTGGCGTTCCAGATCTTGTTGCAGAAGTTCCGGGAGCCCTTGACCCAGTCCTCGCCGATCGGCACGTCGGCGCCGGGGTTGGCACCGCGGGCCAGCGTGAAGCGGACGGCGTCGGCGCCGTAGGCGTCCATCCAGTCCAGCGGGTCGACGGCGGTGCCGGACGACTTCGACATCTTCTTGCCGAACTCGTCGCGGACCAGGCCGGTCAGTGCGACCGTCTTGAACGGGATCTCGCCGTCCATCGCGTACAGGCCGAACATCATCATCCGGGCGACCCAGAAGAAGATGATGTCGTGGCCGGTCACCAGGACGTCGGTCGGGTAGAACTTCTCCAGGTCGGCGGTCTTCTCCGGCCAGCCGAGGGTGGAGAACGGCCACAGGCCGGAGGAGAACCAGGTGTCCAGGACGTCCGGGTCCTGCTCCCAGCCCTCGCCGGTGGGCGGCTGCTCGTTCGGTCCGACGCAGACGACCTCGCCGTTCGGGCCGTACCAGACCGGGATCCGGTGGCCCCACCAGAGCTGGCGCGAGATGCACCAGTCGTACATGTTGTCGACCCAGTCGAAGTAGCGGCGCTCCAGCTCCTTCGGGTGGATCTCGACCTTGCCGTCGCGGACGGCGTCGCCGGCGGCCTTGGCCAGCGGCTCGACCTTGACCCACCACTGCAGCGACAGCCGCGGCTCGACCACGGTGTGGCAGCGCGAGCAGTGGCCCACGGCGTGCTCGTAGGGGCGCTTCTCGGCGACGATGCGCCCCTGCTCGCGCAGCGCGCCGACCACGGCGGAGCGGGCCTCCAGCCGGTCCAGGCCGAGGAACGGGCCGTGCACGGTGAGCACACCGCGCTCGTCCATCACGGTCAGGTTCGGCAGGTTGTGGCGCTGGCCGATGGCGAAGTCGTTCGGGTCGTGCGCCGGGGTCACCTTGACGGCGCCGGTGCCGAACTCCGGGTCGACGTGCTCGTCGGCGACGACCGGGATCTCACGGTCCGTCAGCGGCAGCTTGATGGTCCGGCCGACCAGGTGCGCGTAGCGCTCGTCGGACGGGTGGACGGCCACCGCGGTGTCGCCGAGCAGGGTCTCGGCGCGCGTGGTGGCGACCACGATCGAGTCCTCGCCGTCGCCGTAGCGGATCGAGACCAGCTCGCCCGGGAGGTCCTTGTGGTCCACCTCGACGTCGGACAGCGCGGTCAGGCAGCGCGGGCACCAGTTGATGATGCGCTCGGCGCGGTAGATCAGGCCGTCGTCGAAGAGCTTCTTGAAGATGGTCTGGACGGCCTGCGACAGGCCCTCGTCCATGGTGAAGCGCTCGCGCGACCAGTCCACGCCGTCGCCGAGACGGCGCATCTGGCCGAGGATCCGGCCGCCGTAGTTCTCCTTCCACTCCCAGACCTTCTCGACGAAGGCCTCACGGCCCAGGTCGTGCCGGGACAGGCCGGACTCAGCGAGCTGCTGCTCCACCCGGTTCTGGGTGGCGATGCCCGCGTGGTCCATGCCCGGGAGCCAGAGCGCCTCGAAGCCCAGCATCCGCTTGCGGCGGGTCAGCGCGTCCATCAGCGTGTGCTGGAACGCGTGGCCCAGGTGCAGCGCACCGGTGACGTTCGGCGGCGGGATGACGATGGTGTACGCGGGCTTGTCGCTCTTCGCGTCGGCGGTGAAATAGCCACGCTCTACCCAGCGCTCGTACAGCTCGCCCTCTACCTCGGCCGGGGCGTAGGTCGTCGGGAGGGTGGCTGCTTCGTCCCCGGGCTTGCTCGCGGGGCGCTGGTTCGTCGTGTCGGTCACGACGCACAGTTTACGGAAGACCCGACCACAGTTGTGACCGACAGTGCACCGACCGCTCGGCGCGGTGGGGGGGCCGTACGGTAGCGTGCCCGCATAGTCGATCGGACGGGGCCGCGCAACAGAGGCGGCGGGGGAGAAAAGACATATGTACGGCCAGGGCCAGGGACCGCAGCAGTATCCGCAGGGGCAGCCGCAGCAGCCGTACGGCGCTCCCCCGCCGCAGCCCGGCTACGGTGCGCCGCAGCAGCCGCCGGCCTACGGCGCCCCCCAGCCGCCGGCTTACGGCGCCCCGCAGCAGCCCGCGTACGGCGCTCCGCAGCCGTCGGGCTACGGCACCCCGCCGCCCGCCGGGCAGCCGGGGTACGGCTACCCGCAGCAGGCGCCGCCGCCCCAGCAGCAGTGGGGCGGCATGCCCCAGCAGCCGGGCCAGCCCGGCCAGCCCGGCTACGGCGGCTTCCCGCCGCCGCCCGCCCCGTCCAAGGGCAAGAGCGGGATCATCGCCGTGGTGGTGGTCCTGGTGCTGGCCATCGGCGGCGGCCTCGCCTACTGGGGGCTGAGCGGCACCAAGGGCTCGGACACCGAGGGCAAGTACAAGCTGTCCGCGCCGGAGAGCGTGGCCGGCTACACCAAGAAGAACGCCGACGAGAAGGGCGGGCTGAAGGGCCTGGACGGCGTCGGCACCTTCGAGGGCACGCTCGCCGCGACCTACCAGAAGACCACCACCGACGCGGCCAGCCTCAGCGGCTCCTGGGGCAAGGTCCCGGACCCGGCCAAGGCGCTCGACGTGCTCACCAAGAAGATCAACGAGGGCGACGGCGACGCCTCCGCGGGCAAGCTGGTCTGGAAGCAGGAGCTGACGGACGTCGAGGCCAGCGACCCGACGGACCCGGGCGCCAAGCTCCGCTGCGGCGTGGGCACCTCGGACACCGGCACCGGCAAGGCCTCGATGGGCATCCCGATGTGCATGTTCGCCAGCCACTCCACCATCGGCATGGTCGCGTTCATCTCCATGGACCCCTCCGGCAAGACCATCAGCACCACCGAGGCCGCGACCCGCGCCCGCCAGCTCCGCGACGCCGCGACCGTCACCAAGTAACCATCGCAGTACCGCACTTCACGCTCGAACGGAGTATCGCCCCGTGTCCGACAACCAGTTCGGCCCGCCGCAGCCCGGCTTCGGACCCCCGCCCGTCCAGGACGCGATACCCCCGCAGGGCGCACCCGCGGCGCCCCAGGGCGGCTACGGCCAGCCGGCCGCGCCGCAGCAGGCCTGGGGCGGCGGCGCGGTGCCGCCGCAGGCGTTCCCGCCCGGCACCCCCGGCGGCTACCCGCCCGGGTATCCGGTGGCGCCGAAGAAGTCCCGCAAGGGCCTGTGGATCGGCCTGTCCGTGGTGGCCGCGGTGGTTCTCGGCGGCGCGACCACGCTCGGTTACCTGATCGTCCACACCGCGGCGGACACCGGCAAGAACAACGTCGTCCTGCCGCAGTCCTTCCACGACATGACCAACGACCCGGACGACGCGGACGCCAAGGACCTGGCCACCTCCCTGCAGAGCGGCCTGCAGTCGGAGAAGGACTCCTTCACCGACCCGCAGCCGGTCAGCGCCATCTACCGCTCCTCGGACCAGGAGAAGATGCTGCTGGTGTCCGGCCTGACCGGCCACGTGCTGCTCCCGTCCAAGCAGGTCGACGTGCTGTACAGCAGCCTCCCGTCCGGCGGCGCCACCAACCGCAGCGACGTCGACGCGGGCCCGCTCGGCGGCCGGATGTCCTGCGGCGACCTGGAGTTGAGCGGTCAGCACGGCGGCATCTGCGTCTGGGCCGACAGCTCGTCCGTGGTGATGGTCATAGAACTCGACATCTCCGCCGAGGACGGCGTCACCAAGGAGAAGGTCATCGCCGACACCCAGGAGCTGCGCAAGCTCGCCGAGGTCCCCAAGTAGCCTCCGCCGCACGGGACATGAAAGGGGCCCCGCACCGTTCACCGGTGCGGGGCCCCTTCGCTGCGGCCGGGTTGACGCCTGGTCAGGCGCTCTTGTCCCGGCGCTCACGCTTGATCATGTCGCGCGGGACCAGGGTCGGGATGGCGTGCTTGGAGACCACGTCCCCGGTGACGACCACGCGGGCGACGTCCTGACGGGACGGCACCTCGTACATCACGGACATCAGCACCTCCTCCATGATGGCCCGCAGACCGCGCGCGCCGGTGCCCCGCAGGATCGCCTGGTCGGCGATGGCCTCCAGTGCGTCCCGGGTGAACTCCAGCTCCACGCCGTCCAGTTCGAACAGCTTGCGGTACTGCTTCACCAGCGCGTTCTTCGGCTCGGTGAGGATCTGCAGCAGCGCCTCACGGTCCAGGTTGTGCACGCTGGTGATGACGGGCAGACGGCCGATGAACTCCGGGATCATCCCGAACTTCACCAGGTCCTCCGGCATCACCTGACGGAAGTGGTCCGAGGCGTCCAGCTCACGCTTGGAGCGGATGGTGGCGCCGAAGCCGATGCCCTTGGCACCCGCCCGGCCCTCGATGATCCGCTCCAGGCCGGCGAACGCGCCACCCACGATGAACAGCACGTTGGTGGTGTCGATCTGGATGAACTCCTGGTGCGGGTGCTTGCGCCCGCCCTGCGGCGGCACCGAGGCGGTGGTGCCCTCCAGGATCTTCAGCAGCGCCTGCTGCACACCCTCGCCGGAGACATCGCGGGTGATCGACGGGTTCTCGCTCTTGCGGGCGACCTTGTCGATCTCGTCGATGTAGATGATCCCGGTCTCGGCCTTCTTGACGTCGTAGTCGGCCGCCTGAATCAGCTTCAGCAGGATGTTCTCGACGTCCTCGCCGACGTAGCCGGCCTCGGTCAGCGCCGTGGCGTCCGCGATCGCGAACGGCACGTTCAGCATCCGGGCCAGGGTCTGCGCGAGCAGCGTCTTGCCGGAGCCGGTCGGGCCCAGCAGCAGGATGTTCGACTTGGCCAGCTCGATCGCGTCGTCCCGGCCGGAGCCGGAACGACCGGCCTCGCCCGCCTGGACGCGCTTGTAGTGGTTGTAGACCGCGACCGACAGCGCCTTCTTGGCGAGGTCCTGACCGACCACGTACTGGTCCAGGAACTCGTAGATCTCGCGGGGCTTCGGGAGTTCCTCGAAGCGCACCTCGGAGCTCTCGGCGAGCTCCTCCTCGATGATCTCGTTGCAGAGGTCGATGCACTCGTCGCAGATGTACACGCCTGGCCCGGCGATCAGCTTCTTCACCTGCTTCTGCGACTTGCCGCAGAACGAGCACTTGAGCAGGTCGCCACCGTCTCCGATGCGTGCCACGAGGTGCTTCCCCTTCGCCAGGGGCCCCGCGGGGGTCGGGGCCTGGTGCTGTGAGACCGGCTGCGTCGGCGGTCGGTCTGGTATCCGACGGTACTCTGCCGAGCCGTTGTTTCCGTCGACTTCGGCCGCTCTGCCCTACGCCCTGGGCGAATTGATACCGAACAGATGCCGTCGCGGGTGCATGACCCGACAGCCATTGTGCCGGGGCCGCGGCCCCGACCGGAACGCCCCGGGGCGGGGCGTACGTCACGTACGCGCCGCCCCGGGGCGAGGGTTCAGTCGGTGTACGAGTTCTTCCGGGTCGAGACGATCTGGTCGACCAGGCCGTACTCCAGCGCCTCTTCGGCGGTCAGGATCTTGTCGCGCTCGATGTCCTCGCGGACCTGCTCGACCTCCTTGTTGGAGTGCTTGGCCAGCATGGTCTCCAGCTGCTCGCGCATCCGGAAGATCTCCTTGGCCTGGATCTCCAGGTCCGACACCTGACCGCGGCCGGTCTCGGTGTACGGCTGGTGGATCAGCACCCGGGCGTTCGGCAGCGCCATCCGCTTGCCGGGGGTGCCCGCGGCCAGGATGACCGCGGCGGCCGAGGCGGCCTGGCCCATGCAGACCGTCTGGATGTCCGGCTTCACGAACTGCATGGTGTCGTAGATCGCCGTCAGCGCGGTGAACGAGCCGCCAGGGGAGTTGATGTAGATCGAGATGTCGCGATCCGGGTCCATCGACTCCAGGCAGATCAGCTGCGCCATGATGTCGTTCGCGGAGACGTCGTCCACCTGCGAGCCGAGGAAGATGATGCGCTCCTCGAACAGCTTGGCGTACGGGTCGTACTCGCGAACGCCCTGCGAGGTGCGCTCGACGAACCGCGGGACGATGTAGCGGCCCTCGGCCCGCATGTCCTCCAGGCGGGCCTTGGCACCGGACAGGCTGGGGATGTTCATGTTCTGTGGTCCTCCGAAGCGTGCGGTCTGGATTCCGAAACCGGTCAGCCGGCCAGGCCGGCGCCGGTGCCGCCGCCGCCCGGGACGTCCGCGGCGCTGTGCATGATGTCGTCGATCAGGCCGTACGCCTTGGCCTCCTCCGGGGTGAACCAGCGGTCGCGGTCGGAGTCCGCGGTGACCTGCTCGAAGGTCTGCCCACTGTGGTGGGCGATCATCTCCGACATCCGCTTCTTGGTGCGCAGCAGCTGCTCCGCCTGGATCCGGATGTCGGTGGCGGAGCCGCCGAGGCCCGCGGAGGGCTGGTGCATCAGGATGTTGGCGTTCGGCAGCGAGAAGCGCTTGCCCGGGGTGCCCGCGGTCAGCAGGAACTGACCCATCGACGCGGCCATGCCCATGGCGATGGTCACGACGTCGTTCTTGATGTACTGCATGGTGTCGTAGATCGCCATGCCGGCCGAGATCGAGCCGCCCGGGGAGTTGATGTAGAGAAAGATGTCCTTCTCGGGGTCCGCCGCGAGCAGCAGGAGCTGGGCGGTGATCTTGTTGGCGATGTCGTCGTCGACCTGCTGGCCGAGGAAGATGATGCGCTCGTTGAGCAGCCGGTTGTAGACCTGGTCGCCCAGGCCGCCGCCCACGTCGCCGCCGGCGGCGTGCGGTGCCATCGGGCCAGGCATCTGCATCTGCGGGAACGTCACTTAGCCACCTGCTCAGTCGATCTGCGTGTGTGTCGCTGTCCACCGACCCTAACGCGCAGGCCCGGCCGCTGAATCCCCCACGCAGAACTGTTCGCTGTGAGCGCAGGGTGACTGGGCCCAACGCGAACGGGCCCGGGCACCATGCGGTGCCCGGGCCCGTCCCGGTGCTGCGGTCCGCCGGATTCCCGGCGGTTACGAGGCTCAGGCCTCGGTGGTCTCCTCGGCGGCGGCCTCGGTGACAACCTCTTCCTCATCGTCCTCGAAGGAGACGACCTCACCGTTGGTGTCGGTGACCTTGGCGGCCTCGACGACCAGGGCCAGCGCCTTGCCGCGGGCGACCTCGCCGACCAGGAGCTGGACCTGGCCGCCCTGGACGACCTGCTGGGCGAACTGGTCCGGGGTCAGGCCGGAGCCGGCGGCGCGACGGATGAGGTGCTCGGTGAGCTCCTCCTGGTTGACGCCCAGCTCCTCGTTCTTGACGATCTGGTCCAGCACGAACTGGGTCTTGATGCCCTTCTTCGCCTGGTCCTCGGTCTCCTTGTCGAAGTCCTCGCGGGACTTGTCCTGGGAGGCCAGGTAGGTGTCGAGGGTCATGCCCATCGGCTCCAGCTGGTGGTGCTCCAGGTTGTGCTTGCGGGTGCCGATCTCGTCCGCGAGCAGCTTCTCCGGGTAGTCCATCTCGACCCGGGTGAGCAGCTCGTCGAGGACCTTCTCCTGGGCCTGGGTGGCCTGGTCGAACTCCTTCATCCGCTCGAGGCGCTTGCGGGAGTCCCCGCGCAGCTCCTCCAGGGTGTCGAACTCGCTCGCCAGCTGCGCGAACTCGTCGTCCAGCTCCGGGAGTTCCTTCTCCTGGACGGTGGTCACGGTGACGGTGACCTCGGAGTCCTTGCCGATCTGGGTGCCACCCTTGAGGGTGGTGGTGAAGGTCTTGGCCTCACCGGCGGACAGGCCGACGACGGCCTCGTCGATGCCGTCCAGCAGGCGGCCGGAGCCGATCTCGTAGCTCACGCCGGTGGCGGTGCCGTCCTCCGGCACCTCACCGTCGACCTTGGCCTCCAGGTCGATGACCACGACGTCGCCCTCGGCGGCGGCGCGCTCGACATCCTTCACGGAGCTGAAGCGCTCGCGCAGCTGCTGCAGCGACTTCTCGATGTCCTCGTCGGTGACCTCGACCGGGTCCACCACGACGGCGATCTCGGCGAAGTCCGGCAGGGCGACCTCGGGACGGACGTCGACCTCGGCGGTGAACTTCAGGTCACCGCCGTCGGCGAGGTTCTCGACACCGGCGATGTCGGTGATGTCCGGCTGGCCCAGCACATCGATCTGGCCCTCGTCGACGGCCTGCGTGTAGAAGCGCGGAAGCGCGTCGTTGACGGCCTCCTCCAGCACCGCGCCACGGCCGAAGCGCTGGTCGATGACCCGGTTCGGGATCTTGCCCTTGCGGAAGCCCGGAACGGTGACCTGCTGGTTGATCTTCTTGTACGCCGCGTCGAGGCTGGGCTTGAGCTCCTCGAAGGGCACCTCGACGGTGAGTCGAACCCGGGTCGGGTTCAGAGTCTCGACGGCGCTCTTCACGGTGGGGTCTCCTAGGGGGGCTTGCGGTCAGGGCGATAGGCGGTTGGGGCTGCAATGCTGTCCGTACTACCGCCAGCGGTCCATCCTACCGGTACCACGAAAGTGACTGCGCCCGGCACCGGGTGCACGGCGGAGCAGGGCCGGGGCGGCCGCGCCCCACAACGACAGCGGAGCAGGGCCGGGGCGGCCGCGCCCCACAACGACAACAGGGCCCCGCCCACGGACGAGACCCTGCCGCACGGTCGGGGTGACCGGATTCGAACCGACGGCCTTCCGCTCCCAAAGCGGACGCGCTACCAACCTGCGCCACACCCCGTGGTGCCGAGCAGAAGAGTACACGTCGGGCCGCCTCCGACCGGGGCGATATTCGCGAGCCGACAGCGCGGAAGGAGTGTGCAATCCACCGGCTCGACCAGGTACCCTGGTCCAGTCCTCGCCACCGCGACGCGGTGCGGGTACGCCTTTGCGGGTGTAGCTCAATGGTAGAGCCCCAGTCTTCCAAACTGGTCACGCGAGTTCGATTCTCGTCACCCGCTCCGAATGGCCAACGGCCCCGACTGCCAACGCAGTCGGGGCCGTTGCCGTTTTCCGCGGCGCCAGCACGGTTCGCCGGACAGCCCGAAGGCCCCGCGCAGCGGACTGCGCGGGGCCTTCGGGGGTGAGGCGTGGATCAGACGTTGACGCCGTGGGCCGCCAGGTAGGCGACGGGGTCGATGTCGGAGCCGTAGTTCGGGGTGGTGCGGATCTCGAAGTGCAGGTGCGGGCCGGTCACGTTGCCGGTGGCGCCGGAGAGACCGATCTGCTGACCCGCCGTCACGGACTGGCCGGCCGAGACGGAGATCGAGGACAGGTGGGCGTACTGGGCGTACTTGCCGTCGGCCAGCTTGATGACGACCTGGTTGCCGTAGGCACCGCCGTTGCCGGCGGAGACCACGGTGCCGTTGGCGATGGCCTTGAGGCTGGTGCCGGTGGCGACCGGGAAGTCGATGCCGGTGTGGTAGCCGGAGGCCCAGTTGGAGCCGGCGACCTTGTAACCGGTGGTGACCTTGCCCGGCGCCGGGGCGACGTAGGTGGAGCTGTTGCTCGCGGCGGCCGGGACGGCGGTGGGGGCCGTGGTGGCGGTGGTGGCCGTGGTGGCGACCGGGGGCGCCGCCTGCGGGGCCGGGGCCACGGGCTGGGCCTTGACGGTGCCGGTGGTGGCCGGCTTCGCGGTGTCGGCCTTCTTGACGGCGACCTTCGGCGCGGTGGCGGTGTCCGTGGAGGTGGACTTGGCGGCCGGGGCCTGCGCGGGGGCGGCGGCCTGGCCGTTGATGGCCAGCTTCTGGCCCGGGAAGATCAGGTCGGGGTTGCCACCGACCACGGAGCGGTTGTCCTGGTACAGCTTCTGCCAGCCACCGTCGACGTGCTGCGCGGCGGCGATCTTGGACAGGGTGTCGCCGGAGGCGACCCGGTAGCTGTGCGGGGCGGCGGCCTGGTCGGCGACGGGGGTGGCGTCCACCGAGACCGTGGACGGGCGGCTGCCGGCCTGCTCGGTGGCGGTGTGCGCGGAGGCGGCGGTGACCGGGAGGCCGATCGCGGCGCCGGCCACACCGGTGGCGATGGCGATCCGGGCGATGGTGGCCAGGCTCGGCTTGCGGTGCTTGCCCTGAGCGGACATGAAGGCGTTCCTCTCCGACGCCTGCGAGGTGAGCTGTCGGGTTCGGGCGAGAGTTGCCCGGCCGCAGGAACTGCGGCTTCACCCCGAGCCGTTCCCGGTGGTTTCCGGGCCCGGCGACTTACCTGTGGTTCCCCCGCTCCTGCCGTGGCGTGGTATCTGGTCGGCACCGGACGACGGCAGGACTAGGCGTTCCGTCCGGTGGCCCGCCCGGTCACTGGCCGGGCTGCGGAGGAAGCAAATCCCACGGCCCGTGAGGCTGGCAAACGCCGATCGGCCCCGCTCCCTGGGTCGGGAAGGGGCTGACGATCCACCAGGTCACGCTGTGCCGACACCCTGCTGCGGTGCGCGTACGCGATCATGACAGTGTGCGTACGAACCCCGCACGGTGGGCGACTTCGGCCACCGTGCGCGTTCGGGCGCGGACCTGGCGTGACGTTGCGGGTGAGCCTGGTCACCGTGGGCAGGCCGAATGGACGGCGCGGGGGTGTCTCCCGCCCGTCGTGGCGTGCCGCCGGGGAGCCGACAGGCCGTCAGCCCGCGATCGACGCGATGGCCTTGGAGACCGAGGTGAGGAACTGCTGGATCGGGCCGGCCATGGTCGACTGGCTCAGCATGAAGCCGAACAGGGCGGCGACGATGGCGTGCCCGGTCTTCAGCTGCTTGTTGCGAATGAAGATCGCGACGATGATGCCGAACAGGACAAGCGCGGAGACGGAGAAGGCCACCGGGACTCACTTCCTCGATTCATGGCGGGGGTTCGGTGGAAGCCGGCGTTGGCTCCCAGGCGGAAACCGGCCCCTGCCCCCCGTGTCCCCACCACTCCATCCGGACTCAGTGTGGTCGCTCGTGCTGAGTGCGTAAAGGACTTGCCCGGTCGCTCGGTGCCCGAACCCGCCTGGCAGGACTGATTTTCGCCGACCGCGACGATAGCGGACGGGTTCTGACACCCCGTCGGCGGGCGGTGGTCCGTGCTGGCCTGCGCGGCAAACCGGCAGGCAGATCCAACATCGCCGCCCGGCTCGGGCCGCGAACCGGAATTGGCCGAAGATCAACGTCCGGGTTTGACACTCCGTGGACACTCCGCGCTCACCGCGTCTGCACCGGACGGAGGTTCAGCGGCGCCAGACCAGCAGCACCGCGCGGTCGTCGTTGACGTGCTTGGCGACGGTGTCGATCAGCCGGACCGCGGAGCCGGGCCGGATCGACCCCGGGGCGGTGGCGACCAGCCGGTCGGCCTCGCCCATCAGCCGGTCCATGCCCTCGGCGAGGTCGCGGCCGGGGATCTCCACCATGCCGTCGGTGCACAGCATCAGGACGTCGCCGGGGCCGAGGGTGCCGCGCACCCCCTCGAACTTGGCCTCGTCGTAGACGCCGAGCAGCGGGCCCTCGGCCTCCTTGACCTCCCAGTACCCGGCGCCCGCGAGACGGTGCATGCCGGGCAGGTGCCCGGCGGAGAGCAGTTCGTACTCGCCGGTGTCCAGGTCGACCACCAGATGGACGGCGGTGGCGAAGCCCTCCGCCCAGTCCTGCCGCAGCAGGTAGCCGTTGGCGGCGGGCAGGAAGTCGTGGGCGGGCAGCGAGCCGAGCAGGCCGCCGAAGGCGCCGGAGAGCAGCAGGGCGCGGCTGCCGGCGTCCATGCCCTTTCCGGAGACGTCGGCGAGGACGGCTTCCAGCATCCGTCCGCCGGGGCCGGTGCGGGCGGCGACCATGAAGTCGCCGGAGAAGGACTGGCCGCCGGCCGGGCGCAGCGCGGTGTCGGTGTGCCAGCCGTCGGGCAGTTCCGGGACCCGGCCCTGGATCCGGATCCGCTCGCGCAGGTCGAACAGCATGGTGGAGCCGCCGCGCCAGGGCACGCCGATCCGGCGGCGGAACTGGGCGACCAGCAGTCCGGCGACGCCGACCGCGCCGACCACCAGCGCGGAGCCGGGGGTGACGCCGTGGGTGTAGGTCTCCGGCTGCGCGCTGGCGACGCGTTCGCCGGTGTGCACCAGGGATTCGGTGATCAGTCCGGCGGCGGCGACGGCGTACAGCAGCACCAGGGTGCCGGGGCGCAGCAGCAGCGCGCCGGCCAGCACGGGCAGCACCAGGGCGGTGGGCGGGGCCCAGTCGGGAAGCAGGATGTTCAGCAGGACCAGGACGGGCACGGCGAGGGCGAGGGCGGCGAACGCCCACCAGTCGACGCCGTCGCCGCGGAAGTAGTCGACTCCGGTGCGGCGCACCCTGCGCCTGGCCCGGTACAGCGCAGCGCGCAGCCGGGCCGTCACGGGCTCGCGGGACGGTCCGCCGTCCCGGCCCGTCGCTCTGGGGCGCGCTCTGCCGACCATGGGGACCGACTGTATCCACCGCCGGTGCGCGCGTCGACGGCCCGGTGGCACCGAGTGCAACGGGAGGGGCACGCTCCGGTGGGTTTCGGCCGCCCGGGAGGCCGGCTACGGCATGGGCGTGACAAATCGGTCGCACGGTTCCGGATCGGGTGGTAGGCAGGGGCTCATGACGATTCGACACCCCGATCTGACCATCCGGCCGTTGCGCGCCGAGGAGTGGGAGACCTGGTACAGCACCCTTGACGTGGCCTTCGGCGGCGGCGGGGAGGCTCCCGCCGAACGCGCGCTGTGGCACGAGTTGACCGAGGTGGAACGTTCGCTGGCGATCTGCGAGGGCGAGCGCATCGTCGGCGGCTGCTCGGCGTTCAGCTTCCGGCTGGTCGTGCCGGGCGGAGCGGTGGTCCCGGCGGCGGGCGTGACGATGGTGGGCGTGCTGCCCACCCATCGGCGCCGGGGCGCGCTGACCGCCATGATGCGCCGTCAGCTGGCCGACGTACATGCGGCCGGGGAGGCGCTGGCGGTGCTGACGGCGTCCGAGCCGGTGATCTACGGGCGGTTCGGCTACGGGCAGGGCACCCGCAAGGCGGTCATATCGATGATCCGCGGCCGGGTGAAGGTGCACACGCCGGAGCGCCGCGGCGAGCTGGTGCTGCGGCTGGCCGATCCGGGGGCCGAACTGGCCCGCTGCGAGGAGCTGTACGACCGTCTGGCCACTCGCCGCCCGGGCACCCTGGTGCGGCAGCCGGGCTGGGACAAGCTGCCGGTGCTGGACGCGCCGGAGTCCCGCAGCGGCTTCTCCCCGCTGCAGTCGGTGGTGGCGGAGGATCCGGAGACCGGTGAGCTGCTCGGCTACGCCCGGTACGCGGTGAAGGACGACTGGAACGATCGTGGCGCGGCCGGCGTGGTCCGGGTCCGCGCGGTGCAGGCGGAGCAGCCCTGGGTGTACGCCCGGCTGTGGGAGTTCCTGCTTGACCTCGACCTCACCGAGCGGGTGGAGGCGTTCAACCTGCCGGCGGACGACCCGCTGCTGCACCTGGTGTCGGACTACCGGCACCTGATGCCCCGGCTGGTGGACGCCATGTTCGTGCGGCTGGTGGACCTGCCGAAGGCGCTTGAGGCGCGCGGCTGGGCGCAGCCGGTGGACGCGGTGCTGGAGGTCACGGACGCGTTCTGCCCGTGGAACGCGGGCCGTTGGCGGCTGACGGCCGTACCGGGCAAGCCGGCCTCCTGCGTGCCGACGGACGAGCCGGCCGATCTGGAGCTGGACGTCCGCGAGTTGGGCTCGGTCTACCTGGGCGGCACCTCGCTGACGGCGCTGGCCGCGGCGGGGCTGGTGCGGGAGCTGCGGACGGGTGCGCTGGAGCAGGTGTCGGCGGCGTTCCGCTCGGGGCTGGAACCCTGGCTGCCGCACGGCTTCTGACCGTCCGGGAAAGAGCGAACGCGCCCGCCCGGGACAACTCCCGGGCGGGCGCGGTGCGTTGGGTCCGACTCAGCCCTGCGGGTGGTGGGCCGGGACGGGCGGCAGCTCGCCGGTGGTCTCGTACTCGGAGAGCATCTGGATCCGGCGGGTGTGCCGGGGCTCGCCGCTGTACGGGGTGTTGAGGAAGATCTCGACGAACTTGGTGGCCTCGTCCACGGTGTGCATCCGGCCGCCGACCGAGATCACGTTGGCGTTGTTGTGCTCGCGGCCGAGGGCGGCGGTCTGCTCGCTCCAGGCCAGCGCGGCGCGGACGCCCTTGACCTTGTTGGCGGCGATCGCCTCGCCGTTGCCGGAGCCGCCGATCACCACGCCCAGCGCCTCCGGGTCGGCGGCGGTGCGCTCGGCCGCCCGCAGGCAGAACGGCGGGTAGTCGTCCTCGGCGTCGTAGATGTGCGGGCCGCAGTCGACCGGCTCGTGCCCGGCCCCCTTCAGCCACTCGACGAGGTGGTTCTTCAGTTCGTATCCGGCGTGGTCGGAGCCCAGGTAGACGCGCATGGACACGAGTGTGACATGCCACCGGGCCCGCGCCCCGGCAGGGGCGGCGGGCCCGGTTCGGGACGGGTCGCCCGTCAGCGGCGGCCGAGAAGCTTCCAGGTGAGCGGCAGGGCGCCCATCGCGAGCACCATCTTCAGCGCGTCGCCGACCAGGTACGGGTAGAGACCGAGGCTCGCGGCCTTGGCCAGCGGGACGTCCAGGGCGAACGCCAGGTACGGCACGCCGACCGCGTAGATCGCCAGGCTGCCGAGCGCCATCGCGCCGGCGGTGCGCAGCGGGCTGCGGTCGGCGCCGCGGCGGGCCAGCGCGCCGGTGAGGGCGGCGGCCAGCACGAAGCCGATCACGTAGCCGAAGGTGGCCATGCCCGCGCCGGAAGTGCCCTCGGCGAACCAGGGCAGGCCGGCCGCGCCGGCCGCCAGGTAGAGGCCGAGCGCGGCGGCGCCGCGGCGGGCGCCGAGCGCGGTGCCGACCAGCAGCGCGGCGAAGGTCTGCCCGGTCACCGGCACCGGCGAGCCCGGCACCGGGACGGACAGCTGGGCGGCGATGCCGGTCAGTGCGGCGCCGCCGGCCACCAGGGCCAGGTCGCGGGCCCGCGCGCCGATCCGGGTGGACGCCTGCGGCAGCAGGTCGGCAAGGACGGCGGTGGACGGTGTCGACGCGGCGATGGCCATGGCTGCTCCCGGGGTGTCCGATGGGGTGATCACTTGTGAACCTATGCGGTGTCAGGGCTCCGCCGCCGCGTCGGGGCACGACAAAGCCGACCCGGCCGGGATTGTCGGGTCCGGCCTGTGACCAAGCCCTCACTGTGTGCACACGGTGCTGCGGCCGTCACTGTCCGTCGGACGGCCGTCCGGATGCCGGTCCCGATTGGGGCGTCCACGTCATATGCCGAATAGTGGACAGACCCCGCCGAAATGGTCGGGAAGTCGCACAGTCTGGAAACCCCGCGCATGACCCGTACTCCCACCTCCGCCCGCGCCGCTGTCAGGCCGGACGCCAATGGCGCCGCCGAGGACGCCGGGCTGGCCCACGGTCTCAAGCAGCGTCACCTGTCGATGATCGCCCTCGGTGGAGTGATCGGGGCAGGCCTCTTCGTCGGCTCCGGCGCCGGAATCGCCGCTGCCGGGCCCGCCGTGGTACTCGCCTTCGCGGCCTCCGGGCTGCTGGTGATGCTGGTCATGCGGATGCTCGGCGAGATGTCCGCCGCCCGGCCCGCCTCCGGCTCGTTCTCGGTGCACGCCGAGCGGGAGATCGGCCCGTGGGCCGGGTTCACGGCCGGCTGGCTGTTCTGGGTGCTGCTGTGCGTCGGCGTCGGCGTGGAGGCGATCGGCGCGGCCGGCATCGTCTCCGGCTGGCTGCCCGGTGTCCCGTCCTGGGTCTGGGTCGCCGCCTTCATGGCGTTCTTCTGCGGCACCAACCTGGCCGCCGTCCGCAACTTCGGCGAGTTCGAGTTCTGGTTCGCCGCGATCAAGGTGCTCGCGATCAGCGCCTTCCTGGTGATCGGCGTGCTCGCCGTGCTCGGAATGCTGCCCGGCACCTCCTCCCCCGGCACCTCCAACCTCACCGGCCACCACGGCTTCCTGCCGCACGGCACCGCCGGGCTGGTCACCGGCCTGCTGGCCTCGGTGTTCGCGTACGGCGGGCTGGAGACCGTCACCATCGCCGCCGCCGAGTCGGAGAACCCCCGGCGCAGCGTGGCCACGGCGGTGCGCACCGCGATGTGGCGGATCGCCCTGTTCTACGTCGGCTCGATGGCGGTGATCGTCACCCTGGTGCCGTGGGACGACCCGTCCGTGGTCCGGCCCGGCCCCTACGTGGCGGTGCTGCACACCCTGGGCATCCCGGGAGCCGCGGAGCTGATGAACGTGGTGGTGCTGATCGCGCTGCTCTCCGCGATGAACGCCAACATCTACGGCTCCTCCCGGATGGCGCACTCGCTGATCGCCCGCGGCCACGGCCCGCGCGCGCTGGCCCGGATCTCCGGCGGCGTGCCGCGGCGCGCGGTGCTGGCGTCCTGCGGGTTCGGGTTCCTGGCCGTGCTGCTGTCGTACTGGTGGCCGGAGACGGTCTTCTCCTGGCTGCTGAACATGGTCGGCGCGGCCGTCCTGGTGGTGTGGGCGTTCATCGCCGTCGCCCAGCTGCGGATGCGCCGGAAGCTGCCGGCGGCGCAGCTCCCCGTCCGGATGTGGGCGTTCCCGTACCTGACGTACGCGGCGCTGGCCGCGATCGCGGTGGTCCTGGTGCTGATGACGATGGACTCCGCGAACCGCATCCAGCTGTACTTCACCGCCGGCCTGACGGTCGTGCTGGCGGTGGTCGGTTACCTGCGGAGCCGCCGGCCGGCCGTGGTCTGAACACATGCGGAAACCCCCGCATCCCTTGGTGCGGGGGTTTCCGCATGCGGGCTACTCGAACGAGGGCCCCGCGGTGCGGGTGCGCTTGATCTCGTAGAAGCCGGGGGTGGAGGCGACCAGCAGCGTGCCGTCCCAGAGCCGGGCGGCCGCCTCGCCGCGCGGGGTGGGGGTGACGACCGGCCCGAAGAAGGCGATCCGGTCGCCGTCCGGCCCGTCCACGGCGATGACCGGGGTGCCGACGTCCTGGCCGACCAGGCCGATGCCCTCGGCGTGGGAGGCGCGCAGCTTCTCGTCGAACTCGTCCGTGTCGGCGGCGTCCGCGAGCTCGGCGGGCAGGCCGGCGGCGGTGAGGGCGGCGACCACGGTCTCCCGGGTGTTGGGCAGGCCCTGGTTGTGGAAGCGGGTGCCGAGCTCGGTGTAGAGCCGGCCGAGCACCTCCTCGCCGTGCGCCTCGGCGGCGGCGATCAGCACCCGCACCGGACCCCAGCCGGCGGCCAGCAGCTCGCGGTACTGCTCGGGCAGGTCGTCGCGGTTCTCGTTGAGGACGGACAGGCTCATCACGTGCCAGCGGGTGTCCACGGGGCGGAGCTGCTCGACCTCCAGCATCCAGCGGGAGGTCATCCAGGCCCAGGGGCAGAGCGGGTCGAACCAGAAGTCGGCGGTCTTGCGAGTGTCTGCGGTGCTCACGGGCGGCGTCCTCGGTGTCGGCGATCGAGAGTTGCGGGGGCGTCGCCCCCTCCGAACGGCAACTCCGGCCCCAGTGTGATGATTCCTCGCCCAGTGCAATGGCACCGTGGGAACGGCGTGAAAGGATGCCCCCGACGGGGTGCCATGAACACCCCCAAAGCCGTGTGTTCCGTACAGAGGAGTACCGCCGTGCCGGGCAAGAACCTGAGCCGTGAGGAGGCCCGCGACCGGGCCGGGATCATCCGGGTGGAGAGCTACCGCGTCCACCTGGACGTGAGTGCGGCGGCCGACTCCGGCCGGCCCACCTTCCGTTCCACCACCCGGATTTCCTTCGACTGCGCCACCCCGGGCGCGTCCAGCTTCGCCGACCTGCTCGCCCCCGAGGTGGTCTCCGTCGAGCTGAACGGGCGCCGGCTGGACCCGGCCGAGGTGTTCGACGGCGCCCGGGTCGCGCTGCCGGAGCTCGCCGCCCACAACGAGCTGACGGTGGTCGCCGAGTGCGCCTACAGCCGCACCGGCGAGGGCCTGCACCGCTTCGTCGACCCGGTGGACGGCGAGACCTACCTGTACACCCACTACGAGCCGGCCGACGCCCGCCGGGTGTTCGCCAACTTCGAACAGCCCGACCTGAAGGCCCCGTTCAGCTTCACCGTGACCGCCCCGGCCGCGTGGGACGTGTACGCCAACGCCGTGCACGAGCGCGTCACCGAGGAAGGCTCCACCCGCACCTGGGAGTTCGCGCCGACCAAGCCGATCTCCACCTACCTCACCGCCGTGGTGGCCGGCCCGTACCACGTGGTGCGCGACCACTACTCGCGCGAACTGCCCGACGGCACCGTGCTGGAGATCCCGCTCGCCACCACCTGCCGCCGCTCGCTGGCCCCGTACTTCGACGCCGACGAGATCCTCACCGTCACCAAGCAGGGCCTGGACTTCTTCCACGACGAGTTCGACTACCCGTACCCGTTCGGCAAGTACGACCAGTGCTTCGTCCCCGAGTACAACATCGGCGCGATGGAGAACCCGGGCTGCGTGACCTTCCGCGAGGAGTTCATCTACCGCTCGAAGGTCACCGAGGCCGCCTACGAGGCCCGCGCCAACGTGATCCTGCACGAGATGGCGCACATGTGGTTCGGCGACCTGGTCACCATGAAGTGGTGGGACGACCTGTGGCTGAAGGAGTCGTTCGCCGACTTCATGGGCTCGTTCGCGCAGATCGAGTCCACCAAGTACCGCTCCGCCTGGATCACCTTCGCCAACCGCCGCAAGGCCTGGGCGTACCGGCAGGACCAGTTCCCCACCACCCACCCGATCACCGCGGACATCCGCGACCTCGAGGACGCCAAGCTCAACTTCGACGGCATCACCTACGCCAAGGGCGCGTCCGTCCTCAAGCAGCTGGTCGCCTACGTCGGCCGGGACGCGTTCTTCGAGGGCGCCCGCCGGTACTTCAAGAAGCACGCCTTCGGCAACACCGTCCTCGGCGACCTGCTGGACGCCCTGGAGGAGACCAGCGGCCGCGACCTGCGCGCCTGGTCCGCCGCCTGGCTGCAGACCTCCGGCGTCAACACCCTCACCCCCGAGGTCACGTACGACGACGAGGGCCGGATCACCGAACTGGCGATCCGCCAGGACGGCGAGGTACTGCGCCCGCACCGGATCGCGGTCGGCCTGTACGACCTCGCCGAGGACGGCGCGCTGCGGCGCACCGACCGCTACGAACTGGACGTCACCGGCGCCCGCACCGTGGTCGCCGACGCGGCCGGCCGTTCGGTGCCCGCGCTGGTGCTGCTCAACGACGACGACCTGACGTACTGCAAGGTCCGCTTCGACGAGCGCTCGCTGGAGACCCTGCGCACCGGCCTCGGCGACCTCACCGGCGAGACCGGCCTGGCCCGGGCGCTGGCCTGGTCCGCGGTGTGGAACCTGACCCGGGACGGGCTGATGCCCACCCGCGACTACCTCGACCTGGTGCAGCGCTTCGCCGGCCGGGAGTCCGACATCGGCGTGCTGCAGTCCCTGCACCTCCAGGCCGGCGTCGCCCTGCAGGTGTACGCCGACCCGGCCCGCCGCGCCGAGTACGGCACCGCGCTCGCCGAGGTCGCGCTGCGCGAGCTCTCGCAGGCCGCCCCCGGCAGCGACCACCAGCTCGCCTGGGCCCGCTTCCTCGCCGACACCGCCGAGCGCGCCGACCACCTGCGGCTGCTGCGCGGCCTGCTGGAGGACACCGCCCGGATCGACGGCCTGACGGTGGACCAGGAACTGCGCTGGAACTTCTGGCTGTCCCTCGCCGCCAACGGCGCGGCCGACACCGAGGAGCTGGCCGCCGAACTGGCCCGCGACAACACCGCCAGCGGCCGCCGCCAGCACACCGAGTGCCTGGCCGCGCTGCCCACCCCGGGCGCCAAGGCCGCCGCCTGGTCCGCCGTGGTCGACTCCGACGAACTGCCCAACGCCCTGGTCGAGGCGCAGATCGCCGGCTTCAACCAGGCCGGGCAGCGCGAGCTGACGGCCTCCTACGCCGAGCCGTACTTCGAGATGCTGGAGTCGATCTGGGCGGACCGCTCGATCGAGATCGCGATGCGGATCGTCGGCGGCTTCTACCCGCGCTACCAGACCACGCCCGAGACGCTGGCGGCCACCGACGACTGGCTGACCACCCACCAGGACGCCGCCCCCGCGCTGCGCCGCCTGGTGCTGGAGTGCCGCGACGACCTGGCCCGGGCGCTGCGCGCGCAGGCCTGCGACATCCAGTAGCGATTCCGCGCACAACGGCCCGGCCCCCGCTCCGATTCGGAACGGGGGCCGGGCCTTCTGCCGTACGGCGTCCGCTACTTGAGGGTGGCGGAGGTCAGACCGGCCTGGACCTGGCGCTGGAAGGACAGGTACACCACCAGCACCGGCAGCATCGCGATCGTCATACCGGCGAACAGCGCCGGGGCGTCGCTCTTGTAGCCGGACTGCAGGGCCAGGTTGACCAGGCCCTGGGCGAGCATCGAGTGGTCGGCCTCGCCGGCCGTGGTGGGCTGCATCAGGGTGACCGGCAGGATGTACTGGTTCCACTGGCCGAGCACGTTGAAGATGCCCACGCTGATCAGGCCGGGCTTGGCCATCGGCACCATGATCTGGAAGAACGTCCGGGTGTGCGAGCAGCCGTCCAGCATCGCGGCCTCGTGCACCGCGCTCGGCAGGGTGCGGAAGAACGAGTACATGAAGAACACGGTGAACGGCAGCGAGTAGGCGACGTACACCAGGATCAGGCCGGCGTAGCTGTTCAGGCCGAGGTACGGCGAGATCTCACCGAGGTTGCGGACCATGAAGAACAGCGGCACCAGGGCCAGGTACACCGGGAACATCGAACCCGCGACGAACAGGTAGTAGATGAACCGGTTGCCCTTGAACTCGTAGCGGGCCAGCACGTAGGCGGCCATCGAGCCGAGCAGCATGGTCAGGGTGACGGAGCCCAGCAGCACGATGATCGTGTTGGTGAAGAAGCCGCCGATGCCCTTGGACCAGGCGCGGCTGAAGGCGTCGAAGCCCCAGTGCGCCGGCCAGCTCCAGGCCGAGCCGTTGATCTGCGCGTCGGTCTTGAACGAGCCGAGCACGACCCAGATCAGCGGCAGGACGATCAGGACGGCCCAGATGGCCAGGAAGCCGTGCGAGAAGACGTTCAGCACGCCGCCGCCGTCGGCGAAGCGCTGGTCCTTGCCCGGCTTGGGCTTGGTACCGCGCTGACCGGGGACGCTCGCGGTCTTGTCGAGAGTGGTCATGTCCGGTCCCCGCTCAGTACTCGATCTTGTCGCGCTTGGTGGCCCACAGCGAGACGACGGTCAGAATGAGGGTGAAGAAGAAGATCACCACACCCATCGCACAGGCGTAGCCCGCCTCACCGTTGCGCAGGAAGTTGCGCATCAGGTAGGTCGAGATGAGCTCGCTGTGGTGGTCGGGACCACCGCCGAAGTACGCGCCGGGGGTGATCGAGGCGACCAGCGCGAAGGCGTCCATGGCGACGATGGCCAGGTAGACCCAGGCGGTCTGGACGGTCTCCCAGAGCAGCGGCAGCGTGATCTTGAAGAAGGTCTGGCCGCGCTTGGCGCCGTCCAGCAGGGCGGCCTCGTAGATGTCCTTCGGGATGCCCTGCATGGCGGCCGAGAACAGCACCAGGTAGAAGCCGACGCCGGACCAGACCAGCACCGCCAGCACGCACCACATGACCAGGTCGGGGTCGGACAGCCACTGCACCGGGTCGTTCACGGTGGCCAGGCCCAGCTTGATCAGGATGCCGTTGGCCAGGCCGGACTGGTCGGTGCGGTACACCGCCTGCCAGAGCACGGCGAGGATGGCGATCGACAGCACCTGCGGGAAGAAGAAGACGACCTTGTAGAAGGCCGCGCCCTTGACGCCCTGCACACCGCCGGTGCCGCCCTTGCCGCCGACGTTCAGCATGAAGGCGAAGAACAGCGCGATCAGGATGGTGACGACCGGGAGCAGGATCAGCAGCATCAGGTTGTGCCAGAGGGCACCGGCGAAGACCTCGTCATCGAGGAGTTTCGTGTAGTTGTCCAGGCCGACGAAATCCATCTCCTGGCTCGCCCCGGACCAGTTGGTCAGGGAGTATCCGAAGGTCTGCGCGTAGGGCCAGAGCACCAGGCCGACGTACAGCACGATCGGAAGGAAGAGGAACCCCACGATGAAGGGGTACTTGCCGTGACGCATGGCCACTTCTCCTGTCCGTCAGGAAGACGCACCGGGGGCGCCTCGACGCCCCCGGTGCGTTGATCGAGTGACCGATCAGGCGGTCTTGTTCTTGGAGGCCGACTCCTTGGCGCGCTTGATCCACTCGTCGGGACCGATGCGCTTGGCCATCAGCTCGCCGGAGGCGTTCTGCAGGTCCTCGTCGAACTTCGAAGCGGTGTTCGGGTACTGGAAGTTGAAGGTGTTCGCGGCCGCGGCCTTCAGCGCCACCACGGTGGAGGCGGTACCCGGCTTCAGCTGGACCTCCGGGCCGACACCGTCCTTGAGGCAGGTGAGGCTGTTGGCGGTCTGGGCGAACTTGCCCGAGGCCTCCTTGGTCAGCATCATCCGCAGGAACTCCAGGCCGCCGGCCACGTTCTTGGCCTTCGACGGAACGATGAACGGCTCACCGGCACCGGCGCGGATGGCCTCGAAGGGCAGCTTGTCACCGGGCAGCGACGGCATCGGCAGGAACTTCATGTCGAAGTCGGCCGGGGTGGTCGGCAGCTGCTCGTTCTCCAGCCAGGAGCCGGACGGGATGAACGCGGCCTTGTACTGGTTCCACGCCGTCTGCGACTCGGTGTGGGTCATGCCGTTGGTGCCGGGGAGCAGGAAGTCCTTGTCGACGACCTGGTAGAACGCCTCGACCACGGTCTTCACGGCCGGGTCGTCCCACGCCGCGGCGTCGAGGGCGTCGATCCGCTTCATGAGGTCCAGGCCGCCCTGCTTGGCGATCATGTCCATCATGACGACGTTGATGTAGTACGGGTACTTGCCCTGGTGCGCGACCGGGGCGATGCCCTTGGCCTTGATCTGCTCGCACAGGGTGATGAACTCGGCCCAGGTCTTCGGCGCGGTCCAGCCGTTGTCCTTGAACAGCTTGCCGGAGTACCACCAGCCCCAGACGGTGTACACGTAGGACAGGTTGTAGACCTTGCCCTTGACCGTGCCGGACTCGACAGTGCCGGGCATCAGCACATCGCGGACCTTCTTCGACGGGTCGTCGATGTACGGCGCGTCCAGCAGCGGGGCCAGGTCGGTGAGCTGGTTGGAGTCCGCGAGGACGTCCAGCTTCATCTGCTTGGCACCCGAGTCGTCGATGACGTCCGGCGGGGAACCGGCGTTGAATCGCGGCTGGAGCTTGCCGGTGACGTCCTTGTCGGCCTGGTGGTTGACCTTCGCACCGGGGTACTGCTTCGAGTAGATCGCCTCGAACGCCTTGGCGTACTCGTTGCCGTAGCCGCCGTCGAAGATGAAGACCTCGAGGCCGTCGGAGTCCTTGACCCCGAACGGGTTCTTGGCGTCGCTCAGGTTGAAGCCACCCGCCGCCTTGGTGCCCTTGTCGGAGCTCCCGGTACCGCCGGCACAGGCCGCGAGCAGCGAGCTGCTGCCGGCCGCCAGGACGGTGATCGCGGCCGCGCGCTTGAACAGGTCGCGGCGGTTGTACTCAGTTGCAGAGCCCATGCGTGCCCTAACCCCTCAGTTCCAGAAGATGTGAGCCAAAGCTGACGTCGCGTCAACTTTCGTGGCCCGAAAGGTGCCCAGCGGCGAATATGCCGGTCAGAGGCGGTGTGATGATGCGCAAAGGTATAGTCCACTGTTCATCTGACAGCAATAGGCCGCCGGTCTGATAACAAACCTGACAGTCAAAGCGTTGTCGGCGGTGCAGCATGTGCAATGTGCAGGGACCCTGCACATTACGTGTCCGCGCCAGACCTGATCGCGAATCTAGCGCGGTTATGTTCGTTTGAACATAGAAATGCGCAGCTTTGCGCATCACGTTAGGGAACTGTGACGGCAAAGCTGCGCGCGGTGAGCGCCCTGACGGGCCCTCAGTCTCAGTTGTCCCGAAGCCCCTTGTCCAGCGCGGCGATCATGCCGCCCTGGGCGTCGTCACCGTCCAGCGACCAGACCATCACCCCGCCCAGGTCGTTCTCCCGGACGTAGCGGGCCTTGGCGGTCGCCATCTCCGGGGTGTCGTACGTCCAGAAGTCGGTGCCGTCGTACTTCCAGCTCACCCCGTGCGCCCGGTCGCTGTAGACCGTGCCGGGCAGGTTCTTGATCTGCTTGTAGGCCAGGGTGCCGCCGCGGGCCAGGCCGGTGGCCGACTGGTACAGGCCGTTGCCGCGCGGGCCACCGGGCACGCCCGTCCAGCCGAAGCCGTAGAGCGGGACGCCCACCACGGCCTTCCTGGACGGCAGGCCGCGGTCCGTGTAGGTGCCGACCAGCCGGTCCACGCTCAGCCGCAGCCCGGTGGGGTCGTTCGGGTCGGAGTACAGGTTGGACTCGTGGTTGGTCGGACCCTTGGTCTCCCACGGGCCGTGCAGCTCGTAGGCCATCAGGTTCAGCCAGTCCACCGGCTCGGCGACCTTGTCGATCTCGAACTTGTCGATCGCGGACTCACCGGCCGGCACCGCGGCGGTCAGCAGGTGGTGCCGGCCCTTCCTGCCGGACAGCGCGTCCAGCTGGGTGCGGAACTCCTGCATCAGCAGGGTGAAGTTCCGCCCGTCCTCGGGACGCACCACGTTGCCGTCGTCGCCCGGGCTGCCCGGGTACTCCCAGTCGATGTCGATGCCGTCGAACACTCCCGCGCCGGCGCCCGCACCGCCCTCGGCGGAGCCCAGCTGCGGCAGGTTGCCCTTGACGTAGAGGTCGATGCAGGAGGAGACGAACTTCTTCCGGGAGGCGTCGGTGAGCGCCGCGTCCGAGAAGTGCTTGGACCAGCTCCAGCCGCCCAGCGAGATCACCGCCCGCAGCTGCGGGTTCTTCGCCTTCAGCTTGCGCAGCTGGTTGAAGTTGCCCTTGAGCACCTGGTCCGGGGCGTCGGCCACGCCGTCCACCGACTCCTCGGCGCTCACCGGCCGCTGGTAGTCGGCCCAGGCGTCGCCAGCCCCGGCCTCGTTCGCCTCGAAGCAGGTGCCGTCGGCGGAGACGTTGCCGAAGGCGTAGTTGAGCACGGTCAGCTTGCCGGCCTGGCCGCTGTCCTGGACCTTCTTGGCGGAGAACCCGCTGTAGATGCCCCACTGGGTGAAGTAGCCGACCCGCTGACCGCTCAGGCGCTTTCCCTGCTGGTCGGCGTGCGCGGCGGCCGGGGAGACGAGCAGGGCGCCGATGGTGGCGGCGGCGAGGAGTGCGGAGGTTCGTCTGGTCATTCCGAGCATCTCTCCGATTCGGCGTCAATTGGTATGGACCAAGTGCTGATGGAGAGGTCTAGTCCACCTGACGGGCGGCGCACAAGAGGGTGGCCGGATTCCTCCAAGAAATGGCAAAGAGCCGCACCGTACCTTGCGGGAAACGGTGCGGCTCTTCCGACCTACTGTCAGCCGATCAGGCTGCGCAGCACGTACTGCAGGATGCCGCCGTTGCGGTAGTAGTCCGCCTCACCGGGGGTGTCGATGCGCACCACGGCGTCGAACTCGCTGCTCGTGCCCGCCGGGCTAACGGCCTTGACCTTGACGGTCTTCGGGGTGCGGCCCTCGTTCAGCTCGGTGACACCGGTGAACTCGAAGGTCTCCTCACCGGTCAGGCCCAGCGAGTCGGCGTTCTGGCCGGCCGGGAACTGCAGCGGCAGGACGCCCATGCCGATCAGGTTGGAGCGGTGGATGCGCTCGTAGGACTCGGCGATGACGGCCTTGACGCCGAGCAGCGCGGTGCCCTTGGCCGCCCAGTCGCGGGACGAGCCGGAGCCGTACTCCTTGCCGGCCAGGACCACCAGCGGGATGCCCGCGGCCTGGTAGTTCTGCGAGGCGTCGTAGATGAACGACACCGGAGCGTCAGCCTGGGTGAAGTCGCGGGTGTAGCCGCCCTCGGTGCCCGGCGCGATCTGGTTGCGCAGGCGGATGTTGGCGAAGGTGCCGCGGATCATGACCTCGTGGTTGCCACGGCGCGAGCCGTAGGAGTTGAAGTCACGCTTCTCCACACCGTGCTCGGTGAGGTACTGCGCCGCCGGGGTGCCCGGCTTGATGTTGCCGGCCGGGGAGATGTGGTCGGTGGTGACCGAGTCGCCCAGCTTGGCCAGCACGCGGGCACCGGCGATGTCGGTCACCGGGCTCGGGGTCTTGGCCATGCCCTCGAAGTACGGGGGCTTGCGGACGTAGGTGGACTCGGCGTCCCACTCGAAGGTGTTGCCGGTCGGGACCGGGAGCGACTGCCAGCGGTGGTCGCCGGCGAAGACGTCCTGGTAGCCCTTGTCGAACATGGCCTCGTCGATCGAGCCGGCGACCGCGTTGGCGACCTCCTGCTCGGACGGCCAGATGTCGGCGAGGAAGACGTCGTTGCCGTCGGCGTCCTGGCCCAGCGCGTCCCGGGTCAGGTCGATGTTCATGTTGCCGGCGAGGGCGTAGGCGACCACCAGCGGCGGGGACGCCAGGTAGTTCATCTTGACGTCCGGGTTGATCCGGCCCTCGAAGTTGCGGTTGCCGGAGAGCACCGAGACGACCGCCAGGTCGGACTCGTTCACCGCGGCGGAGACCTCCTCGGGCAGCGGGCCCGAGTTGCCGATGCAGGTGACGCAGCCGTAGCCGACCAGGTTGAAGCCCAGCTTCTCCATGTACGGGAGCAGGCCGGCCTTCTCGTAGTAGTCCATGACGACCTTGGAGCCGGGCGCCAGGGTGGTCTTGACCCACGGCTTGACCGTGAGGCCCTTCTCCACGGCCTTCTTCGCCAGCAGGGCGGCGCCCAGCATGACGGAGGGGTTGGAGGTGTTGGTGCAGGAGGTGATCGAGGCGATCACGACCGCGCCGTTGTCGATCTCGTAGGACGAGCCGTCGGCCGCGGTGACGGCGGTCGGCTTCGAGGCCTCGGCGGAGTAGGTCGGCAGCGCCTCGCCGAACTTCTCGGCGGCCTCGGCCAGGATCACGCGGTCCTGCGGGCGCTTCGGGCCGGAGATCGACGGGACGACGGTGGAGACGTCCAGCTCCAGGTACTCGGAGAAGACCGGCTCGACCGACGGGTCGTGCCAGAGGCCCTGCTCCTTGGCGTATGCCTCGACCAGGGCGAGCTGCTGCTCGTCACGGCCGGTGAGCCTCAGGTAGTTGATGGTCTCGGCGTCGATCGGGAAGATCGCGCAGGTCGAGCCGAACTCCGGCGACATGTTGCCGATGGTGGCGCGGTTCGCCAGCGGGATCGAGGTGACGCCCTCGCCGTAGAACTCGACGAACTTGCCGACCACACCGTGCTTGCGCAGCATCTCGGTGATGGTGAGCACCAGGTCGGTGGCGGTGGTGCCGGCCGGCAGCTGGCCGTTGAGCTTGAAGCCCACCACGCGCGGGATCAGCATCGAGACCGGCTGGCCAAGCATCGCGGCCTCGGCCTCGATGCCGCCGACGCCCCAGCCCAGCACGCCCAGGCCGTTGACCATGGTGGTGTGCGAGTCGGTGCCGACGCAGGTGTCCGGGTACGCCTGGCCGTTGCGGACCATGACGGTGCGGGCCAGGTGCTCGATGTTGACCTGGTGGACGATGCCGGTGCCGGGCGGGACGACCTTGAACTCGTCGAACGCGGTCTGGCCCCAGCGCAGGAACTGGTAGCGCTCCTTGTTGCGGCCGTACTCGATCTCGACGTTCTGGACGAAGGCGTCCGGGGTGCCGAACTTGTCGGCGATGACGGAGTGGTCGATGACCAGCTCGGCCGGCGCCAGCGGGTTGATCTTGGACGGGTCGCCGCCCAGCTCCTTCACGGCCTCACGCATGGTGGCCAGGTCGACCACGCAGGGAACGCCGGTGAAGTCCTGCATGATCACGCGGGCCGGGGTGAACTGGATCTCCTCGGACGGCTCGGCCGTCGGGTCCCAGCCGCCCAGCGCGCGGATGTGGTCGGCGGTGATGTTCGCGCCGTCCTCGGTGCGGAGCAGGTTCTCCAGCAGGACCTTGAGGCTGTACGGCAGCCGCTCGGAACCCTCGACGGCGGAGAGCTTGAAGATCTCGTACGACTCGTCGCCCACCTGCAGCGAGCTGCGGGCGTCGAAGCTGTTCGCGGACACGACTGACTCCTTCTTGGTCCACCCGGTGATAAGGTAAGCCTTGGCTAACCTGACGGCCGCCGCTTACCGGGCCGATGATGGAAGGCCCGCCGAACGCGGGACCTGCGCCTCTCGGCAAGTATCTTGACGTCAAGATATAGTCTAACGCCGAATGTATCTCGATGTCGAGATAAACCATAGTGCATGGCTCCGTCCAAACTTCACCGGCTCATCCTGTAACGCAACCGCAGCCCCGGGGCATCTGACTTCTATGTACCGAGCGGCACCGCATCCAGTGACGGGGCCGCCGGAACGCGGCATGTAACAAGGGGTGCGGATGGTGGTGGGGCGGCGACGGGCCGAGGAGCGGCGCGAGTTCGAGGAGTTCGCGCACGCCCGCGGCACCGCACTGTTCCGCACCGCCCTCCTGCTCTGCGGCGACTGGCACCTCGCCGAAGACCTCACCCAGACCGCGCTCGCCCGCATCTACGCCTCCTGGGGACGCGTCCGACAGGCCGACAGCCCCGTCGCCTACGCCCGCACCGTCCTGCTCCGCTGCTACCTCTCGCACCGGCGGCTACGCCGCAGCAGCGAACTGCCCGGCCTCGACTTCCTCCCCGAACAGGCCGCCCCCGACAGCGACCCGGCACTGCGCGTCGCCCTGCTCGCCGCACTCGCCGAACTGCCGCCCAAGGACCGGGCCGTCCTGGTGCTGCGGTACTGGGAGGACCGCAGCGTCGAGGAGACCGCCGCCGAACTCCAGCTCGCCCCCGGCACCGTCCGGGTCCGCGCGCTGCGCGCCCTCACCCGGCTGCGCCGCCAGCTCGCCCCGCACCTGGACAGCCTGGCGTCGTGACCGAGCCCACGCCCCTCCCCCGTCACCCCGCCCCGGCCGCCCCGCCACCCGGCCGCCCCGCCCTGTCCACCGGCCGCCCCTCCCCGGCCGCCCTGCCCGCCGGCCGCCCGCCGAACCGACCGACGCGCCGTCAGAATGCGAGAGCCCCGATGCCCGAACAGGAGTTGACCGACGTCTTCGAGCGGGCGATCGGCGACGCCGCACCCGACCTCGGCCTGCTCGTCGCCGGGGCCACCGCCGAGGGACGGTCCCTCCGGCTGCGGCGGCGCGCCACGCTCACCGGCGTGATCGTCGCGGTCGCCGGCCTGGGCCTCGTCGGCGGACTGCTGCTGCGCCCCGGCCCGCCCACCGCCACCACCACCGTTCCCCCGGCCTCGGCCGGCACCGCGACGGCCGGCACGACGACGGCCACCCCCACGCCGGAGACCACCCTGCCGTCGGAACGGGTGCCGCTCACCGGCCCTGCCGCCCGGCTCATGCTGGGCGACCTGCTCGATCCCCGCCTGGTCGTCGACTACTGGACCAACAAGGTCGCCCCCTCGGACCTCCAGGCGGGCACCGCGGTCATGCTCTCCCTGCACGACCCGAGGAACGGACACACCGGCACCCTGATGCTCCAGGTGGAACCCCCCGCCGGCCCGTCACGGCCACAGACCGGCGTATTCGGCTGCACCCCCGGACTCGCGGACGAGAAGTGCGATTCGTTCAAGGCCGAGAACGGCACGGTCATCGCCCGGCGCGACGACGCCCAGCAGATCACCGTCCTTTCGCAACTCCAACGGACCGACGGCGTCATGATCACCCTGATCTCCACCGGTGCGGGTCGGAACGAGCCGCTGGTGTCGCAGAACGAGATCTCGCAGTGGGTTCTCCTCCCGGGGTGGCAACCCGTCATCGACCGACGGTTCGCCGAGGACGCCGAGAAACGGCTGGCGGGGCAACCCGCGCTGAGTCCGGCGGAACTGGCGGCCGCGGAGGCGAAGACGTCGGGTGCGGGCTCGGCGGGGGGCGGGTCCGTGGGCGCGGTGGCGACGCCGGGAAGGCCCGCGCCGTAGGCGTGGCCGGCGGGCACGGGTCGTAGGCGTGGCCGGCGGGCCCGCGCCGTAGGCGTGGCCGGCGGGCACGGGTCGTAGGCGTGGCCGGCGGGCCCGCGCCGTAGGCGTGGCCGGCGGGCACGGGTCGGCGTGGTGGGGGCGGCGGTTGGGCACCCCGCCGCAGTGCGGCGGTACGGGCGGGCTACCGTGGGCGGGTGATCGTGGTGGACGCTTCTGCGGTGGTGCTCTCGCTCGCCGACCCGGGACCGCGCGGGGCCGCTGCCCGTGCCGCGCTGGCCGCCGACCCCGACTGGGTCGCGCCCGAGCATGTGCTGATCGAGGTGATGCAGTCGCTGCGCGGGCTCTACCTCGCCAAGGAGGTGACGGCCGAGCAGGCGGCCGACGTCGCCCGGCGGCTGCCGGAGCTGACGATCCGCAAGGTGGAGATCGCCCCGCTGCTCGGCCGGATCTGGGAGCTCAAGGACAACCTGACCCCGGACGACGCCGCCTACGTCGCGGTCGCCGAACACTGCGGCGCCCCGCTGATCACCGCCGACCTGCGGCTGATGCGCGCCAGCGGGCCGCGCTGCGAGATCCGCGGCATCACCGCCGCCGGCTGAGACCTCCGGCCGGTCCGGACCGCGCCATGGCCGGCGTTCTCGTAGGCCTGCGTTCTCGTACGGGTGGTTGCGGGCAGCGGTCCGGCACGGCGGCGTGCGCGGCGGGGTGACCGGCGGCCACGGTGGGCGGTGTTCCCTGACGGCCTGTCGGAAGGTTCGCGATGCCCCTGTCCTCCGCCGCCGGCGCACTGCTGGTGCCGCTCACCCTGCTGCCGATCGGCCCGCCCGAAGTCCCCGCCCCCGGCCCCGCAGCCCGTCCCGGTGCGACAACCGTCGCGGCCGTCCCCGACCAGGTGGTGGACGCCCAGTTCGACCGCGCGAACGGCATCGTCCCCGCCAGGGCGATCACCCACGCACCCGAACTGGTGCCGTACGGCGCGCAGGTGCGGGTCACCGTCCACCGCGAGGCGGGCCGGACGACCGTCGCGGTGGAGGTCGCCGGGGTGGCGGGCCCGCACGAGTTCCCGGCGCACGTGCACACCGGCCACTGCGGCTCCGACCCGGCGGCGTCCGGCCCGCACTACCAGCACGTGGCGGGCTCGAGCGCCGGGGACAACGAGGTACGGATGACCGTACGCACCGATCCCGGTGGGGCCGGCGACGCCTCGGCGGCCGTCCCCTGGGCGTTCCGCCCCGACGGTGCGCACTCGCTGGTGCTGCACGCCGGCCCCGACGCCGGATCGCACGCCCCCACCGACCGGGTCGGCTGTGTGAACATCGACTTCTGACCGGCGTCCGGCCCGGCGGTCAGAAGAGGTAATCAGGAGCCGAGGGTCGCCACCATCACGGCCTTGATGGTGTGCAGGCGGTTCTCGGCCTGGTCGAAGACCACGGAGTGCGCCGATTCGAAGAGTTCGTCGGTGCACTCCAACTCGGACATGCCGGTCAGCTCGAACATCTGCCGACCGATCTCGGTGCCGAGGTCGTGGTACGCGGGCAGACAGTGCAGGAACTTGACCGCCGGGTTTCCGGTGGCGCGCACCGTGTCCATCGAGACCTGGTAGGGCTTCAGCAGGCCGATCCGCTCGGCCCAGACCTCCTTGGGCTCACCCATCGACACCCAGACATCGGTGTACAGGAAGTCCGCACCGGCCACGCCGGCCACCACGTCCTCGGTCAGGGTGACCCGGGCGCCGCTGGCCTCGGCCAGCGTCTGGGCGGTCTTCTGAACATCCTCCGACGGCCACAGCTGCGCCGGGGCGACGATCCGGATGTCCATGCCCAGCAGCGCGCCGGTGACCAGCAGCGAATTGCCCATGTTGGAGCGGGCGTCACCGAGGTAGACCAGGGTGGTCTCGCTCAGCGGCTTGGTGGAGTGCTCCTGGATGGTGAGCACGTCGGCAAGCATCTGGGTCGGGTGCCACTCGTCGGTCAGGCCGTTCCAGACCGGGACGCCCGCGTGGGCAGCCAGTTCCTCGACGATCTCCTGGCCGTCGCCCCGGTACTCGATCCCGTCGAACATCCGGCCCAGCACGCGGGCGGTGTCCTTGACCGACTCCTTGTGCCCCATCTGCGAGCCCGCCGGGTCCAGGTAAGTGGTGGACGCGCCCTGGTCGTGGGCCGCCACCTCGAACGCGCAGCGGGTGCGGGTGGAGGTCTTGGCGAAGATCAGGGCGATGTTCTTGCCCCGCAGCCGGGGCTGCTCGGTACCCGCGTACTTGGCGGCCTTCAGCTGCGCAGCGAGATCGACCAGGTGACGGAACTCCTGGGGAGTGAAGTCGGTCTCCTTGAGGAAGTGCCTGTTCCGGAGGTTGAACGCCATACCGGTCTCCTGGGTCGGTCAACGGACTGAGACGGGAAGTGTATACGAGTATTCGAATATTCATGCAATGCCGCAACGCCGGGCCCGGTGCCAGCGGCACGGGCCCGGCGCCGGCTGCGGGCCCGGCGCCGGCTGCGGGACCGGACCTCAGGGGCGGGCCCTGACGTCAGAGGCGGGGCCTGGCGTCAGAGGCGGGGGTCGACAGGCTCGGACTCCAGGGCCAGCACCGCGAACACCGCCTCGTGCACCCGCCAGAGCGGCTCGCCGGCCGCCAGCCGGTCCAGTGCCTCCAGGCCGAGCGCGTACTCGCGGAGGGCGAGCGAGCGCTTGTGGCCCAGCGAACGCTGCCGCAGCCGGTCCAACTGCCGGGTGTAGTCCGGGCCGTAGATGATCCGCAGGTACTCGCGGCCGCGGACCTTCAGGCCGGGCTGGCCCAGCCGCCCGGTGCTGTCCCGGTGCAGCGCTTCGACCGGCTTGACCACCATGCCCTCGCCTCCCGCACCGGTCAGCTCCTCCCACCAGGAGATGGCTGCGGCCACCGAGGACTCGTCCTCGGTGTCGACCAGCATCCGCCCGGTGCGGTGCAGCACCGGGGCCGTGCCACCGGCCTCTTCCGCGAGGCGGTGGTCGGCGTCCACCAGGCGGTCGATCAGGTCGAGGTGCTCGGTGTGCGGGCGCAGCGCCAGGTTGGCGCCCTCGGCGGCGAGCAGCTGGAACGGGGCCAGCCGGATGCCGTCGAGGCCCTCGGTCGGCCAGCAGTAGCGTCGGTACGCCTCGGTGAAGGCCAGCGCGTCGGCGGTGCGCTGCTGCTGCCGGTCCGTCAGGTCCGACACGTCCAGTCCGCGGGCGGCGGCCTTGGCGAGGGCGTCGAGTGCGGTGGGCAGGGCGGCGCCGGCGGCAGCGCCGACCGCGGCGTACTGGCGGCGCAGCAGTTCGACGGCCTTCAGCGACCAGGGCATCAGCTCGGCGTCCAGCAGCAGCCAGCCGGTGTCGAGTTCCTCGAACAGGCCGGACTGCTCGGCGGCGGCCCGTAGCCGGTCGAGTATCGCGCCGGTGAGCCTCTCGTCGGACAGGAAGGCCCGGCCGGTCCTGGTCCAGATCGCGCCCGGGCCGGGCAGGCCGAAGCGCTTGTCCAGCGCGGTGTCGTCCCTGGCGACCAGGACGACGGCGCGCGAGCCCATGTGCTTCTCCTCGCAGATCACCTGCCGCACCCCGTCGTGCCGGTAGGCGAGGAACGCCTCCTCGGGGTGCTCCAGGCAGCCTTCGCGGCGGGAGGTCGGCGAGGGTGCCATGGTCGGCGGCAGGTAGGCGAGCAGCCGCGGGTCGAGTGCGAAGCGGCTCATCACCTCCAGCGCGGCAGCGGCGTTCTCCTCCCGGACGGCGACGTTGCCGAGGGTTCTGGTCTCCACCACGCGGCGGCCGGACACGTCGGCGAGGTCCAGCGGACGCCCCTCCCGGCCGCCGGGCGCGTCCCCGCGCAGCGGGCGGGCCGGCTCGTACCACTGCTGTTCGGCGGGCACGCCGACGATCTCCCGCTCCGGGTAGCGCAGCGCGGTGAGGCTGCCGCCGAAGACGCAGCCGGTGTCCAGGCAGATGGTGTTGTTGAGGAAGCTCGCCACCGGCACTGGGGTGTGGCCGTAGACCACCAGGGCGCGGCCGCGGTACTCCTCGGCCCACGGGTAGCGCACCGGCAGGCCGAACTCGTCGGTCTCGCCGGTGGTTTCGCCGTACAGCGCGTGCGAGCGGACCCGGCCGGAGGCGCGGCCCTGGAGCTTCTCCGGCAGACCGGCGTGGCAGACCACCAGCCCACCGTCGTCCAGCAGGTAGTGGCTGACCAGGCCGCGCATGAACGACCGCACCTGGGCGCGGAACTCCTCGCTCTCGCCGGACAGCTGGTCGATGGTCTCCTGCAGGCCGTGCGAGACGGTGACCTTGCGGCCGTCCATCCAGCGGCCGAGCTTGTTCTCGTGGTTGCCGGGAACGCAGAGCGCGTGGCCGGCCGCGACCATGCCCATCACCAGGCGCAGCACGCCCGGGCTGTCCGGGCCGCGGTCGACCAGGTCGCCGACGAACACGGCGGTCCGGCCGTCCGGGTGCGCGGCGTCGACCGGGCGGCCCTGCTCGTCGCGGACGATCGCGTAGCCGAGCCGGCCGAGCAGGGTCTCCAGCTCGGAGCGGCAGCCGTGGATGTCGCCGACGATGTCGAACGGGCCGGTCAGGTGCCGCAGGTCGTTGTAGCGCTTCTCCGGCACGATCTCGGCACGCTCGATCTCCTCGACCCCGCGCAGCACGTGCACCTTGCGGAAGCCCTCGCGTTCCAGGCCGCGCAGCGAGCGCCGCAGGTCGCGCTGGTGGCGCGGGATCACGTGCGGGGGCAGCTGCCGGTCCGGCCGGGCCCGGTTGCGTTCGGCGCACACCTCGGCGGGCACGTCCAGCACGATCGCGATCGGCAGCACGTGGTGCTCCCGGGCCAGGGCGATCAGCGCGCGGCGGGCGTCGTGCTGGACGTTGGTGGCGTCGACCACGGTGAGCCGGCCGGCCGCGAGCCGCTTGCCGACGATGTAGTGCAGCAGGTCGAACGCGTCGGCCGAGGCGGACTGGTCGTTCTCGTCGTCGGAGACAAGCCCCCGACAGTAGTCCGAGGAGATCACCTGGGTGCTCAGGAAGTGCTTCCGGGCGAAGCTGGACTTGCCGGAGCCGGTGCTGCCGATCAGCACCACCAGCGAGACGTCGGTGACGGGGAGGCGCCGGCCGGTGGGGGTGCCGGCCTCCAGGGTTTCGGTGGTCATCGGTGAGCGCTCCCTTCCGGGGCGAGGTCGTTCGACGGGGCGTCGGTGCGGTCGGTGGTCGTTGTTGTGGTGACTGCGGCAGCCGGGGCGGCGGCGGGCTCGCCGAGGCGGAAGTGGGCGAGCTGGGTGGGCGCGCCGACCTCGGGATCGACCGGCCCGACCGGCTCGAACGCGACCGTGTAGCCGTAGCTGTCGGCCACCCGCGCCGCCCAGGCGGTGAACTCGGCGCGGCTCCACTCGAACCGGTGGTCGCCGTGCCGCAGGTGCCCGGCGGGCAGGCTCTCCCAGCGCACGTTGTACTCGGCGTTCGGCGTGGTGACCACGACCGCGGCGGGCCGGGCCGAACCGAACACGGCGTACTCCAACGCGGGCAGCCGGGGCAGGTCGAGGTGCTCGATCACCTCGCACAGCACCGCCGCGTCGTAGCCCTTCAGCCGGACGTCGGTGTACGTCAGTGCGCCCTGGAGCAGCCGCACCCGGCTCGCCTGACGCTCCGACATCCGGTCCAGCCGCAGCCGGCGGGCGGCGATCGTCAGCGCCCGGGAGGACACGTCCACACCGATCACCTCCGTCACACGCGATTCCTTGAGCAACGCACCCACCAACTCGCCCTGGCCGCAGCCCAGGTCGAGCACCCGGGCGGCGCCGGTCCGGGCCAGCGCGGCCAGGATCGCCGTCCGCCGCTGGACGGCCAGCGGCCCACCGCGCCCGGTCGCCTCGTCGTCGGCAGCGGGGTGCCCCGGCTCCGGCTCGGCGGTCGGCTCCGCGTTCGGCTCCGTGTTCGCCTGCGCCTGCACCTGGGTCGGCGCGGCGTCGGCAGCGGGGTCGGCCGTGCCGTCGGTGGTCACCTCCTCCGGGGCGTCGGGGACGGCGTTGTCGAGTTCCTCGGCCTCGCGGTCGTCGGCCTCGGCCAGGCGAGCCAGAGCGAGGCGTTCCATCGCGAGTCGGGTCAGCGAGTAGCGGCGGGACAGGTAGCGGCGGGTGATCAGGGCGCGTTCGGGGTGGTCGGCGAGCCAGCCCTGACCGGCCGACAGCAGCTTGTCGACCTCGTCGGGCGCGACCCAGTAGTGCTTGGCGCCGTCCAGCACCGGCAGCAGCACGTACAGGTGCTGCAGGGCGTCGGCGAGCCGCAGGGTGCCGGTGAGTTCGAGCCGTACGTACCGGGAGTCGCCCCACTCGGGGAAGGACTCGTCCAGCGGGACGGGCGTCGCCTCGACCTGCCAGCCCAGCGGGGCGAACAGCCGCTCCACCAGGGCCGGTCCGCCGCCGGCCACCGGGACGGCGGGCAGCGAGATCCGCAACGGCATGGCGCGGCCGGGCAGTTCGGGGCGGTGCGTGCACTCGCCCTTCATCGCGGACCGGAACACCGTGCGCAGCGCCACCGCGAGCAGCGAGGACGCGGCGTACGGCCGGTCGTTGACGTACTCGGCGAGCGCCAGGTCGGGCGAACCGGAACGGCCCTTGCCCCGGCCTTGCCGCAGCAGCGCTGCGGGGTCGACCTCCAACAGCAGCGCGGCGGTGCACGTGTGCTCCCCGGACTCGGGGTAGAAGACGTGCGCCGTGCCGTGCGCGGTGGTGAACCGCTGCACCTTGTCGGGGTGCTTGTGCAGGAGGAAGCCCAGGTCGGAGGCAGGATTCTCGGCAGTGCCGGTGGTGGAGATCGATACGAACACCCGGCCGAGTATGGCCGGTGGGCCTGTTCTCGGGCATCAGGTTTTGTCCGTCCGGTGAGCGTGTTGGTCAGCACTTGCCCCAATTGGTTAACGTGCGGGATGTGACTGCTGAGACCTCCACTCCCGTAAACGGTGCGGTGGCTGTCGGCCTGGCGACCATCGCCGCCGACGGCACCGTTCTCGACACCTGGTTCCCCGCGCCGGAGCTGGCCGCCGCCCCCGGCCCGTCCGGTACCGTCCGGCTGAGCGCCGAGGAGGCCGAGCAGGCGCTCGGCCCGGGCGCCGCCGAGGCGCTGCGCGCCGATGCGCGGCGCGGCGTCGAGGTGGTGGCGGTGCGCACCGTGATCTCCTCGCTGGACGAGAAGCCGCTGGACGCGCACGACGTCTACCTGCGACTGCACCTGCTCTCCTCCCGTCTGGTGAAGCCGCACGGCCAGAACCTGGACGGCGTCTTCGGCCTGCTGGCGAACGTCGCCTGGACGTCGATCGGCCCGGTGCCGGTGGCCAACGTGGAGCAGGCCCGGCTGGCCGTGCGCGCCCAGGGCGGGCAGCTCGCGGTGTACGGCATCGACAAGTTCCCGCGGATGACCGACTACGTGGCGCCGAGCGGGGTGCGCATCGCGCACGCCGACCGGGTCCGCCTCGGCGCGCACCTGGCCGAGGGCACCACCGTGATGCACGAGGGCTTCGTCAACTTCAACGCCGGCACCCTGGGCACCTCGATGGTGGAGGGCCGGATCAGCGCGGGCGTGGTGGTCGGCGACCACAGCGACATCGGTGGCGGCGCCTCGATCATGGGCACCCTGTCCGGTGGCGGCAAGCAGGTCGTCTCGGTGGGCGAGCGCTGCCTGCTGGGCGCCAACGCGGGCATCGGTATCTCGCTGGGCAACGACTGCGTGGTGGAGGCGGGCCTGTACGTCACCGCCGGCACCCGGGTCACCGCGCCGGACGGCGCGGTGGCGAAGGCGGTGGAGCTGTCCGGCCAGGACAACCTGCTGTTCCGCCGCAACTCGCAGTCCGGCGCGGTCGAGGTGATCGCCCGCACCGGTTCGTGGGGCGGCCTGAACGCGGATCTGCACTCGCACAACTGACCTCCTTCCAGGTCGTATCCGTTCAGCAGCCGCGGTGCGGCTGTCCGGCAGCCGCCCGACGGCCGCCGCGGACTCCCGGCCCCTGCTCGGTGCTGTAGCCGAGCGGGGGCCGGGCTCGCAAACTCGGCTCACCCCTGGGGCTGACCGGGCCCGGCGGTTGGACCTCTACGAGTGGTCCGGGGTGACCGCGTACGGCGGGAGCTCGTTGGACCGGCGGCGTCGACCCCCGGCGCTTCACACCGCACCACCGAGCTGAAGGGGCCCCCTCATGTCCGAGCCCTGGACCGAGCCGCCCACCCCGGGCACCCCCACGGGCGGCGCGCCCGTCACCACCAAGTCGCTGCTGGAGCAGATGCAGGAGCTGCTCGCCTCGATCAACACCGACCTGGCCGGACTCGACTCCGAGCTGCGGGACACCGCACCCCGGGACGAGCCGGACGACTCGGCCCGCGACTGAGCACACGCCACCGGGACCGGCGGGCCCAGCGGGACCACGAGCATCGGCTCCCCCTCCCGCCGGGCCCCGGCCGGCACCGTCTCCTCCTCCCGCAGTGCCACCAATGCCGTTGTCGCGGCCTCCATGCCCTCCCTGTCCTCCGTGTCCTCCGCGTCCTCCGCGTCCTCCGTGCCTTCGGGTGACGCCCCGTCGGCCGCCGTCACCCGCCGCTGCTCGCGCAGCAACTCGGCGACCAGATCCCGGCATTCGGAGCTCGCGTCCAGCCCGTCGATGCACGTCCAGTACAGGCTTTCGGTTTCCGCCCCGCAGGCCAGCACCACCAGGTTCTCGCCGGTCTCCGCCAGCAGCCCGGCCAGCTCGACCAACACCGGTTCGAGGTCGCCGAGTTCGGTGAGCCGCTCGACCAGCCCCGGCCCGGACCACTCGCCGAGGCCGCCCGCGAGTCCACCGCAGAGCGGGCCACCGGGCCCGTCGAGGCCGGGGCCGGGCGGTTGTCGCAGGCAGCTCGCGGTGTGCGCGCCGGCCTCCGAGAGCTGCTGCCCGAGGGTGGCGAGCTCCTCGCCGTCGTGGTCGGCGAGCCGTGCCCCGACGGCCTCGGTGAGCAGGACGGACTGCCAGGCCTGGTGCAGGATGTCCCCGGTCGCCCGGGCTTCGGCCAAGGCGTGCCGGACGGTCTTGATCAGTCGCAGTGCCTCCACGGCGCGCTCCCCTCGTTCGCCGCCTCCGCCGTCGGTCGGCGGTCGGTCGGTCGGTCAGGGGCTCAGCGTGCCGCCGACGGCCTGGTCCTCCCAGCGCATTCGCCGCGCCTGTGGACAACCCGGCCCTGTGGAAAACTCCGGTCCCCCGCAGGAGGGAAAACCGGATGATTTCCCCGCCCACCGGGAACCCACCACGAGCCCACCGGGAACCCGCCACGAACCTCGCAGGGCCACAGGGCCGCAGGACCACAGGCCCGCAGGCCCGCAGGCCCGCAGGCCCGCAGGCCACCGAGCTACGAACCGCCCCCCGCCGCCGGGAACCGGCTCTCGTTGCGCTCGATCTTCTCCGCCAGCGCCCGCAGCGGATCCACCTCCAGCACGGTGCACAGCTGCAGCAGATAGGCCAGCACGTCGGCGACCTCGTCGCGGACGCGGTGCGCCGCGTCCGTGTCGGCCATCACCGCGCCAGCCTGTTCGGGCGTCAACCACTGAAAGATCTCCAGCAGTTCGCCGGCCTCGACGGTCAGCGCCGAGGCCAGGTTCTTCGGGGTGTGGAACGGCTGCCAGTTCCGGGCGGCCGCGAACTCGGCCAGTCGCCGCTGGAGTTCGGGCACCGTCAGTTCGTCGCTCATTCCCCCAGGTCTACCACCGCGGCCTGGTCGGGCGAGGTGCCCTGGGCGGGCACCCGGGGGGCGGGTTCGGTGCGGCGCAGCAGGCTGTGGCCGGTGGCCGGATCGCGTCGGCACTCGACCAGCTCGACGCCGTCCAGGCCGAGCGCGGGGCCGGGTTCCTGGAGGGTGGCGAGCAGCCGGATGTCACCCTTGCCGGTGACTTCGCGGGCCAGCCGCAGCAGCACGGCAACCTGCTCGGCCGCCAGGCCGGCGCCGAGGTCCTCGGCGAGCAGCACCAACTGCCGGTGTGCGTCGGGGACTTCACCGGCCGGGTCGACATCGATGACGTCGGCGCCGGTGAGCAGGACGGCGGCGAAGGCGAGCAGTCGCAGCATGCCGTCGGAGGCCTGGTCGGCGCCGGTGCGGCCGAGTACGCCCTCGTCGAAGACGGCGATCATCCGTTGTTGCGCGCCCTCGCCGCGCCGGGCGACGTCCAGGTCGAGCAGCGGGTGCGGGGCGGCGGCCTGGACGGTGCGCAGCAGTCGGGCCCAACGGCGCTGGCATTCGTGTTTGAGGCGGCCGAGGACGGCGGAGATGTTGGCGGCGGTGCCGAGCAGCCGGGCCTGTGGTTCGGGCCGGGCCCAGCCGCGCATCGCGGCGGGCACGGGGTGCAGGTTGAACACCTCGCGCAGCGCGGTGAGCAGTTGTTCGGTGGCGGCCAGTACCTTGCGTTCGCCCTTGGACGATCCGGCGACCCGAAGCGGCAGTTGGGCGGTGATCAGGCTGCTGCTGGAGAGCGGGGCGCGGATGTCGCCCTGCCGGGAGTCGTTGTGCCAGGTGACGTTGACCCGGCCGCGGGCGAGGTCCTGTTCGCCGGTCTCCATCAGGGTCTGGCCGTCCACGGTGAGCAGTTCGCGGGCGATCCGGACGCGTTCGTCCGTGCGCACCACCACTTCGAGCCGGACCGGGCCGACGCTGGAGCGGACGGTGCAGCCCAGGATGATCGCGTTGCGTCCGTGGGGCACGCAGCCGATCAGTCCGCCGCGGACCGGGGCGGCGAGCGGGCCGCCGATCCCGCCGATGCCGTCCAGCGAGGGTCTGATCTCCTCGCCGAGGGCGAGCCGGGAGAGCACGCAGAGGGCGTCCAGCGCGTTGGACTTGCCCGCGCCGGACGGGCCGTGCAGGACGGTCAGCGGCGACAGCGGCAGGGTGGCGCGCCGGTAGGACTTGAAGGACGTGAGTCGCAGTTCCTCAACGGTCGGGCGCTTCACCAGGGGGGCGGGCGGGCGTCGGCCAGGCTGGGCGGAGGAGCGGTCGGGCGGGCCGACCGGGGGCGGGGCCAAGGGGGCTTCGCTGGTCACCCGGAGCACTTTAGGTGCGCAGTGAGCTGGAGAAACGTCTCTCCTGACGGCCTTTCACCCCTTCGAGTCCCAACCGTCCCCGGCCCCGGCGGAGTGTCACTCGTACGCGGTGATCCGCACCGAACCGGTGACCTCCACCGGCTGCGGCAGCCCGTCCAGCGCGGCGGTCAGCGCGGCCGGGTCGGTGTGCCAGGCGCTCGGTCCCATCCCGACCACCGCGGCAGCGTCCGCCCGCGACAGCCGCAGCGTGAACTCCACCTCGGTGCGCCCCACCGGCGCGAACCACGGGCCGAGCTTCTCCTCGATCCGCCGGTCCTTGTCCTCGTCCACCGACAACAGGCCCAGCGCGCCCACCAGTTCCCGCAGGTGACGGGAGGTCGGCGCGGCCACCAGCAGCCGTCCCCCCGGGCGCAGCACCCGCCGCATCTCCGGTCCGTTGCGCGGCGCGAACACGTTCAGCAGCACGTCCGCCGCGCCGTCCCGCAACGGGAGCGGGCGCCACGCGTCGCACACCACGGCGCCGATCCTCGGGTGCGCCTTCGCGGCGCGCCGCAGCGCGTACTTCGACAGGTCGAGGGCCGCGCCGACCGCGCCCGGCCGCGCCTCCAGCACCCGCGCCAGGTAGTGGCCGGTGCCCGCACCCAGGTCCGCCACCAGTCCGGTGTCCGCCGCGACGCCGGCCGCGGCCTCGGCCAGCGCACGCTCCAGCGGACGGTAGTGGCCGGCCGCCAGGAACTCGCTGCGGGCGGCGACCATCTCCGCGGTGTCGGCGGTGCCCGCCTTCGCGTCACCCGTCAGCAGGCTGACGTAGCCCTGCCGGGCCTGGTCGAAGCTGTGGCCCTGCGGGCAGCGCAGGGTGCGACCGTCCAGGGTCAGTGGGCGGGCACAGTGCGGGCAGACCAGATAGGGCTCGATGTCCTGCAGCAACTCGGTCGCATCCTCGCGGGATCGTCAGAGGTCGGGGGAACGTCGAGGGTATCCCGGCTGCGGACGCCTCGTCGCTCTCCCGACCCCTGACCCCACCTGCGCCGACGTGCCGACGGCTCACTCCTCGCCGTCGTCGCCGACCTCTTCCTCCTCCGACTCGTCGACCACCCACATCGCCAGCCGCTCCGCCACACCCGTGATGCCGAGCTTGCCCTCCCGGATCGCCCGGGCCAGGCTGCGCACCTCCCGCGCGGTGGTCGCCACCCGGCAGCCGCTGGCCACCAGGTACGCGTAGGCCACGGCGGTGGCGAACAGCTCGTTGTTGCGCTCCAGCGCGGGGACCCGGATCAGCTGGTGCATCAGCGCGGCCGCACGGTCCTGCGGCTCCGGGTAGACGGCGATGTCGAAGATCTCGGCCTGGTGCCTGGTGACCGCTGCGAGCAGCGATCCGTAGTCGGTGACCTGCGGGTCACCGGGCGTGTACTGCTCCGCGGTCATGAGCAGCCACGAGAGGTCGACCTCAAGTTTCAACGGCGCACGTCCTGGAGTTCGCTCGGCGACCCGAACTCGGCGAGGAACGCCGCCTCGTGCTCCTTCATGAACTGCGCCGCGGCATCCACGAAATTGCGCCCCGCCTCGCCCATGTCCTGCTGGACCAGACGCTCGATGTACTGGTTCATGCTGATCCCCTGCTGTTCGGCCCGCTCGCGGGCCATCTCGGCGGTGGTCGCATCCACCCTGACGTTCAGCTGCTTCTTGGCCATGCTTCACGCTAGCGCCGAGGTGCTAGCACAACAAGGGCGCAAACCGGCCGTACCCCCACTCCCCCCACCTTCTCCGCCCACGCCCCTACGAAAACCGGCCACCCCCATCGAGCTCCCGGCCCGCCCCATACGATGATCGTTCCGACCTTGGAACGAGGTGCCCGATGCGGTTCCCCACGGCCGTCAAGATTCTCGCCGCCGTGCTCGCCTTCGTGGCGCTCGCCGTCGTCCTGCTCGTCCTGGTGGGCCGCACCGACCCCGCGAGCGAGACCGGCAGCATGCTCCGGGCCGGCACCGGCGGCCTCCTCGCCGGGCAGTTCGTCCTCCTCTGCCGCGTGATCCTCCGCACCCTGCGCCCCGACCGAGCCCGTCGCCCCGACCGAGCCCGTCGCCGCGGCTGACGGCCCCAAAACGCCGCACGGGCGCGGGAGAGGCTCCCGCGCCCGTGCTGATGATCGGTTCGGTTACTGCCGGCCGGCGATCGGCTCCAGGATGGCCACGCACTCGAAGTGGTGGGTCATCGGGAACAGGTCGAAGGCGCGCAGCGAGACGGGGCGGTAGCCGCCCTCGCGGAAGAAGGCCAGGTCGCGGGCGAGGGCGGCGGGGTCGCAGGCGACGTAGGCGATGCGGCGGGCGGAGAGCGAGCAGAGGTGGGCGACGGTGTCGCGGCCGGCGCCGGCCCGCGGCGGGTCGAGGACGATCAGGTCGGTCGAGGTGATGCCGGTGCGGGGCAGCAGGGTCTCGACCTTGTCGCACTCGATCCGGACGTTCTCCAGCGCGGCGAGGTTGTGCCGGGCGTCCGCGACGGCCTGCTTGCCGGACTCGATGCCGAGCACCGCGCCCTCCTCGCCGACCCGCTCGGCGAGCGCGCCGGCGAACAGGCCGACGCCGCAGTACAGGTCGAGGGCGTTCTCGCCCCACTGCGGGTCGAGGCCGGTGAGGACGGCGTCGACCAGGGTGGCCGGGGCCTCGGGGTGGATCTGCCAGAAGCCTCCGTTGGAGACCCGCCAGGTGCGGCCGGCGGCACGCTCGCGGACGAAGGCCCGGCCGTGCACGCGGTGGAACAGGTCCTGCTCGTCGATCCGGGCGATCGAGGCCTCACGGTCGAGCTCGACCAGCGGCAGCTGCTCGCCGGGCTGCGGCCGCAGGATCACCTGCCGGTCGGAGGAGCCGGACGCGGCGATCGCCTCGACGGACGCGATGCCGGTCCAGTCGCGGGACTCGATGCCGAGCTCGGTGACGCCGGGCGCGGCGATCAGGCAGCGGTCGATCGGCTGGACGTCGTGCGAGCGGTGCTTGCGCAGCCCGATCGCGCCGTCCTCGCCGACGGCGTACTGCACCCGGGTGCGCCAGGCCGGGACCTCGCCGGCCTGCAGCTTGCCGCCGACCGGCTCGACCGAGCCGTCCCAGCGGGCCTCCTCGGGGGTGAGGCCGGCCAGCTTGGCGAGCTGCTCGGTGAGCACCGCGCCCTTGAGCTTGCGCTGCCCGCCGGGGGTGACGTGCTGCCAGTCGCAGCCGCCGCACTTGCCGGGGCCGGAGAACGGGCAGGGCGCCTCGATCCGCTCCTTGGCGGCCTCCAGCACCTCCACCGCGTCGGCCCGCAGGAAGCGCGAGGTGGTGGTGCCGTCGGTGACCTGCGCGATCACCCGCTCGCCGGGCAGCGCGTGCCGGACGAACAGCACCCGGCCCTCGTGCCGGGCCACGCAGTGCCCGCCGTGCGCGACCGGCCCGACCTCGACCTCGTAGCGCTCGCCGACCAGCGGGTCACCGGACGGCTGCCGCAGCACCGGCTGGGCGGACCGCGCCGCCTTCGGCGCCCGCACCGCACCGGGCTTGCGCCCCTGCCGCTCGGCCTTCTTCGCCTGAGCACCCTGAGTACCCTTGCCGGCCTGAACACCCTTGCCGGCCTGAGCAGACTTGCCGGACTGAGCGGACTTACCGCCCGGCGCACCCTTGCCGCCCTGCGCGGCCTGCGCGCCCCGCGCGCCCTTCTCGGGCGCCGGCCGCTCCGCGGCGGGCCGCTGCTCGCCCGGCACCGGCGGCAGGCTGCGGGCGGTGTTGCCTTCCCGGTCGGTGGCCTCGGGCCGGGACGGCCGGCTGCTCCAGCGCGGGTGCGCCACCTGCCCGGGCTTGGCGCCGGACGTGCGGCCGGGGCGGCCCTGGCGACCGGAGGAGCGGGGCGGGTTGTTGCGGGTCACGGGGCGCTTCCTTACGCGAAGACGAACGACGAACGACGAAAACCAACAGAAAGATCGGGACGGTGGAGAACAACGGCGGCCCGTGGCGGACCGGGAACGATCCGCCACGGGCCCATTGAAGGCCATCAGGAGGCCGGACGGGCTGCGTCGCTCAGTCGCGCGGCGCGGCTTCGTCCTGGCCGCCGGAGGACTCCCCGGTGGCTCGCCCGGCGCGCGGGCGGGGCTCGCCGCGGCGCACCGCGCCGGGCGCGGACCACGCCTTGGGCGCCTTGCGGCGTTCCGAGGACTCCAACTGCCAGGGTACGGATGTCACCATCACACCGGGCTTGAACAGCAGACGTCCCTTGAGCCGCAGCGCGCTCTGGTTGTGCAGCAGGTGCTCGTACCAGTGGCCGACCACGTACTCGGGGATGTAGACCGCGACCACGTCGCGCGGGCTGTCGCGGCGCAGGTTCTTGACGTACTCCAGCACCGGGCCGGTGATCTCGCGGTACGGCGAGTCGAGGACCTTCAGCGGCACGGCGATGCCGCGTTCGTCCCATTCCTCGCGCAGCGCCGCGGTGTCGGCCGGGTCCACGTTGACGGTGACGGCCTCCAGGATGTGCGCCCGGGACAGCTGGGCGTACGCAAGGGCGCGCAGCGCGGGCTTGTGCAGCTTGGAGACCAGGACGACGGCGTGCACGCGGGTCGGCGGGGCGACGTCCGCGGCTTCCTCGGCGGCCTTCAGTTCGGCGTTGACGCTGTCGTAGTGGCGGCGGATCGCCTTCATCATCACGAACAGCACCACCATCAGCGCGATCGCGATCCAGGCGTGGCCGATCTTGGTGGCGAGCACCACGATCAGCACGGCCATGGTCATCACCAGGCCGAAGGTGTTGATCGCCCGGCTGCGCTGCATGCGGCGGCGCTTCTTCGGGTCGGTCTCGGTCTTCAGCAGCCGGGTCCAGTGCCGGATCATGCCGGACTGGCTCATGTTGAACGCCACGAAGACGCCGACGATGTACAGCTGGATCAGCCGGTTCGGGTCGGCACCGAACGCCACGATGAACAGGATCGCCGCGCCGGCGAGCAGCACGATGCCGTTGGAGAACGCCAGCCGGTCGCCGCGGGTGTGCAGCTGCCGCGGCAGGTAGCGGTCCTGGGCCAGGATCGAGCCGAGCACCGGGAAGCCGTTGAACGCGGTGTTCGCGGCGAGCACCAGGATCAGGCCGGTGGTGCCGGCGACGAAGTAGAAGCCCGGGGTGAAGTTGGAGAACACCGCTTCGGAGATCTGCGCCAGCACGGTCTTCTGGTGGTAGTCCGCGGGCGCGCCGATCAGCTGCTCGGCCGGGTTCTCGGCCATCTGCGTCCCGGTCAGGTGCGCCAGGTAGATGATGCCCATGAACATCGTCACAGCGATGGTGGCCATCATCAGCAGCGTGGTCGCCGCGTTCTTGCTCTTCGGCTTGCGGAAGGCGGGCACGCCGTTGGAGATCGCCTCCACACCGGTGAGCGCCGCGCTGCCCGAGGAGAACGCCTTCAGCAGCAGGAACACCAGGGCGAACCCGGTCAGCCCCTCGTTGCCGGGCGTCGGCGCCAGGTGGAACGCCGAGCTCTCGGCGGGCAGCTCGGCGTTGAACCCGAAGTGCCGCACGAGTCCGTAGACCACCATGCCGAGCACGCCCACCATGAACGCGTACGTCGGCACCGCGAACGCGGAACCGGACTCGCGCACACCGCGCAGGTTCATGCCCATCAGCAGGATGACCACGGTGACCGACAGCGCCAACTCGTGCCCGCGCAACGCCGGCACCGCCGACACCACGTTGGCCACGCCGGAGGTGGTGGACACCGCCACGGTCAGGATGTAGTCGACCATCAGCGCGCTCGCCACCACCAGGCCGGAGTTCGGTCCGTGGTTGACGGTGGCGACCTCGTAGTCGCCGCCGCCGCTGGGGTACGCGTGCACGTTCTGTCGGTACGAGGCGACCACCGCGAGCATCACGATGGCGACGACGACGCCGATCTGCCAGGAGAAGTGGATCGCCCCGGCACCGGCCAGCGACAGCGTGAGCAGGATCTCCTCGGGCGCGTACGCCACGGAGGAGAGCGCGTCCGAGGCGAACACCGGCAGCGCGATGCGCTTGGGGAGCAGCGTCTCCCCAAGCTTGTCGCTGCGCAGCGCACGCCCGATCAGGATGCGTTTCGGTAGGTCAGCAGGCATAGGCACAGCAAGGAATCGTAAGGCCCCTCGCTGGGAGCCGACGCCGCACGGGGCCACCTTGGTCGCGACTCTGTTCGGCGGACCGGCTAGCGTGTCGGATTAAGGGTTAGCGGGCAACACCTCGTTGCCCCCTCGCGTCGGATCACAGGCGCGGCCGACAACTGGCCCCCGGAATCGGGGGCACGGAAGGACGATGAGCGGTGTTTACGCAGGTCATGACCCCAACGGATCGGGTGAGGTAGTCGCGTGCACATCGTCATCATGGGTTGCGGACGCGTGGGCTCCGCCCTCGCCAGAACGCTCGAGAAACAAGGCCACTCGGTCGCGGTCATCGACCAGGACCCGACCGCCTTCCGCCGGCTCGGCGCGGGCTTCAACGGCCGCCGCGTCACCGGTGTCGGCTTCGACCAGGACACCCTGAGGGAAGCCGGCATCGAGGAGGCGGGCGCCTTCGCCGCCGTCTCCAGCGGTGACAACTCGAACATCATCGCGGCCCGGGTGGCCCGCGAGAACTTCGGCGTCGAGCACGTCGCGGCCCGCATCTACGACCCGCGCCGCGCCGAGGTCTACCAGCGCCTGGGCATCCCGACCGTCGCGACCGTCCGCTGGACCGCCGACCAGATGCTGCGCCGGCTGCTGCCCAGCGGCGCCGAGCCGGTCTGGCAGGACCCCTCGGGCGCCGTGCAGCTCGCCGAGGTGGCGTTCGCCCCCGCGTGGATAGGCCACCGCCTGTCCGAGCTCGAGGCCGCCGCCGGTGCCCGGGTGGCGTTCGTCACCCGGGTCGGCGAGGGCGTGCTGCCCAGCCCGCAGATGGTGGTGCAGGAGGGCGACCTGGTGCACGTGATGCTGCGCCGCAACGAACTGACCGCGGTCGAGGCGGCCTTCGCCAAGGGCCCCGAGGAGGCTGGTCACTGATGCGCGTCGCAATCGCCGGAGCCGGTGCCGTCGGCCGTTCCATCGCCGGAGAGCTGCTGGAGAACGGCCACGAGGTCCTGCTGATCGACAAGAACCCGAACTCCATCTCGGTGGAGCGGGTCCCGCTGGCGGAGTGGCTGCTCGCCGACGCCTGCGAGATCACCTCGCTGGACGAGGCCGCGCTGCAGCGCTGCCACGTGGTGATCGCCGCCACCGGTGACGACAAGGTCAACCTGGTCGTCTCGCTGCTCGCCAAGACCGAGTACGGGGTGCCCCGGGTGGTCGCCCGGGTGAACAACCCGAAGAACGAGTGGCTGTACAACGAGTCCTGGGGCGTGGACGTCGCCGTCTCCACCCCGCGCCTGATGTCCGCGCTGGTCGAGGAGGCCGTCAGCGTCGGCGACCTGGTCCGGCTGATGCGCTTCTCGCAGGGCAACGCCAACCTGGTCGAGCTCACCCTGGCCGCCGACACCGGCCTGGTCGGGACCCGGGTCTCGGACGTGGCCTGGCCGGTGGACACCGCGCTGGTCACCATCATCCGGGCCGGCCGGGTGCTGGTCCCCGGTGGCAGCGACACCCTGGAGGCCGGTGACGAGCTGCTGTTCGTCGCCGCCCAGGAGCGCGAGGAGGAGCTGGAGACGCTGCTCGCCGGCTGATCCACCCCGCCGTACGGCGAAGGGCCCGCGCATCGCGCGGGCCCTTCGTCACATCTGTGGCGCTACTTCCGGGGTTCTTCGTCGTCCTCGGGCAGCTCCGCCTTGATCGGCGGCGGCGCCTTCAGCAGGATCTGCCAGGTCACGTACATCGCCAGCAGCATCGGCGGGATGCCGAGGGCGACCTTGAGCCAGCCCAGCAGGTTGACGTTGTGGGTGAAGTACAGCGGGAACAGGATCACCGGCTTCAGGCCCATGATCAGCACCCAGGCCCAGGTCGCCTTGGTGTAGGCGGCCAGTCGGCCCGGGTTCTGCTTGCGCCAGGTGAACATCTCGCCGGTGATCGGGCCCAGCATCAGGCCGATCATCGGCCAGCGCACCAGCGCGGAGACCGCGAGCGCCACGCAGTAGCCGACGTTCCACAGCAGGCCCGGCAGGTAGAAGTCCTCGGCCTTGCCGGTCTTCATCGAGATCCAGGCGCCGATCGCCACGCCGAACACGCCGGAGAAGGCGTGCTGGATGGTCTCCCGGCGGGCCAGCCGGACCACCACGAACACCGCGCACAGGGCCAGCGCCGACCAGGCGGCGACCGGCACCTTGTGGGTGATGTTGAAGGCGATGATGAACACCAGGCCGGGCAGCGTCATGTCGACCATGCCGCGGATCCCGCCGAACGCCTTCAGCACCGTCTCGGCCGCCTCCTTCGAGGCGTCCCGCTCGTGCTGCGCGCTGCTCTGCTCGTCACCCTGCGGGTCGTGGGCGGTCACCCGGACCGCCTCGGCCTCGTTGCTCACGCGGACTCGCTCCCGTGTCCCACCGGACGCAGCTCGTAGCGGGGGTTGAAGAGCACGCGGCGCCCGCGTGCGTGGCCGATCCGGCCGCTGGCGATCAGGCGCCGGCCCGGCTCGATTCCCACGATCGAGCGACGGCCCAACCACACCACGTCCAACGCCTCCGTGCCGTCGAACAGCTCGGCCTCCAACGCGGGCACACCCGCGCGGGGGCGGAGCGTGACGGTCCGCAGCGTGCCGGCCACGGTGACGATCTCACGGTCGCCGCAGGCGGCGATCGGGGTGCAGCCCGCCTCGGCGGTGTCCTGCCGCAGTTCCTGGGCGGCCAGCTCCTCCGAGGAGGACGTCAGCCGACTCAGCATGCGGCGGAAACGGCCCTGCGGCTGGTCGCCGATGTTGTCACCACTCATGCCGGAAGGGTACCGGTTCACCCCTGCCCGATGGCAGAGCCAAAGGTGGGCCCGGTCACGGCTCGAAGCGGTAGCCCATGCCCGGTTCGGTGATGAAGTGCCGGGGGTGCGACGGGTCGGCCTCCAGCTTGCGGCGCAGCTGCGCGAGGTAGACCCGCAGGTAGTTGGTCTCCTTGCGGTAGGCCGGGCCCCACACCTCCTGCAGCAGCTGGGTCTGGCTGACCAGCCGCCCGGAGTTGCGCACCAGAACCTCCAGCAGGTGCCACTCGGTGGGGGTGAGCCGGACGTCGGCGCCCTGACGGGTGACCTTCTTGGCGGCCAGGTCGACGGTGAACGACTCGGTGACGACCACCGGCTCGCCCTCGGCGGTGACCGGCTCGGCGCGGCGCACCGCGGCCCGCATCCGGGCCAGCAGCTCGTCCATGCCGAACGGCTTGGTGACGTAGTCGTCGGCGCCGGCGTCCAGTGCCTCGACCTTCTCGTCGGAGGCGTGCCGGGCGGACAGCACGATGATCGGCACCCTGGTCCAGCCGCGCAGGCCGCGGATCACCTCGACGCCGTCCATGTCGGGCAGGCCGAGGTCGAGCACCACCACGTCGGGGTGGCGGGCGGCGGCCAGTTCCAGGGCGCTCGCGCCGTCGTGCGCGGAATCGACCTCGTACTTGCGGGCCTTGAGGTTGATCACCAGGGCGCGGACGATCTGGGGTTCGTCGTCCACCACGAGGACCCGGGTCATGCGGGACCGGCCTTTCCGTTGTCAGGGTGGTCGTACAGGTCGACGGCGGGCAGCGAGACCACCATGGTCAGCCCGCCGCCGGGGGTGTCCTCGGCGGTGACGGAGCCGCCCATCGCCTCGGTGAAGCCGCGCGCCACCGCCAGGCCGAGGCCCACCCCGGTGCCGCGCGGGGCGTCACCGTAACGCTGGAACGGGGCGAAGATCCGCTCCCGGGCCTCCTCGGGGACGCCCGGGCCGCGGTCGACGACGCGCAGCTCGACCCGGGCGTCGCGCGGCAGCAGGTCCGCCTTGACCAGCACCTGGCTGTCGGACGGTCCGTACTTGACGGCGTTCTCCACCAGGTTGGCCAGCACCCGCTCCAGCAGCCCGGCGTCGGCGCGCACCATCGGCAGCGACTCCGCCACGTCCAGCCGGACGCTGCCCGGCGGGACGCCGCCGAGCGCGAACGGCACCACCTCGTCCAGGTCGGTGGGCTGCAGCAGCGGGGTGACGGTGCCGGTCTGCAGGCGGCTCATGTCCAGCAGGTTGTTGATCAGGTGGTCGAGGCGGTCCGCGCCGGACTCGATGCCGGCCAGCAGCTCGGCCTCGTCCTCCGGGTCCCATTCGACGTCCTCGGCGCGCAGCGAGGTGACGGCGGCCTTGATCCCGGCCAGCGGGGTGCGCAGGTCGTGCGAGACGGCGGCGAGCAGCGCGGTGCGGATCCGGTTGCCCTCGGCCTCGCGGCGGGCGGCGGCCGCCTCCCCGGCCAGCCGGCGGCGCTCGAGCAGGACGGCGGCCTGGTTGGCGAACGCGCCGAGCATCCGCCGGTCGGCGGCGGGCAGTACCCGGCCGCGCAGCACCAGGGCGAGGCGTTCGCCGACCGGCACGTCCACGTCGGCCTGTTCGGGCCCGGCCGGCGGGCGCGGTCCGACCGAGGCGGCGACGTGCCAGGCGGCGTGCGGGTCGGCGCGTTCGACCAGTGCCACGGCGTCCTGCTGGAAGGTCTCCCGGACCTGTTCCAGCAGCGCCGTCAGCACCCCCTCGCCGGTGGGGGCGCCGCGCAGCACGGTGCCGGCCAGTGCCGACATGGTCTGCGCCTCGGCCTGGGCGCGGGCCGCCTGATGGCTGCGCCGGGCCGCCAGGTCGACCACGGTGGCGACCGCGATGCCGACGGCGGTGAAGACCGCCACCGCCAGGATGTTCTGCGGCTCGGCGATGGTGAAGGCGTGGATGGGGGGCGCGAAGTAGTAGTTGAGCGCCGTTGATCCGACCAGCGCCGAGGCGATCGCCGGGTACAGCCCGCCGACCAGCGCCGCGCACACCGTCAGCGACAGGAACAGCAGCATGTCGGTGGAGAGTCCCTGCCCCCGGAACTGCGTCAGCACCAGCGCCAGCAGCGGCGGCCCGGCCACGCCGATCAGCCAGCCCGCGATCGTCCTGGTCCGGCCCAGGTCGGTGACCTTGCGGATCGGGATCCGGCCCCGGCCGCGCGCCGCGTGCTCGTGGTTGACCATGTGGACGTCGATGTCGCCGGAGTCCCGGGTCACCGTGAGGCCGACGCCCGGCCCGTACAGGTACTGCCAGAACTTGCGGCGGCTGGTGCCGATCACGATCTGGGTGGCGTTGACGCCGCGCGCGAAGTCCAGCAGCCCGGCCGCCGGGTCGTCGCCGAGCACCGAGTGGAAGCTGCCGCCGAGGCTCTCCACCAGCGCGCGCTGCTCGATCAGCGTCTGCGGCGAGGAGCCCGACAGTCCGTCGGACCGCGAGATGTGCACCGCCAGCAGTTCGCCGGCGCTGGCCCGGGCCGCGATCCTGGCGGCGCGGCGGATCAGCGTGGCGCCCTCCGGGCCGCCGGTCAGGCCGACCACGATCCGCTCCCGGGCCTGCCAGGTGCCCTGGATGCCCTGCTCGGCCCGGTACCGCTGGAGGTACTCGTCGACCCGGTCCGCCGTCCAGAGCAGCGCCAGTTCGCGCAGCGCCGTCAGGTTGCCGAGCCGGAAGTAGTGGGCGAGCGCCGCGTCGACCTTCTCCGGCGCGTACACGTTGCCGTGCGCCAGGCGGCGGCGCAGTGCCTGCGGCGACATGTCGACCAACTCGATCTGGTCGGCGCGCCGCACCACCTCGTCCGGGACGGTCTCCCGCTGGCGGACGCCCGTGATGCCCTCGACCACGTCGCCGAGCGACTCCAGGTGCTGGATGTTGACGGTGGAGATGACGTCGATCCCGGCCGCCAGCAGCTCCTCGACGTCCTGCCAGCGCTTGGTGTGCCGCGAGCCGGGGACATTGGTGTGGGCGAGCTCGTCGACCAGCACCACCGCCGGGTCGCGGGCCAGCACCGCGTCCAGGTCGAGCTCGGTGAACTCGGCGCCGCGGTGGATCAGCGTGCGGCGCGGGACGGTCTCCAGGCCGTCCAGCAGTTCGGCGGTGTGAGCCCGTCCGTGGGTCTCCACGAAGCCGATCACCACGTCCGCGCCGCGGCCCAGACGCCGGTGTGCCTCGGCGAGCATGGCGTACGTCTTGCCGACGCCCGGGGCCGCCCCGAGGTAGATCCGCAGCCGGCCGCGGCCCGTGTGCACCATGCCCTTGAGGTTAAGCCCTGCAATCTGAATATCCGCTGATCAGGGTGGTTTGGCTGAAGAATTGTCAACTTCTTGACGGCCGTTGCGCCAAAATGCCGAACGGAAAGATCGATCTGAAAGGACCCACCATGCGCGGACTCGTACTCGGCGGCGGCGGACTCGCCGGCATCTCCTGGATGACCGGACTGCTCCACGGCCTCGCCGAAACCGGCCTGGACCTCCCCGGCACCGCCGACCACATCCTCGGCACCTCCGCCGGCGCCACCGTCGCCGGCCAACTCTCCTCCGGATTACCGCTCGCCGAACTCCACCTGCGACAGACCGATCCCGCCCGGCAGAACCACGAAATCGTCCCGCCCGTCGAGACCCTCTGGCCGCTGCTCGAAACCCTCGCCGCCCTGCACGCCGAGATCACCGACCCCGCCGAACTGCGCCGCCGCATCGGCCGCCTCGCCCTGGACGCCGACACCGTCCCCGCGGCCGACCGACGCGCCGTCATCGCCGGTCGCCTCCCCGCCCACGACTGGCCCAGCCGGCCGCTCACGCTCACCGCCGTCGACGCCGAAACCGGCGAACCCCGCACCTTCGACCGCCACAGCGGCGTCCCCCTGGTCGACGCCGTCGCCGCCAGCTGCGCCATCCCCGGCATCTGGCCCACCGTCGAGATCGACGGCCACCGCTACATGGACGGTGGCATCCGCACCTACGCCAACGCCGACCTGATGACCGGCCAGCAGACCGTCCTGGTCGTCGCCCCGATGCCCGACCCCAACCTCGACACCGAGCTGGAGACCCTCCGGGCCACCGGCACCGTCCTCGCCATCACCCCCGACGAGGACGCGCTCGCCGCCTTCGGTGCCAACCCGCTCGACACCACCGTCCGCGCCCCCGCCGCCGAAGCCGGCCGGGCCCAGGCCCGGCGGGTCGCCGACCAGGTCCGCAAACTCTGGCTCTGACCCCTACGGCTCGACGATCTTGCCGTCCCGCAGCTCGAGCACCCGGTCCGCAAGGTCCATGAGCTGCGGGTCGTGCGTCGCCACCAGCGCCGTCACGCCCTCACTGCGCACCACCGCCCGCAGCAATTCCATGATCGCCATACCGGTGTCCGAATCCAGCTGCCCGGTCGGCTCGTCCGCGATCAACAACGCCGGCTCGTTCGCCAACGCCCGCGCCACCGCCACCCGCTGCTGCTGACCACCCGACATCTCCGTCGGCCGCTGCGCCGCGTGATCCGCCAGACCCACCAGCGCCAGCAGCGTCCGCACCCGCTCCTCGCGCTCCTTCACCGCCACCCGGCGGAGCCGCATCGGCACCCCGACGTTCTCCGCCGCCGTCAACACCGAGATCAACCCGAACGACTGAAACACGAAACCGATCCGGTCCCGGCGCAACGCCAACCGGCCCGACTCGTCCAGACCCGACAGGTCCATCCCGGCGATGCTGATCCGCCCCGCCGACGGCATGTCCAGACCGCCCACCAGGTTCAGCAGCGTCGTCTTCCCCGACCCCGACCTTCCCCGCAGCGCCGTCAACTCCCCGGCCTTCGCCGTGAACGACACCCCGCGCACGGCGTGCACCGCCCGGTCGCCCGCACCGAACGTCCGGTGCACGTCCTCCACGACCACCATCGCGCCACTCATCCGCGTACCTCCGCACCCTCCGCGCGCCACACCCCGATGTGGTCCTCCTCCAACGCCAGCCGCACCCGGCGGCTCAGCCCCAACGCCTCCGTGAAGTCCTGCGGCAACTGCAACCGGCCCACCCGGTCCAGCACCGCGTACTCCACCCCCGGCTCGCCCCGCTCCGGACGCAGCACCTCCGTCGACGTCCGCCCGTTGCGGATCCGCACGGTGCGCCGCACCTCCTGGGCCACCATCGGGTCGTGCGTGACGATCAGCACCGTCACCCCCAGCTCCTCGTTCACCGACCGCAGCGCCGCGAAGATCTCCTCGCTGGTCGCACTGTCCAGCTCACCCGTCGGCTCGTCCGCCAGCAGCAGCGCCGGCGCGTTGGCGTTCGCCACCGCGATCGCCACCCGCTGCTGCTCACCACCCGACATCTCGGCCGGCCTACGCTCCGCCAGGTGCCCGATCCCCAGCATCCCCAGCAGATCCGTCGCCTGCCGCTGCCGGTCCCGCCGCGGCACCCCCGCGTACCCCATCGGCAGCATCACGTTCTCCACCGCCGTCAGGTACGGCAGCAGATTCCGCGCCGTCTGCTGCCAGACGAACCCCACCGTCCGGCGCCGGAACGCCAACCGCTCCTTCTTGTCCATCGCCAGCAGATCGTTCCCCGCCACCCGGGCACTGCCCGCCGTCGGCACGTCCAGCCCCGCGAGGATCCCCAGCAAAGTCGACTTCCCCGAACCCGACGCGCCCACCACCGCGATCAACTCGCCGTCCTCGACCGTCAGATCGAGCCCCTGCAGGGCCTGCACCTCGACGCCCTCGGAACGGTGGATCCGCACCAGGTTCTCGCACACCACCATGCCCTCGGCCAGCGGCGGACCCGCCGCGGCCGCGCGCCTGCGCAACTCCTCCAGCCCCCCGGGCTCCGACCCCGCCGGCACCCCCACCGCCTCAGCCCCCACCGCATTCCCCTCCGGCCGCCGAACCCACGATTCACCACGGCCTGCACTCCGGGCCGACGCCCGGTCGGACATCCGGGGCAGTCCCCTGTTCTGCCCCGACCGCCCAACCGGGCGCACCCCCCGCGGGCCACCGCCCCGATCGACAGCGGCCTCACCACACCAACGCGGCCCGAAGCAGACCGGTTGCACCGGCCCACGGACTTTTTTCGAAACCCTCCTAGCAGCGCCCGCCTTGGGCTGCCGAAGCTCCGACGCGGACCTCAGCCCTCCCCCGGCTCGGACGCGCGCAACTGCAGGAACTCCAGCGCCGACTCCCGGAACGGATCCGACAACCCCGCCGCCGGAGCCACCCCCCGCCCGCCCCGACGCACCGTCAGCACCGCCACCGTCGTCCCGCTGATGTGCACCGCCAACTCCTCCGCGTACGCCACCGGCTGCCGCACACCCAACGCCACCACCGCGCCGACCTGCTGCTCCACCGCCCAGCCCGCCCCCGAGCTCACGCACTCCCCGCCCGCCATCAGCCGGGTCGCCTGGTGCTCCGCCGCCAGCGGCGAGCCGAACCGCATCACAATCTGCTGCGCCGACACCTCCGGGTGCCCGGCATCCACATACCGCTGCCCCCACAACTGCTCGGCACCCGACGTACTCACCAGCCGCGCTACGCACCCGTCCGCGAACGCCCCCGGACCGGGAGTTCCGGACGGGTCGGCCGACGGGCCACCGGACGGGCTTCCGCTCGAACTCCCACTCGGTGAAGGGCTGTTGGTGGCAGACGAGCCGGCGCTTGCGCTCGGACGAATCGTGGCGGGCCCGCCCGGGGACGCGCTCCCGGACGGACCTGCCGCCGCCGGGTCCACGGCCGGCAGCGCCGTCCACGGGCCGTACCCGCCCAGCACGCTCGGCAGCCGCGACACGTCCAGCACCAGCGCCCGCGCCATCGGATCGGCGGACTCCAGCGACGGCCACTCCGCCACCCAGTTCACCGACGGCAGCAATGGCAACTGCGGCTCCGGCAAGGGCACTTCCAGCTTCGGCGCGGGCGCCGCAGCCGTCGGCGGCACCGGATACCCCGCCACCCCGTGCCCCACCGGCCCGGGCACCACCGCCACCGCGGACCACAGCACGGCGACGCCCAACACCCCCGCCACCACCACCGCCCCCACCCGACGCCGACGACGCCTCGCCCCGCGACGCGTCACCTCCGCACTCGACGGCACCGGCACGGCAAGCACCACCTCGCGCCGCAACCCGTCGAACATCGTCTCCAGCCGGGCCGCCCCGATCGCCGGACGGTCCGCCGCCCCCGCTGTCCCTGCCGTCCGCACCGTCTCCGCCTCGGGCCTAGACATGCGAACCGCAGTCTTCCGCCACCTGCACCTGAGCCCCCGTCACCTTCACCGGCTCCCCGTCACCGCCGCCGACCCCCGTCAACTCCCCGTCCCCCGCCGCCCGTTCACCTGCGGCAACCGCCGGAGCCGACCGCAGCGGCGCGATCGTCGACTCCTCCACGACCGCCGCCGGATCTTCCCCCAACAGCACCGCCAACGCCTGCCGCCCCCGGTGCAACCGCGCCTTGACCGTCCCCACCGGCACCCCTTCGTCCGCGGCGATCTCCGCCACCGAACGACCCCCCATGTGATGCCACACCAACGCCGACCGCTGCGCCTCCGGCAACTGCCGCAACGCCTCCACCAGCACCACGGTCTCAGGCCCCGGCCCCGGAACCGGCAGATTCGCATCCCCGTGCCGGATCCAGCTCTGCAACGCCGTCCGTGCCCGCCGCCACCGACTGATCGCGATCCGCTGCCCCGTAAGCCGCACCCACGCCACCGGATTCTCGTGCGACACCAGCCGCCCCCAGTGGTTCCACGCCCGGACGAACGCCTCCTGGGCAGCGTCCTGCGCCTCACCCAGATCGCCCGTCAGCGCATACAAGTGCGCCACCAGCTGACCGTACGCAGCCTCGTAGAACACCCGAAAGTCGTCGCCGCCCCGGCCGGCTCTTCCGCCGGCCCCCTCGCCCTGCTCCACGACCATGACGCCACAGTGTGCCGCGCACGGAACCACCCGGCAACAGGCCGTGCACGCCTCCAGGGTCCTTCGGGAATGCTCCGGGAATGCTCCAGAAATGCGAAAAAGCCCCCCGCCAAAAGGCGGGGGGCTTTCCCTGAATGATTGTTCGGCGGCGTCCTACTCTCCCACAGGGTCCCCCCTGCAGTACCATCGGCGCTGTGAGGCTTAGCTTCCGGGTTCGGAATGTAACCGGGCGTTTCCCTCACGCTATGACCACCGAAACACTATGAAACTGTGCACCACCCACCCGTATCGGCGGGGGTCGTTGTTTCAGAACAACACAGTGGACGCGAGCAACTGAGGACAAGCCCTCGGCCTATTAGTACCGGTCAACTCCACCCCTCACAGGGCTTCCATATCCGGCCTATCAACCCAGTCGTCTACTGGGAGCC
>NZ_JBIUCB010000005.1:0-248259 GCF_044593455.1 Kitasatospora sp. NPDC051984
TGCCCTGCGGTTCTCGGGCTTGCGGCGCGCAGCGCTTGCCCTGCGGTTCTCGGGCTTGCGGCGCGCAGCGCTTGCCCTGCGGTTCTCGGGCTTGCGGCGCGCAGCGCTTGCCCTGCGGTTCTCGGGCTTGCCGCGCGCAGCGCCCGCGCTGCGGCTCTCGGGCTTGCCGCGCGCAGCGCCTGCCTTGCGGCTCCCGCGCATCGGCCGCGCGCAGCGCCTGCCCTGCGGCTCCCGCGCTCGCCGCGCGCACTCCAGCCTCGTTGTTCTCCCGCGCTTGCCGCGCGCAGCGCGTGTGCCGCTGCCTGCCCTGCCCCGCGCGTCGCTCCTGCTTTGTTGTTCTTCCGCACCGGCCGCGCGCAGCGCTTGTGCCGCCGCTTCTTCCGCCCCGCGCGCAGCGCGTGTGCCGCCGCCCGACCCGTTCCGGGCGTGGCGCCTGCATCGCCGTTCTCCCCGCCAGTTGCGTGCAGTGCGGTTGGCGGGTGGGGTGCGTCAGAGCACGGTGTCGTGGGCCGTGAGGGCGGCGTGCAGGGTGAGGAGGTCGGGGCCACGGGTGGTGTCGAGGCCGGTGAGGTCGGCGGTGCGGCGGAGGCGGTAGTCGACGGTGTTGGGGTGGACGAGGAGGTGGGCGGCGGTGCGGCGGCGGTCGAGGCCGCAGGTGAGGAACGCCCGGAGGGTGTCGAGGAGTTCGGGACGCCCGGTGAGCGGGGCGAGGAGCGCGGCGAGGGCGTCGCGGGCCGGTCCGGGGCGGCTGAGCTGGTATTCGAGCAGGACGTCGTCGAGCAGGTACAGGCCGGGCCCGCGGCCGAGTTGCCGGATCTCGGCGGCCAGCCGGACGGCGTCGGCCACCGCGGCGGGCGGCGCGGTTGTCGCGGCGGCGATCAGCGGTGCGCCGCAGGCCCGGGCGAGCCGTTCGACCAGGGCGGTGAGCGCGTCCCGTTCGAAGGGGGCGGCGGGCAGCAGCACTGTTCCCCCGTCGGCGGCGAGTGCGGCGAGCGGGACGCCGTCCGGGTTGCGGCGCTCCAACTCGGCGCGCAGGCGGCGGAGTTTGCGTCGGGCGGCGACCGAGCGGTTGACGCCGGGGCGGGATTCGTCGGGGTGCGGTCCGATGGCGAGGGAGAGCACGACGTAGCGGGCGGGGAGCCGGATGCCGGCCCGGTCGGCGGCGGTATGCGGGTCGCCGCCCTCGAGCAGGCGGGAGAGCAGGGCTTGCCGGGCGACCTGTTCGTCGCCGAGTGCGGCCTGCCGTTCCTGTACGTAACCCGCGGCGACCTCGCAGCTGACGGCGTGGAGGTAGCCGAGCAGGCGGTCCTGCGCGGTGGCGATGTCGGGCAGGTCGGCGGGTGCGGCGGCGGTGAGCAGGCGGGCGGCGCACAGTTGGGCGCCGAGGTGGTAGGCGCCGACGACGGATTCGAGTGGGACGCCCTCGTCCGCCCGCCGCGCGGACGATTCGCGGATGCGGGCGAGTTCGTCCTCGCCGGGCGGCCGTCCGGTGCGCATGACGTCGGCGAAGGCCCGGATGGCGCGTTCGACCTGGCGGGTGATCTCGCCGCGGAGTTGTTCGGGCGGCAGCGCGTGGTAGGCGGGGAGGCGGTCGAGCAGGCGGGTGGTGACTTCGGCGGCGAGTTCGGGGGCGAGGGCGAGCAGCCGCTGGTGGACCGGGGTGCCGTCGAAGTGTGGTTCGGGGGCGGAGTGTTGGGCGTTGGGCGCGGTCACAATCCACCTCGCGAATCTCTGTGCAGCGGCCCGGCGACGTGGCCGGTCGACGCGTCCATGATGGTTTCCCCGGAGGTTACCTACCCGTAGGTAACTCGCGCGATCCCCCCTCGACCCCCCGTCAGGTCGCGCCCCGTCCCCCAGCCGGAACCGTCAGAAACGGGAGAGCCATGTACCGAGCCGTAGCCCGGACGATCGCCACCGCCCTCGCCGCCGCCGCTCTCGCCACCGCGGCCCCCGCCGTCGCTGCCACGGCCGCCGTCACCGCCACGGCCGCCTCCGCGGCCACGGACACCTTCTACGCGTACGACGGCAGCGCCCCGCTGTCCTCGTTCGCCCCCGGCACCGTGCTGAAGACCCGCACCCTGTCGTACCACCTGCTGGGCATACCGACCCCGGTGCAGGCCGTGCAGCTGCTGTTCCGCACCACCGACGCGCAGGGCCGCCCGTCCGCCGGGGTGACCACCGTGGTGCGGGGGCTGGGCAGTGACGGGTCGAAGGCGGTGTCGTACCAGTCGTTCTACGACTCGCTGAACCCGGCCGACGGCCCGTCCCGGGCGATCGCCGGCGGCCTCACCCTCGGCGGGGCGATCCCCAACGCGGAGGCGCTGTTCGTGGTGCCGTTCGTGCTGCAGGGCTACGACGTGGTGATCCCCGACACCGAGGGCCAGACCGCCGACTTCGCCGCCGGGCCCGAGTACGGCACCACCACGCTGGACTCGATCCGCGCGGTCTCCGCCTCCGCGGCGACCGGCATGAACGCCAACACCCGGTTCGGCCTGCTCGGCTACTCCGGCGGCGCGATCGCCACCAACTGGGCCGCCGCCCTCGCCCCCGGCTACGCGCCGGACGTCAACCGCCGCCTGGTCGGCTTCGCCGAGGGCGGACTGCTGGTCGACCCCGCGCACAACCTGAGGTACGTGGACGGCGGGGTGGTGTGGCCCGGCGTCATCCCGATGGCGATCATCGGCGTCGCCCGCGCCTACGACCTCGACCTGACGCCGTACCTGAGCGACTACGGCAAGCAGGTGTACGCGAAGATGCAGGACGCGTCGATCGTCAACGCGCTCGGCCAGTACCCCGGCCTGACCTGGAAGAAGCTCGCCAGGCCGGAGTACTCCGACCCGAACTCGGTCCCCCCGTTCCTGGCCGCCGTCAACAAGGTCAACCTCGGCTCGGCCGCCACCCCCACAGCCCCCGGCTACCTCGCCCAGGGCAACGCCGGCGTCCTGGAGGGCACCTGGTCCAACCTGCCGGGCATCGGCACCGGCGACGGCGTGATGGTGGCCGGCGACGTCCGCGCGCTGGCCCGGCAGTACTGCGCCACCGGCAACGGCCGGATCACCTACCAGCAGTACGACCTGCTCAGCCACCTCGGCGCGGCCGTCCCGTGGGCACCCACCGCCGTCGGCTACCTGAACGACCGGTTCGCCGGGAGGACCGCGCCCAGCGACTGCGGCCGCATCCCCGCCGGCAACTCGCTCGCCCCCGAGCAGCCCGCCCGGTAGCCGATGTGACGAAGGGCCCGCCGGGAGCGTCCCCGGCGGGCCCAACGTGCCGACAGCGTCTCAGAGTTCGCGCGGGTACAGCTTCGCGGCGCCGCGGATCCGCATCGCCGCGACCACCTCGGTCACGCCGACCACCAGCAGCGCGACGCCGGCCAGGATCGCCAGCGCGGTGATCGAGTGAGCAGGGAACACCATCAGCAGAATGCCCGCCAGGATGTACAGCACGGAGACGAAACCCTGCCAGCCGCGGGCCGGCATCAGCGGGTCGGAGGCCACCGCGGAGAGGTGCGTGATGCCGCGGAACAGCCAGCCGATGCCGATCCACAGGGCCAGCAGCAGGATCGACTGGGCGGCCGACCGGAAACACAGCAGGCCCAGCAGCACACAGATCGCGCCGCTGACGAACGCCAGCACCCGCAGCGCCGTCGCGACGTGCGTACCGAACGCGGCGACCACCTGCACGATGCCGATCACCACCAGGTACACGCCGAACAGCACGCCGACCACCCACAGCGTCTGCTTCGGCCACACCAGGATCATGATTCCCAGCGCCAACGAGATCAGACCGCCCGCCAGCACCACCTGCCAGGCCATCCGGGCCAGTTGCTGGAACGGTCCGACCAGGCCGGGACTGTCGTCGGTCCGATAGGGGTCTGCCATGGCTCCTCCGGGGTTGCCGCTGCGAAACAGGGATCGCTTCCAGCCTCGACGCCCGCCCCGCCTCCGGGCGCGGCGGACTACGCCGAACGGGGCAATCTCCCGGTGCGGATCCGATACCGTCTGTTCACCCTGGTGTCCTGACGGGGCGTCTACCATCTGACGCTATGACTGATCAGGGGCGGGGGAGCCCACAGGCCGCGGCCGGCACGGCCGACACAGGGGACAGCGACAGGACAGGACCGAACGGTGGCGAGGGCGGGCCGGTCGAGGGGCACTACATCGTCTGCGGCGGCAACTCGATCGCCTACCGACTGATCCTCGAACTCACCGAGCAGTACGAAGTGCCGGTGGTCGCCGTGCTGCCCGACCGCTCGCGCGAATACGGGCCGGCGATAGCCGAGTTACCCGGTGTGGCGGCCGTACTGGAGTACTCCACGCTGACCGGCGAGGCGCTCGGCGCGGCCGGTGTCGAACGGGCCCGCGGCATCGCGCTGATGGACGGCACCGACCAGGAGAACATCCACGCCGCGATGGCCGCCGAGAACCGCAACCACGGCGTCCGGATCGTGCTGCGCATCTTCAACCAGCGGCTCGGCGAACACCTGGAGAAGCTCCTCCCCAACTGCGCGGCCCTGTCCGCCTCCGCCACCGCCGCACCGGCCTTCGCCAACGGCGCCCTCGGCCGCCCGCACTCCGTCGAGGTCGGCGGACGCCACCTGTACGTCGCCTACGACGAGGACATCCACAGCAACCAACTGTGCCTGGTCGCCGACCGGATCGACCGTCAGGACCTCACCCAGCTGCGGCTGCTGCCCGACACCGGCGGCCGCGCCGCAGACTTCATCCGGATCGCCGAACGCTTCGGCAGCGGCGAAGGCCCGATCGAACTCGGCCGCCCCGACCTCGCCCCCGCCCCCGAATCCGGCGGCCTCGCCGCCCTGCAACCCCTCGACGCCGAACCGGCCCTCCGCCAGCCCTGGCGCAACCGGGCCAAGTGGTGGCTGCTGGACAGCCTCAAGTACTTCACCAACACCCGGCTGCGGGTCATCCTGATCACTGCCTTCGCCGCCATCGTGGTCGGCGCAGCCGTGCTCTACTACCGCACCCAGCACCCGCCCGGCCTCGGCTGGACGCTCTACTCCACCCTGCTCGACGCGGCCGGCGCCGCCCAACCCGACCTGCCCACCGACCAGGCCCTCGGCGACCCGTGGGCCCGCGCCGCCCAGGTACTGATCACCTTCTGCGGCATCACCTTCGTCCCGCTGGTCACCGCCATCGCCGTCGAAGCCCTCGCCAGCGGACGCCGTGGCCTGCCCCGCCCGCCCGGCGCCCGCACCCGCGACCACGTCATCGTGGTCGGCCTCGGCAACGTCGGCACCCGGGTTGCCACCCTGATCCACGCCACCGGCCTGCCCGTGGTCTGCCTGGAACGCGACCCGCAGGCCCGCGGCATCGCCGCCGCCCGCGCCCTCGGCATACCCGTCCTGATCGGCGACGGCCCCCTGGAGGCCCAGCTCAAGCAGGCTCGGGTCAAGCACGCCCGCGCCGTCGCCGCCGTCACCTCCGACGACGCCGCCAACCTGGAAGCCGCCCTCGAAGCCCGCGCGGTTCGGCCCGAAGTCCGCATCGTGGTCCGCCTGTTCGACGACGACTTCGCCCACCACGTGTACGCCACCCTCGGCAACGTCGCCTCCCGCTCGGTCTCCTACCTGGCCGCCCCCGCCTTCGCCGCCGCCCTGATGGGCCGCGAAGTCCTCGGCACCCTCTCGGTGTTCCGCCACGTCCTGCTGATCGCCGAACTCACCGTCGAGGAAGGCTCCGCGCTGGACGGCCGCAACATCGGCGACCTGGAATCCACCGGCGGCGTCCGCGTGGTCTCCGTCCGCCTGCAACGCCGCGCCGACGCCTACCAGTGGAACTTCGCCGACCGCTCCCGCCGCCTCACCCCCGGCGACCACATCGTCGTCGCGGCCACCAGGGCCGGGCTGGCCCGTATCATCCAGTAGTCGTGTACGGTCCAACGCGACTGTAACCAACGAAGGTTGACGGAGCATCAATGATCGGCGCGGTCCTGAACAACAACGTCGTCCTGATCCCGGCCTTCCTGGTGCTGGCCCTGCTGCTCGGCCCCGCCGGGTGGAAGCTCGCCACCCGGCGGAGCCTCCCCCGGTGGCCCACCGTGCTGCTCGGTGTCGCCCTGGCCGGCGAACTCGCCGCCACCCTCTACCCCACCGGACCCGGCGGCAGCCAGGACCCGTCCTGCACCTGGGGCGCCGACCTCGCCTTCACCCTCGGCGCGGAACAGGGCCAACTCAACCTGCTGATGTACGTCCCGATCGGCCTGTTCGCCGTCCTGGCCTTTGGCCGCCCCGCCCTGGTGGCGGTCTCCGTCCTGGCCCTGACCGCCGTCACCGAGACCGTCCAGGGCATGCTCCCGTTCATCGGCCGCGCCTGCGACAGCGGAGACCTCGCCGCCAACGCGCTCGGCGGCCTGGCCGGCGTACTGCTCGGCTGCGCCGTGCGCCTCGTCCAGCGCCGCCGGATACGGCCCGCCAGGCGGGAGTTGGCCTTCGGCTCTGCCCTCGCCGTGGCGCTCGGGGCGCCGGTACTGGCCCTGCACTTCCTGGTGCTGGAGCCGACGGCCGCCATCGGAGCCTCGGCAGCCACCGGCCACCAGCGCGAACTCGCCGCCCGGGACGCCGAGTTGCTGTTCGGCCCCGGTAGCAGGGTGGTCGCGGTGCAGTACCAGCTGGACGGCCCCGGGATCGAGCGAGTGGTCGTCACCGGCGAGCACCAGTTCTTCACCCTGGATTGGCCGTCCGGGCTGCTGCTCAGCCTCGACGGCGGATTCCTCCCCGACGAGCCCGACCCCGGCCCCGCCACCGAGCAACAGGCCCGCGAAGCCGCCGACCGCTTCCTCGCCCAGTGGTCCCCCGCCGCCACCGGCGAACCTCAGTTCGCCCCCCACGGCGGGCAGGGCGGCCGCCGACGCTTCACCTACGCGCTCGGCAGCGGAACGGTCCACGTGGACGTCGATCGGAACAGCCGGGTGGTCGAGTTCCGCCGGGACTGACCAGCCGGTCCGGTGGGTTGGCGCACACCGGCCGGCGCGGGCAGAGCGACGAAGACGGTACCGAGGTGGACGCGAGGATCCGTCGGCACGTCGATTCGCCCTGAGATCGACAACTGGAACCGAATGGTCGAATTCGGTCGGAGCCGATCACGGGCCTGCCGTTGACACTCGGTTGACCGGCGAGTGCCTCTACCCTGCTCATCTACAGCTGGTCGGGTGGGCGAGGGAGTGACCGTTGGAGATGGGGCCGAAGAAGCTGGCGCTGCGGCTGGCGCTGGCGGGGCTGCGAGGAGAGGCCGAGGAGGGCTTCAAGGAGCGCTGGAACCGGGCGTGCAGTCAGACGGACCTGAAGAAGGCCGTTCGCGTCACCGGACTGCCCGGAACGGAAACTTTCGCCGGCCAGCGGATCAGCGAATGGCTTCCCCCGGACGACCGGGCCCACGACGCCCGCATCCCGCACAACCTGGACGTGCTGATGGCAGTGGTGGCGGTGTGGTCCTCGTGGGCCGGTGCCCCTTCCCTGACCGGTACGGGTGAGGTCGACCGCAGGTGGATGGGCGGCCAGGCGGGCCGTTGGCGACGGCTCGTCGAGGATGCCCGCGCCGAGCGAGCGGGCACTCGAGCGATCCGCGTGGAGACGGCATCCCAACTCACCGATGCGGTGGGGCCCTACCTGGAGCGGGTCCGCGTGGTGCACCGGCGGCTGAACCTCGACGTCCTCGGCCCCACCAGCCGGTCGGGCGAACAGCCGGCGATCGAGATCCGGCAGGTCTTCATGCCGCAGCAGTGCCGCGCCTACCTGTCCCATGTCCCTGGCGAGGTGCGCCGACTCCTCTTCGCGGACAAGGTGCCGGACGCCGAACTGCCGCCCGGCCTGGCAGCCGACGACGCCACCAGGCTGCGCATGTCGTACCACTCGCAGCCCGCCAGGCCCGTCCTGGAGGTCCTGGCCGGCGAGGCGGGCCGACGGCTGGTGGTCCTGGGAGACCCCGGTGCCGGGAAATCGACTCTCTCGAAGTACGCGGCGCTCGCGCTGGCCGGCGCGATGGAGGAGATGCCACCCGAACTCGCCCCACTGGCAGGGCTGGTGCCGGTCGTGGTGGAGCTCCGTCACCTCGCGGAGGAGCGCTGGCGCGATCGCTGCCTCGAAGACTTCCTGGACCATGCGAACAACGAGGACCGGATGGGCATCACCCGACGGCTCTTGGACGAACTCCTCGCCACCGGCCGGGCTGCGGTGTTCTTCGACGGCCTCGACGAGATCTTCGACCCGAAGATCCGGGCCGAGACCGCCCGTCGGATCGCAGCCTTCGCCGCGGACCACCCGCAGGTGCGAACGGTGGTCACCTCGCGCGAATTCGGCTATCGGTCCAACGACTTCGCCTCCGCCGGCTTCACCCAGGTGATCCTCCAGGACTTGACCCGCCCGCAGGTGGAGGAGTTCATCCGCCGCTGGTACTGTGCCGCGCACCCCGAAAAGCCCTCTCTTTCCTCCCAGTTGACCCAGCGACTGCTGGGCGCGGTCCGTGGAGTGCGAGCCGTCGCCGAACTCGCTGGGAACCCACTGTTGTTGACCATCCTCGCGTCCGTGGGCCTGGGTCGGACCATTCCCCGGGAACGACGTGCGGTCTACGCCCACGCCGTGGACGTGCTCACCGAACAGTGGGACAGCGGGGCGAAGTTCCTCACCCCGCACGCCCCGGCTTCCAGCGGCGCAGTGGAAGCCTTGGAGTGGCTCGAGCCCCGCAATCGCCGCCGGCTCCTGCAACGCATCGCCCGCCACATGCAGGAGGGAACGGGCAGTTCAGCCGGCACGTACCTCAAGGACACCGAACTCATCGGCCTGATCAGCGACTTCCTGCAGCAGTCGACCAGCCTTTCCCGTTCCTCGACCGAGATCGCTGCGCAGCACCTCGTCCAGCGTCTCCGGGTGCGGAACTTCCTGCTGGCCCACTTCGGCGACGGTGTCTACGGATTCGTCCACCGCGCGTTCCTCGAGTACCTCGCGGCCGAGGACCTTCGGGAGCGGGTCTTCAAGGAGGGGATGAGCCGGGAGGAACTGCTCGAACTCCTGGGACGACGGGCCGAAGACCCGACATGGCACGAGGTCCTGCTCCTGCTGGTCGGCGGGCTCAGCCACCGTCAGGTTGCGTCATTCATCGCCCTGCTGCTCCGCCGGCACCGAGAGCGTGACGGGCGCGGGGACACCTCGATGCTGATGCTGGCGATCCGGGCCCTGGCGGAAGTGGACGAGACCGATCTCCGGTCCGGTTCCCGGGACGGAGACCCCGATTCGTCCGTAGCAGCCCAGAGTCGCGCCGTCATCGATGCGTTGATCGGTGGATTCAATCGCGCCGGGTTCCTGGACGTCAGGGCTGCGCTGCCCGCCCTGGCGACGTTCGACCGCTTCTGGGTGGACCGGGACCGGTTCCTGCGCTGGTACTACGCGCACTCAACCGTCCGAAGCATGTACTCGGCCAGCAGCGTGGCGGCGGCTCTCAGCCGGGACGAGGCCGAGTCGGCCAAGCAAGCACGTCACCCATGGGACTACTACCTGCGCAGTGCCGCGTTGGAGGTGCTGGGCGAGCGGTGGCCCGACGAGAAGAGCCGTGCTCTGGTGACGGACGCGGTCTCCGATCCGAAGTGGTTTGTCCGTGACACGGCGTTGGAGGTGCTGGGTGAGCGGTGGCCCGACGAGAAGAGCCGTGCTCTGGTGACCGACACGGTCTCCGATTCCGAGGAGCTCGTTCGTGGTTCGGCGTTGAGGGTGCTGGGTGAGCGCTGGCCCGATGAGAAGAGCCGTGCTCTGGTGATGTCCGCGCTCCTCGACCCCGAGCAGCCCCGCGCAACTGCCTTGAGGGTGTTGGGTGAGCGGTGGCCCGACGAGGAGAGCCGTGCTGTGGTGATGTCCGCGCTCCTCGACCCCGAGCAGCCCCGGGGGGCCGCGTTGGAGGTGCTGGGGGCGCGGTGGCCCGACGAAGAAAGCCGAGCCCTTGTGATCGCCTGGGCTTCCAGCCCTGAGCAGCCGGTCGGTGGTTCGGCGGTGCGGGTGTTGGGTGAGCGGTGGCCCGACGAGGAGAGCCGTGCTGTGGTGACGGAGGCGTTCACTGACGCCGAATCGCCTGTTCGTGACGTGGCGTTGCGGGTGTTGGCGGAGCGGTGGCCCGACCAGGGGAGCCGTGCTCTGGTGACGGACGCGCTCTCCGATGCCGAATCGTCTGTTCGTGAAGTGGCGTTGCGGGTGTTGGCGGAGCGGTGGCCCGACGAGGAAAGTCGCGCGTTGGTGACGGACGCGCTCTCCGACTCCGAACGGTTTGTCGTCGCTACCGCATTGAGGGCGCTGGTGGATCGCTGGCCCGACGAGGAGAGCCGCGCGCTTGTGGTGAAGGCGCTCTCCGCCCCCGAATCGTTTGTCGGTGGCACGGCATTGAGGGCGCTGGTGGATCGCTGGCCCGACGAGAAGAGCCGCGCAGCCGTCACGGCTGCGCTCTCCGACCCCGATTCGCCGATCCGGGAGGATGCGTTGTGGGCACTGGCCGATACGTGGCCTGACGACGACACCTGCCGTGTCATCGCCGCCATCGCCACGGCGGAGGAGGGCGCCACCGCTCGAAGCATTGTCACTGCCCATATGGCGGCTCAGTCCCCGGACAAGGCATGGCGAGTGATCGGAGAGACCCTCGAAGCGGAAGATCAGCCACTGCTCAAGGTGCAGGCCGTCAAGTTGCTCGCACTGCTCTGGCCGGACGAGCCCGGGACAGTGCCCCGGATTCGGGCCTTGACCACCCACGCGGATGAGAACCTGTGCCGCACTGCCGACGAAGCGCTGAGGTGGCTGCAGCGCTAGCCGCGGACCCGCTCCGCCAACGCCTTCTGCCGGGGGCGGAGCGAGCCCTCTTGCTGCGGCTACTTGTTGGTGAAGGAGGCCGGCCGCTTCTCCGCGAAGGCGGTCATGCCTTCCTTCTGGTCGGCGGTGGCGAAGGCGGCGTGGAAGAGGCGGCGTTCGAAGCGGACGCCCTCGGCGAGGGTGGTTTCGAAGGCGCGGTTGACGGATTCCTTCATCATGACGGCGGCGGGGAGGGACATCGCGGCGACGGTCTCGGCGACGGAGAAGGCTTCGGGGAGGAGCTGGTCGGCGGGGACGATGCGGGAGACCAGGCCGGCGCGTTCGGCTTCTTCGGCGTCCATCATGCGGCCGGTGAGGCAGAGGTCCATGGCCTTGGCCTTGCCGACGGCGCGGGTGAGGCGCTGGGAGCCGCCGATGCCGGGGATGACGCCGAGCTTGATTTCGGGCTGGCCGAACTTCGCGGTGTCGGCGGCGATCAGGATGTCGCAGAGCATGGCCAACTCGCAGCCGCCGCCAAGGGCGTAGCCGGCGACGGCGGCGATGACGGGCTTGCGGAGGCGGCCGAGTTCGTCCCACGGGCCGAGCCAGTCGTCGAGGTAGACGTCGGGGAAGCGGTTGTCCTGCATCTCCTTGATGTCGGCGCCGGCCGCGAAGGCCTTCTCGGAGCCGGTGATCACCATGGCGCCGATTTCCGGGTCGCGGTCGAAGGCCTTGGCGGCCGCCACCACCTCGGTCATCAGCTGGGTGTTGAGCGCGTTGAGCGCCTTGGGGCGGTTGAGGGTGATGATGCCGACCCGGCCCTTGCGGTCCACCAGGATCGTCTCGTACTCGGTCATCGCCGCAAATCCTCTCCACGCTGAGCGGAACACTGACGGTGGATACGATCTCGGAACGCCGCCCCGGATGCCAGTCTCGACAGGCGAGACGATGGTCACCTCGGCAAAGACAGGTCTCCGCCCTCGGGGGTCCCGAAGAAGCGTGCGACGTCGGCGGCGGTGACCTCGGAGAGCGACGCGGGGCTCCAGCGCGGGTTGCGGTCCTTGTCGACGACCTGCGCGCGGATGCCCTCGACCAGGTCGTGGTGGGTGAGGGCGGCGCAGGAGATCCGGTACTCCTGTTCGAGGGTGGCGGCCAGCGAGGGCAGGGAACGGGCCCGGCGCAGGGCGGCGAGGGTGACCTTGAGCATGGTGGGGGACTTGGCGAGGAGCTGTTCGACGGCTTCCTTGGCCTCGGGGAGGCCGGTGGCGTGGAGGCGGTCGAGGATCTCCTCGATGCTGTCGGCGGCGTAGCAGTGGTCGATCCACTCGCGCTGCGAGGCGAGTTCGGAGGCGGGGGCGGGCTGGGCGAGAGCGGCGACCGCGGCCACGGGGTCGGAGGCGGAGAGCAGGGAGGGCAGCGCGGAGGACGGGACGAAGTGGTCGGCGAAGCCGCAGTACAGTGCGTCGCCGGCGGTCATGGTGGCGGCGGTGAGGCCGATGTGGGTGCCGAGTTCGCCGGGGGCGAGGGCGAGCAGGCGGCTGCCGCCGACGTCGGGGACGAGGCCGATGCGGGTTTCGGGCATGGCGACGGCGGTGCGTTCGGTGACGATCCGGATCGCGGCGTGCGCGGAGAGGCCGACGCCGCCGCCCATGGTGATGCCGTCCATCAGCGCGAGGTACGGCTTGGGGTAGCGGGAGATCAGTTCGTTGAGGGGGTACTCGACGCGGAAGAACGCCCGGCCGCCGGCGCCGCCGAGCTTGGCGTCGTCGTGGATGGCGCGGATGTCGGCCCCGGCGCACAGCCCGCGTTCGCCGGCGCCGGTGAGCAGAACGGCCGAGATCCGGTCGTCCGTGGCCCAGGCGTCGAGCGCGGCGCGGACGGTCTCCAGCATGCCGTGGGTCAGCGAGTTGAGGGCGCGTGGGCGGTTGAGGGTGATCCGGCCGGTGCGGCCGGTCCGCTCGATCAACACGTCCTGGGGGGTGTCCGTCATTGCTGCCACCGCTCCGTCCCGGAAAGTTCGAGAAAAGTACGACGATCTTCCGGTGCACGGTACCGGGCCGGCTCGGTCAAAGAGCGGGCGGGACTCTCACCCGAACAGCGGCGAGCTGCGGGCGCGCCGTTGACGCACCCGCAGCCCGAGTGAGACAGATCAGCCGACGATCTGCCCGGTGACCTCGCCGAAGCCGACCCGCAGCCCCCCCGGGCCGGGGGCGGTGGCGCTGATGGACACCTCGTCGCCGTCCTCCAGGAAGGTGCGGGTGGTGCCGTCGGGGAACTTGAGCGGGTGTTCGCCGTTCCAGGTCAGTTCGATGAGCGCGCCGCGGGTGTCCGGTTCGGGGCCGGAGACCGTGCCGGAGGCGTACAGGTCGCCGGTGCGCAGGCTGGCGCCGTTCGCGGTGAGGTGGGCCAGCTGCTGGGCGGCGGTCCAGTACATGGAGGCGAACGGCGGGCGGGAGATGGTGCGGCCGTTGAGCGCGACCTCGATCGCCAGGTCCAGGCCCCAGGGTTCGGCGTCGCGGTCGTCGAGGTACGGCAGCGGTTCGACGTCGCGGGCCGGCGGGGTGACCCGGGCGTGCTGCAGGGCCTCCAGCGGGACCACCCAGGGGGAGACCGAGGTGGCGAAGGACTTGCCGAGGAACGGGCCGAGCGGCACGTACTCCCAGGCCTGGATGTCGCGCGCCGACCAGTCGTTGAGCAGGCAGACACCGAAGACGTGCTCGGCGAAGTCGGCGAGCGCGACCGGCGTGCCCATGGCGCTGGGCGTGCCGACGACGAACGCGACCTCGGCCTCGATGTCGAGGCGGCGGCTCGGTCCGAACGAGGGAGCCGGGTCCGCGGGGGCCTTGCGCTGGCCGTGTGGGCGGGTCACCGGGGTGCCGGAGACCACGATGGTGCCGGAGCGGCCGTGGTAACCGATCGGCAGGTGCTTCCAGTTGGGGGTGAGCGGCTCCGAACCCGGGCGGAAGATCTTGCCCAGGTTGGTGGCGTGGTGCTCGGAGGCGTAGAAGTCGACGTAGTCGGCGACCTCGAACGGCAGGTGCAGCCGGACGTCCGCCAGGTCGAGCAGGCAGGGCTCGACGGCCGCCCGGTGGGCGGGGTCGGTGAGCCACTCGGTGAGCGCGGCGCGCACCGACTGCCAGGTCGAACGGCCCGCCGCCATCAGCGGGTTGAGCGTTCCGGATTCCAGCAGCTCGGACGGGCTGCCGACCGCGCGGGCGGCCGCGCCGGCGTCCAGCACCTGCTCGCCGATCCGCACGCCGATCCGCCGGCCGGGCCGGTCGGGGGCGGTGAACACGCCATAGGGCAGGTTGTGCACGCCGAACGGCGAGTCCGCGGGCAGATCGAGCCAGGTGGTGGTGGTCAAGAGTTCTCCAGGAGGCCGAGTCGGGCGAGGTCTTCCAACGGCTCGGCGATGCTACAGGTGCCGAAGGCGGTGAACGCGGAGCGGATCCGCGCGGTCTGGTGCTCCGTCAGCGACTGCACGGCGGTCGCCAGCCGGGCCCCGTCGCGCTCGGCGAGCAGCTCGGTGGCCTCGGCCCGGTCCGAACTCCCGGCCGCCAGCAGCACGTTGAGGAAACCGTGGTGCTCGTAACCGGTGCCGAGGTCGGTGTGCCGGACGGCGTGGTGCAGGCCGGCCGTACATTTGTACGCCAACTCCCGCTCGGCGCAAGCCACTTGGAAGGAAGCGAGCTCGGCGACGCTCGGGAACGCCGCGAAACTCAGGCCGCCGGTACGGTACTTGGCGCGGTAGCGGGTGCCCGCCAGGGCGTCCAGATCGGAGAGCGTGAAAGAGCGAGACACCTCGACGGCCGCGCCGACGCCGTCCGGCAGCAGCGCGTCCAGCTCCGCCACCGCCGCCCGCACGTCCGCGCCGGCCAGGTACTCCACGCCCGCCAGCGGCAGGCCCGCCGCGGCCTTCAGCGCCTCCGCCAGCCGGCCGGTCGGCACCGTCACCACGATCGGGAACTCCGGTGCCGCCGAAGCGAGTTCGTCCAGCTTGTCGACCGGAGCGAGCAGCGGGCCCACCGCCCCCGCGTACGGGGCGGCGCGGTGCGCCCGGTGCGCGGGGACGGCCTCGGCCAGCGGCAGGTCGCCGGGCGGGAAGACCGCCGCGTCGTCGAACAGCCCCCGGTACAGCTCGGGTACGTTCATCGCCTCGCCCAGGTCCATGCGTAGTTCGGGTCCTCGCTGGCGGTGGCGGCCTCGCCGAGCTCCAGCGGGCGGAAGGTGTCCACCATCACCGCCAGCTCGTCGAAGAACTCCACGCCGATCGAGCGCTCGTACGCGCCCGGCTGCGGGCCGTGGGTGTGGCCGCCCGGGTGCAGCGAGATCGACCCCTGTCCGATGCCGGAGCCCCTGCGGGCCTCGTAGTTGCCGCCGCAGTAGAACATCACCTCGTCGCTGTCCACGTTCGCGTGGTAGTACGGGACGGGGATCGACAGCGGGTGGTAGTCCACCTTGCGCGGCACGAAGTTGCAGATCACGAAGTTGTTGCCCTCGAACACCTGGTGGGCCGGCGGCGGCTGGTGCACCCGCCCGGTGATCGGTTCGAAGTCCGCGATGTTGAAGGCGTACGGGTAGAGGCAGCCGTCCCAGCCCACCACGTCGAACGGGTGGTCCGGCACGGTGTAGCGGGTGCCGGCCACGCCGCCCGGGCCGCGGTGCTTGACCAGGACGTCCACCTCGCCGCCCTCGACCAGCAGCGGGCCCTCGGGGCCGCGCAGGTCGCGCTCGCAGTACGGGGCGTGCTCCAGCAGCTGCCCGTACTTGGAGAGGTAGCGGCGGGCCGGGGTGATGTGGCTGTTCGCCTCGATGCAGTAGGCGCGCAGCGGCTCGTCCCCGGTCGGCACCCAGCGGTGCGTGGTGGCCCGGGGGATGATCACGTAGTCGCCCTGGCCGACCGTCAGGGTGCCGAAGACCGACTCCAGTACGGCGGTTCCCGACTCGAGGTACACGCACTCGTCGCCCAGCCCGTTGCGGTACAGGTCGCTGGGCGCGCCGGCCGCGACGTAGGAGATCCGCACGTCGGCGTTGCCGAGCACCAGCCGGCGGCCGGTGACGACGTCCGCCGACTTCCACTCCTGGCCGGGGAACAGCTCGTGCAGCTTCAGGTGACGGGGGAGCAGCGGCAGGTTGGCGGTGGTGGACTGGTCCGGCAGCTCCCACACCGCGGCGGCCGTGACCGCCGACGGGATGTGCCGGTGGTACAGCAGCGAGGAGTCCGAGAAGAACCCCTCCTCGCCCATCAACTCCTCGTAGTAGAGGCCCCCTTCGGGGGTGCGGTGCTGGGTGTGCCGCTTGGGTGGCACCGAGCCCAGCTGCCGGTAGTACGCCATCGTCCCGCTTCTCCCTCGTCGCCCTGGTTACCGACTGCCCGTCAGAGGTTGCCGCGCCGGTCCTGCTCGCGCTCGATCGCCTCGAAGAGCGCCTTGAAGTTGCCCTTGCCGAAGCCCAGCGAACCATGCCGCTCGATGAACTCGTAGAAGACGGTCGGCCGGTCGCCGATCGGCTTGGTGAAGATCTGCAGCAGGTAGCCGTCCTCGTCGCGGTCCACCAGGATGCCGCGGGACTTCAGCTCCTCGATCGGGACGCGGACCTTGCCGATCCGCTCGCGCAGCTCCGGGTCGTCGTAGTACGAGTCCGGGGTGTTCAGGAACTCGACGCCGCGCGAGCGCAGCACGTCGACGGTGGTGAGGATGTCGTTGGTGGCCAGCGCCATGTGCTGGCAGCCCGGGCCGGTGTAGAACTCGAGGTACTCGTCGATCTGCGACTTCTTCTTCGCGATCGCGGGCTCGTTCAGCGGGAACTTCACCCGGTGGTTGCCGCTGGCGACGACCTTCGACATCAGCGCCGAGTAGTCGGTGGCGATGTCGTCGCCGACGAACTCCGCCATGTTCACGAAGCCCATCACCCGGTTGTAGAACGACACCCACTCGTCCATCTTGCCGAGCTCGACGTTGCCCACCGCGTGGTCCAGCGCCTGGAACAGCCGCTTCGGCGCGCCTTCGGGGCGGACCACGGTCGACTCCTTGGCGACGTAGCCCGGCAGGTACGGGCCGTGGTAGCGGGAGCGGTCGATCAGGGTGTGGCGGGTCTCGCCGTACGCGGCGATCGCGGCGCGGCGGACGGTGCCGTGCTCGTCGGAGACGTCGTTCGGCTCCTCGAGGATGGTGGCGCCCTGGGCGCGGGCGTGCTCGATGCACTTGTCCACGTCCGGGACCTCCATGGCGAGGTCCACGACGCCGTCGCCGTGGCGGCGGTGGTGGTCCAGCAGCGGGCTGTCCGGCAGCACGCCGCCCTTGATCACGAAGCGGCAGGAGCCGGAGCGCAGCACGAAGGCCTTGCGGTCGCGGCGGCCGGTCTCCGGGCCGGAGTAGGCGACCAGTTCCATGCCGAACACGGCCTGGTAGAACTGCGCCGTCTGGGTGGCGTTGCCGACCACGAAGACGACCGCGTCCTGGGCGGTCACCGGGAACGGGTCGGTCGAGGCGTCGTACTCGACCAGGCCCACCAGAGTGCGCAGCTGCTCGGCCGTCAGTCCGGCCGCCAGCTCCTCGGGAGTCAGTTCAACAGCGGCGTCGGTGGTCATTGGTGCGTTCCTCCACGTCGAGTCGGGTTGCGAGGAGCTTCCTCTAGCTCGGTGAGGTGGGCAACAGGTCCGATTCCGGCTGCTCAATGTGTACAAGGTGAGCAGCTCGGGGCCGCTCCCACTGGGCGGATTGCTCAGTGCTCGGGCCGATCCCCTCCAGGTTGACGCACCGTGAGGTGTCCGGCGAACCACCGCGCGGCCAGGTCGGCGACCGCCTCCAGCGCCCCCGGCTCCTCGAACAGGTGGCCCGCACCGGGGATGACCTGCAGCTCGCTCTCACAGCGCAGCTCGGAGCGGGCCTGCCGGTTCAACTCCACCACGTCCTGGTCCGCGCCGCCCACGATCAGCAGCGTCGGCGCCGTCACCAGCGGCAGCCGGGCCCGCGCCAGGTCCGGGCGGCCGCCGCGGGAGACGATCGCGCCCGGTTCGGCGTCCCGTTCGGCCGCCGCCCACAGCGCCGCGGCGGCGCCGGTGCTCGCCCCGAAGTAGCCGAACGGCAGCCCCGCCAGCGGCGGGTGGCGGCGCACCGTGCGGGTCGCCTCGGCGAGGCGGCCGCCCAGCAGGCCCGGGTCGAACACCTTCCAGCGGTCCTCGGCCTCGCTCGGTGTCAGCAGGTCGAACAGCACCGTGGCCAGGTCCTCCCGGTGCAGCCGCTCGGCGACCTGCCGGTTGCGCGGGCTGCGCCGGCCGGAGCCGCTGCCGTGCGCGAACAGCACGACGCCGATGGGGTGTTCGGGCACCGCGATGGCGGCCGGGCCGGTCGGGAAGGCCAGTTCGTGGGTGGCCACCGTCAAGTGCCGCGGCCGGTTCGCCTGTTCGAGCGCCGCCAGCACCTCGTCGTCCGTGGTCTGCCGGAAGTCCTGGTAGAACTCGCCGACGGCCATGAACCGGGACGGGGTGTGCACCGCGACGAACGCGTCCGCCGCGCCGGCCAGCCGGGACGTCCAGTCGGACGGGGCGACCGGCACCGCCAGCACCACCCGCGCCGCGCCCCGGGCCCGCACCAGTCGGCAGGCCGCCAGCGCCGTGGAACCCGTCGCCACCCCGTCGTCCACCACCAGCACGGTGCGCCCGGTCAGCGGCACCGGCGGCCGGCCCTCCCGGTACGCGGCGGCGCGGCGGGCCAGCTCGGCGCGCTCACGGGCCTCGACCGCCGCGAACTGCTCGGGCGTGATGCCGGCCATGTCCACCACGGTCTGGTTCACCACCCGGGCGCCGTCCTCGCCGACCGCGCCCATCGCCAGCTCCGGCTGCTCGGGCACCCCCACTTTGCGGATCACGCACACGTCCAGCGGTGCCCCCAGGGCCGCCGCCACCTCCACCGCCACCGGCACCCCGCCGCGGGGCAGCGCCACCACGACGGCGTTCCGCGCGTCGGCGGCCCTGGCGGGGGTGTCGGTGAGTGCGGCGGCGAGTCGGCGTCCCGCTTCGGTCCGGTCGGTGAAGTGCATGAGGGAACCTCTCCGTTCTCCACCGTACGCGCGCGGGGAGGGAGCGGAGAGGTCGGGACGGCAGGGCACCGAACAGGACAGAACGGGTGATAAGTAAAAAATAAGGATTAACCGGCCGATAGCGTTAGTTTCACCTCAGACCGGGTACCGGCCAAGTGGTTTCGCATTGGCCTGACAACGAGGAGGTGATCCAGGTGTCTACCCAGCTGCCGTCGGGCATGGAGCATCACCCGGACATCCTGGAGATGCGTGAACACGCCGAACGGGCGACATCCACGAACGCGGGGCAGGGGACGGAGGCACTGGCGATCTGCGCCGGTCTGTTCCTCGCCATCTCGCCGTGGGTGGTCGGCTTCAGCGGCTTCACCAACCTGGCTATCAGCAACCTGGTGCTCGGTATCGCCTACACCGTCCTGATGGCGGGCTACGGCCCGGCATGGGGCCGCACGCACGCACGCGCCTGGGCCTGCGCGGTCATCGGCGTGTGGACGATCATCGCGCCCTGGGCCGTCAACGGCGGAGCTCACATCCGCCGGACCATCCTCACCAACACGATCACGGGCGGCGTCATGACGCTGCTGGCCCTGGCCGCGGTCGGAATGGTGTTCGCCGGAGCTTCCGGCGCGGCCTCGCGGCGACGGCACTGACGCGTCGCGTGACCAGACGTCCGCCCCGGCCCATCGCCGGGGCGGACCTCTGTTCGCAGGCCCTTATGCGGGCCGGGTCATCCGCAGCACGTCGAGCGCCTCGTCCAGCTGGGCCTCGGTGAGCAGACCGCGATCCAGATAGCCGCGCTCCACCACGACCTGGCGGATGGTCTTGCGCTCGGCGAGGGACTGCTTGGCGACCTTCGCCGCCTCCTCGTACCCGATGTACCGGTTGAGCGGGGTGACCACCGACGGGGAGGACTCCGCGTACTCGCGGGTGCGCTCCGCGTTCGCGGTGATGCCGTCGACGGTGCGGTCGGCCAGCAGGCGGGCCGCGTTCGCCAGCAGGCGCACCGACTCCAGCACGTTGCGGGCGATGACGGGGAGCATCACGTTCAGCTCGAAGTTGCCGCTCGCGCCGGCCACCGTGACGGTGGTGTCGTTGCCGATCACCTGTGCGGCGACCATCAGCACCACCTCGGGCAGCACCGGGTTGACCTTGCCCGGCATGATCGAGGAACCCGGCTGCAGGTCCGGCAGGTTGATCTCGCCCAGGCCGGTGCGCGGGCCGGAGCCCATCCAGCGCAGATCGTTCGCGATCTTGGTGAAGCCGGTGGCCACCGTACGCAGCTGGCCGCTCAGTTCGACCAGGCCGTCGCGCGCGCCCTGCGCCTCGAAGTGGTTGCGGGCCTCCGTCAGCGGCAGCCCCGTGGCCCGCGCGACCTCGGCGATCACCGCGGCGGAGAACCCGGGCGGGGTGTTGATGCCGGTGCCCACCGCCGTTCCGCCGAGCGGCAGTTCGGCGACCCGGGGCAGGGCGGCCGTCAGCCGCTCCACGCCGTAGCGGACCTGCGCCGCGTACCCGCCGAACTCCTGGCCGAGGGTGACGGGCGTGGCGTCCATCAGGTGCGTGCGGCCGGACTTCACCACCTCGGCGAACTCCCCGGCCTTCGCCTCCAGCGCCCCCGCCAGGTGCTCCAGCGCCGGGATCAGCTCGTGCACCACGGCCCCGGTGGCCGCGATGTGGATCGAGGACGGGAACACGTCGTTGGACGACTGCGAGGCGTTGACCTGGTCGTTCGGGTGCACCGGGCGGCCCAGGCGCTCGCTCGCCAGGGTGGCGATCACCTCGTTGGTGTTCATGTTCGACGAGGTGCCGGAGCCGGTCTGGAACACGTCCACCGGGAACTCCGCGTCCCAGCGGCCCTCCGCGACCTCCTCGGCCGCCGACCGGATCGCTGCCGCGACCGGCTCCTCCAGCACGCCGAGGCGCGCGTTCACGGTCGCCGCCGCCGCCTTGATCCGGGCCAGCGCCGCGATGTGGGCGCGCTCCAGGCGCTGGCCCGACACCGGGAAGTTCTCGACCGCGCGCTGGGTCTGCGCCTGCCACTTGGCCGCGGCCGGCACCCGCACCTCGCCCATCGAGTCGTGCTCGGTCCGCCAGCCCTGCTCGTTCTTGCTGTCCGCCATGGTTGGGACACCTCCTGGTCCCGTCAGCCTTCCACGGGCCCCGGGCATTCCCGCGGCTGCGGACGTGTGTGTCGGCCCGCGCCATCCCCCACGGTGGCGCGGGCCGACGCGGCATCAGCCGTGGTAGGAGGCGATGACCTTGGTGAACGCGTAGGCGGACTGGCCGATCCCGCTGCACGTGTCGCCGGCGGAGGTGCCGGACGGGCACGGGCGGTCACGGTTGACCGCCCAGAAGGTGAACCGGGCCAGGTGGTGGGCCTTGGCGTAGTTCAGCATGGTGGTGAAGTCGGCGGTGGAGACCGTCTCGTCGGCCTCGTCGGTCTTCCCGTTCATCGAGGAGATCCCGATGTGCTTGTACGCCGTCGCCGAGTCGTAGCCGTAGGCGCTCGCCACCGCGTTCTTCAGACCGTCGGCGGCCTGGGTGGAGACGGTGCCCATCGCGCCGCTGTGGCCGCCGAAGTCGAACGGCATGACGGTCCAGCCGTCCACCGCGAGGCCGGCCGCCGCGCCCTTCTTGACCAGGTCGGTGCCGGCTGCGTCCGGGCCGGAGGGCGTGGTGCCGAAGGTGACGTACACCTTCAGGCCCGGGTTGTTGGTCTTGACGGTCTTCAGCGCGCTGATCACCCGCTGCCGGACCGTCGCGTTGGACGCCTCGGTGTTCTCGATGTCGATGTCGATCGCCTTCAGCCGGTAGGCGTCGATCACCTTCTGGTACGCGCCGGCCAGCGCGGAGGCCGAACTGCACTTCTCGCCCAGCTTGTTGCCGTCCCAGCCACCGAACGAGACCAGCACGTCGCCGCCGGCGGCGCGGATCGCGTCGATGGTGCGCTGGTCGCTGCCGCCGGTGAGCGCCCGGGAGCCGTCCCACTTCGGGTTGCAGCCGCCGTCGGAGAGCATGAAGGCCAGCGTGAACTGGGTGGCGCCGGTGGCCTGCATCACCTGCACCGGGTCCTGCGGGCTGCCCCAGCCCAGGTACTCGTACGGGGCGTTGAGGCCGACCGGGTCGGGGGAGGCGGCCTGCCCGGCCGGGGCCAGGGCGAGTGCGCCGGCCGACAGCGCGGCGGTGACGGCGAGGGCGAGCAGCGGACGGGCGGGGGCGGGGATGGCCATGGGTCACCGTTCCGGGAGTCGCGGACGCGGCGGGGCGAGGGGTCGCCCGACCGCTCAACTGTTAGGAAAGTTTCCTGATCTGACAGGGAATCAGCTCGCCCTGTCCGCGTCAAGACTCCGGGCCCGACGGGCGGCATACTCCTCGGTAGCCCGTTCCGCGCAACCCTCCGAGGAGCCCGTCCGATGGCCACCACCCCCGACTCCGCCTCCCGTCGCCCCGACCCGCTCGACCTGCTCGGCGTCGACGAACTGCTCACCGACGACGAGCGGTTGATCCGCGACACCGTGCGCGCCTTCACCGACCGGCACATCCGGCCGCACCTCGCCGACTGGTTCGAACAGGGCACCTTCCCGGTCCGCGAGATCGCCCCCCAACTCGGCAAGCTCGGCGTCCTCGGCATGCACCTCGACGGCTACGGCTGCACCGGCTCCACCGCCACCGAGTACGGCGTCGCCTGCATGGAACTCGAGGCCGCCGACTCCGGGCTGCGCAGCTTCGTCTCGGTGCAGGGCTCGCTCGCCATGCGCTCCATCCACGCCTTCGGCTCCGAGGAGCAGAAGCTGCGCTGGCTCCCCGAGCTGGCCGCCGGACGGGCCGTCGGCTGCTTCGGCCTGACCGAACCCGAGGTCGGCTCCGACCCGGCCGCGATGCGCACCCGGGCCCGGCGCGACGGCACCGACTGGATCCTCGACGGCGCCAAGATGTGGATCACCAACGGCTCGGTCTCCGACGTCGCCGTGGTGTGGGCCGCCACCGAGGACGGCGTGCGCGGCTTCCTCGTCCCGCAGGGCACCCCCGGCTTCACCGCCCGCGACATCCCCGGCAAGCTCTCCCTGCGCGCCTCCGTCACCAGCGAACTCGCCTTCGACGCCGTCCGCTTGCCCGCCGAGGCGATGCTGCCCGACGCCCGCGGCCTGCGCGCCCCGCTCTCCTCGCTCGGCGAAGCCCGCTACGGCATCCTGTGGGGCACCGTCGGCGCCGCCCACGACTGCTTCCGGGCCGCCGTCGACTACGCGCGCGACCGCGAACAGTTCGGCCGCCCCATCGGCGGCTTCCAGCTCACCCAGCAGAAACTCGTCGACATGGCCCTCGAGCTGGAGAAGGCCTACCTGGTCGCCGTCCGGATCGGCCGCCTCAAGGACGAGGGCCGCGCCCAGCCCGCCCACATCTCCTTCGGCAAGCTCAACAACGTCCGCACCGCCCTGGAGATCGCCCGCACCGCCCGCACCATCCTCGGCGCCAACGGCATCACCACCGCCTACCCCGTGCTGCGCCACGCCAACAACCTCGAATCCGTCCTCACCTACGAGGGCACCTCCGAGATCCACACCCTCGTCCTCGGCGAGGCCATCACCGGCGAGTCCGCCTACCGCTGATATTCGCTGGTCAGAGCCCTGGCGCGCCCCCTACGGTGACACCATGACGACGCACCGGCCCCCGGCCACCACCACCCTCTGGCGCCCCACCGGCCCCGAGGAACTCGCCCTGGTCGCCGCCTCCGGCTGGCGCGCCTGGCCGCCCCGGCTGCCCGAACAGCCGATCTTCTACCCCGTCCTGAACGAGGACTACGCGGTCCGGATCGCCCGGGACTGGAACGTCCCGGCATCCGGCGCCGGGTACGTCACGCGCTTCGAGGTCGAGACGGAGTTCCTGAAGCGCTACCCCGTCCAGCAGGCCGGCGGCGAGACCATCCTCGAACTGTGGGTCCCCGCCGAGGAGCTGACCGAGTTCAACCGGCACCTGGTGGGCGAGATCCAGGTGGTCCACGAGTTCCGCTGAGTCCCCTCCGGGCGGGGCGGTACCTTCCGGGTACGGCCCGGCACCCGGAAGGGGATCAGGATGACGCAGTGGAGTGACTACACCACCGGCGAGCGCATCAAACTGCTGCGCGGCCCGGACCTGACGCAGGAACAACTCGCCGAAGCCTCCGGCCTGTCCGTGGCGACGATTCGCAAGGCGGAACGCGACCTCGGCGGCAGCCTTCACACGCTGCTGAGGATCTCCGCCGCGCTGAACGCCGATGTCTCAGTGATCCTCGGCCAGCAGGCGCCGCGACGTGCGATGCGCGGCGCCGACCGCGCGATGCTTCGCGAGCTGTCCCGCGCCGTCCACGACACCGCCGCCGGTGTCGGTGTGGACGTGCAGCCACCGGCGCCGGCCGAGCTCGCCGCCGGGCTTGCCGCCGCGTGGGAGACGTACCGCGCTGGTGACTTCGCCGGCGCGGGCGTGCGTGTCGCCCCCGCCCTGCGCGAGGCCGCCGCCGCCTTGCGGGCCGCCACTGCGGACCAGCGGGGAACAGCGGCCGGCATCCTCGCGGACGCGTACCGGCTCGCCGCGTACGTGGCCAACCAGTTCGGTGCCCGCGATCTCGCGTACGCGGGCATCGGCCACGCGCAGGACCAGGCCGACCGGGCCGGGGACGTCGTCCGCTCGGCCATGGTCGCGTCCGGCCGGTCGTGGATCTATCTGCGGGACTCCCGCCTCGGCCAGGCCGAGCAGACGGCACGCGCGTCGTACGAGTCCATCGAGCCCCGGTACGGCGACCGTGATCCCGGACTGCTCGCCACCTACGGATGGCACGTGACCTTCGCCGCCGTGGTCGCTGCCAGGAGCGGTGACATCGCCGGTGCGGACGACCTGCTGTCCCAGGGGCAAGCGGTCGCGGCCCGGATGGGCCGGGACGTCACCGTGAACGGCACGGCGTTCGGCCCGACCACGGTCACCGCGCAGGCGATCGGCATCAGCGTCTCCACCGGCCGCCCCGGCAAGGCCCTCGGCCTGTTCGGATCACTCGGCGACCCGTCCAGCCTCACCCCGTCCGCGCACAACCGGCTGATGCTCGACGTCGCCCTCGCCCAGGCGGAGACCCGGCAGTCGGACAGCGCGTTGGACACCTTGCTGGACGTCTGCTCGGCGGCACCGGGCTGGGCCCGCCACCAGGCCCTGCCGGGAGTGATCGCCCAGAAGGCGAGCGCGGGCAGCGCGACCACCGCCAAGCTGCGGAAGCTGTCGGCGATCCTCGGGACGTCCATGGTCATCAGCTGACTGATACGGGGCGTATCACTTCCGTCCGATATGACTTCGGGAAGTGATACGCCCCGTTCGTTCACCGAAGGTGTGTTCCCGGCCACAGTTGGTGCATGCTGACGCTCCATCAAGGACCTCCTCCTCCACCGGGTGTGGCCACCCTGCGCCTGCGGTGCCGGCCGGAGTCGGCCGCGGCGGCCCGCCGCCTGGTCCACGCCAAACTCACCGAGTGGGAGCTGCCGGACCTGGTCGACGACGCCCGCCTGATCGTCACCGAACTGGTGGCCAACGCGGTAGGTATCGGAGGACGGACGCACCTGGTCGTCGGTGTTCGCCGCCCCACCGCCGCCACTGTGCGGCTGCTCGTCCGCGACGGCTCGACACTCCTTCCGGTGCGGACCGAGGCCGGGCCCGATGCCGAGTCCGGACGCGGTCTCGACCTGATCCACCACCTCACCCAAGCCAAGTGGGGCGTCCGTCTCCGGCCCTGGGGCAAGGTCGTCCACGCCGAGCTGTCCACCACCCGCAGCCTGGGCCCTGTCGAGCCCAACACGCCAACGAACGCGAGAGGTTAGCGTGATGGAAGAACTGGAAGCATCCCGCGTCGGGCACTTCTTCCGCAGCGTCACCGAACGATTCCCGGCGGCGCCGGACACCGCGTCGATCGTCGTCACGCACCTGGTCGACGGAAGGCCCATCTTCCTGTCCGCCGCCGCCCGCGCGACCGATCTGCGTGCCATCCTTCCCAAGCCCCGATCCGTACAGGCCGACGTCCTGACGCCGGCGGAGAAGGTGGCCACCTGCGACCCGCTCTCACGGGCCGACTTCTCCGACCCCGGGTTCGTCCTGGAGTACTTGGAGAACCGGGCGCCCGGCCGGAATCTGGTGATCGCCGACGTCGGCGGCTATTTCGCCCCGGCCCTCGGCCGCATCGCGAAGGAGTACAGCGGCCGGATCGTCGCGGTGGTGGAGGACACCGAGAACGGACACCAGCGGTACGCCGCCCTCGACGACCAGCCGGTGCCGGTGTTCTCGGTGGCCCGCAGCCCGCTCAAGGTGGCGGAGGACTACCTGGTTGGTCACTCCGTGATCTTCTCCGTGGAAGCCCTGATCCGGGGCCACGGCGACATCATGAGCTGCCGCCGGGCCTGCGTGATCGGATTCGGGAAGATCGGCTCCAGTGCGGCATCCCTGCTGCGGGCGAAGGGTCTGCCGGTCGTGGTCTTCGACGCCGACCCGGTCAAGCGCACCCAAGCCCTGTCCATGGGCTACCAGGTGGCCGGGATGCTGGCGGAGGCCACTGCCGGCGCGGGTATCGTGATCGGTGCGACCGGGAACGTGAGTCTTTCGGCCGCCGATTTCTCCCGGCTCGCGAACGGTGCCTACGTGGCGTCCGTGACGTCCAGTGACGACGAGATGGACCTGGACAGTGTCGCCGACCTGTACCGCCGCACGAGGGTCGCGCCGCACGTGACCCGGTACGACACCACGGGCCACTACTTCTACTTGCTGGCCGACGGAAACGCCGTCAACTTCGTGCACGGGGCGTCCGCCGGGTCGTTCATCTACCTGGTGCAGGCAGAGATTCTGGCGGACATCGGCCTTGCAGCGAAGGGCAGTTACGCGTCCGGAATGCACGAGGCCGATCCGCAGACGCGTATGTTCATCGCGGACAGCTGGCTCACTACCTTCACGCAGGAGCATCCCCATGCCCATCACCGCTGAACACATCCGGGCCACCGTTGACGCGTACCTGGAACGCCGTCCCGGCGACCGGGGACGCCTCGGTCGCCTGCTGGCCGCGCTGGAGGACGGCGCCGACCTCACCGACCGGTCCGTGATGCGCGGGCACGTCACCGCCGCCGTCTTCCTGGTCCGGGAGGACGGGAAGGTGCTCCACATCGCGCACAACGCGACCGGGAAGTGGCTGGTACCCGGCGGCCACCTGGAGACGGTTGACGACACCTTGGCCGGCGCCGCGCTGCGGGAGCTGACGGAGGAGACGGGGATCCCGGCCGACCAGGTCACGTTGGGGGAATTGGTGGACATCGACGTGCACCCGATCGCGGCGAACCCGGCCAAGGACGAGGGCGACCACTTCCACTTCGACGTGCGGTACGCGGCCGCGCTGTCCGGCCGGAGTGAGATCCGCCTGCAACTCGAAGAGGTGGCCGGGTTCGCGTGGAATCACCTGGACCCCGAGCAGTACCGTGCCGCTGCCGAGCGGATCACGTCAGGGGTGCCTGCGGGCAACTGACAGGTGAGGAGCGGACTCCCCCTTCCGGGTGGGGTGGGGTCCGCCGGAAGTCGGGGGCCGGGGGCGGGGGGTCAGCCTGCGGGACGATCCAGGTCGGTACCTGGTGCGCATGGGCGGGGGGTCGGGGCGGGGCCACCATGGAGGGGACGGTGAGCGGCGGGACGGGGTGGGCAGGGATGGGCGGCGCGCGGCAGGCGACGGCTTTGGTGTTCGGCGGGGCGGCCGTCGCGGCGCTGGTGGTGATGGTCGCACCGGCCACCATCCAGGAGGCGCAGGACCGGATGGACCAGACCCTGCGCTTCCCGACGGGCGCCGCCGCCAAGGCGGCCGGCAGCCAGGTGCCGGGCTGGCTGCCCGACACGGCGGTGCGGATAGCGTTCCTGACGGGCAGCCAGGACGGCGACCGGCTGATCCGCGCCACGCTCCCCGACCGCGCACTACCCGCCGGCTGCACCGAGGGGAGGCCGGTCGGCAGCGTCCACCTGAGCGCGCACTGGTTCCCGCGCGACACCCCGCAGCGCGCCACCGCGCACTGCGGCCTGTACGACGTCGCGCTGATCGGCGATCAGCTGTACGGCTGGCAGGACGCCGCGGTGGTGGCCAGCGCCCGGCCCGGCGGCGTTCCCGTGCACTGAGACAGCGCGGGGCCCGGCCTTCCGGGCGACCCGGCGGATGCGATAGGACGGTGCGCATACCCGCCACCCCGAGGAGCACCATGCCAGGCCCGACCGTCGATGCCGACGGCGACCAGACCGTCCCCGCAGCCCCCGGCCGACCCGACTCCATATCCGGCGCACTGAGCAAGGCCCCGTTCGTGGCGGCCACCGTGGCCGTCCTGGGCAGCCTCGCCGCGCTCGGGCCGACCACCACCGACCTGTACCTGCCCGCCCTGCCCGAGCTGACCGCCGACCTGCACTCCACCGCCCCGGCCGCCCAGCTCACCCTGACCGGCTCGCTGCTCGGCATGGCCGCCGGCCAACTGCTGTTCGGCCCGCTCAGCGACCGGATCGGCCGCCGCCGCCCGCTGCTGGCCGGTCTCGCCCTCTACACCGTGGCCAGCGTGATGTGCGCCCTGGCCACCTCTATGCCGATGCTGGTGGCCGGCCGCGCGCTCCAGGGCGTGGCGGGCTCCGCAGGGCTGGTGATCGCCCGGGCGATCGTCCGCGACCGGCTCGAAGGCGTCGCGATGATACGTTTCCTCGCCACCATGGGCCTGATCTCCGGCCTCGCCCCGATCCTGGCCCCCGTCGTCGGTGCCCAGTTGCTGCACATCACCGACTGGCGCGGCACCTTCTTCATCCTGACCGTGCTCGGCGCGCTGCTCACCGTCGGCTCCGCGCTCGGCATCCGCGAGACCCTGCCACCCGAACGCCGGCACGGCGACGGTCTGGGCACCACCGTCCGCGCCATCGGCGGGCTGCTGGGCGACCGCCCGTTCCTCGGCTACCTGCTCACCAGCACCTTCGCGTTCGGCGCGCTGTTCGCGTACGTCGGCGGCTCGTCGGTGGTGCTGCAGGACGTGTACCGGATCTCCCCGCAGACCTACAGCCTGGTGTTCGCCGTCAACTCGATCGCGCTGCTGGCCGTCACCCAGCTGAACGGCCGGGTGCTGGTGCAGCGCTTCCCCGGGCCGGTGCTGCTGCTCTCCGCGCTGACGGTGGCCGTGGCGGCCGGCGTCGCGGTGGTGCTGTGCACCACCGTCTGGGACACCGGCCTGGCCGGGGTGTGGCCCGCGCTCGCGGTGCTGATGGGTTCGATGGGTGTGATCATGCCGAACGCCAACGGACAGGCCCTCACCATGGCGCCGCACGCGGCGGGTTCGGCGTCCGCGCTGCTCGGCACCGGCACCTTCCTGTGCGGCTCGCTGGTCGCCCCGCTCAGCAGCGCCGGCGGCCACCCGTCCGCGACCGCGCTCGGCGTGATCGTGCTGGGCTGTTCAGTGCTGGCGCTGCTGTCGTTCCTGCCGCTGGCGACCCGCCGGGAGTGACGGGCCGTCGGCGAACCGGCGTCCGGGCAGGCAGGTCGGAGGCGGCGCCGGGCGCCGAGCGGTGGTGACGGGCGCAGCACTCCGTCCGTCACCACCGCACCGCAGGGCATCGCCTCACTGCCCGTCGCGGACGGCGGCCGATCCCCGGTGAGGGCCGGCCGGGGGCCAGTGGCAGCGGCCGCCGCTCCCGAACCGGACGGCGGCCGCTCCCGAACCGGACGGCGGCCGCGGCGTGACCACGGGAGCAGGAGGCGGCACCGGCCGGCGTCAGTGCCTGCGGCGGGTGCGGCCGACGCGGAGCAGCGCGGCGCCGGCCGCGGCAGTCAGCGCGGCGACGGCGGCCAGCGGACCGGTCGTGGAAGCGCCGGTCTCGGGAAGCTCGGGTGCCGCCGGCGTGCGGGTCGGCTCCGGTGAGGTGGACGCCTCGCCCGTCGGCTCCGGTGAGGTGGACGCCTCGCCCGTCGGACTGACGCTCGGTGACGGGCTGGGGCTGGGGCTGGGGCCGCAGGGAATCCACTGGAGCAGGACCTCGCCGTCGCCGCTGCGCACCCCGGTGGTGAACTGGGCTCCGGCGGGGCCGAGGCTGGAGCCGCCCCCGCCGCCGCCACCGTCGAGCGTGCCGGTGGTGGACGAGCCGCCCGCACCGCCGCCGTGGGCGCCACCGCCGCCGCCTCCGCCGCCGCCCATGTGGGGGTCGGCGAGGTTGAGCGCGCCGGATCCGCCGATCATGCCATTCGCGTCGCCGCCGGCCGCGCCCGGCTGGTCACCGGCGAAGGCCGGGGTTCCGCCGGCCCCGCCCCCGCCGCCGTCGCCGCCAGAGGCGCCGCCCTGGCCGCCGCCCGGGGTGGTCGGCGTCTGGCCGGGCTCGCCGCTCTGGCCGCCGTCGCCGCCGCGTCCGGTGTCGGTGTTGGCGAAGCTTCCGGCGCCGCCGCCTCCGCCGCCCGCGACGATCACCGTGATGTCGTCGAGGGACACGGCCGTCGCCCCGCCGCCGCCGGCCGCGGTGGCGCCGTTGCCGGGAATCGGGACGCTGCCGTAGGCGCCGCCCTGGCCGCCGCCACCGTATCCGCCGTGCGGCGGACTGCCGTCGGTGAGGCTGCCGCCGCTCCCGGCACCGGCCACGTTCACCGTCAGCACCTGGCCGCCGTGGACGTCGAGCGTCGCGCGGACCTCGCCGCCCAGCCCGCCGGACGAACCGTAGACCGCGGTACCCCCGGCCCCGCCGAAAGCGGTGACATCCACCTGGCACACGTCGTCGGGCACCGTGACGGTCTGGGGGCTGCCGGTGAACCCGAGGTCCACCGTCCCGTCGGGGCCCTGCACCGCCGACGGCAGTGCCCGGGCCGCGAAGGCGGCGGGCACGGCCACGACCAGACCGGAACTCAGAGCAACCGCGCACGCTGCGCGCACGGTGGGATTTAGTCGTCTCATATGCCCACAGTAGATTCGCGGACGGTGAGCACATCGACACGCTAGGTAGTCAATCGGGTGTGTCGGCCGCACCGCGGCGAGCGGAACCGGGGACAACGGGCCGCGCCCGGCCGGTGGCGGGGAAGGAGCCACCGCCCGGGTGCGGCCGTTTCATTGATCGGGGAGCGTCAGGCGATGGAGAAGTCGTCGCCGTAGACCGCGCCCTGGCCGTACCAGCCGTGCAGGTAGACCGTGACGGTGCCGCTGGCGCCGGTGGTGAACGGGACGCTCACCTTGGTCCAGGAGCTGCCGTTGGCCCAGGTGGAGGCGGTGGCGCCGCCGGTGACCCCGACGTAGGAGTACGGGCCCTGGACCCAGGCGGTCAGGGTGTACGAGTGGTTCGGGGCGAGGGCGACGGTCTGGTCGCACTCACCGGTGGTGCCGGCGGTCGGGGTGACCTGGAGCGCCTTGGAGCCGCTGTGCACGGGGCTGCCGACGACGGCGGCGCCGCTCTGGCAGGTCCACGGGGCGAGGCTGCCGGACTCGAAGTCACCGTTGACCAGGCCGGTGGGCGGGGTGACGCCGGTGACGGTCAGCGCGTACGTCGCGGTGTGGGTCTGGCCCGCGCCGGTGCCGGTGACGGTCAGGTTGTAGGTGCCCGGGGCCGCCGAGGCGGTGGTGGCGACGTTCAGCGTGGCGGAGCCGCCGGCGGTGACGCTCGCCGGGCTGACGGTGGCGGTGACGCCGGCCGGGGCGCCGGAGACCGACAGGCCGACGGCCTGGGCGGTGCCGGAGGTGACGGCCGTGTTGATCGTGCTGGTGGCGGAGGAGCCGGCCTGCACGCTGCCCGCGGCGGGGGAGAGCGACAGCGAGAAGTCGGAGGCGGTGGTGCCGCCGGTGACGGTCAGCGTGTACGTCGCCGAGTGGGTGCCGCTCGCGCCGGTGCCGGTCACGGTCAGCGGGTAACTGCCGTTCGGCACGGCCGAGGTGGTGGAGACGTTCAGCGTGGCGGAGCCGCCGGCGGTGACGGTGGAGGCGCTCAGCGAGGCGTTGAGGCCCGGCACGGGCTGGGTGGCCACCGACAGGTTGACGCTCTGCGCGGTGCCGGAGGTGACGGCCGTGTTGACGGTCGTCGAGGTCGAGGACCCCGCCACGACCGAGCCGGTGGCCGGGCTGAGCGCCACCGAGAAGTCGTTCGCCGGCACGGTCGAGCTGGTGAACTGCGAGAAGATGTGGCTGAAGTCCCACTTGTTCTGCGCGATGCCTGAGCAGTCGTCACGGCCGCCGGTGCCGGCGCAGCCGCCGTTGTCGCGCTGCAGCGCCCAGAAGGACAGCGTGTTGATGCCCTTGGAGACGGCCCAGTTGTAGACCGTGGTGGCGTTGGCGACGGTGAAGGTCTCGGCGGCGCCGAAGTCGTCGATGCCGGGCATCTCGATGATGCCGATCATGCCCCAGATCTGGGCGGAGGTCTTGGTCGGGTACAGCTTCGCCAGCTGGTTGTACAGGCCCTGCGCGGAGGTCTGGGTGTCCGCGGCCATGTCGTGCGGCTGGTTGTCGTAGTAGTCGAACGTCATCATGTTGACGACGTCGATGCGCGCGTTGTTGGTGACGGCGTTCTTCAGCACCGCGAGGCCGCTGGAGGCCAGGCCGGTGGTGGTGGTCGGCAGCGTGTAACTGAACTGGATGGAGCGGCCGTTGGCGGCGGCCCAGTCCTCGACGATCTTGATCGCCTTGTTGCGGCGGTCGATGCCGGCCGTGTTGGTCAGCGAGTTGTCCTCGATGTCCAGGTCGATCCGGGAGACGTCGTAGGTGGTGATGACGTTCTCGAACTGGGCGGCGATCTGGTTGACGTCGGTGCACGAGTCGGCGATCTCGGTGCCCGTGTTGTCGGCGGTGTAGCCGCCGAAGGACGGGATCACGTCGCCGCCGTTGGCACGGATGGTCGCGATGTCGGCGCCGAACACGGAGTTGGACACCGGCATCGTGGTGTCGCCGTTCCACAGCGCGGTGCAGGAGCCCTTGGTGGCGGCCTGCAGGAACGCCATGGTGAGGTGCTTGACGCCGGACTGGGAGGCCAGCGCGGCCGGGCTCTCGCCCGTCCAGGACTCGAAGTACGGCGCGAAGACATGCTGCGGCAGCGGAGTGGCGGCCTGCGCGGGGGCGGAGATCAGCCCCAGCGAGGCGGCCGCCATCGCGCCCGTGGCGAGCAGCGCTTGGAGTGGTCGGTGAAGGCGCATCGAGGCTCCATCAGGCATGGGTGGATGGCCTCGTGCCGCAGTTCGGGCACGGGGCAAGGGTGGTCGGCCTGGTACAGGGAGTGCCGGGGTGGTGCGGGGCGTACGAAGCCCCGGCCGGTGGTCACACCCCCACGATGCGTTTCCGGTCGGGAAAACAACGCTCCCATGGTTGGTCTGGACCACTCATCTGTCAAGACTCCTAACTGTCCGTCCCACCAGGTGTCCTGACATGCCGTCGGCCCCGCACCCGAGGCCGAGGGGTGCGGGGCCGACGGGCGGCGCGGGTCAGTTCAGGCCGTTGCTCTTCAGCCAGTCCTTGGCGACCGCCGACGGGTCCTCCTTGTCCACCGCGACGCGCTTCATCAGCGCCGTCAGCCCGGCGGTGTCCAGCTTCGCCGAGACCGCGTTCAGCGCGGCCGCCCCGGTCGGGTCGATGCCCGTCTTGTTCACCAGCGGAGTGACGTTCTGCGAGCTGAACAGGTTCTTCGGGTCGCTCAGCGACACCAGCTTCAGCTGGACGATCTTCGGGTCGGTGGTGAACACGTTGCCGACCTGGACGGTGCCGTCCTTGAGCGCGTTGGCGGTGGTGTCCGCGGTCGGCTTCCACTCCTTGAAGGTGACCCCGTACACGTCCTTGAACTGCTGCTCCCGCCGCGACTTGAACTCCGGCGGGCCACCCACCACCAGGTCCTGCGCCTTGCCCGCGAGATCGGCGATCGACTTCACACCCAGCTTGTCGGCCGTCTCCTGGGTGACCGTCAGCGAGTCCTTGTCCTCGGCCGGCGCCGAGTCGAGTATCCCCAGCGCCGCCGGCAGCTTGGACGCCAGCTCACTGTTCACCGCGTCCTTGCCGGTCGCCGTCGACTTGGCGTCCAGGTACCCGAGCAGCGCACCGTTGTACTCCGGCAGCACCGTCAGCGCACCGGACTGCAACTGCCCGTACAGCACCTCCCGGCTCCCGATGTTGAACTTCTCCTCGACCTTCACCCCCTTCGCCCGCAACGCCTGCGAGTAGATCGACGCCAGCAGCACGTTCTCCGGGAAGTTCGCCGATCCCACCACCACGGTCTTCCCCGAACCACCGGGCGCGGCAGGGGACTTCGCGGCCAACGGGTCGCCCCCGCCGGAGGAGGAGCAGGCCGCCGCGCCGAGCATCAGCGCGGCGACGGCGACGGCGGTTCTGACCGGACGGGAAGTCATATCGAGTCCTTTGCAAGTGCGGGCAGGCCCGCGGGTTCGTCAACAGGGGCGGTGCGCGCGCCGCGTGGCGTCGCGTGCCGGATGAGCAGGGCGAAAAGGAGCTGGACGGCGACGGCGAGCAGGACCACCAGGAGGGCGCCGCCGACAGTGGTGGGGAAGTTGCGGGTGGCGAGGCCGTCGATGACGTAGCGGCCGAGGCCGCCGAGGCCGACGTAGGCGGCGACGGTGGCGGTGGCGATCACCTGGACGGCGGCGGTGCGGGCACCCGCGAGCAGGGTGGGCAGAGCGGACGGGAGGCAGACCTGGAAGAGCGTCTGCGGGTGGGTCAGGCCGATGCCGCGGGCCGCGTCGCGGACGTCCGGGTCGGTGCCGCGGATGCCCTCCGCGGTGGCCACCAGCAGCGGCGGCGCGGCGAGCGCCGTCAGCGGGAGCAGCACCGCGGTGTCGCCGACGCCCGCGAGCAGCACCGCCAGCGTGACCAGGCCCAGGGTGGGCAGCGCGCGGGCGACGCCGGTCAGCGCCGTGACCAGGAACAGGCCGCGCCCGGTGTAGCCGATCAGCAGGCCCAGCGGCACCGCGAGCAGCGTGGCGAGCGCCAGCGCCTCGGCGGAGAACACCAGGTGTTCCAGGACGCGGTTGAGGATCGAGTCGGGCCCGCTCCGGTGCGCCGGGTCGGCGAAGAAGTCGTGCAGCCAGCCGAACCAGTTCACCGCGCCACCCCCGCCGCCCACGGCGCCAGCACCCGGCGGGCCGCGACCAGCAGCAGGTCGCAGACCAGCGCCAGCAGCGCCACCAGCACGATCCCGGCCAGGATCGGAGTCGGGAAGGTCCGCTGGAAGCCGTCCACGAACAGGTAGCCGAGCCCGCCCCGGCCGATCAGCGCGCCGACCGCCGCCAGCGAGATCGAGGACACCGCGGCGACCCGCAGGCCCGCTATCAAGTACGGTACGGAGGCCGGGAGTTCGACGGCGGCCAGCCTGCGCCACGGCCCATAGCCCATCGCCGTGGCGGCCTGCCGCACCGGCTCCGGCACGGCCCGCAGCCCGTCCACCGTGGTCGGCAGCAGCACCGCCAGCGCGTAGAACGTCAGCGGCACCATCACGGTCTCCCGGGTGGCCAGCCCGGTGTACGGGATCAGCACCACGAACACCGCCAGCGAGGGCAGCGCGTACACCACGTTGAAAACCGCCGCGAGCGGCTGGTACAGCCGCGGATAGCGGGTGCAGGCCAGGCCCAGCGGCACCGCCAGCAGCAGGCCGATCAGTACCGGGACCAGCGCGATCACCGCGTGGTCGCCCGTCAGGCCGGCCAGGTAGCCCAGGTGGTCGCCGAGCCAGTGCCAGCGCACCAGCGGCTCACCGTCCAGCATGGTTCACCTGCGCCCCCGCCTCGTGCGTGTCCGTCCCCGGCTCGGCGAGCGCGGCTACCACGGCGGCCCGGCTCGCGGTGCCGATCGCCCGGCCCTCGGCGTCCACCGCCACGGCGTGGCCCGACGGGGCCAGCACCGCGGCGTCCAGTGCCGAGCGCAGGTTGTCCCGGGCCGGGGCGAACACCGGCACCGGGTGGCGCCGGTCGCCGCGCACCCAGTGCTCCGGGCGGCCGTCCGCGTCGAGCGTCAACGCCCAGTCGTCGTAGGCCGGTTCGAGCTTGGCGAGCGGGACGTCGGCGGCCGGGCGCAGACCCAGGCCGCGCAGGCCCCGGTCGCGGCCCAGGAAGGCGGCCACCCCCGCGTCCGCCGGGGCGGTCAACAGGGTGTGCGGGTCCGCGAGTTGGGCGATCTCGCCGTGCTCGCGCAGCACCACCACCCGGTCGCCGAGCCGTACCGCCTCCTCGATGTCGTGCGTCACGAACAGCACCGTCTTGCCCAACTCGGCCTGTAGGCGCAGCAGTTCCTCCTGCAGCCCGGCGCGCACCAGCGGATCGACCGCGCTGAACGGCTCGTCCATCAGCAGCACCGGCGGATCCGCCGCCAACGCCCTTGCCACACCGACGCGTTGCTGCTGGCCGCCGGAGAGCTGCGCCGGGTATCGGCGGGCGGTCTCCGGCGGCAGGCCGACCAGCTCCAGCAGCTCCGCCGCCCGGGCCCGGGCCCGCTTGCGGTCCCAGCCGAGCAGCCGCGGCACGGTGGCCACGTTGTCGATCACCCGGCGGTGCGGGAACAGTCCGGCCTGCTGGATGACGTACCCGATGCCGCGCCGCAGTTGGGCCGCCGGCAGGGTGGCGACGTCGGTGCCGTCAAGAAGGACCTTGCCTCCGGTCGGCACCACCATCCGGTTGACCATCCGCAGGATGGTGGTCTTGCCGCAGCCGGACGGGCCCACCAGGACCGTGGTCCGGCCCGCCGGTACGTCGAGGTCCAGGCCTCGGACGGCAACCGTGCCGTCGGGGTGGCGCTTGGCGGCGCCCTCGAATCTGATCACGGAAGGGTCCTAGCGATGGCCGAGCGAATAATCGAACACTGATCTGAATACGTCTGTCCGGCTTCCCATGAGCCGGTCACCGCAAACCTTGATCCACCGAACGGGTGGGCAGGCCGGCCGCAGCCCAGGCCACGAACCCGCCGTCCAGGTCGGTCGCCCTGAACAGGCCCAACTCCCGTAGCGAGGCTGCCGCGAGAGAGGAGGCGTAGCCCTCCGAGCAGACTACAATCCACGGCACGTCGTGTCCGGTTGCTTCGGGAATCCGGTGACTGCCCGTCGGGTCGAGACGCCACTCCAGCACGTTCCGTTCGATGATCAGCGCACCCGGAATCTCACCCTCCCGGGCACGCTGTGCGGCCGGACGGATGTCCACCAACCGTGCGCCGGCCGTCACCGCCGCCCACGCCTGCTCCGGCCCCGGCCGCTCGAGGCCCGCGCGGGCCCGCGCCACCAGCTGATCCACCGTCGTCACCACTGCTCCGGTCCTTCCGTCGCCGTGCGCACCAGGCCGCCGGCCCGCAGCTCGTACCGGGACATCTCGCTCAGCGGCGGCGAGTACGCGTGCAGCGTCACCGCCGGCCCCGGCGAGGTGTTGCGCACATCGTGCAGGTACTGCGGCCCGAACGCCCGCTCGGCGCCCGCCGTCAGCCGGCGCGAGGTCAGGCCGTGCTCCGGACCGGCCAGCGCCAGCTCCTCCAGCTCGCCCAGCGCCACCGTGAACGCCCCGCGCGAGCCGCCGTGGTCGTGGAACCCCGTCGACTGCCCCGGCAGCCAGCTGATCAGCCACACCTCGTAGTCCTGCGCCAGTTCCAGCCGCTCGTACCACCGGTCCTCGGCGGCCAGCCGCACCCGGTGCAGCCAGCGCTCCGGGCGTTCGGCCAGGTCGCGGACGATCCGGCGCAGCGCGTTCGGCGACAGCGGCGGGCGGGCGGGGGCATCGAGTACGGGGGCGGCCGGGACGGCTGGCATGGGTCTCCTCCGGGGAGTGCCGGGGCAGCCGTCGCCGGAGCTCGGCGGGCGGCTGGAAGGCAGGTGGGCGTACCGCCGGACGGGCGGATTCGGGGGGTGCTGCGTGGGATCGCGCGACGGCCCTGGCTCGACTCACAGGGGCGTGCGGAGGTTACCGAGGGAAGGTCAACAGGCACACATGTCGCTCGCCTGGCGTCGCAGATCGACGTGCAGGCGGCAGACCAGGAAGGTGCCGGGGTTCATGCCGCCGATGCTTCAGGACGCGGTGGCGGCGCGTCAAGTTCCGCCACGCTCTGATCGAATGCTGAGCACTTCTGTCTCGCCAGCCGAGAAAGCGGCAAAAAACCGGTGGCCCGCGCTCCGGGGAGAGCACGGGCCACCGGGGTTCTCGGGGTGGGTTCAGTTGTCCTGGCCGGCGTTCTCGTCGGCCTGGGCGGCGGCGCTGTCCGCCGCGTCCACCTTCTGCTGCATCTGCTGGACCTGCGAGCCGTCCGGCCCGTCGGCGGGCGCCGCGGTCGGGCCGCAGGCCGTCAGCAGGGCCGCCGAGGCCAGCGCGAGCGCGGCCAGTGCGGCGGCCGCGGCGGTGGGGCGACGGGTCACTTGGAGGCCGCCGGGGCGTTCTTCGCGCACCAGTCCGCGACCGACTTCAGGTCCGCCTTGCGGGTGTCCAGGGTCGACACCAGGCCGCGACGCGCCGTCAGGCGGTCGTTCAGGTACTTCTCGACCTCGGTGTGGCCGGCCTTCTTGGCGTTGTCCACCCGCTGCTCCAGGTGGGCGATCGAGCCGTTCACGCTCGCGTCACCGTGCAGCCGGGTGAGCGCCTTGTCGATCTTCTCCTCGGTCTTCGGCAGCCGCTTGCAGATCGACTTCGCCCCGTCGCCCTTCGGCGCCGACCCGTTCGCCGCCTGTGCGGGCCCCGCCGCCAGCAGCGCGCCCGCCAGTGTGAGCACTCCGGCCGCGGCGACCGTCCGGTTGATCCGCATGGCAGTCCCCTTCCCACTTCTCACGGCCGGACCGCCCGGCCGTGGACGCGACCGTACGGGGGCTTCTTGTGGAAACCCTGTGGAACGCCCGCCCGGTCAGGAAGCTGTCTCCGCCGGCTCCTCCGCCGCGGTCAACCAGGCGCGGGGAGCGGGGAGTTCGGGCGCGGGGGCGTGCTCGCGGAGCAGCGGGAGGCGGAGGTCGAGGCGGCAACCCGGGGGATCGGGGCGGGTGGTGGCGGTGACGGAGCCGCGGTGCAGGGCGGTCTGTTGGGCGACCAGGGTGAGGCCGAGGCCGGAGCCCGGGCTGTCCGGGCGGCGGTGGAAGCGGTGGAAGACGGCGGCGCGTTCGGCGGGCGGGATGCCCGGGCCGCGGTCGTCGACGGTGAGGTGCGCGGCGCCGCCCTCGATCCGCAGCCGGACGTCCACCTCGGCGGGCCGTTCGGCGGTGCGGCCGTGCACGGCGGCGTTGCCGAGCAGGTTGTCGAGCAGGATGCGCAGGCCCGCCTCCCAGCCGAACACCCGTACCTCCGAAGGGAGTTCGGTGCGGAAGACGGCCCCCGGGTGGCGGCGGCGGGCCTGCTCGACGGCGGCGTCGACCAGCTCGGCGAAGTCCACCGGGGCGAACGCGGAAACCTCCACCAGGTCTCCCCGGGCGAGCGTGGACAGGGCGCTCAGCAGGTCCACCGTGCGGGCGTGGTCCTGCTGCAACTCGGCCAGGATCTCGGCGCGTTCGGCCTCCGGCAGGTCCGGGTGCGTGGAGAGGATGTCCAGGTTGGTGCGCAGGCTCATCAGCGGGGTGCGCAGTTCGTGCGAGGCGGCGGAGGAGAACGAGCGCGCGGTGTCCAGGGCCTGTGCGGTGCGGGCCGCCTGCTCGTCGTACCGGGACAGCAACAGGGCAATCGCACCGGAGAGTTCGTCCACCTCGGCGGTGCCCGTGCGGGAGTGTGCGAACACCGCGTGCCCGGTCCGCGGGTCCAGCACGGCCGCCCGGCGGCCCAGCCGGCGCAGCGGCAGGGTGGCGCGTTCGGCCAGTGCGAAGGCGATCAGGCCGGAGAGCGGCGCCGCCACCAGCGCCACCAGTAGCACCCGCTGCCGCACCGCCCGCAGTTCCTCGGCCGGCTGCCCGGCCGGGGAGAGCACCCACAGCGTGCCGGTGGTGTCCCCGCTGTTCAGCTTCACCGTCAGGACCCGCCAGGCGTTGCCCCGCTCGTGGACCGTCACGGTGCCGGCGGCGGGCAGCAGTTGGGGATCGTCGGGCTGTGATCCGGCCGCCAGCAGGACGGAGCCGTCGGCGGTCGTGACGCGGACGCCCGCGTCCAGGGCGGCGTCGAGCAGCTTGCGCTGCTGGTTCTGCTCGGCCTTCGGCCTGCCCTTGCTGCCGGCGGCCAGCAGGGCGCGGGCGTTCGGGAGCAACGCGGCGGCGCGGTCGCCCAGTTGGGCGTCCTGGCGGCGGTGCAGGTCGGCGTTGACCAGTGGCAGCAGCAGGGCCGCGGCGGCGGTCACCAGCAGCGGCACCAGCAGCGCGGCGCCGAGCGCGATCCGGGTGGAGAGCTTCAACGCGCGCCGCCCTCACCGGAGTCGGGGACGCGCAGGACGAAGCCGACGCCGCGCACGGTGTGGATCAGGCGGGGCCGCTGCCCGGACGCCTCCAGCTTCCGGCGCAGGTAGGAGACGAAGGTGTCGACGGCGTCGCTGCGGACGTCGAAGTCGTAGCCCCAGACCCGGTCCAGCAGCAGTTCCCGGGAGAGCACGATGCCCGGGTTGCGGGCGAACTGGGTGAGCAGCTCGAACTCGCGCCGGGTGAGCCGGAGTTCGTCGTCCTCCCAGAACGCCTCGCGGGTCTCCGGGTGGATCCGCAGCGGGCCCACCCGGAGCAGGCCGGAGGGCTGGGGCGGCCGGCGGCGCAGCAGGGCGTGCAGGCGGAGCACCAGCTCCTCGAGGGCGAACGGCTTGACCAGGTAGTCGTCCGCCCCGGCCTGCAACCCGGCCACCCGGTCGGCGAGTTCGTCCAGCGCGGACAGCATCAGCACCGGGGTGTCGTCGCCGCGGGCCCGCAGCGTCCGGCACACCTCGGTGCCCGCCAGGCCCGGCAGGCCCACGTCGAGCACCACGACGTCCGGTGGCGCGTCCGTGAGTTGTGCGAGCGCGCCGGGCCCGTCCGCGGCGAGCGCCACGGCGAAACCGCTCAGCCGCAACCCCCGCTCCAGACTCCGCCGGATCGCCGCGTCGTCGTCCACCACCAGTACCCGCCCGACCATCCTGGCCACCTCCGGGACGACTGTGGCACAGGCCCGCCGCGGCCCCGGACCCGGGGACGGGACTACGGCTGCGGATCGTCGTCCCAGGCGAAGGCCGTGATGCGCCAACCGTCGGGGGTGCGGGCGAACTGCATGGTCTTGGTGCCGCCGCCTTCGTAGCGTTCGCCGTCGAGCAGGCCGGACTTGCGGTACTCGAGCATGCGGCTGGCGACGGAGCCGGCGATCTCGGTGTTCTCGCTGGTCTCCCACTCGTGGAACTCGGTCAACCGGCCGCTGGAGAACAGGAGTTCGCGGGGTTCGATGAACTCTTCGAGGGTGAGGGTGAGGTACCGGGGCGCGGTGATCACGATGATGCTGCCGGGGAGCATCAGGCGGCGCAGCCGGGCGACGTCGGCGGGGCGGCCGTCGCGGTTGTCGAAGGCGTCGAAGAACTCGGCGGTGAGGCGGTCGAGTTCGGCCTTCACCTCGGGGTGCGGAAGCGGGAGCGACATGCGCCGAACAGTAACATTTTACTGTCCCTGGTGGGTGAAATACCGGGGGCGGGCCCGTCGTTGAGACGGACCCGCCCGGTCGATCAGTCAGTGGTCAGCGGTCGGAGGTCAGTGGCGCTGCCCCTTCCGGCGCCACCAGAGCAGTCCGCCACCGATGAGCAGCAGCAGGCCGGCAGCGACCGCGGCCGGGACGGTGAGGTCCGAACCGGTCTCGGGCAGGCGCTCGTGCTCGCCCTTCTCACCCTTGTGGTGGGGCTTGCTGGGCTTGGGCTTCGGGGTCGGGCTGGGCGACGGGCTGACGACCGTCGTCTCGGTGGCGCAGGTGCCGGCGCAGGTGCCGTCGTCGCCGGGGGTGGCCAGGTTGCGCAGGACCATGTTGCCCGTGTCGGGGTCGTTGACGGTCACGCTGTAGGTGATGGTGGTGCTCGCGCCGACTGCCAGCGGGCCGGACCAGGTCAGGAGGTCACCGGTGACGGTCGCGCCGTTGGTGGCGTCGTTGTTGTAGGTGGCGTCGTCCAGGACGTCGGCGAGGTTGTCGGTGAAGGAGGCCGGGTCGGCGTCGGTGAAGTCCGAGCCGCCGGTGTTGGTGACGGTGACGGTGTAGGTGACCTTGTCGCCCGGGTCCGCCGTGTTGGTCGAGACGGCCTTGGAGACGGTGAACGCCGCGGGCGGGATGACCGGGGTGCTGGTGGTGCAGTCGGCCGCCGTGGTGCAGTGGCCGAAGTGGTCGGGCGCGGCCAGGTTGGTCAGCTTGGCGCCGGCCGGGACGTCCTGGTCGGCCGTGACCGAGTAGGTGACGATCACGCTGCCGCCGACCGGCACGCTCAGGTCCCAGGTCAGCGTGTCGCCGGTCAGGGTGCCGCCGTCGCTGGCGTCGTTGTTGTACGTGGCGTTGTCGAGGACGCCGGTCAGGTCATCGGTGATGTGCACCGCGGGCGCCGAGCCGGGGCCGTTGCCGAACGGGACGTCGCCGGTGTTGGTGACGGTCAGCGCGTAGGTGACGATGCCGCCGGGGGCGACCGAGGTCGGCTCGGCGCTCTTGCTCAGCGAGTACTCGGCGACGCGCGTGACCCGCGAGCAGATCTCCGCACAGTGGCCGGTGGCGCCGGGGACAGCCGCGTTGCGCAGCACGTGGTCACCGGTGCCCGGGTTGTTGACCACCACCTCGTAGGTGACGACGTGGGTCTCGCCCACGGCCAGCGGGCCGGACCAGGTGATGCTGCCGTTGACGGACTGGGCGCCACCGGTGAGGGACGCCGGGTCGAGCGTCGCGTCGTCCAGCACGTCGGTCAGGTTGTCGGTGAACGACGCCGGGTGGGCCGCCGGGTAGTCGATCAGCCCGGTGTTGTGGATGGTGACGGTGTACTTCACCCGGTCACCGGGGCCGGCGAAGTTCGGGGCCTCGATCGAGGCGTTCTTGGAGATGGAGAACGAGGGTTCGCCCGTGCCGCCGGTGCCGCCGGTGCCGCCGGTGCCGCCGGTGCCGCCGGTGCCGCCGGTGCCGCCTGTGCCGCCGGTGCCGCCTGTGCCGCCTGTGCCGCCTGTGCCGCCAGTGCCGCCTGTGCCGCCTGTGCCGCCGGTGCCGCCGGTGCCGCCTGTGCCGCCTGTGCCGCCGGTGCCGCCTGTGCCGCCCGTGCCGCCTGTGCCGCCCGTGCCGCCGGTGCCGCCCGTGCCGCCCGTGCCGCCGGTGGAGGTCGAGGTGTTGTTGGAGAGGTTCGGGTTCGACTCGTTGCCGATGATCTCAGTGGTGTTGCTGATCCCGTCGGTGGTGCAGTCGGTGCCCGCCTCGGCCGGCGCGGTGCCGGTCACCACGATGCCGGTGTGGCTCCCGTTGGCGAGCGGGGCTCCCGCGCACTCCAGGAAGTGGTGGCCGTCCGGGTCCACGGTGATGGTGCAACCGTCCGTGGGGGTGGTCGGGTTGAGCACGGTGCCCGGCAGTTCGTCGTTGACGATGAAGCCGGAGGAGTCGCCGGGCCCGTGGTTGGTCACCGTGAGGGTGTAGGTCAGCGTCTGGTTGGGGCTCCAGTCGGTGGGCCCGGACTTGGTGATCCCCAGGTCGACGGGCAGACCGGGGTAGGAGGCGCCGTCGTTCTGGGTGGAGGCGGGGCCGGGGGTGGACGAGACGAGGATCGCCGACGGGGTCGCGGAGCCCGGGTTCACCAGCTTGAGCTGGAAGACCCTGCCAGTGACATTGTCGGAGATGCCGATGTTGCCGTTGCCGTACACCCACTGGGCGCCGAACGGGTCGGTGGGCAGCTTGGGTGCGGCGAAGTTGATGACCTCGCCGGTGGTCGGGTTGATCCGGTAGATCCGGTTGGTCGGCCCGTACACGCCCCAGATGTAGCCCTGCGTGTGGACGAAGTCCGACAGGTTCGGCACGTCGGCGTTCAGCGCGATGTGGGTCGTGGTGTGGGTGACCACGTTGACCGCGTACAGGTTGCGGTCGGTGACGGCCAGGCGGACGTACAGCAGGTCGCTGGTGGCTCCCTCGCCGAAGGTGCCCTGGTTGTAGTTGGCCGCGTTCGACGGCAGACCGACCTGGCCGAGGTTGGTGGCCGCGCCGTCCTGGCCGATCCGCACCAGGCCGTTGTTCTCGTTGATCGCGTACAGGAACATGTCGGCCAGGTGGAAACCCATGGCGTTGTAGCCGAATGCGGCGGTGCCCTGCTTCACGAAGACGATCTGACCCGGACCCTGCACCGCCTCGTACAGCGTCGTGGGCTCGCCGCGGGCCGGGCCCTGTGCGACGAACACCAGGGCAGGGCCCGCCGGGAACGGGTCGCCCGGTGCCGCTTGGGCCTGCTGAGGCCCCAGCATCGGGAGACTGGCGGCCGCCAATCCGCCTGCAACGATCAATCCGACCCACCATCGACGCGCCATTGCGGCCGTCCTCCGTTCGCTGTTCGGGAATGCCGGGATCGTAGGCTGGCGAATCAATATAAAACGGGCATTTCGGGCCGAACGGGGGCATGTCGGCAGAGCGTAAATGCCGTTGCGGGCAGGCGATATGGAGGGTGACGATTTGTCATATGAGCTCTGTAATTCGTCATGTGACCATTGACTGCCTCGACCCCTACACCCTCGGCTCCTTCTGGGCGCAGGTGCTCGAACAGCCGCTGCAGCCCGAGGACTTCCCCGGAGACCCGGAGGCGCTGATCGCGGGCGCGAACCTGCTGTTCATCAGGGTGCCGGAGGCCAAGGCCGGCAAGAACCGGCTGCACGTCGACCTCCAGCCGCAGGACCGAACCCGGGACGAGGAAGTCACCCGGCTGCTCGGCCTGGGCGCGACGCTGGTCGACGACCGGCGCAACGCCGACGGCACCGGCTGGGCCGTGCTGGCCGACATCGAGGGGAACGAATTCTGCGTGGAGCGCAGCAAGGCCGAACGCGAGAACTGAGACGGGCCGGGGCGATCGGGGCTGAATCCTTTTCGGCGGCCGCCCCCTCTTACGGGCACACGTACCGGCGGACGGCCGCCGGACACGACAGCTCGGAGGAACCTCATGGTGGTGGCCATCGCCATCGGCGCCGGCGCGGTACTGCTGTGCACCTGCGTCCTCGTGCTCAAGTCGAAGCGGGGCAAGCGTGGTTGAGACGTCCTGGCCGCCCGAGGAAGTGATAGCCGCGGCCCGCTGCGGCGACCCCGAGTCGATCGACGCGCTGGTGGCGGGCGCCCACCCCACGGTGCGGCGGTTCGCCCACTCGCTGTGCGCCAGCCCCGAGGACGCGGAGGACGCCGCGCAAGAGGCGCTGATCATCCTCTACCGCCGGATCGGCATGCTGCGGGCCACCGGCGCGCTCGCCTCCTGGCTGTTCCGGATCGTCCGCAACGAGTGCCTGCGGCGGGTCCGCCCCGCACCGGCCGCGCCCGAGGCGCCGGCCGGGGAGGCGGACTCCGCCGAGCAGGAGGCGCTGCGGCGGCTGGACACCGAACGGGTCGCCGCGGCGATCGCCGCGCTGCCCGCCGACCAGCGGCGGGTGCTGATCATGCGTGACCTGCAGGGGTACGGCGGCCGGGCGGTCGCGGAGGCGCTCGGGCTGAGCACCGCCGCGATGAAGTCCCGGCTGCACCGCGCCCGGGCCGCCGTCCGGGCCGAACTCGCAGGCCCCCGATGAGCCGGCCCGGCGACTTCGCCAGCGCCACCCTGACACGTCATCTGATGCGCGGCGGCCTCGGGTTCGGCGCGATCGTCGTCGGATTCGCGCTGCTCCCGGTGGCCGGACCTGTCTCCCTGCTGCTGGCGCCGCTCGGGCTGGTCGCGCTGCGCGGCTGCCCGATGTGCTGGGCGATCGGCCTGGCGCAGACGCTCTCCCGGGGACGGCTGCGACGGGCGTGCCACGACGGGCAGTGCACGCTCCGGCGGAGCTGACACCGAGGCGCCGGGCGCATGATCGGATGAACGGGTGGATCGGCCGGGCGGGGGAACGGCCGCCGGTTCTGCACCGCAACTCGGGGGCGTTCGACCAGACTTCGTCACGTCGAACGCCCCCGAGCGGCGGAGGAACCAGCCGTCATGAGCCCAGCCAGCGCGTACCTCGCACCGACCGGGCCGATGGCCGAACTGCTCGCCCGGACACCCCTGTTGACGCCGCACCCGCACACCGACGCGCTGCGCGCCGAGATCGCGCACTGGCTCACCGGCACCGGCGTCCTGGACGCGGCCGCCGCCGCCCGCTGCCTCGACCGGGGACACCTGGACCTCGCCGCCCGCAGCTGGGGCGACGTCCCCGCCGGGCCCGGACTGCGGGCCGCCACCAAATGGCTGGTGCTGACCCGGATCCTCGACGAGCACATCGAACTGGACGAACCGGGCGACACGGCCCGGCGGACCGTCGGCGCACTCCGGGCACTGACCACCGGCGGCCAGGTACCGGCCGTGCGGAGCGAGGACGGCTCCGCGCTGGTGCGGGCGTTCGAGGGGCTCTGGCGGGACAGCGCGACGCTCGCCGGACCCGACTGGCAGAACCGCTGCGGCGCCGACTTCCGGTCCCACCTGGACAGTTCACTCGCCCGGCTGGGCGCCGGGCCGAGCGTCCCGACCGTCCCGCAGTACCTGACCCAGTACGGCCGCGACGGCGCGGTACGGTGCGCCGCCCACTGGGTGGAACTCGCCCACGGCCTCGACCTCCCCGAGCAGTTGTACCGCCACCCGCAGCTCGCCGACCTGTTGGCGCGCTTCCAGCACCTGGTCTGCTGGATCGGCGACCTCGGCGCCGGGAGCGGGATGGTGCGCGCCCTGGAGGTGCACCGCGGACTGTCGCCGCACACCGCCGCCGCGCGGGTCGCCGAGCTGTGCGCCGCCGAGCTCACCACCCTGGAGTTCCTCGCCGACGGCCTCGCCCGCGGCTCCCACTGGCCCACCCAAGCCCGCCGCCACGCCCGGGGGTTGGTCCGCCACGTGCACGCGCTGATCCACTGGACGGCGACCGCGACGGGTCACGCACAGGAGATTTGACAGAAGATCATTTGAACCGTCACGCTCACCGCCACACGGGGCCGGTCGGTGAGGGGGCGAACGATGGTGCCGGCGCGAATGCGCAGACACTGGTGGCGAGTTGCGCTCGGGGTGCTCGGGGTGCCGGCGGTGTCGTTCGCTGCCGCCCTGACGGCCAGTGGTTCCGCGTGGACCTGCCCACCGGGCGCGGCCAGGACCGGCCCGCCAGCCCCTGCTGCTCCGCCGACGGCCGCGGGCAGGCGACCGCGGCGGCCCAACTCGTCCCGCCCGGCAAGCTGTTCGTCATCGGCGACCACTCCGAGGTGGCGGAGGACTCCCGCGCCTACGGCTGGGTCGACGAGGCCGCGGTGACCGGCCGGGTCGGCTGGGTCGTTCTGCCACTGCTCGGCAACGGCCCGCTGCCCTACGACGCCGGCCTGGTCGCCGTAGATCCGCCGCCCGGGAGTTGACCGCCGTCAGGCGGCCTCGTCGAGCAGCAGCGCGAGCACCCCGACCAGGGTGGCGCTGCTGACGATCTCGCGGCGGGCCACCAGGGCGCGCAGCTCGGACAGCGGGACCCACGCGATTCGGTCGGACTCGTTCTGTTCGGTGGGCGGGCCGGTGAACTCGGCCGGTTCGGCGCGGAACACGAAGTGCTCGGAGTCGGTGATGCCCGCGGCCGGCTGGGCGTAGATCAGCGGGCGTACGTCCGACACCCGCCAGCCGGTCTCCTCCAGCGCCTCCCGGGCCGCCGCGGCCGCCGGGTCCTCACCGGCCTCCACCAGGCCCATCGGCAGTTCCCACGCCCAGGTGTCGGTGATGAACCGGTGCCGCCACAGCATCAGCACCTCGGCACGGTCGTTCACCACCGCCGCCACCGCGAGATGGCGCAGCTTCACCACGTGGTGCTCGAAGCGCTGCCCGTCCGGCAGTTCGACATCCGCGACCCACACGTTCAGCCACGGGTCCTGGTACACCGGGCGCTCCCCGTACACCTTCCACCGCACCCCGCCACCCCTTTCGTCCCCCGGACGCTACCGCACCCCGCGCGCGCCGCGGCCGGAACCGAACGGTTGCGCCAGTCGTCCTTGTGGAGGAGAAGCGCGACGGGATTGGCCCTCGTGGCGAAGGGCAGGAGAACGGCATGGGCATCGTCAGTTGGATCATCCTTGGGCTCCTCGCCGGAGCCATCGCCAAGCTGCTGCTCCCCGGCAAGGACCCGGGCGGCATCGTCATCACCACGCTGATTGGGATCGCCGGCTCGTTCATCGGCGGGTGGCTCTCCTCGAAGTTCCTGCACAAGTCGATCAACGTGCACTTCTTCGACCTGCCCACGTGGATCTCCGCGATCGCCGGCGCCCTCGCCCTGCTCATCGTCTACCGGCTGCTGTTCGGCAGGTCACGCGACTGACGCGGCGTCAACACGGTGCCCCGGCGAGCTGGTTGCTCAGCGGGGCATTCGCGTGGTGCGGGTCAGAGCGGCGGCAGGGGCTCCTGCGCGGCCGACCAGGCGGCCGGGACGCCGGCCAGGCCGGTGCGGGCGCCGACCACGCCGGCGGCGACGGCGCAGGTGGTGTCCATGTCTCCCCAGCCCGCGACGGTGTGCCAGAGGGTCTCGACCAGATCGTCCGGGTGACCGGCGGCGGACCAGAGCGCGAACGGGACGGTGTCCTGCGCCGAGACCAGGTGGCCGGAGCCCAGCACCACCGCGGCATGCCGGATGCTGGTCTCCGCCGGGAGGCGGGCGGCGATCCGCAGGCCGGACCGCACCTCGGACTCCGGCAGCAGCGCCGCCACCTCCTGAAGGAAGTCGGCCCGGGGAGCCGCCGCACCGCCGCGCGAGCGGACCGCCAGCGCCGCGGCCAGTGCGACCGCCTGCGCGCCCGCCACCGCCTCCGGGTGCGCGTGGGTGGCCCGGGCGGAACGTTCGGCCTGCGCGGCGACCACCGCCAAGTCGTCCGCGAACCACGCGCCGAGCGGCGCCACCCGCATCGCCGCGCCGTTCCCGTGCGAGCCCTGCCCGCCGAACAGCGCGCCGGTGACCGCGAGATGGTCCTCGCCCGCGTGCACCGCGCGCAGCACCTGGTGCATCGACGGCCCGTACTTGCGGTGCGGCACCGCCATGTACTCCCGCGCGAACTCCCTTGCCAGCGCGGCCGGTTCGACCTCGCCGCGGTCGCGCAGGTGGCGCACCAGGACGAGCGCCATCGCCGTGTCGTCCGTCCAGTGCCACGGCCCGGGCCTGGTCAGCCGGCCCGCGACCTCCGCCGACGCCTCGTCCACCGGCGGGTGGAACCAGCGATCACCGAAGGCATCGCCCAGCGCCAGACCGTGAAGGCTGTCGAGGGCGGGCGGCGGGACGGGGGACAACATGGCGACTCCTCGCGGGGGCGGGTGAACGTCACCGATTCTGGCTGCTCGGCGGGCCGCCCGGCGAACCGATTTCCTGGAGACGGATCCGGTGTCACCCTCGGACGGGGGTTCGCTCGATCGTGGGCGATTCGCGCTGCCGATTCGCCCCCGCGGGTCCAAGGTGGGAGACGGACGCGCTCGGAAACCGCGTCCCGCTCGCCGTGCCAGGCCCGGGTTCTGCGGCCGTTCCACGGCCTTGACGACGGGTGGAGCGACGAGTGCGCGGACGGTGGGCACCTCGCCGGGAGCTGATCGAATCTTCTAGGCTCGCTTCCCGGTCCCTGCCGAGGCGCCCGTCCGTGCCGAGGAACAGAGACCGACGTCCCCGGACCCCGGGCCGAGCCGGGGTCGCGGACCGAGCGAGGAGGACGCAGTGCTGCCCAGTCCCAGGTCGAATCGGACACCACGACCCAGCCCGAAACGGTCCAGCCCGAAGCCGCAACAGATTCCCGCGACGCCCGTCCCGGCCATACCTCCCAGTGCCCCGCGCCCCACCGGGGGTGAACGGTGAGCCGCCATACCGTGGCCCCCGAGCCACATCCCGCCACCCCCACGGCCGACGAACTGCCCGTAGCGGCACCAACGTTGGCCACCGCCGCACTACCGGGCCTGCCCCACACCCTGACCAGCAGGGCCCGCACCCTCACCGCCGCCGTCCGCAAGCGCTGCGCGGACCTCGCCCGGATCGAAACCCCGTCCGGCGACGCGCCCCGGCTGAACACCCTCGCCGAAGAACTCGCCACCGGCTACGCCGCCACCGGCGCCACCGCCACCCGCGAGAACTGCGCCCACGGAGACCACCTGGTACTCGACTGGCCCGGCCGGCACGAAGAACTCCCGCACCTGCTGGTGGTCGGCCACCACGACACCGTCTGGCCCGTCGGCACCCTCACCGACTGGCCCGTCGCGGAACAGGACGGGCGCCTCACCGGCCCCGGCATCCTCGACATGAAGGGCGGACTCGCCCTCCTCGAAGGCGCGTTCGCGCTCCTCGCCGACCTCGGCCAACGCCCGCACCGACCCGTGCGGATGATCGTGGTCTCCGACGAGGAGATCGGCAGCCCCGACGGCCGCCGCCTCGTCGAACGGCACCTGCGCGGCGCCGCCGCCGTCCTCGGCCTCGAACCCGGCCACCCCGACGGCCGCCTGAAGACCGCCCGCCGCGGCTCCACCCGGGTCCGGCTCACCGTCACCGGACGCGAGGCACACGCCGGCAACGACGCCGCCGAGGGCCTCTCCGCGATCGACGAACTGGTCGACCAACTGATCACCGTCCGCGGCCTGGGCCGACAGCCCGGCACCGAACTCAACACCGGACGCATCGACGGCGGCACCCGCGCCAACGTCGTCGCCGGCCGCGCCCAGGCCGAGATCGGGCTGCGGTTCGACACCACCGAAGCCCAGCGCCGCACCCTCGACACGCTCGCCCACCTGACCGCGAACCGGCCCGGCGCGAACGTCCGCACCGAGGTGCTGTCCTCCCGGCCCACCTGGCCCGAGCGCACCGCGAATCCGCTGCTGCGGCACGTCCGCTCACTCGCCGCGGCGCTCGGCCAGCACCTCGACGGGGCGCCCGCGGGCGGGGCGGGGGACACGAATCTCGCCGGCGCGAGGGGTCTTCCGACCCTGGACGGCCTCGGCGCGGTGGGGGCCGGGCCGCACGCGCGGCACGAGCACCTGCGGATCGACCAACTGGGGTCGCGGATCGCTCTGTTGGCGGCGCTGTTGGCTGTGCCGTTGCCTCGGCTGCGGTGAGACCGGGGGCGCGGGGAGAGCTGCGCGAGCTGGTGGGTGACCGATCAGGGGCGCTGGAGGTACCCCCGGCGCCCCTGGTGGTGCTCGGTGCTCTTCCCGGATTTCGTTACTGGGGCAGCGTGGCCAGGGTGCCTGGGTAGAGGTACTGCTTGGCGGGGAGCGTCGTTCCGTGGGCCCAGGCGTCGAAGAAGCCCTTGAGGTCCTGGCCGGACACCTGTGCGGCCAGGACCTCGAACTGCGGGAACGAGGCGTTGCCGTAGGCGTGGTCGGTGGTCCAGCGGCGCAGGGTGGTGAAGAAGGCGTCGTCGCCGACCGTGCGGCGCAGGGCGTGCAGCATCAGGGAGCCCTTGAAGTACAGGGCGGCGGCGAGTTCCTTGCCCGCGCCGGGGTCGTAGAGCCTGGTGGACCAGAAGGAGGGGTTGTCCTTGTTGTCGGCGAGCATGGCGGCGTAGAAGCCGGTGTCGAGGTTGCCGCCCTTGTGCTCCTCCCACAGCTGGTTGGCGTACTGGGCGAAGCACTCGGCGATGCAGCCGTCGCGCCAGTCGGTGAACGAGACGCTGTCGCCGAACCACTGGTGGGCGTTCTCGTGGACGACCGACGAGTCGAAGATGGCCCCGCTGTAGGTCGGCCGGCTCTGCGTCTCCAGATCCAGCGGGCCGGGGCGCGGATTCGTGGGCATGCCGACCACGATCGCGCCCGCGGAGGAGAACGGGTAGGGGCCGAACTTCGAGGCCAGGAAGGCCAGGATGTCCTGCTGTTCGGCCTCCGCGGCCGGGTCGATCGTGACGTCCGGGCTGTAGGCCGTGATGATCGGTGTGCCGTCGGGCAGTTGGGCGCGGTGGACGGTGAAGCGGTCGATGGCGACGGTGCTGAGGTACGTCGCCATCGGGCGGTCCTCGTTCCAGCGGAAGGTCGTGGTGCCGTTGGCGGTGGTGGTCGGCCCGGGCCGGCCGTTGCCGATGGCGGTCCAGCCGTCGGGGACGGTCGCGGTGAGGGCGAAGGTGGCCTTGTCGGACGGGTGGTCGTTGGACGGGTACCAGGAGGTTGCGGAGTGCGGTTCGCCCGTGACGTTCGCGCCGCCGTCGGCCAGCGTGTGCCAGCCCTCGGCGTCGGGCGTGCCCGCGTACTTCACCCGGACGGTGAAGGTGGCGCCCCCGGCGAGCGGCCGGGCCGGGACGATGTTCAGCTTGTGCTCGCCGGAGCGCGAGAACGACCGCGCCGGTGCGCCGTTCACGCTGACCGAGGCGACCGTGAAGCCCTTCAGGTCGAGGCTGAGGCGGTCCAGCGTGCGAGTCGCCCGGGCGGTGACGGTCGTGTCGCCGTCCAGGTGGTCCGTGCGGGCCGGGTCGTAGGCGATCCGGACGTCGTAATGCCCGACGTCGTAGCCGGAGTTGCCGTCGTCGGGGAAGTACGGGTCGATGCCGCCGGTCGCCGCCGAGGCGGGCAGGGCGGTCACGGCGACGCCGAGGGCGGTGGCGATCGCGAGGGCGGTGGCGGTCCGTCGAGTGCGCATATGGGCTTCCTGGGGTGTCGCGTCGGTCAGGGACGGGTGGCGGCGAGCTGCCAGAGCACGCCGATCAGGGCGTTGGTGCTGGTGGTCTCGGTGGCCGGATCGACGTTGGCGAGGGTGTCGCACGCCTGGTGGATGCAGTCCGAGATGCCGGTGCTGAAGCCGGAGGACGGGATGCCGGCGTTGCCGAACGACTCGTTGTCCGACCCGCCGATGCCGATGTCGAAGGTGGCGTGCCCGCGGTCGGCGAACCAGGAGGCGAAGGCCTGCCCGGCCGCCTCGTCGGCCTGCGGACCGTCCTGCACCACGAGCCACTGCTGGGTGTTCCGGCTGCCCGTCTGGTCGAAGTTGAGGTAGAGGTCGATCGCCTTGCGGTCGTCGGCGGACAGGCCGTTGACGTAGTCGGCGGAGCCGACCAGTCCGGCCTCCTCCGCCCCCCACCAGGCGAACCGCAGGTGCAGGGCGGGCTTGAGCCGGGCCTTGGCGACCTGGAGGGCGGTGGTCAGCACGGTCGCCGAACCGGAGCCGTTGTCGTTGATGCCCGGGCCCACCGGGACGCTGTCCAGGTGGGCGCCGGTGAGCAGCACGTGGTTCGGGTCGCCGCCCGGCCAGTCGGCGATCAGGTTGTAGCCGGCCCTGCCGTCGTGGTCGAAGCGGCGGAGCTCGGTGCGGAACCCCGCCCGGTCCAGCGCGTTCCGCACGTACGACACCGACTCCGCGTACCCCCGGGTGCCGTGCGCGCGCTTGCCGCCGTTGCGGTCGGCGATCTGCTGCAGGGCGCTCAGGTGCGGCATCACGTCCCGCTCCGAGACGGTCGGGGCGGCCGCGGCGGCCACACCCTCGGCAGGTGCGGCCGCGGCGACCGCGGACAGGGCCAGGGCCACGCCGAGCAGCCGGGTGGCGAGGAGCGACGGGCGGAGGGAGGACTTCACGCGGAGGCCTTTCGGAGCGGTACCGGGGCTCGCCCCGGCGGACTCCGCCACACTGGCCGGTCCGTGTCAGGAAGTTGTCAGGAACCGGTGGGGAAGCAGTGGGCCGTGACGTGACGTCAGATCGGCCCCCCGAGCAGGCGTTCTACGATCATCGGCATGTGCGCACACGTCGTCGTCGCCGAGGACGATCCCAAACAGGCCGACCTCGTCCGCCTGTACCTGGAACGCGAAGGGCACCAGGTCGTCGTCGTCCACGACGGCCGCGCCGCCCTGCGCGAAGCCCGCCTCGGACCGGCCCAACTCCTGGTCCTGGACGTCATGATGCCCGTGCTGGACGGCCTCGACGTCTGCCGGGCCCTGCGAGCCGAGTCCGACCTGCCGGTGCTGATGCTCACCGCCCGCACCGCCGAGGACGACCTGCTGCTCGGCCTCGGCCTCGGCGCCGACGACTACCTCACCAAGCCCTACAGCCCCCGGGAACTCGTCGCCCGGGTCCGCGCCCTGCTGCGCCGCCGCGCCCCCGCCGCCCCGCCCCGGGACACCGCGACGCCACCGGGCGCGCTGAGCGCCGGAACCCTGACCGTCGACCCGCTGCGCCACGAAGTCACCGCCCACGGACAGCCCGTCAACTGCACGCCCGGCGAGTTCCGGCTGCTGGAGGTACTGGCCGCCCAGCCGGGCCGGGTCTTCACCCGGGCCCAACTGCTGCAACACCTGCACGGCATCGACCGGTACACCACCGCCCGCACCGTCGACACCCACGTGATGAACCTGCGCCGCAAGATCGAACCGCACCCGCAGCGCCCCACCGTCCTGCTGACGGTGTACGGCATCGGCTACAAGCTCGCGGAGGTGCCGCGCGTTGCCCCGTGACACCCCGCTGCGCCGCAGCCTGACCGCCCGACTGCTCGCCCTCTCCGCGCTGGTGTCGCTCTGCTCCATCGCCGCCACGGCCTGGCTGGCCGCCCGCACCACCACCGGCGCGATCAAACAGGAACAGACCCAGGCCATCGCCGACCACACCCGGATCTACCGGCAACTGCTCGGCTACGCCGCGACCCACCCCGACTGGAACGACGCCCAGGACACCGTGCGGCAACTCGCCGCCGCCACCGGGCAGCGCATCGTCCTCGCGACCCCGCGCTTCGAACCGGTCATCGACTCCGCGGCCCCGGCCCCCGACCCCGCCGCCCTGCCCCGCACGCCCACCACCATCGTCGACCCGCTCTCCGTCGACCTCGCCATGCTGCCCGACGCCCCCGGCGACCGGATCGACGCACGCGCGGTCGGCCCGTTCCGGCTGACCCCGGGGGAGTACCAGGCGCTGCGCAACGAACTCGAGCAGCAGGCCGACTGCATGCGCACGGTGCTCGGCGTCGACGCGACCGTCACCGACGACCTCGCCGGGCGGCCGCAACTGCGCACCGCCAACGGCTCCGTCCTCGGCCGGCGCTGCGCGACGCCCATGGTGGCCAGCGCCCCCACCCGCACCGACATGGCGGCCCTCGCCGACCTCACCGCCCTCGCCAACGCCTGCCTGGCCCGCCAGCAGCTCGGACCCGTCACCCTGTCGCTGGGGCCGGACGGCGCCCCGGTCAGCAACGCCCGCCCGGACCAGCCGACCTCGGCGTGCCTCACCAACGCCCGCCGGCAGCAGCTCGTCCAGTACGTGGCGCCGCCCATGCTGCTGTTCGTCGGCACCCCGGCCGACACCGCCGGTCCCGCACCCGTCCTGACCGCCGCCCATCCCGGACGGGTCACCGAGGTCTCCGCCGTGGTGCTGGTGGTGACCGTGGCCGTCACGGTGACGGTCGGACTGCGGCTCTCCAGGCCGCTGCACGCACTCACCCACGCGGCCCGGCGGATGGCCGACGGAGACCTCTCGGCGCGGGTACGGGTCACCGGCCGCAACGAGATCTCCGGACTCGCCGCCGCCTTCAACGCCATGGCGGAGCGGCGCGGACAACTGGAGGAACTGCGCAAGGCCATGGTCGGCGACATCGCGCACGAACTCCGCACCCCGCTGAGCAACATCCGCGGCTGGCTGGAGGCCGTCGAGGACGGCGTCGCCACCGCCGACCGGGCCCTCACCGGCTCCCTGCTCGAAGAGGCCATGCTGCTCCAGCACCTCATCGACGACCTGCGGGACCTCGCCGCCGCCGACGCGGGCGAACTGACCCTGTTCCGCGAACCCGTCGACGTCGACGAACTGTTGACGCAGGTCGCCAACGCGCACGGCGCGCAGGCACAGGCGTCCGGGGTGACGCTGGCCGTCGAACCGGCCGCCGATGCCTCGGAGGTCTTTGCCGACCCGGTGCGGCTGCGGCAGGCCGTGGGGAACCTGGTCTCCAACGCCGTCCGGTACACCCCCGCGGGCGGCACCGTCACCCTGCGGGTCCGGGCCGAGAGCGACGCCGTGCTGATCGAGGTCGCCGACACGGGTAGCGGCATCGCCGAAGCGGACCTGCCGCTGGTCTTCGAACGCTTCTGGCGCGCCGAGAGGTCACGCAGTCGGCGCAGCGGGGGCAGCGGGCTCGGCCTCGCCATCGTCCGCAAGATCGCCGAGCTCCACGACGGCGGCGTCCAGGTGGCCAGCACGCCGGGGGCGGGCTCGGTGTTCACGGTCCGGCTGCCGCTCGAGGGCGCGAAATCAGGCTCGCGCGAGCTGGCGGGCAGGCATCCGGGGGCGTAGGGGGTACCCCCAGCGCCCCCGGATTCGCACCCGCCTGCGCTCTCCCGGTATGCGCACCCGCTGCCCTTTCCCTCCATGCTTGTCACGAGGTCCCCCATGCGTACAGAATGGAACCGACCGAACGGTCAGTCGGGAGGTGGGTGGTGGAGGCGAGCGCGGAAGCGCAGTCGCGGTTCGAGGCGGTGATCGCCAACGAACAGCGCGTGGAGCCCCGGGACTGGATGCCCGAGGCGTACCGGGCGACCCTGGTGCGGCAGATTGCGCAGCATGCCCACTCGGAGATCATCGGGATGCAGCCGGAGGGCAACTGGCTGACCCGGGCGCCGTCGCTCAGGCGCAAGGCGATCCTGTTGGCGAAGGCGCAGGACGAGGCCGGGCACGGGCTGTACCTGTACGCGGCGGCGGAGACCCTGGGCGTGGACCGGGCCGAGCTGACCGAGAAGCTGATCGACGGGCGGCAGAAGTACTCGTCGATCTTCAACTACCCGACGCTGACGTTCGCGGACGTCGGCGTGATCGGCTGGCTGGTGGACGGCGCGGCGATCTGCAACCAGGTCCCGCTGTGCCGGTGCAGTTACGGGCCGTACGCGCGGGCGATGGTGCGGATCTGCAAGGAGGAGTCCTTCCACCAGCGGCAGGGCTACGAGTTGCTGATGACGCTGATGGCCGGCACCGAGGCGCAGCAGCGGATGGTGCAGGACGCGGTGGACCGATGGTGGTGGCCGTCGCTGATGATGTTCGGCCCGCCGGACGGGGCCTCGCCGAACAGCGAGCGGTCGATGGCATGGCGGATCAAGCGGCACAGCAACGACGAGCTGCGCCAGCGCTTCGTCGACATGACCGTCCCGCAGGCCGAGCACCTCGGCGTCACACTGCCGGACCCGGCGCTCGCCTGGAACGAGGAGCGCCGCAGCTGGGACTTCGGCGAGCCGGACTGGTCGGAGCTGATGCAGGTGATCAAGGGCCAGGGCCCGTGCAACGCGCAGCGGATCGACCGGCGGCGCGCCGCCCACGAGGACGGCGCCTGGGTGCGTGAGGCGGCGTCGGCGTACGCGGCCAAGCGCGGGCAGAGGAAGGGGAGTTCGGAATGAGCGGGGAGCGATCGTCCTGGCCGCTGTACGAGGTGTTCGTACGGCCCCGGCGCGGACTGAACCACGTCCATGTGGGGTCGCTGCACGCGGCCGACGACAGGATGGCGCTGCTGGCGGCGCGGGACCTGTACACCCGGCGCAACGAGGGGGTGAGCCTGTGGGTGGTCCGCTCGGACGCGATCACCGCGTCCAGCCCGGACGAGCAGGACCCGTTCTTCGCGCCGAGCGGCGACAAGGTGTACCGGCACCCGACGTTCTATCCGATCCCCGAGGACGTTCCGCACATCTGACGCGGAGCTGATCCACCGTCAACTACTGGGCAGGGAAGGCGACATGACCGACGACCACGTGTACCTCTCACTGGCCGACGCCGCCGGGGAGCCGGACGGCGAGGCCCGCTGGGCCTACGGCACGGGGTTCGCCGATCCGCTGCTGGGCGTGGACGCCGCGCCGCCGCCGGGCATCGACCCGGCGGACCTCGCGGCGTACTGCCTGATGCTGGGCGACGACGCGCTGGTGCTGTCCCAGCGGCTGATCCAATGGATCACCCGGGCACCGGAGTTGGAGGAGGAGGTGGCGCTCGCCAACCTCGGCCTCGACCTGCTCGGACAGGCCCGCCGACTGCTCACCCGGGCCGGGCAGCTGGACGGCACCGGCCGCGGTGAGGACGAACTCGCCTACTGGCGCGAGGACTTCGAGTACCGCAACGTCCGCCTCGTGGAGCTGGAGAACGGCGACTTCGCGCAGTGCGTGGCCCGGCTGCTGATGTTCGCCACCGCCCGCGAGGAGCTGTACCGCCGCCTGGCCGGGCACGCCGACCCGGTGCTGGCCGCCGTCGCGGCCCTCGGCGTCAAGGAGTTGGCGTACCACCGGGAGTACGCGCAGTCCTGGGTGCTGCGGCTCGGCGACGGCACCGCGTACTCGCGGGAGCGGATGCAGGCCGCGCTGGACGCGCTGTGGCCCTGGCTGGACGAGCTGTTCACCCCGCACGAGGTCGAACTGCGGCTCGGCGTCGACCCGTTCGAGCTGCGCGAACCCGTACTGGCAAGCCTGGCAGCGGTGTTGGGGGAGGCCACACTGAGCGTCCCGGAGGCCGCGCCGCGGGCGTACGTGAACGGCCGGGCCGGGCGGCACGGCGTGCACACCGAGGCGCTCGGCCCGCTGCTGGCCGAGCTCCAGGTGGTGGCCAGAGCGCACCCGGGGGCGACATGGTGACCACCGTCGAACGGGCCAGGGAGGTCGCGGCCGCGGTGCCCGACCCCGAACTGCCCATGCTCACCCTGGAAGACCTCGGCATCCTCGCCGACGTCGAGGAGCACGACGGGACGATCACCGCCTGGCTCACACCCACCTACTCCGGCTGCCCCGCGGTCGCCGAGATGGCCGGCGACGTGGCCCGGCGGCTGCGCGCGGCCGGCTTCGAGCAGGTTGAGGTGCGGCTGCGGATCGACCCGCCGTGGTCCAGCGACCGGATCAGCGAGGAGGGCCGCCGGAAGCTGGCCGAGTCGGGCATCGCCCCGCCGGTCCTCGGGGCGCGGCCCGTGGTGGCCTCGCTGACACTCGGCCCGACCCGGCTGGCCGTGCACTGCCCGCAGTGCGGCTCCACCGACACCGAGGAACTCTCCCGGTTCGGCTCCACCGCCTGCAAGTCCCTGTGGCGGTGCCGCAGTTGCCGCGAACCCTTCGACCGGATCAAGGAGATCTGATGGCCGCCCGCCGCCCGCAGTTCCACATGCTGCCGATCGGCAACCTGGAACGGCTCTGCGAGGACGCCGTCGCGGTGACCTTCGACGTACCGCCCGCGCTCGCCGAGGAGTTCACGTTCCGGCCCGGGCAGACGCTCACGCTGCGCCGGATCGTCGACGGGGTGGACGAACGCCGCTCCTACTCGCTGTGCTCGCCCGTCGGCGGGCCACTGCGGATCGCCGTCCGCGAGGTGCCCGGCGGGCTGTTCTCGCACTGGCTGGTCGACCAGGCCGCGATCGGCGAGATGGTCGAAGTCCTGCGCCCCAGTGGGACGTTCACCGCCGACCCGGCCGAACCCGGCGAGCACGTGCTGATCGCCGCGGGCTCCGGCATCACCCCGATGGTGTCCATCGCGGGCTCCGTGCTGGCCGGCCACCCCGACTCGCGGGTCACCCTGCTGTACGGCAACCGGCGCAGCGACACGGTGATGTTCGCCGACGAGCTCGCCGACCTGAAGGACCGCTACCTCGACCGCTTCCAGCTCGTCCACGTGCTGTCCCGGGAGAGCCGGGACGCCGAACTGCTCAGCGGCCGGCTCGACGCGGACCGGGTGAAGGCGCTACTGGAGGCGCTGGTGGACGTCCCCGAGGTCGACCACTGGTGGCTGTGCGGGCCGTTCGGGCTGGTGACGGACGCCAAGCAGCTTCTGGCCGAACTCGGCGTCCCCGCCGGGCGGGTGCACCAGGAACTGTTCCACGCCGAGGACGAACGGGCCGAGGAACGACACCTGGAACCCGCGCCCGACGCCGACGCCAGCGAGGTCACCCTCGTCCTCGACGGCCGCTCCAGCACACTCGCCCTGCCGCGCGACCGCGCCATCCTGGACGGCGCCCAACGCGCCCGCCCCGACCTGCCGTTCGCCTGCAAGGGCGGCGTCTGCGGCACCTGCCGCGCCCTGCTCTGCGAGGGCAAGGTCGAGATGCGCCGCAACTTCGCGCTGGAGGAGTCCGAACTGGCCGCCGGCTACATCCTCACCTGCCAGGCCCGGCCGGTCTCCGACCAGGTCACCGTGGACTACGACCGGTAACTGCCGTCAGACGGTAACTCCCGCTACGCGGTAGCTCCCGCTGCGCGGTAACTCCCGTTACACAGCGGCGGGTTCGGCGGCCGGCCGGTCGCTTCCGCGCAGCAGGCGGACGACCTCGTTCACCGCTGCGCGGCCCGCCCGGTTGGCGCCGACCGTGGACGCCGAAGGGCCGTAGCCGAGCAGGTGGATGCGCGGGTCGTCGGTGACGCGGGTGCCGGTCATCCGGATGCCGCCGCCCGGGCCGCGCAGGGCGAGCGGCGCCAGGTGGGTCAGCTCGGCGCGGAAACCCGTCGCCCAGATGATCACGTCCACCGCCAACTCCTGCTCGCCCCAGGCCACCCCGTGCTCGGTGAGACGGTCGAACATCGGGCGGCGGTTCAGCACACCCAGCGCCTCGGCCCGGCGGTACGCGACGCTCGGGCCGAGACCGGTCACCGAGACCACGCTGCGCACCGGCAGGCCCGCCGCGACCCGCTCCGCCACCTTGGCCACCACCTCGCGGCCGAACTCCGGTGTGAACGGCCCCTCGTGGACCACCGGCGGGGTACGCGTCACCCACACTGTCTCGGCGACCTCACCCAACTCGGACAGCACCTGGATCGCCGACGCCCCGCCACCGACCACCACCACCCGCAGCCCGGCGAACTCCGCCGGGCCCCGGTAGTCCGCGTAGTGCAACTGACGGCCCGCGAACCGGCCCGGGTAGCGCGGCAGGAACGGCCGCGTCCAGGTGCCGGTCGCGTTCAGCAGCGCCCGGGTGACCCAGCTGCCGGAGTCGGTCTCCACCAGCAGCCGCCCGTCCGGCCGGTCGCGCACCGCCAGGACCTTCACCGGGCGCACCACCGGCAGGGCGTGCTGCGCCTCGTACGCGGCGAAGTAGCCCGGCACGGCGACCCGGGCCGGGGTGGCCGGGTCGGTGGCGGGCAGCTCGAAGTCCGGCAGGTCGTGGAAGCCGTGCACGGTGGCCATCGTCAGCGACGGCGAGCGGTGCGCCCAGGCGCCGCCCGGGGCGTCGTCCGCGTCCAGCACCACGAAGCCGGTGTACGGGGCGAGGCCGCGACGGTGCAGGTGGTAGGCGGCGGACAGGCCGGCCTGGCCCGCGCCGATCACCACCGCGTCCACCTCGCGGGGGTCGGCGGCGGCGGGCTCGGTCGTTGCACCTTGAACAGTCACGCCGGTGAAACATCGCCGCGCGGGCGGGTGTTCCCGTCTCAGCCGCCGTTCTCGGGCAGCAGACGCAGGGCGGCGGCGACCAGGGCCTCGGGGCCGTCCGGGCGCAGGCCCAGGAACAGCCGGGGCTCGGTGAGTTCGAGCTCGATCAGCGCGGGGGAGCCGTCCGGCAGACGCACCAGATCGACCCGGGCGTAGAGCAGCTCCGCGCGCTCCGGGACGGCCGCCAGCACCTGCTCGGCGAGGGCGAGTTGGTCGTCGGCGGGCTCCCGGGCGACATCGGCGAAGCCGCCACCGAGCATCGGGCCGCGGCGCACCGCGTGGCTGAACTCCCCGCCCAGGTACAGCAACGAGGTCTCGCCCTCGTCCTCGACCATCGGCAGGTACGGCTGCACCATCGCGGTGCGGCCGGCCGCGGTGAGGGCGGCGGTGTGCGCGAGCGCCTCGGCACGGTCGGTGGTGCGCAGGGTGTCCCGGGCGCCGGACGAGACGGTGGGCTTCACCACCAGCTCCGGCCAGTCGGCGCCGGCGAGTTCCCCGCCCGGGGCGACCCAGACGGTGGGAACGATCGGCACACCGGCCCCGGCCAGGTCGCGCAGGTAGGTCTTGTCGGTGTTGCGCTCCAGCACCGGTACCGGATTGGCCAGCCGGGTCAGCGCGGCCGTCCGGCGGGCCCAGTCGAGGAACGCGTCGCGGTACAGGATGTAGTCCCAGACGCTGCGGACCAGAACCAGCTCGTAGCCGCTCCAGTCGACCGCCGGGTCGTCCCAGACCGCGGCCTCCGCGGACACTCCGGCCCGGGCGAACGCGGCCAGCACGGGCCGCATTTCCACGTCCTCGATGCCCCGGCAGGTGGCGTACGCGACCCGGGCCGGGCCGGTCGGTGCGGGAACTGGAGGCAGAGGGGTGCTCACGGGTGCTCCTGGCGGTGCGCGGGACGGGCCGGCAGCGAGGCTCTTATGCATCCGTGAGCGGTGTCAACCGTTTTACTGACCGTCAGACAAGTTGACCGCTCTGTGGTCGAAACCAAGTTCATCTACGCGGGGATGGTCTCCGCGTAGATGAACTCCAGCGCGTGATCACTTCTGATCAACCGTGACCGCCCCCGAAACCGAGTCAGCCGTCGAGCGGCTCGATGACCGCGGCGGTGCCGTACGCGCACACCTCGGTACCGACGTCAGCAGCCTCCGTGACGTCAAATCGCATCATCAGAACGGCGTTGCCGCCACGTGCCTTGGTCTGCTCGACCAGCCGCTCCATCGCCTGGTTCCGGGTCTCCACGAGCGTCTTCGTGAGGCCCCTCAGCTCACCGCCCATCAGAGACTTCAGGCCCGCGCCGATCTGCGAGCCGATGTGCCGCGAACGCACCGTCAGGCCGAACACCTCGCCGATCACCCGCACCACCTTGTGGCCCGGCACATCGTTCGTGGTGACCACCAGCACGCCGCCGGACGGATCCTGCCCACCGCCGAAATTGTCCAGTTCACTCATGGTTCCCACCTTCCGTCACGATTTGGTCGGAACGCCAGCATGGCACACGGAAAGCGCTTTCCGCGCTACCTCGGCAGGCCTGTCCGGCATCGGATCGGGAGAGCGGATGGACATCGGACCCCCGGGTTTGTCAACCTGGTGGCATGGGCGAGCGAAGCGATCATCCACACGGGCCTGGCGCGGCGGAGGACTCCGGCGCGCAGGAGATCGAGGCCACCGTGGTGCTGGGCATCCGGATCACCGACTGGCCGGCCCTGCGGGCCGCCGCACAAGCGGCCGTCGAAGACCTGGACTTCGCCGGGATCGACCCCGAGGGCCAACGCCGCCAACTGCTGCGGGAAGTCGCCGAAGACCCCAACGCGGCCCTCGGCGCACTGCTCCACCCCGACCGGCTGGTCGCCGCCATCCCCGGCATCGAAGCCCTCGGCGGCACGCTGGAAATCAGCGTCACCGACGACTTCGCACCCGACTTCGCCGAACTGTTCCCCCTCGACGACGGCAGCGACACCGGCGACTGGACCCTCACCCCGCGCACCGCGTGCCTGCTGCACACCCAGCTGATCAGCCTCTCCGACGCCGCCTACGAAGACCTCGACGAACACGGCGACGACCCCGTCACCGTCGTCGACGAACCCGACTGGACCGTCTTCGGTCGCCTCCAGCAGCGCACCTGGAGCCTGCACCGCGGCTGGCGGCGCGCCTTCGCCCGTGCCTTCGACGACCTCGCCGACGACCTCGCACTCGGCGAATGGCCACTGCCCCGCAGCCTCGCGGAGGACGTCGCGCTGCGCCTCGCGCTCGCCGACGCCCGCGCACTGCTCGGCTCCCAACCCGAGTCCGTGGCCGACATGATGGGCGACCTGCCCGCCGACCTGTACGACTACGACTGGGACGGCTGCGCCGACGAACTCTTCGGCGTCTACGGTCCCGAAGAGACCCCCGACGACCTGGACGCCGGACAGCGGATCGACCAACTCCTCGCCGCCACCCACCCCGAGGGCTGGTTCCTCGGCTACCGGGACGCCGAGGAACGCGACCCCGGGCGGGGCTACCGGCGCTGAACTGGCATGCTGGAGGCGTGAGCTCACCCACCGACGTGCCCAGCGAACTTCCCCCGTCCGCCCCCGCCGCTCCGCCCGCGGTCGGCGGGGACGCCGAGGACCGCGACTCCCACGAGCAGTACGTGCTGCCGCTGGTGGTCCGGCTGGAGAAGGCCGACCCGCCCGGCCGGACGGACGCGCTGGAGACCTCGGCCCGGGCCGTGCTCACCCTGCTGTCCGACCCGCGGGTCACCGCCGACGACGGCGAGTGGGCGGAACGCGTCAAGGCCTGGGAGGACGCCCGGATCCGCAAGGTCGTGCGGCGCGCCCGCGGCGGCGAGTGGCGCAAGGCGGGCGAGCTGCCCGGAATCACCGTCACCGGCGAGCGCGCCGAAGTCCGCGTCTTCCCGCCGATCCCGCTGGACGGCTGGCCCAAGGAACTCGCCAAACTCCAGGTCTCCGGCACCGAACTCGACGACCCCACCCCACCCGCCCCCGTCCCCGAGGGCGTCCCCGTCCTGTGGCTCAACCCCGAGTTGGAGATGAGCGCCGGCAAGACCATGGCGCAGACCGGCCACGCCGCCCAGCTCGCCTGGTGGGAACTGAACGACGCCGAGCGCAAGGAATGGGCCGAAAGCGGCTTCCGGCTCGCCGTCCGAACCGCCCCCGCCGCCGACTGGCCCGCCCTCACCGACGGACACCTCCCGGTCGTCCGCGACGCCGGCTTCACCGAGATCGCCCCCGGCAGCTGCACCGTCGTCGCCGACCACCCGGCCATGCGGGCCCGCTGACGCCTCCGGGCCAACTGTTCCATCGGACGGCGGCGCGACACCGCCCCGACCTGTCCGTTGGACGGGTCAGTTCAGCGGTACGTCGAGGCGGGCGCGGCGGTGGCTGAACGTGGCGATGGAGTGAGGGCCGTGGTAGCTGCCGAGGCCGGACTCACCGACGCCGCCGAAGGGCAGGTCGGGTACGCGGAGGTGAGCCATGGGCAAGCCGAATCCGAGGCCGCCGGAAGACGTCTCGGCGGCGAGGCGGGCGCGCGTGGTCTCGTTCCCGGTGAAGCCGTACAGGGCCAGCGGCTTGTCGCGGTCGTTGATGAAGGCGATGGCCTCGTCCAGGTCTGCGACCTCGACGATCGGCAGAACGGGACCGAAGATCTCTTCCTGCATGACCGGGTCCTCGGCCTTCACGCCGGTCAGGACGGTGGGCGCGATGTAGACGTCGTCGCGGTCGGTCGTGCCGCCGAAGGCGAGGGTGCCGGAGTCGAGCAGAGCGGCGACCCGGTCGAAGTGGCGCTGGTTGACGAGGCGTCCGTACGCGTCCGAGGTCTGCGGGTCGCTGCCGAACATGCGCTCCGTGGCCTCGGCGAGTGCGGCCGCCAGGCGCCGGGCGGTGGCCGGGTCGGTCAGGACGTAGTCGGGGGCGACGCACGTCTGGCCGGCATTGCGGAACTTGGCGTCGGCCAGGCGGGCCGCGACCGTGTCGATGTCGGTGTCGCTGTCGACGAACACCGGGGACTTGCCGCCCAGTTCGAGCGTGACGGGGGTGAGGTGCTCGGCTGCCGCGCGCATGACGATGCGGCCGACGGTGCCGTTGCCGGTGTAGAAGATGTGGTCGAAGTGCTGGGCGAGCAGCTCGGTGGTCTCGGGCACCGCGCCCTCGACGACGGCGACCGCGTCCCGGTCGAGGTACTCCGGTACCAGTCGGGCCATCAACGCCGAGGTGGCGGGGGCGAGTTCGCTCGGCTTGAGGACGACGGTGTTGCCGGAGGCGAGCGCCCCGGCGACGGGGACGAGCGACAGCTGGACCGGGTAGTTCCAGGGCGCGATGACAAGAACGGTACCCAGCGGTTCGTAGTGGGTTCCGGCGGTCGTGCCCTGCGGCAGCCCGGCCAGGGACCGGGCGCCGAGCGGTTCGGGGGCCAGCCACTCCTCCAGGTGGGCGAAGGTGTGGTCGATCTCGCGGATCGGGAAGTCGACCTCGGCGGCGTACGCCTCGGCGCGCGGCTTGCGGAGATCGGCGTGGAGGGCGTCGGCGATGGCATCCCGGTTGTCGGTGAACAGGGTGCGCAGTGCGGTCAGTTGGGCGCGGCGCCAGGCGATCGGCTTGGTCCTGCCGGAGCGGAACGTGGCCCGCAGTGACGCGATGAGGGATTCGGTGTCAGACATGGCAGTGGTACTCCTGATGCTGGTCAGTGGGCGCTGAACAGCAGGTCGATGCTGTGGTTGACCTGGCTGCCGGGCTCGAGGTACTGGTCGGCGGCCTGGCGCCGGGCGAGGAAACGCGGAGTCGCACGGTGTGCTTCGGCAGCCTCGGCGTCGACGTACACCTCGTAGCGGAAGACGCTCCGTGCTGGCCGGGCCGGGCGAGGGAGTGGGGAGCCCCGGCCGGTGGGGAGGCGGGGAAGTCAGCTGCCCGCGGTCACGATGGGCTCGGGTACGCCCAGCAGTCCGGCCACGAGGGCGTCGGATCCCAGGGGCAGCAGGCGGTGCGCGTCCGTCGCGTGCTCCAGGCCGACCACGAGCGAGATGCAGATGTCCGCGGCCTCGGCGGGCCCGACTCCTTCTGCGGTGCCCGCCTCGGTGAAGAGTCCGGTGAGCAGGTGGCGCAGCTCGGCGGTGAAGCCGGAGCAGATCCCGCCGAAGAGGCGGGCCTTGTCGTCGAGGAGTTCGGCCGTGTGCGGGGAGTCCTCGGACAGGGCGAGGACGAGTTCGAGCTTGGCGGCGAGCACGCCCCGGACGCGGGCGGTGTACGGAACCGCGCTGTCGGCCGCTGCCCGGCGGGCCCGCACGAGCGCCTGCTCGTGCAGGCGCCCGGCGAGCCGCCGGAAGGCGTCGTCCTTGCTGCGCACGTACTGGTAGACCGCGGACCGGGACACGCCCATGGTGGTGGCGATGTCGTCCATCGTGGTGCGCCGCACGCCGTACCTGGTCAGGCAGTCGTACGTGGCGTCGAGGACCTCGTCGAGCCGGTCGGTGCCCATCGGGTCAGGCCAGCTTCTTGAGCATTTCGACGGCCAGCGGGGCGGAGGAGGCCGGGTTCTGGCCGGTGACCAGGTTGCGGTCGACCACCACGTTCGGCACCCACGGCTCGCCGGCCCGGACGTTCACGCCGGCCTCGGTGAGGCGGTCCTGGAGCAGCCACTTCGCCTTGTCGGCGAAGCCGGCCTGGGTCTCCTCGGCGTTGGTGAAGGCGGCGACGTCGTAGCCGGCGAAGGCGTTGGTGCCGTCGGCCTCGACGGCTGCCAGCAGCGCGGCCGGGGCGTGGCAGACCACTCCGAGCGGCTTGCCGGACTCCAGTGCGAGGGTGAGGAGGCGGCCGGAGTCGGCGTTGACCGCGAGGTCCTCCATGGGGCCGTGGCCGCCGGGGTAGAAGACGGCGGCGTAGTCGTCGAGGTCGACGTCCTCGACCTTGATCGGCGACTGCAGCTCGCCGAAGCCGGCCAGGGCGTCGGCGATGCGGTCGGCGTTCTCCTGCCCGCCGTTGACCTCGGGGGCGAGGCTGCCCTTGTCGACGGTGGGAACGACACCGCCGGGCGTGGCGACCACGATCTCGTGACCGGCCGCCTTGAAGGCCTGGTAGGGGGCGACGGCCTCCTCGGCCCAGAAGCCGGTGGGGTGCTTGGTGCCGTCGGCCAGCGTCCAGTGGTCGGCGCCGGTGACGACGAAGAGGAGCTTCGACATGAGGGTGGTTCTCCGAGGGTGCGGATCCCGTACGGGCCGTAGGGATCGGGGACGGTAGGTCGCCGCCGCCGACGTTTCCGAAGGACTGACACTTCGTGTTCAGTTCGTCAGTGCGGCGCTGTCCTCGAAGGTAGGACCCCTGCCCCATCGGAATCCAATAGGCTCGTGCATGTGAGAGATAGGGATCCCAATGGACCGCCGGGAATACCGCCGCCGCAGGGCAGCGGCCTTCTCGATCTGAATCTGCTGCGCACGTTCCTCGCGGTGTACCGCGCCGGCGCCTTCACCGCGGGCGCCCGCGTGCTGGGCCTGTCACAACCGACAGTGACCACGCAGATCCGCTCGCTGGAGAACCAGCTGGGCCGGGAGCTGTTCGAGCGGCTGTCCCGCGGCGTCGCCCCGACCCCGTTCGCCGACGAGCTGGCCGCGCGGGTCATGGAGCCGTTGGACGCCCTCGGCCCGGTCAGCGGCGGCGCCCTCTTCGGCGAGAGCGACGCGGAACCCGTGCACCTGGCGGGGCCTGCCGAGTACCTCACGCACTGCGTCATGCCGACGCTCGCCCCGCTCGTCGACAAAGGTGTGCGCCTGCGCGTCGCATTCGGCCTCACCGACGACTTGCTCGACGGACTGCGCGCGGGCCGGCACGACCTGGTGGTGGCCACCCTGCGCCCACGTGGCCGCGCGCTCGCCTCCGTACCGCTGGCCGACGAGGAATTCGTCCTGGTCGCCGCACCTTCGTGGGCCGAACGGATCGGATCACGCCTTGCCGCCGAGGGGCCCACAGCCCTGCACGGGGTGCCGCTCGTCTCGTACGCCGAGGACCTGCCGATCGTCCGCCGCTACTGGCGCCACGTGTTCGACAGGCGCTTGACCTGCCAGCCGACCGTCACGGTCCCCGACCTCGGAGCAGTCAAGGCGGCGGTTGTCGGCGGCGCAGGGTTCAGTGTGCTGCCCCGCTACCTGTGTGCCGACGATCTGGCCTCGGGCACCCTGATCCTCCTCAACGATCCGGACGACCCGCCGATCAACACCGGCTTCCTGGTCCAGCGCCCAGGATCGTCCACGAACCCCCATGTCACGCTGGTCCGAGACCACCTGCTGCGCTCCGCCCGCGAGGCCTGAGGGTCGCCGCAGCCATCGCCCACGCGGCGCCGCCGGGGGTGCGGAGGGCACAGGATCCGGGGGAGGGGCGCGGGCGGTTCGCCGCGCCCCGTCCGGCTTCGGACGGAGTGAGGCGTTCGGGGAGGGGTGAGCGCCCGCCGCCTGGAGTCGGTCTTCTTCAGGTGGCGGGCGCATTACTGAATCACCGGAAGTGCGTGCGGTGTTCGTTCAGGAAGGCGTCGAGGGTGCGGGGCGGCCTGCCGAGGATGTCGGTGACGGTGCTGGTGGGGAACTCGGGCCGGGCGATGGCGAGTTGCTGGATCTCCACGACGTGGTCGGCGAGCCAGGCGGGCAGGCCGGCCTGGTGGATGAGGTTGTCTCGCAGCTCGTCCGGTGCGAGGTCGATGTACCGGATCCGGCGGCCGGTCAGTTCGCTCAGCCGGGCGGCGAGGTCGGGGTGGGAGACGGCTTCCGGCCCGGTCAGGGTGTAGGTTCCGCCCGCGAGGTGGCGCCGGGTGAGCACGGCGGCCGCGACGTCGCCGATGTCGCGGCAGTCGATGTAGTTGCAGGGCGCGTCCCCCATGGCGCCGAGGACGACGCCCTGGGCCACGGTGGGCGCGAGGCGCAGCAGGTTCTGCATGAACGCGTAGGGGCGCACGACGGTGCCGGTGAGTCCGGAGGCGCGCAGGTGTTCCTCGACGGCGTGGTGTCCGCGGGATATCGCGACGGGTGCCGCGGGCTCGGCGGCGGGGGCGGAGAGCTTGACGATGTGTCCGATTCCGCTGTGGGCGGCGATGTCGATGACGCGGGTTTCGAGTTCGACCTGTGCGGGGCCGTTGGCCATGGCGAGGAAGAGCTGGTCGGCGCCCGCGAAGGCCGTGCGCAGCGAGTCGGGGTCGCCGGCGTCGGCGTACCGGACCTCGACGCGCCGGTCGTGCGGGCCCGCTGCGCCGGGGAGCGGTCGGTGCGGGGTGCGGGTGAGGGCGCGGACGGGGACGTCGAGTGCGCGCAGGCTGTGGAGCAGGGCGGTGCCGGTGGTTCCGGTCGCTCCCATGACGACGATCATCGGGTGTCTCCTCGGTGCTTGGTGGCTTCCGCGGCAGCCGGTGCCGCCGGGGTGGGTTCGGTGCGTTCGGGCGCCGGTGCCCGGGTGCCGGGGCCGGTCACGGCCGGGCTTTCGCGACTGTGCCGCGCCAGCGCAGGGTGACGATGGTGGTGGCGAGGACGGCGGAGACGGGCAGGTCGATGCGCAGTCGCCGCAGCCAGGGGGCGGCGTGGATCGAGGCGCGGGCCGGCAGCCACTCGGCGGCGAACCATCCCAGCGCTGCCGCCACACCGGCGGTCGCCATGACGAGCAGCGCGGTCAGGACGACGCGCGGCAGGGCAGTGGTCCAGCGTCGCGGCCGCCCGCCGTGCCGCAGCCAGGTGCCGACCAGGAACGCCACCACCGCGGAAGTGCCGGCGATGGAGGTGCAGGCCGCCACTGTCAGGTCCGCCTGTCCGGTGACGACCCCCGCGGTACCCGCCATCAGCGCGGGGGCGGCGTAGGCGGTTAACACCTCGCGCCACAGCGTGAACGGTCGGGCGGCCGCCCGGCTCGGGCCGGTTCTGTCGTTCGTTGCGGGCATCTTGGCCTCTTCATCTCGTTGGAGTTCCGAAAGGCGAAAGGTGTGGTCGGGTCGTCGGCAGATCTTTCCCGGCATGGTAATTAGGTGGCTAATTACTGCTTGGCGAAAAGGGCCCCCATCCGCGGGATGGGAGCCCGGGCCCGGCGGTCGGCCGGGTCAGTCGGGTCGGCTGGGTCAGTCGGCGGTCAGGGCCGAGCTGCCGCGCACGACGCGCGCGAGCAGGTCCAGGAACACCGCGCGCTCCTCGACGGTGAGCCCCGCGACCATCGCCTCCAGTCGCCCGAAATGCTCGGGCGCCATGTCGCGCAGGCGCTGCGCACCGCGCGCGGTCAGGACTGCGACCGTGCCGCGCCCGTCCTCGGTGGACGGGCGCCTGGCGATCAGGCCCTCGCGCTCCAGGCCGTCCAGCAGGCCGGTGACCGTGGCCCTGGAGACGTCGAGGTCGGCCGCGAGCTGCGAGGGGGACTTCTCTCCCCCGTGGCCTTCGAGGTCCGCGAGCAGCCGGTAGCGGCCCGTCGACAGTCCGAACCTGGCGAAGTGGGCCTCGGCCGCCCGGCCGACCCTCGCGCCTGCGGAGATCAGCCGCACCGCGACCAGTACCGCCTGCGGGTCCGTCTCCAGGCCGTAGTGTCGCAGTTGCCACCCGGCCTGCTCCAGTGTGGGCTGCTCGCCGTCGGCCTCGTCTCTCCTCATGCACGTAATATGGCAGCTAATTACTTTGCGAGTCAAGGTGCCGGCCTCAGGCCATTGGCACCCGACGGCACCTGGCCGGCCGATGCCTCCAGGGACGGGTGCTGCCCTGATCCGGGGCGACGGCATGGTCCGGCACCGGGTCGGGGCAGCCACACCGGGCGGCTCCGGACCGCTGTCGCCCACCCTCCCGGACGCTGCTCGCCACCGAAGAAGGCGACCGCGCGCTCCGGCTCCGGGACCCGCGCACCGGCGGGCAGGTGGCCGACCTGCGCGGTCACACCGGCCGGAGCGGGGGAGCGCGGTGGTCTCCCGGGCGTTCCACTGCCGGAACCTCGCGGGCAGGCACGTGCCGCAGGGCCGGTAGCCGGCGGCGCTCGCGGTGGCCTCGTCCGGGAAGAAGACGCGGTGGCGGACGTCATGGCCGGCGGCGACGAAGCGCAGGGCGGAGGGGCAGTCGCGGCGGCCGTGGATGCGCCTGGGGTGGTAGCCGCCGAGGGTGCCGGGGGTGGTGCTGGTGTACGGGTGGCCGTCGGGGCCGATCAGGGTGCGGGTGCGCGGGGGTGCCGGGGTGGTGGGGTCGCGGATGCACCGTGTCAGCGGAGGTCGGCGAGGAGTTGGTCGAGCAGGTGCTCCTCCTCGACGCGCAGGGCGTGTTCGGCGATGGCGGAGGAGAGGGACGGGTCCCAGGGCGTGGGGGCGGGGGTGCCGGTGGTGAGGGGGGTGCCGTGGCCGCGCCGGACGGCGGCGAGGTAGGAGGGGGCGTCGTAGCGCCAGGGGACGGCGCCGGGGAGGCGCAGGACGGTGGCGGCGATGCGGACGCCGCCCCAGTCGAAGTCGCCGTGGTGGGCGAGGGGCGAGCCGGCGGCGGCGATGGCGGTGAGCAGGACGCGGGCGGCGACGGAGGGATTGCCCTCGACACAGACCATGGGCGGGCAGTCGGGCCCGTACGCATCAGCGGCCGCGGCCAGGATCGCGGGGTTCTCGCAGACGCGGACCGTGCGTCCGTGGAGGTCGAGTGCGGGTGGCCGGCGGGTGAGTTGGCGGAGGGTCAAGAGGCAGGGTTCGCCGTCCTCGCGGGCGGCGGTGAGGATGCGTCCGGTCGGGTCGGAGGGAGAAGCGGGGAGGTTGAGGACGAGGACCCGGGAGGACAGCTCGTCCAGGGCCACGCCGACCGAGGCCCAAGCGGCCCGGCGGCTCTCGGCGCCGCCGGGGAGTTCGGAGGGGGCGGTGAGGGCCCGGACGGCGGAGAGGACGAGCGTGGTGAGCGGCCGGCCGTGGTCCAGCGCGTGGGCGTCGCCGATGGCGCGGGCGGCGAGGACAGGGAGGGTGAGGCCGTCCGCGGGGAGGTGGGAGAGGACCCGGGCGGTGTCGGTGGCGAGCTGCCGGGCCGTGGCCGGATCGCCGCCGGACAGCCGTTTGAGCAGCCCGGTGCCGGGCAACTTGGTGTGCCAGTCGGCGAGTTCGGGGCGGCCGGTGACGGCGGGGCGGTCGAGCTCGGCTAGCGCCCGCCGCCAGGCCGCCGCCACGGCGGCCTCCTGCACGTGGCGGTCCGTCACCGGGCCGGTCAGGGCGGTCACGGCGGCCGCGAGGCCGTCCGGACCGGCGCCGCTGGCCCGGAGCACGGCGTCCACGGCGGGGAGGGAGACGGACAGGGAGCGCCCGGGCCGGGCGGGGCGGCCCAGGAGCCTAGCGACCGCGGCCCGTTGGTTTTCGGTCGCGCCGGTCAGGGTGACGGTGGCGTCCAGGGGGCGCCCGTCCTCCATGCGGCGGCGAACGCGGTCGAGGAGCCAGGCGAGGTCGGGTGCACCGAGCAGGCGTCGCAGGCGGGGGAGATCCATGGTCAGGCGAACAGACCTTCCGGCCGACGATCCGACCGCGCGGGGGCGGCGGGGTCGGGGACCCGGGTTCGGTGGTGGCCGTCCCACCTCCAACGGGTGACCAGGACGGCCGCGATCTCGTCGACGCGGGAGAGCTGGGCGATGGCCAGCCCGGGAACCTGGGGATAGCAGCCCCATTCCCGTTCGGAGGTCATGACGACATCGAGATCGAAGGCGGCGAGCAGTCCGAGGGACTTGGCCCGGGAGTCGTCGTCGACGCCGGCGAAGGCTTCGTCCAGGGTGACCAGGCGCGGGGCGTGCGGATTGCCGGCCGAGGCGTAGTGGGAGGAAGCGGCCGCGAACAGCGGGAGCGAGACGGAGAGCACCCGTTCGCCGCCGGACGCGGGTCCGGTGGCGGACTGCCACCTGCCGTGCTGGTGGCGTTCGATGCCGAACTCGTGCCAGGACCGGTAGTCCAGGGCGGTGGTGAGGTGTTCGAGCCAGGTGCCGGAGGGACTGTCGGCGCGGGCCCGGTCGATCTGGCCCTGGAGGAATTCGCCGAGAGCGGTGCGGTCGGCGTCCGTCCAGGCGTCGGAGGACTGGCGCAGCAGGCGCCGGCGGGCTGAGGCAAGGCCCCCGGGCGCGTTGCGGGCCGGGCGCCAGACCAGCCGGAGCAGCATGCCGGTGCTGGTCGGGCGGTCCTTCAACTCCTCGTTCATCCGCAGGACGCGCTGGTCGGCGGCGCCGACCAGCTCCTGGAGGGTGCCGGCCACCTCGGTGATCAGGTGGTTCTCCAGGATCTCCTGCTCGCGGGCGGAGAGCAGGTGCTCCCGGTCGGCGACCTCGGTGGTGAGCGCGGCGGCCAGCTCGGGGACGGAGCGCTCCCGGCCCTGGAAGACCACGTCCACGATCAGGCCGTCGTCCAGCAGTCGGGCCGCGGCCGTGTGGCCGTGGCGGGACAGGGAGTCGGAGAGGTCCTTGTGTTCCTCCATGATCCGGCGCTGGACGCGTTCCCAGGCGGAGTCGGAGTCGTCCACCGATTCCAGCTCGCGTTCGACGGAGCGGGCCAGCCGGACGGCGGGTTCGGGCGCCCACGAACCGGCTTCGGCGTCGAGGCCGGGCAGGGCGACGGCGAGCAGGCCGGTGGCGGCGAAGCGTCGCAGCGCGTCGATGGCCTCGGCGCGGGTACGGGCGGTCTCCTCGATCTCCGCGCGGACCCGGGTGCGCAGCGCGTCGGCGGCGGCCTGGCCGCGGACGGCGGCGGTCTGGTCGCGGCGCGCGGTCCGCTCCTCGTCCTCGCACGCGGCCAGCGCCGCGGAGACCTCGGCCAGCCTGCGCTGCAGTTCGGCGACGGCGGCACCGATCGTGGCGGCGAGCGTCCGGTGGCGTTCGCCTGCGGCGACGGCCTCCCTGGCCGCGGTGCGGGAGCGTTCGGCGAGTTCGGCGGTGTGTTCGGCGGCCCGGGTGTGCTCGTCGCCTTCGGCGGCCAGCGCGGTGCCGGCGGCGCGGGACTCGCGCACGGCGGGCCAGAGGCCGGCCACGGCCACCCGGTATCGGCCGAGGGCCTCACGGACCTCGCGCAGTTCGTCGGCGGTGGCGGGAAGGCCCAGTTCCTCGGTGAGGGAGCGAAGTTCGGCACCGGCCAGGTCGGCGGCCGCGGCGGCCTCGGCGGCTGCCCGGTCGGCCGCTGCGCGGCGCTCGGCGGCGCGTACGTATTCAAGGTGCGCCACCGACACGGCGGCGTGCGCGCCGCGCAGGTCCGAGTCGTCCGGCAGGGCGGCCTGCTCGGCGGCGAGGGTGCGCAGGTCCGCGTCCAGCCGGGCGGAATCCGCGTCGAGGGTCGCCAACCTGGCTTCGACTTCGGCGAGCTCGGCCTCGATGGCGGCGAGCCGGGTACGTCGGGCGTGCTCCCGGGCGAGGTCGCCCAGGTATTCGGCGGCGGGCTTGGACCAGGCGCCGACGAGCGCGCCGAGGCGGAACCGGCCGTCGAGGGCGATCCAGCTGCCTGCCTCGGGGAGTTCCTCGCCCGGGTCGAGCAGACCGATGCCGGCCAGCAGCCGGGCGACCAGCCCGTCGGGAAGCGCGGCGGCGGCCGGGTCCTCGCGATCGACCGCCGGGCACAGGACATCGGCCAGCGACCGGCCCGCCACCGGAGCGCCGACGGACACCAGCGTGTCCCAGGCGTCGGCGGTGGCCACCCGGCCGTCCGGATCGACCCAGGCATCGAGCAGGCCGGACGACTCCAAAGCCGCTTCCAGGGACGATTTCTGACGATCCGTCAGGCCAGCCGTGAAATCGACCAGACGCCACAGCGGCGCACCGGGCCGCGTCCGTCGATTCTCCGGGGCACGGGTGTGCGGAGTACGGGGGCCCGGCCGGCCGCCTGCCCGCAACTCGGCCGACTCGGCCCACAGCGCATCGCGGCGTTCACCCGCCGCGCGCTGCTCCGACTCCAACACGGCCCGGCGCCGGGCGAGTTCGATACCGATGGCCTCCGCCGTCCGCCGTGCGGCCTCCCGGGCGGGGTCCGCCCCGGCCAACGTCCCGATCCAGTGGGCCAGTTCGTCGAGCGTGCCCTCGGGATCGGACGGTCGGAGCAGGGCACAGCCGGCGAAGTGCGTGCGGACGGCGGCGAGGTAGTCCGAGCCCGCCCGCTCAGCGGCCTCCGCGGACTCGGCCCGCAGCTCGGCCCGGTGGGCCAGTTCGCCGTCCGCTTCCGCCAGCCGGCGGCGGGCCGCGTCGAGCTCCCGCCCGGCCAGCTGGGCGGCCGCCACGTGCCGGTCGGCCAGGGCGACCGAACGGAGCCTGCGGTCGACGGCCTCGGCCGCGCCGCGCTGCGCCGCCTCCGGGGTGTCGCCCGCCGCGAGCGGGCCGCCGACCCGGTCGGCGTGCTCGCGGTCGATGCCGGCCGCCGCCGCCTCCTCTTCTGCCGCGGCGGCGGCGGCCGCCAGGGCGCGTTCGGCGGCCTCGACGCGTGACCGGGCGGCACCGAACCGGGCGGCGTACCTGGTCAGCTCGTCCTCGGCCCGGAGCCGGTCCGCCTCGGCCCGCTCGGCGTCCCGGGCGGTGCGGTCGGCCAGGTCGGCGGCCTGCTCCAGCTCGCGGGCGCCGCGCATCTCCGGGCCGGCCCGCAGCGCCTCGTTCCGGGCCCGCAAGCCGGCGTGCCGCCGCTCCAGTTCCTCCAGCCGGGCCCCGGTTTCGGCGAGTGCGGTGCCCGCGGCCTCGAAGTCCTGCTCCGCGGTGTTGAGTTCGGCCCGCTGGGACTCGTAGCGGGCATGCTGGGCGCGGGGCGCGCGGGCCTTGCGCCGGGCGGCCACCCGGGCGTAGCGCCGGTAGTGCTGGAGGAAGCCGGTGGCGGCGCGCTCGGCGGCCACCATCGCCGCCAACTGCTCCTTCTCCTCGTCCAGCGAGCGGAACGCCTCGGCGACGTCGGCGATCACGGCCTGGTCCATCGGCGGCAGCGATTCGGTGAGGGCCAGGGAGAGGGCCTTCTCGCTGGGGCGCTTGGACAGCTGCGGCTGCCGCAACTGGACGAGCAGGTCGACCAGGGCCGCGTACCGCTGCTCGCCCAGGCCGAACAACGCCTCGTCCACCGCCCGGCGGTACGCCCGCGCCGAGTCGTACAGCAGGCCCCGGCCGTCCAGGGCCTCGGCCAGCCGGTCGCGGCCGATCGCCGCGCCCGTGGAGTCGAGCAGCCGCAGCTCGGGGCCGATCCGCCGGTCGGTGACGAAGAACCAGTGCCGGGCGATACCGCGACCGCTGACCGCTTTCAGGCCGCAGCCCAGGGTGGTGTAGTGCGGGGTGCCGTCCTCGTCGAGGCGGCCGAACTCGATCCAGGTGTAACCGAGCCGCTCGGGGTGCGGGTGCTCGCCACCGAGCAGCAGGTTCCACTCCATCCGCTTCTTCGGGTCGGCGTCCGGCTCCACCCGGTGCGGGGAGAGGTCGCCGTCCAGCAGGAAGGGCAGCGTCAGGGCGAGCACCTTGGACTTGCCGGTGCCGTTGTTGCCGCGCAGCAGCAGGCGGCCGTCGTGGAAGTGGAACTCCTCGACGTCGTAGTAGAAGAGGTCGACCAGGCCGACCCGCAGTGGCTGCCAGCGGGTGCGGCCGGGCAGCGGCAGTGGCGTCTCGGTGGTCGTGCTCATCGGGTCCTCTTCCCCTTCGTGCTCTTCTTCGGGGTGCTGCGGGGAGCGCTCTGGCCCGGTTCCAGCAGGATCGTCTCGCCGACCCGGTACCGGTCCAGGGCCGGACGGGCCCGGACGGCGGGAGTGCCGTCCGCGGCCGCGACCCGGTCCAGCAGACCGAGCGCCACGAGCCGGTCCACGGCCTGCTCGGCCAGCTCGGCCTCGGCGCCGGGCGCGGTCGCGCTGCGCCGCCAGAAACCGGCGTGCTCCAGGGCCCAGCCCGCCACCCTCCGGTGCAGTTCGGGCAGTGGGACGGTCGCCCCGCTGCCCGCCAGGTGCTCGGCGACGAGCAGTGCCACATGGCCGTCGGTGCCCTGCTCGGGCATCCGCAGGTCCGTCAGGTCGTCGTCCGGATCGACCATCGCGATGCCCTCGGCCCGTACTTCCGGTACCAGCCCGGTGAGTTCGCCGATCCGCCGGGTCAGCGCTCCGCGCTGCGAGGCGAGGTACGTGCTCTCGGCTTCGGACAGCCCGTCCAGGTACAGCACCGGGTCGTCCAGCAGACGCCTGGTCAGCGCGTGCCGCAGCGCCCGGTTGCGCAACTCGTCGCTGTCCGGCAGCACCTCGGCGCCGAGCCCGGCGAGCCGCTGCGCGAAGCCGTCCGCACGCACGGTACTGGGACCGCGCCTGGAGACCAGGAGACCGGCCAGCACCCGGCGGTCGACGTCGTACAGGACGTCCCCGGACGCCTTGAGGAACGCCTCCTCGTCGCCCGCGACCCTGGCCAGTGCCCCCCAGTGCAGCAGCAGCCGGACCACCGCCACCAGATCGGCACGCTCCTCGCGGTCGGCCATGGCGAAGACGACCCCGGCGGCCTCCAGCGCGGGGTCCGCCGCGGCGAGCACCACCTGCTCCGCCAGCCGGCCCAGCGCGATCTGCTGCTCGGCGCGCTCCAGCGCGGCCAGGCACAGGCAGAACAGGACGTAGCGGCGCCGGGAGAACGGCAGTCCGGTGCGCTGGTCCCGGGCCGGATGGGTGGGGTTGTCGTCCCGGCCCGGGGTCCGGCGCAGCCGGGCCACCTCCGAATCCACCAGCAGCGGCCAGCCGGTGTTGCGCTCGAACCACGTGCGCAGCGCCGTCGCGTGCTGCCGGACCAGCCGGAAGTCGTCGGCGTGGGGACCGCCGGCGCGCAGCAGGGGACGTCGCAGCAGCGCCCGAGCCGCCCGTCGCACCTCCTGCGCCCGCTGCGCGGCCAGGGCGTCGCCGAGGCGGTCGTCAGTCACGGTCGTCCCCCAGTGGTTCGTCCGCAGGTGCCAGGTCGATGATCTCCACCAGGTGCTCCGGGCCCCACAGCGTGCCGTCCAAGGTGTCGATCTTGGCGATCCCGCCGCCGGGCAGCCTGGTCAGTCTGATCTCCATCGTTCCGTCGTTGGTGGTGGTGGAGACCGATTCGGCGCCCGGGCGCCAGGCCGACAGCGCGTCGCCGAGAAGCAGCAGGAACAGCCGGAACGCGTCCCGGTCGAGCCCGCCGAGGTCGCTCAGGCGCACCTCGCCCCCGGTGGCCAGCGAGGCGCGGGCGGCCGCGGTCTGCTCGGCCTGTTTGCGGGCCAGCTGGGCCAGGTACGTCCTGGCCTCGCCGCGGTCCTGCACGGCCCTGGCCCGGCCGCGCCGCTCGTACGAACCGGTCCGGCGCAGCTGTGGGCTGATCCGGACGCCCGGGGCGTCGTACCAGGAGGCCGAGGCGGGCACCGGATCCGCCTCCCGTTCGGCCAGCGTCTCCTGGTCGATCGTCAGGTGGCGGGCCGAGTACAGGCCGAAGGCCGAGCGCCACAACCGGTGGCGGGAATCGTCGTCCGGGGCCTCGGCGAACCAGCGGGCCAACTCCCGGAAGTCGGCGGAGCGGTCCGAGCGGCCGGTTCTGCGCTCGTTCAACGCCTGGACGACCGCGAGGAGTTGGGGAACGGCCTGGCGGGCGGCCGAACGCAGCAGCTTGGCCTGGGAGCTGCGACCGGGAACACTCAGGAACCAGGCCCGCAGCCCGTCCCAACGGCCCCGCCACCGGGCCTCGGCGGCGGCCAGCGCCTCGGCGGCGGCGTCCGGCGCCGCGTCCGAGGCCTCGCGTTCGGCCGCCAGCCGCAGCAGCGGACCGATCGGGCCGTCCGGTGGAGCGTCCAACTCCTCCAGCAGTTCGGCGATTTCGGCACCGCGGGTGACCAGGTCCGCGATGAAACGCTCCAGGTAGTCGATCAGCCGCTGCTTGTAGGCGAGGAACACCTCGACCTCGGCCTCGTGCAGGTCGACCGTCCGCTGCAGCGACCCCATGAAGGCGCGGGCGTTCTCCGCGAGCCCCGAGAACCGCTCCACCAGGGCCAGCAGTGACAGGTGCACCACGGCCGGGTCGGGCTCGGGCCGCCGGGCGAGGGCCAGGACGGTCCGGAGCTGGGCCGCGATGTCGGCCAGCGCGACGGCCTGCAGCTCACCGCGACGGCCCAGCGCCTCGTCGTACGCGGCCAGCGCCTCCTCGGCAGCCTCGCCGGCGCGCGTCAGCTGGTAGATGCTCCGGGCCCGGTAGAAGTCCTCCAGCGCGGTGACCCGGCCGGTGTCCGGATCGGCGCGCAGATTCCCCCACTTGGCAAGCTGTACCAGTGCGGCCGCGACGACGTCGAGTGACAGGCGGGCCTCCGGCGGCAGCCCCAGGTGCACATCCTCCGGGCGGAGGTGGACGGTGAATTCCTGCTTGGCCCGGACGAACACACCCATCACCCGCCGGTACAGCGCGCTGTTCTCCGCAGTGAGGTGCGCGAACGGCCGGTACGGCCCGTCCCCCTGACCACCCTCGCCGCGCGGCGGTCTCGCAAGCGGATCGTTCTCGCTGGTCACGCACGTCATTGTGCCGGACGGGTGACCGGGATCGGACCGGTATGCCGAAACCGGGTCGGACAGGGACTCGCGGGGCTGCTCCCGGCGGGGCCGGGAACCCGTACGTTGGTTGATTCAGCCGTGGTTGGGGCGGTGGATGAGGAACTCGGGCCCGTACACGTGTGTGCTGTCACCCGGTAGGGGTTTGACCATCAACGCCTGCGCAGCCCCTTTCAGCGTGAACATCGCACCGACCGACTGGCTCAGCGCGGAGGAGTCCCCGTCCCGCCATGCCGTCTCCAGGAAGTCGAGCATCTTGGTGTACTGGTCGTTGAAGGCGGTGAGCAGATCCGGCACGTCGCCCGCGGGGTTGGGCCAGGCCCCCTGCGTGAGCCTGCCCATGGGGTACGTCTCGGGGAAGGGAACCGGATCCCCGACCCAGTCGTACGGTGTGGGGCCGGAGGGCGTGGGCACCAGCCGGTGTCCCTTCCAGATCTCACCGAAGCCGTAGTAGTGGGCCAGCTTTCCGCCGGCGGTGGGGTCGTCGGGCAGATGGCTGGTGCCCTCTCCCTGCTCCTTGATCACATCGATCGCCTTTGTGATCTGGTCGACCGAGGTGAACTTCTCCAGCGTGTTCCTGCCGATTTGCGTCTCCATCTGATGGCCCGACCCGATGGACGGTTTGACGTTGTTGAAGGCGTCCCGCACCGCGTCGTAGAACTGGCCGATCGTGACCCACTCCTCCTGCAGGCGCGCGAGCGGGTTCTCGGGCATCTCGATCTCCATGAAGACCTCCCGGACGTACGTCTGGGTCAGCCCCTGGAGGTACACATCGATCGTCGGCCGCACATTGCCCGGCAGCTTGCCCGGATACGTCGGGGCCGCGGCGAGGATGCGCGGTGTCCCGCCGATCGCCGACAGCATGTTGCACACCATCCCCATGTGGTACATCTCGTCGTGGACGACGCTCTTGATCACCGCCTCGGCATCGGAGCCCGTGGTCTTGATGGACCACATGCCACACAGGTAGGGCGGCAGGGTCGACAACTCCAGAGCGATGGCGGACTGCAGACTCTCCTTGATCCACTCCAGGTCGTGATCGACCGCTGGGGTCTTCATGAGTTCGGCGATCGGCACCGGCTTGGTGGCGTAAGTGGTCACAGTGGTTCCCGTTCGTTCGATGGGAGCGGCGGCCAGGCACGGTCGACGCGGCCGGAGCTGCTCGAGAAGAAGCTCCGGCCGATCACGACTGTTCAGTGCGAATCCCCGCGCCGCTGAGTGCGCATTCGATCGTTCCCGGGCTGGATCGTGACAAAAGCGGACAGATGAGCGAAGACTCCTTCGGCGTACTCGCCGTCCGGGGCCGTGCGCGGACCCGCGGCGGCGTAGCGCGCCCGGAGCGGACGCGGCCGAGCCCGGACCGGAGTTGCAGGTGCCGGCGGCCTCGGTCCGTGGTCGACGCTGGGTCGAGCTGGACCCTTGCCGCGCCGGAATGGACGCCCACATGCGGGCAGACGGAACAGCGGGGCCTCAGGTGTCGAGCTCGCGGGTGATCTTCGAGCGGGCGGGGGCCCAGACGCCGTCCGGCAGGAAGCCCTCCTCGCCGACCCGGTCCAGCTGCATCGCGACGTAGTGCGTCGAAGCGTTGCAGTCGTCGTCCGCCTCGTCGAAGAACGTGATGCTGTCGGGAGCCAGGTGGAAGTTCCCCGGCATCGCTCATCGGCCCAGCACATCACCCGGAAGGAAGCGCCGAGAACCGGGGCCATCGAATTCGGAATGCCGCCGGTCGGCCCGGCGCAGTCACGAGACCGACCGCAACGCCTGCGCGACTCCCAGGAGTACGGGGTTCAACGCCGCGTGGCGTGCGTCATGCGCCCGGGGCGTGAGCCGAGGCCCATCAGGTCGAGGGGTTGGTTCACCGACCGCACTGGGCCGGAGCCAAGTCGCTCCAGCGCCACCGGCAATCGAGTCGGCGGGAGCCTGCCAGGAGCCCGCCGACTCGTGCGTGGCCTCGCACCGGGCGCGTGCTGGGGTGCGTGTGCCTTGAGCGGGCCGTCATCGAGATCGCCCCCGGCAGCTGCACCGTCGTCGCCGACCACCCCGCGCTGCGACGCTCGTGAACGCACCACGCTGACCCCAACACGGCAACGCAGTAGGTAAGGCATGCGTACTCCGACAGTCGTCGCATGCCTCTGACGGGTCCTCCTGGAGGAGTGGGGGAGCTCCGGAGAGTTGGGCAGACCGCCGGGGTTGAGGAAGTGCAGTTCTGTTCGGCGCCGTTGAAGGACGGGACAGGGGAGGTCGCCGATCCGGTGCCGGCCGTCGGCGACGGGGGAGGGATGTCAACGTCCGGTCATCGGGGGCGAGTTGTGGCCCGTTCATGGGTGCGGCGCGCGGTGTTCTGGCAGGCTGGTGCGCGGCATGTCCGAACCGGTCCGGTCAGGAGTGTTCCATGGCAGCAGGGGAGCAGGAACCCGCCCAGTACGACGCCATCGGTGAGCGGTACGCCGACTTCAAGCGCGACCACGGCAATTCGCCGGAGGAGCCCGCGGTGCGTGCCCTGCTCGGGGATCTCGCGGGAGCCCGGGTCCTCGACGTGGCCTGCGGGTTCGGCCGTTACACCCGGCTGGCGAGGGAGCTCGGTGCCGCGCGCGCCGTGGGGGTGGACGTCTCGGCGGAGATGGTGGCGTTGGCCCGGGCGGAGGAGGCGCGGAGCCCCGCTGGGGCCGTGTATCACCGGCACGATGCGGCCGCGCTGCCGGTGTTGGGGGTCTTCGACGCGGCGGTGGCGGTCTGGCTGTTCAACTACGCCGAGGACCCCGGGCGGATGGCCGACATGTTCCGGGGCATCCGCGCCAACCTCGTCCCCGGTGGCCGCCTGGTCGCGGTGACGGTCCACCCCGGTTACGAGGCGGCCGATCCGGACCGGCAGCCCGTCGGGGCGCGGGTGACGGCGGCCCGGCCCGTACCGAGGGGCACGGCTCTCGTCCTGGAGTTCCCGGTCGAGCCGCCGGTCGTGCTGGCGTTCACCCGCTGGGACGCGGACGTCTACGAGCAGTCCGCCCGCCAGGCCGGCTTCACCGACCTGACCTGGCACCCCGTCCGGAATCCGGCGTCGGAACTGCCGGGACGGGAAGACCCGTTCATCGTCGCCCTCGTCTGCGCCTGACCGGGCGGCCCCGCGCACGGGGTGCCTGATTCCGCGGTTCAGCGGGCTCGGTGGCCACCATGCCGCTGCGCTCGGCCGGTCGCACCTTCCGGGCGGCGATCAATCGCACTGCTCAGCGAGATGAGCTGTCCGCCCACAAGGACCACGAACTGTCCGCTCACCCGGACGTCCTCATGTCGGTGGACAACATCCCGCCCCCACATGGCGCGGGACCGCCCCCGGAGCCCGAAGGCCCCGGGGGCGGTCCCCTTCACCTTCACCGGACGAGCGGCGAGGTGGTGGGTGTTGTTATCCCACGAGCCGGTCCGCGTCCGCACGGCGACGTGCCCGGTACAGCAGCACACCGTCCAGCGTCAGCAGCCCGCCACCGGCCAGACCCGCGGCCGCGAGACCCGCGGGCCAACCCGTGTCCGGCGGGTGACCCCCGCCACCGGCGTGCGGCGGCTTCGAAGGCACCGCGACGACGCTGAACCCGGGTGCGAGCACGCCTGGAGCACGGCCGGGCAGGTCCATGCGCGAGGACGCCGTGGAGGGCCTGGTTCTCGGGGTGGAGATCCGGCCGGCCTGGCGGACGGGGTGCTCGCCGGGGTCGGTCTGCCGTCCCCGTCCTCGGGAGGCTCGCTGACCCCAAAGTCTGTCGGGTGTCCAGGCTTGTAGGCTCGAGTGGAACAGCTCTGATTTTTGAAGGGGGAGCCCAGTGCGCGCCCGTCGATGGATAACTGTGGTTGCTGGAGTCGTCGCGCTGAGCAGCCCGGCGGTCGCGTATGCCCGCGGCGGGGGCGGTAGCCACGGGTTCAGTGGTGGCGGGGGCGGCGGGGGCAGCCACGGTGGTGGCTTCCACGGGTCGACCGGCACCGGCTTCGGCTACGGATTCCTGGCCGGTGGCGGCGGCGGTGGGATCTTCCCGCTGCTGGTGATCGTGGCTGTGATCCTGCTGATCATGTGGCTCAGGTACCGGCGCCGGAAGGCGAGGCAGGCGGCCGACCTGAACACGGTATCGGACCGTACGGCGCACCGCTCGGACGCGCAGGCGCGCGAGCGCGCCGCCCAGATCGGGGCCCGGGTCGATGCCCTCGCCGAAACGGATGCGACCTTCGACCGCGCCGCACTCGAGCGCCGGGCCGTCTGGCTGTACACGACCGCCCAGCAGGCCTGGACCCGGAACGATCTCGCCATGCTGCAGCAGATCCTGTCTCCGGTGCTCTACGGCAAGTGGGCCGACGAACTGCACGACTACGCGTCGCGCGGCGAGGTCAACGTCGTGGAGATCGTCTCCGGCCCGGTGGTCGAGCTGGTCGACGTCGCGAACCGCGCAGGCGAGCTGAACGACACCGTCACCTTCCGGATCACCGCGACGCTCAACGACTACGTGCGCCGCGGCTACGGCACGGACGCCGTGCGCAAGGACGGCTCGACCCGCCCGGTCGAGTACTGGACGCTGCGCAAGAGCCCGGCCGGGGAGTGGATCGTGTCGTCGATCGAGCAGGCGGCCGAGGGCGCGCACCACCTGACCAGCGCCATCGAGACGGACGGCTGGGACCAGAAGGAGGTCGCCCGCGAGGCGGTGCTCGAGGTGGCCGGGAAGACCGCGGTCAAGGGCGTGAGCGACATCCTGTCGCTCACCAACATCTCGTGGAGCACGGACGCCGACAACGCCGTCGGCGACCTGAGCGTGCTCGACGGCCGGTTCGACAAGGCGGTTCTCGAGGTCGCCGTCGAGCGGTTCCTCGAGGAGTGGGTCATGAACGACGGCAGCCTGGACTTCACGTCCGTGCGCACCGTCAACCGAACCGTCATGCGCAACGCCGTCGTCAAGTCGGTCACGGTGCGCTCGCTGGTCTCGCGCGACCCGATCGTCTTCCGGGTCGCGGTCGACGCGGAGGGCGTCTACTACGAGGTCGACCGGCGCAGCGAGCAGGTACTCCGCGGCGACGCGCGCGAGCGCAGGCCGATCGGCTTCGCGTTCGATCTCCGGCTGGACGACACGTCGAGCAACGCGTGGACCGTGATCGCCGCCGACGCGGCGTAGGCGGGGTCCGCGCTGCTCAGGCCTTGACCGCGTTTGCGGGGCCGGCTGGAGCAGAACAACGCTGTGGTAATGAGCGTGGTGCTGCTGGTGATCGGTGTCGCCCTGCTGGGCAGGGGCATCGGTGGGCTCAGCTCGTAGGGGGGCGGTGTGGGACGGCCCTTGTCGGGCCGTCCCACCGTTGCTTTGCGGGCCTGGCCGGAGGTCAGCCGGCGCGCAGCTCCGTGCGGGCCAGGGCCGTTACCGACAGCAGCAGGACGGACGTGCCGAGCAGGACGGACGGGGTGAGCGGCTCGTCCAGGACGGCGGCGGCGATCACCGTCGCGCTGAGGGGTTCGATCAGGGCCACCACGGAGGCGGTGGCGGCGCGGATCACTGCCGCGCCCGCGAAGTAGAGCGCGTACGCGAGGGCGGTCGGCACGGTCGCCAGGTAGCCGAGCAGCAGCAGGGTGGACGGCAGGGCGTGCGTCGACGGGAGGAGGCCCTCGGCGAGGGCGAACGGTGCCAGGCAGACCGCGCAGACCGTGAACGACCAGAGCGTGGTGACCGCCGGGTCGTCCGCGGTGCCGGTACGGGCCCAGTGGCGGGTGGCGACGGTGATCGCCGCGTAGCCGGCCGCCGAGGTCAACGCCCAGGCCAGGCCCAGCGGTTCGGCCTTCACGCCCCCGCCGCCGCCGAGCATCAGCACCGTCAGGCCCAGCAGCGCGCCCGCGATCGCCGACACCCCGGCGCGGCCCAGGCGTTCGCCCATCAGCAGCCGTCCGCCGAGAGCCACCATCACGGGCGCCGAACCGAGCGTCACGACCGTGGCCACGGCCAGGCCCGCGTGCTGCACCGCGAGGAAGTACGCGGCCTGGAACAGCGTCAGCCCGAGCCCGTTGAACAGGATTCGGGCGGGGGCGGGCCGCGGGCGCCTCGCCTTGGTGGACAGCCGCAGCGCGAGCAGGACGCCCGCACCGCCGAGCGAACGCCAGAACGTCAGGGCCAGCGGCCCCAGCCCGCTCTGCCGGAACAGCAGCGCGGCCGCCGCCCCGGCGGTACCCCAGGCGGTCGCGGCGAGCGCGACGTACAGCAGGCCCCGCCGCGCGGGCAGGGCGGTGTGCGTGGAAAACACGGGTGAACTCCCGAAAAGCCGTGATGGTCAGTGGCCACGGAAGCGGGCAGCACCAACCGGCCCGGTCGCCCCGCCCGAAACGGCAGGACCCCGGACGCGCTCAGGAAGTGGCCGGCCGCCCGCTCAGACGGCGGGAGGGGGCAGAACACCGCGATGCATGGCGGTCACTGTACCGGGCGGCGGGGGTCGGCTGGTTCAGTCGGGATCACGGTAGGTTGACGGAATGGTGCCGGGGGGTGAGCGCAGGGTGGCGCGATGGTTGGTGGCGGGATCACTCGGGGCGTGCGTGGTGTTCACCGTCGGGGTGGTGGGGTGGGGTGCATGGCTGACGGATCGTCAGGGCGCGTTCGTGACCGATGCGGTGAGGGCGGAGCGGCTGGCCGGGTTGGGGGCTGAGCAGCATCCCGGGAAGGGGCGGTACTACGTGCCGGAGCAGGCCGTGTTGGTGCGGCGGGCGGACGGGGGTGCTGTCGGGTATCTGCATTACCGGCTGGGCGGGGGTATGGATGTCAACGTCGAGGATTTCCTGCGGACTTACGACCTTGGCGAGCCGGGGGGAGCGGTGGCGATTCCGGAGGATCTGCGGGAGGCGTTGCCCGGGGACGAGCCGGGGGACGGGGCGTTGGTGTCGGGGCAGGTGGGGCGGCAGGTGTTTGTGGTGCGGGCGGTGGGGGGTGAGCTGCCTGGGGGCGGGGATGTGTATGTGCGGGCCGAGGGGCAGGGATAGCGGGGGCGTCAGCGGGTGGGGGCGAGGAGGGCCACCAGATCGGGGGCGGTGAGGCGGTGGAGGGTGTCGGGGGCGGCGTCGAGGGGGCCGGGGTAGAGGCGGTAGAGGGAGCCGGTGAGGGGGGTGGTGGGGAGGTCGGCGTGGAGGAGGGCGAGGAACGTTCGTTGGGGGGTGGGGAGTTCGGTGGTGGTGGCGTCGGGGTCCTGGCGGTGGCGGAGGCGGGCGGCGAAGGTGGGGAGGTCTTCGGTGGGGCGGCGGCGCCAGTGGCGGACGGTGCCGTCGAGGCCGCGGACCAGGACCTCGCCGGTGGTGTGGGCGGCGCGGGCGCAGGCGATGTCCCAGAGGGTGGCGCGCTGGTCGGGGGAGAAGTGGGTGAGGACGTCGCGGCAGAGTTCGGCGATCGCGGTGCGGTAGGCGTTGACGCTGTGGAAGTGGCCGGTGGCGCCGATGTTGAGGTCGGTCCAGGTGAAGTGGCGGTCCGTCAGGTCGACGATCATCGGGACGGAGACCTTGGCGTGGCCGGTCAGGTCCATCCGTTGGCGGACGGCGCGCGGGTGGAGCAGCCGGCTGCCGGGCGGGGTCGCGTCGAGGTCGGCGAAGCCGGTGTAGGCCTCCGGGAGTTGGTCGAAGGGGACGTCGTTGTAGCTGAACACCAGCATCACGGCGTACCGGATCCGGGTGGCGGACAGCCGTTCGAGGTCCAGGTCGACGAACTCGGTGGCGCCGTCCGGTGGCGGGGCGGAGACGTAGTCGCCGGAGTGCACGGCGGCGCGCTGTCCGAACATCAACTGGGTGTAGTCGCACAGGCCGTGGAACTTCCAGTCCGCGTCGTACAGGGCAACGGAGAGGTCGAGGTCGACGCGGCGGCGCTGCGGTTGCAGCCAGTGGAGGAACAGCCGCAGGCGGTCGCCGGTCGGTAGCGGCAGGCGGCTGCCGCGCGGTACCGGGACCAGGACGCGGGCGGCCGCGCGTTCGGCGAACGGGACGGCCATGCCGGTCAACGCCTCGTCGAGGACGGCGAGTTCGGGAAGGTCGGCGGGCGTCGGGGTGGCGCGGCGGAGCAGTTCCTGCTCGATCAGGGTGACCACCGGGGCGCTCAACTCGGCCGGGACGACGGTGCCGTGGTCCTCCCGGGCGTGCACGGAGGCGGCCGGGCCGCGCAGGAAGTGCAGTCGTCGTTCGCCCGCGGTGCGCGGGCCGCGCAGGCGGCCGTACGCGCCGAGCAGCGGGCCGGGCGCGACCCGGGGCAGGGCGCGGGCCAGTACGGCGAGCAGCTCGGGTGGCAGCGGTTCGCCGGGCAACATGATCGCGTGCACGCGGAGGAGATGGTGCAGGCGGCGGGTCAACTCTCCCGGGCGGGACGAGAGTTCGTTGAGAGCGGTCGAGACGTCGCCGGTCGCGAGCAGGCCCTCCACCCGGGAGGCGAAGCCGGTGTGCGACAGCCGTCGGCGGCCGTCCGGGCCGGTGGTGATGCGTAGCGGTGCGGGCGGTGCGGCCAACTCCGGTGCGGCGGAAGGTCCGTCGAGGTCGGTGCCGCGCAGCAGGGCGAATGCGGCGGCCCCCGAGGGGAAGCGGCCCGCGTGCTCGAACGGATGCAGCAACTCGCCGACGCGCAGCCAGGGTTCGCGGTGGCGGCGGAGGTCCTCGGCGAGAGCCGACGTCGGCAGTCCGGCCAGGATTTCCAGCAGGCCGCGACGCACCGGGCGGGGCAGCTTGCGCAGTCGCAGGCGGCGGGCGGTGGAGCGCTGGAGATCCGGTTCGGCACCCGAGAAGGCCCAGAGCAGGCGCAGCACGTCGGTCGCGGTGTCGATCCGTTCCGCCAGGAAGGGGAGGGCCAACTCGCCGTCGCGGCGCATCAGTTCGGCCAGTGCGTGGGCCTTGGTCTCGCGTACCGGTATCTCGGCGGGCAGTCGGTGGGGCAGATCGGCCGGGGCGTGGGCGAGCAGGGTGGCCAGGTCGTCGCGGTCCTGCGGGCCGAGGGGGGTGCGGCGGCTCAGGAGCGTGTTCAACTCGGACATGGCGGCGTCGATGTGATGCCGCGTCAGGAGTCGGATCGGCCGTAGCTGGTCGGTTGTCGGGGGGTCGGCCTGGCCCTTGTGCGGCGGCGGGGCCGTCTTGGGGGTGGTGCGGCTTCCGCCGACCAGGAACGGGCGTTCGGCGAGGGGCTCCCAGCAGGCGGGGCAGTGGGCGGCCCGGCCGACCGTGGTCAGTTCGTCGAGGCAGTCGAGGCAGAGCAGGTGGGCGCACGGCGCGAGGATGCCGATGCCGGCCTCCGCGCCGGTCCGGGCGCAGCGGGTGCAGGGCTGGTTCGGCTGGTTGCGCAGGAAGGCCCGCATCTGGCGGCTGTGCTGCATCCGGGCGGTGTCCGGGACGGCGTCCGGGAAGCGGCGGAACAGCGGGGTGTGGCGGCGGCCGGTGCCCAGCAGGTGGTCGATCCTGGCGAGCAGCGCCGTGCCGGTCTCGGCCAGCCGCAGCGGGGCCAACCTGGCCAGGGTGGTGCGCAGTTCGGCCGTCGGCAGGTAGCCGCGGGACGCCAGGTCGGCGTCCAGTGCGGTCAGTCCGCGCAGGCTCCACGGGTCGGGCTCGGGCAGCAGTTCGGCCGGATCGACGGCGACGGCGGCGCGGCGGCGGAGCAGGAAGGAACCGAGGTCGAGGTCGACACTGGCGTCGAACCGGGCCCGGCTGGCTCGGGGCGTGCGAACGGGATCCCCCACGGAGACGGAAGACGAGAGTGCGGGCGGAGAGGGGGCGCGCTGATCTTTTCGGAGAAGGAGAAGGAAGCACGCCGCGGAGCCGCCCGCCGGGGCAGCCTAGCGGAGGCGCCGGGCCGCGCCAACGGATTTGATTCGACCGCGAATCCCGGGCACGTGCGGTCGTCAGATCAGGGGCGGGCGGCCGAGGCGGGTGAGGTGCCAGACGGTGTGCCAGCGCATGGGGCGGCGGGGTGGGCAGGAGGTGCGGAGGCCCTCGGCGAAGCCGGCGAACCAGGAGGTGAGGCCGGGGAGGGAGCGGGTGCGGGCGAGGGTGAGCAGCAGCCAGGTGGCGAGGTAGAGCGGGACGAGCGCGGCGGGGAGGCGGCGCTTGGCGAGCCAGACGCGGTTGCGGGCCGTGTAGCGGTAGTAGACGGCGTGCCGGGCGGGAGAGGTCTTCGGGTGCTGGAGGACCACCTGCGGGTCGTACTGGATGGTCCAGCCGTCGTCCAGGGCGCGCCAGGCGAGGTCGGTCTCCTCGTGGCCGAACCGGAACTCGCCCGCCCACAGGCCGGTGCGGCGCAGCATCGGCACCGAGAGGGCGTGGCCGCCGCCGAGGAACGCGGTGACCAGGCCGGCCCGCATCGGGTCGGACGCCCGCAGGCGGGGGACGTGGCGGCGCTGGGTCTCGCCGTGCTCGTCCGCGATCCGGAACGCGACGATCCCCAACCGGGGCTCTGCGGCGTAGCGTTCGGCGACGCGGCGGAACACGTCGTCGGCGATCAGCAGCCCGTCGTCGTCCAGTTCGACCACCACGTCGATGTCGCCGGCGTCCAGCAGTGATTGGAGGCCGACGTTGCGCGCGCCCGGGCAGCCCGGGTTGTCGGTGAGGGGGAGCTTTTCGAGCCCGGGCCGGTCCACGTCGGTGAGCGGGCACGCGCTGCCGACCAGTACGACGCGCTGCGCGGGGAGGTCCTGGCGGTCCACCGAGTCCAGCAGGGCGGTGAGTTCACGCGGGCGGTTGCCCATGGTGACGATCACGACGCCGATTCGTGGTGCGCTCATCTGCTGGACTCCGGTGCGGGACGGGCGGGTTCGGCCCCGATGGTAGCCGGAGGGGCCGGTCAGGCGTCGAACGCGCTTGTGGCGGTGAGCTGTTCGAGGAAGGTGCGCAGGTCGGGGGCGAGGGCGAGTTCGGTGCCGGCCTCGGCGTCGAGCCAGGTGACGGAGGGCTCGCGGTGCGGGCCGCGGGCGCGGTAGTCGAGGGCGATCCACCAGTGGCCGTCGCCGCAGAGCAGGACCACGGGCGAGGGCAGCTCCCACTCGCCGATCAGGTACGGGGTGTCGAGCAGCGAGAGGGCGTCCGGCCGGTGGCCGATGCCGAGCAGGTGGTCGAACGGGACGTGGTCGTCGCTCCAGGAGGTGGGGCGTTCGGTCGGGAAGGCGGCGTACTCGTCGGCGATCGCGCCGCCGTTGCGCCGGCGCAGCAGGGCGAGCAGCTCGGCGGGCAGGGTGACGCCGAGCAGGCGCTGCGCCTCGGCGACGGCGGCGTCGGTGAGCGGCGGCTGGGTGAAGGCGGGGGAGTCGTCCCGGAAGAGTTGCACAGGGGCAGGATCTCAGGCCGGGTAGGCGTGGGTCTGGGTGGCCTTGACGGCGGCCCAGACGCGGGTGCCGGGGGTGAGGTCGAGGTCGGCGGCGGCGGTGGGGGTGAGGTCGGCGGCGAGGGGGAGGGGGCCGGTGAGGTCGACGCGGAAGCGGTCGCCGTGCAGGTCGAGGCCGGCGACGGTGCAGGGGAAGAGGTTGCGGGCGCTGGTCTCGGGGCGGTGGCGGTGCAGGGTGACCGCGTCGGGCGGGAAGGCGACGAACGCGGGGCCGGTCAACTCCTCGTCGGTGGTGAGGACTTGGCCCTCGGGGAGGGTGACGTGGCGGCCGTTCGCGGTGCCCTGGTACAGGTTGAGGCCGACCAGGCGGGCGATGTAGTCGGTGCGCGGCCGGCGGGCGACCTCCGCGGGGCGGCCGGTCTGGACGACCTGGCCGGCCTCGATGACGACCAGGCGGTCGGCGAGCACCATCGCGTCCAGCGGGTCGTGCGTGACGAGGACCGCGACGGCCTCGAACTCGGCCAGGTGGCGGCGGAGTTCGGCGCGGACGTCGAGCCGGGTGCGGGCGTCGAGGGCGGCGAGTGGTTCGTCCAGCAGCAGCAGGCGGGGGCGGACGGCGAGGGCGCGGGCGAGGGCGACGCGCTGGGCCTGGCCGCCGGAGAGTTTCGCGGGGCGGCGTCCGGCGTGCTCGGCGACGCCCATCCGCTCCAGCCAGGGCAGTGCCTCGGCGCGGGCGGCGGCGCGGCGAAGTCCCTTGCAGCGCAGGCCGAACGCGACGTTGTCGAGCGCGGACAGGTGAGGGAAGAGCAGGTAGTCCTGGAAGACCACGCCGATCGGGCGCTGCTCGGCGGGCCGGAACACGTCGTCGGCGGGGGAGTCCAACTGCTCGCCGTCGAGGGCGAGATGGCCGCCGGTGAGGGGGAGCAGCCCGGCGAGGGCGCGCAGGGCGGTGGACTTGCCGGCGCCGTTCGGGCCGAGCAGGGCGACGACTTCTCCGGGTTGTGCGGACAGCGCCACGTCGAGCGCGAACGGGCCGCGTTCGACGAGGAGTTGGGCGTCCAGAGCAGGGTTCACGGGGTGGACATCCAGCGGTCGCGCAGTCCGGCGAGGACGGCGATGGAGACGGTGAGCAGGATCAGGCTGAGCGCGATCGCCGCCTCCGGGTCGGACTCCATGGCGAGGTACACGGCCAGCGGCATGGTCTGGGTGCGGCCCGGGAAGTTGCCGGCGAAGGTGATGGTGGCGCCGAACTCGCCGAGCGCGCGCGCCCAGGCGAGCACCGCGCCGGCCCCGATGCCGGGGGCGACCAGCGGCAGGGTGACCCGGCGGAACGCGGTGAGCCGGGACGCCCCGAGGGTGGCGGCGGCCTCCTCGTAGCGCGGGTCGGCGGCGCGCAGTGCGCCCTCCACGCTGATCACCAGGAACGGCATGGCGACGAACGCCTCGGCGACCACCACGCCGGCGGTGGTGAACGGGAGGGTGATGCCGGTCGCCGAGTCCAGCCAGCGGCCGACGATGCCGTTGCGGCCGAGCACCAGCAGCAGCGCGACGCCGCCGACCACCGGCGGCAGCACCAGCGGCAGGGTGACCAGGGCGCGCAGCAGCCGGCGGCCGGGGAACTCGGTGCGCGCCAGCAGCCAGGCCAGCGGGACGCCGAGCAGCAGCGAGATGCCGGTGGCGGCGGTCGCGGAGATCAGCGACAGCCGCAGCGCCTGCCAGACCTCGGGGCCGGTGAGCAGCGTGGGCAGCGCGCTCCACGGGGCGCGGATCAGCAGGCCGAGCAGCGGCAGGACGAGGAAGGCGAGGCCGAGCAGCGCGGGAAGCAGCAGGGCGGCGGGGACGCGGGTGGCCCCCCGGGGCCGCCGCCGGCCCCGGGGGTGTGGTGCGGGAGTGGTTCGGGGGGTGCTCACGGGACCTGGAAGCCGGCCTCGGTCAGCACGTTGCGGGCGTCCATGGAGTTCAGGTAGCCGAGGAACGCCGCGGCGCCGTTGCTGTTGGGCGCCTTGCCGAGGGCGACGACCGGGTAGTCGTTGACGGCCTGCGCGGCCTCGGGGAACTCCACGCCGTCGATCTTCGCGGCGTCCGCCTTCACGTCCGTCCGGTACACCAGCGAGGCGTCCACCTCGCCGAGTTCGACCTTGGTGAGCGCGCCCTTGACGTCCTGCTCGTAGGTGGCGGGGGTGAGTTCGACGCCGGCGGCCTTCAGCGCGGTGATGGCGGCGGCGCCGCACGGCACCTCCTTGGCGCACAGCGCGGTCTTCGCGCCGCCGAGGTCCTTCAGGGCGGCGATGTGCTTGGGGTTGCCCTTGGCGACGGCGATCTCCAGCGTGTTGCGGACGAACACCCTCGGGTCCTCGCCGGTCAGCTTGGCGTCCGTGACGGTCTTCATGGTGGCGGGGCTGGCCGCGGCGAACACGTCCACGGGTGCGCCGGAGACGATGCTCTGGGCGAGGGCGGAGGAGCCGCCGAAGTTGAAGGTCACCTTGGTGCCCGGGTAGGCGGCCTCGAAGCGCTTGCCGAGCTCGGTGAAGGACTCCTTGAGCGAGGCCGCCGCGAACACCGTCACCGTGCCGTCGACCTTGGGGGCGTTCTGCGTGCCGTTGTTCGACGTGGGGTTGGCGGTGCACGCGCTCAGCGCCGCCGCGAGGGCGAGCACGGCGGTGGCGGCGAGGAGGCTTCTGGCGCTGCGCATGGATGGTTCCCCTGGTCGTGGTGGGCGGTCGCGGCGATTTGTCGGGGGCCGATCAGCTGATCATAGTGCCGCAACTGCGGGGCTCAAGGGGGAGACCCCCTCGCACCAGCGACCTTAAGGCGAACTTAAGGGCTGCATGTGCCAGGCCTCAAGCGCCAGATCAGGCCAATGATCGTTCCTCTCGCCATGCCCCGCCCCCCGGGAGATACTGACGCAGTGTCAGCGAACCCCTACCGTCCGGGGGCTCGCCCGCCGACGGAGGGGGAACTCCATGACCGCGACCACCCGCGTGCCCGGCCCGGCCGGACTGCCGCTGATCGGCTCGCTGCTCGACCTCAAGCGCGACCCGCTCGCCACCTACGTCGCCGCCCACCGCGACCACGGCGACGTGCTGCGCATCCAGGCCGGCCCGCCCGGACTGCGCGCCGAGATCTACCTGGTCTGCTCGCCCGAGGGCGCCCAGCAGGTGCTGGCCACCGAATCGTCCAACTTCCGCAAGGACAACGTGTTCTACGGCGAGATCCGGGCCAGCTTCGGCAACGGCCTGCTCACCGCGCAGGACGAGGACTACCTGCGCCAGCGCCGCCTCGTCCAGCCGCTGTTCACCCGCCGCCGGGTCGACCAGTACGCGGACGCCATCGGCGTCGAGGCCGAATCGCTGGCGCAGCGCTGGGCCGAGGCCCCCGAGGGGACGGTGGACCTCGCCGAGGAGATGTCCCGGTTCGCGCTGCGCACCGTGGCCCGGATCCTGTTCGGCCAGGACGTCGAACAGGCCGTGGAGACCGTCCACCACGCCTTCCCGATCCTTGGCGCGTTCGTCCGCGACCGCGGCTTCGCCCCCGTCCGGTTGCCCCGCGAATGGCCACTGCCCGGGCACCGCAAGGCACTTGAGGCCGAACGCGCGCTGTACGCGGTGTGCGACGGGATCATCGCCCGGCGGGCCGCCGAGGGCGACGCCGAGGAACGGGACGGGGAGGACCTGCTCGGCCTGCTCGCCAAGGCCCGCGACGAGGACGGCAACCAGCTCGACGCCACCGAACTGCGCGAACAGGTGCTGATCTTCCTGCTGGCCGGCCACGAGACCACCGCCACCTCGCTGACCTTCGCCCTGCACCTGCTCGCCAAGCACCCCGAACAGCAGCGCCTGGCGTACCAGGAGGCCGCCGAGCTGCTCGCCGAAGGGCGCCGTCCCACCGCCGCCGACTACGCCCAACTCCCGTACCTGACAAGGGTGCTGAAGGAGGCGATGCGGCTCTACCCGGCCGCGCCCTCGGTCGGCCGGCGGGCCGTCGATTCCACCGTGGTCGGCGGCGTCGAGATCCCGGCCGGCGCGGACGTGCTGATCGCTCCGTACGTGACGCACCGCCACCCCGAGCACTGGGACGACCCCGAGCGCTTCGACCCCGAGCGGTTCACCCCCGAGCGGGAGGCCGCCCGTCACCGCTACGCCTGGTTCCCGTTCGGCGGCGGCCCGCGCGCCTGCATCGGTCAGCACTTCTCGATGCTGGAGTCGGTGCTCGCGCTGGCCGTGCTGCTGCGGGAGTTCGAGATCGCGGCCGTCGACACCGATGTCCCGCTCGGGCAGGGCATCACGCTGGAGGTGCGCGGTCCGGTCCGGGTGAAGCTGACGCCGCGTCAGTAGCAAGTGTGCCGCCCGCTCCCCGAGTTGATGGGGGAGCGGGCGGATGGCTCAGGCGGTGTGGGTGAGCTTCACCAGGCAGAGGGTGACCGGGTTGGGGCTGTCCTTGCGGACGAGCATGTTGTCACTCTCGGGGAAGGCGTCGCAGGCGTCGTCGGCGGTCGAGGAGGATCGGCCGACCACCTTGGAGTCCGCGTCCTTGGCGCCGCAGTCGACCACGACGATGAAGGTGCGGGTGGAGCCGCCGACCGTGCGCAGGCAGTCGCCGGCCTTGACGTTCGCCGGGTCGGCGACGGAGCTCGTGGCCGTGGGGGTCGGGTAGCTGCTGACGTGCACCCGGACCGGGGCGGGGCCGGTCGCCCCGTCGCGCCAGGAGTGGCCGCCGTTCCAGACGAGCGCGGCGATCAGCAGCACCGGCAGCAGCAGGCCGAGGATCTGCACCCGCTGCCACAGCGGACGGCCCACCGGCATCGGGGTGCCCGGCGCGCCCGGCAGCGGCGGGGGCAGCCGGCGGACCTTCGACCAGGCGCCGAGGTTGGTCAGCATGGTGATCGGGTTGATCAGCATCGAGCCGATGCCCCACCAGCCCTGCCACAGGCTGTTCGAGGTCATCCGACGCACCGACGCCAGTCCGCAGTCGCGGCAGAACGGGCCCCGCAGCTTGAGGAACCGCATGAGCACGATGAAGCCCTGGTGGCCGCGGACCGTGGCCTCCACGGCCGGGACCGAACCGCAGAAACGACAGAACGGGCCGTGGAACGGCGCCTGCGGGGCGGAAGCGGTCTCGGCCCCTGGAGCGGCGTACGTCGGAGCACCGAATGCGCCGGACGGCGGGGGCGGGACGGGATTGGACACGTAGATCCTCGAATTGATGTTCCAACTGGAAAGTACGCGGAGAGTAGCGGGTCCGGCCGACAGTCCGCATCCCGGTTGAAGCCCGGCGCCCGGCGGAGCATGCGGGGGGCATAGGCCAAGGGCCCATTCGAGCACACCGAACCCACGCCGCGTGGTGCTTTTCAGATCTTCTGGTGACCATCTATCAACTCTGGGTAGCGTCCAGCGTCCCCGGATCAACAAGAGCCCTGGCACCCAGGAGCTTTGACTCAGAAGAGCGTGGGCGAGCGCCGCCGGGCACTCGCAGGAGGCAACCCATGGGATCGATGGACCACTTCAGTGTCGGCTGGCTCACCCCAGTCCTCTCCTACGCGATGGCCTGCGTCGGCGCGGCCCTCGGCCTGCGCTGCACCCTGCGCGCGCTGTCCGCCACCGGCGCCTCCCGCCGCAACTGGCTGCTCACCGCCGCCGCCGCGATCGGCTCCGGCATCTGGACCATGCACTTCGTCGCCATGTTCGGCTTCGCCGTGGACGGCACCGAACTGCGCTACGACGTACCGCTGACGGTGCTCAGCCTGCTGGTCGCGATAGCCGTGGTCGGCCTCGGCGTGTTCGTCGTCGGCCACGGCCGGCACCGCGGCCGCAGCCTGCTGCTCGGCGGACTCACCACCGGACTCGGCGTGGCCGCCATGCACTACCTCGGCATGGCCGCCGTCCGCATCCACGGCGAACTGCACTACCGGTTCGGCACCGTGGCGCTCTCCGTGCTGATCGCCGTCGGTGCCGCCACCGCCGCGCTCTGGGCCGCCGTCACCATCCGCAACGTGTACGCCGCCGCGGCCGCCTCGCTGGTCATGGGCATCGCCGTCAGCTGCATGCACTACACCGGCATGGCCGCCGTGCACGTCCACATGGAACCCGCCCGCACCGGCCTCGGCGGCGCCACCGCCATGCAGTTCATCTTCCCGCTGGCCGTCGGACTCGGCTCGTTCCTGTTCCTCACCGCCGCGTTCGTCGCGCTCTCCCCGACCGCGCAGGAACGTGCCGCCTACCGCGAGGCCGGCCAACTCGCCGTCGAGGAACTCGCCGTCGACGAACTCGGCCGCGCCGCCTGACCGGTCGTCATCCACCCTGTCGCCGTCTCAACGCTCGCCCGGCCAGATGCGCCGAACCCCCCGAAAGGCCGTCCCCGCCCATGCGCCCACCCCGAGGCACCTCCCGCAGCGGACCACCCGCCCCCAGCGCCACCCGCGGACCCGCCCGCAACCGGCCCGGCGCCCCCCGGCGCGGCGCCCACGCCGGACCGCCCGCCGACGAAACCCCGCTGCCCGCAGCCCCGTTGGCCCGCCCCGGCCTGCGCCCGCGCACCGTCCGGGCCCGGATCGTCGCCGTCCTGATGCTCCCCGTGGTCGCGCTGATGGCGCTGTGGTCGTTCGCCACCGTCAGCACCGCCGGCGACGTCTGGGAACTGCTGCGGATCAAGAACGTCGAAACCACCCTGCGCACCCCCCTCGACCGCACCGTCACCGCCCTGCAGGCCGAACGCGCCGCCGCCGGCCAACTCCTCGCCACCAACGGCCCCGACGCCGCCCGCGACAGCGAACTGCGCGCCGCCGCCCAGAACACCGACAACGCCGCCGCCCCGCTCACCCTCGCGCCCGGCTACAACCGCGCCGACGCCGAAGGACTCGGCAACGAGACCGCCGGCCGCCTCGACACGCTGGCCCGCGCCGTCGCCGCCCTCCCCGCGCTGCGCCGCCAGATCTCCGGCCACGGTGTCCGCTGGGACGACGCGTACAACGCCTACACCGCGGCCGTCGACAACGCCCTCGCGGTGGCCGGCTCGCTCACCGCCCTGCAGGACCACCGGGTCGCCGCCGACGCCCGCGCACTGCTCGAATTCGCCCGCTCCCGCGAACAACTCGCCCGCGAGGACGCCCTGTTGCGCGCCGCCGCCCGGGCCGGCCGGCTCGACGACACCCAGTACCGCACCGTCCAACAGGCCGCCTACGCCCGCGCCCAGTTCGAACAGGCCGCCGCACCCGACCTGCGCCCCGCCGACCGCGCCGCGCTGGCCACCGTCACCAACGGCCCCGACTACCAGGAACTGCGCCGCTACGAGGAAACCGTCACCGCCGCCGGCGACCCGCGCGCCGCGCTCGCCGCCGTCCCCGCCGACCGCTGGGCCACCGTCGCCGCCACCACCGCCCACGACCTCGCCGCCGTCGAACAGCAGGCCGGCGAGACCGCCGCCGAACGCTCCGACCCCTACGCCCTCGGCCTGTTCACCACCTCCGGCGCCACCGTGCTGCTCGGCCTGCTCGCCGTCCTCGCCTCCCTGCTGGTCTCCGTCCAGATCGGCCGCGGCCTGGTCGCCGAACTGCACGCCCTGCGGAACTCCGCACTCGAACTCGCCGGACGCAAACTCCCCGCCACCATGCGGAGGTTGAGGTCCGGCGAGGAGGTCGACGTGGACACCGAGGCGCCGCTGCGGGAACACGGCGGCGACGAGATCGGCCAGGTCCACCAGGCCCTCGACACCGTCCAGCGGGCCGCCGTCACCGCCGCCGTCGAACGCGCCGAAGTGCTGTCCGGCGTCTCCGGCGTCTTCGTCAACCTCGCCCGCCGCAGCCAGGTCCTGGTGCACCGCCAACTCACCCTGCTGGACGCCATGGAGCGCCGCACCGAGGACCCCGCCGAACTCGACGACCTGTTCCGGCTCGACCACCTCACCACCCGGATGCGCCGCCACGCCGAAGGCCTGATCATCCTCTCCGGCGCCGCCCCCGGCCGCGCCTGGCGCAAGCCCGTCCCGCTCACCGACGTGGTCCGCGCCGCCGTCGCCGAGGTCGAGGAGTACGCCCGGGTCGACGTCCAGCGCCTCCCGCACGCCGCCGTCACCGGCCCCGCCGTCGCCGACCTCACCCACCTGCTCGCCGAACTCGTCGAGAACGCCACCGGATTCTCGCCCCCGCACACCAAAATCCACATCCGCGGCGAACAGGTCGGCACCGGCTACGTGGTGGAGATCGAGGACCGCGGCCTCGGCATGGGCCCCGAAGCCCTCGCCGACGCCAACCGGCGGATCGCCGCCAGCGACCAGGTCGACCTCTTCGACAGCGACCGGCTCGGCCTGTTCGTGGTCAGCCGGCTCGCCAAGCGGCACGGCGTCAAGGTCGCGCTCCGGCCGTCGGCCTACGGCGGCACCACGGCCGTCGTGCTGCTGCCGACCGAGCTGCTCGACCTGCGCGGCGTCGAGGCGGACGGACTCTCGCCCGACGGATTCGTCGAACCCGCCTACCCCGCACGGCCGTTGATCCCGCCATCGGTACCCGGACGGGCCGCGGCCACCGCGCTGGCCGAGCCGCCTCCCGCGCCTGCGTCGTTGCTCCCGTCTGCGCCGCCTGCGTCGTTGCTCCCGTCCGCGCCGCCCTCGCCCGCGCTGCCCGCCGACGGGGACGACCAACTGCCGCGCCGGGTACGGCAGGCCAGCCTCGCGCCGCAACTGCGCGACGCCCCCGAACCCGCCCGGCCCGGGCTGCGCCCCGGCTCGCCCGCCGCGCCCGCCTCGTTCGCCGACCGCGACCCCGAGCAGGCCCGCGCCGCGATGGCCGCGTTCCAGCACGGCTGGGCCCGGGGCAGCGCCCCCGACACCCGTCCTTTCGAGCGAGGAGACCGCCCCCGATGATCGGCACCGCCCACCACACCGGCGAACTGAACTGGCTGCTCGACGAGTTGGTCACCCGCACCGCCCAGGTCAAGTTCGCCGTGATGCTCTCCGCCGACGGCCTGTCGATGGGCAACTCCACCGGCCTGGCCCGCGAGGACACCGAGCACCTGGCCGCCGTCGCCTCCGGCTTCCACAGCCTCGCCAAGGGCGCCGGCCGGCACTTCGACGCCGGCCAAGTCCGCCAGACCATGGTCGAGTTGGAACGCGGCTACCTACTGGTCGCCGCCGCCGGCCAGGCCTCCTGTCTGGCCGTCTTCGCCGGCCCCGACGCCGATCTCGGCCTGGTCGCCTACGAGATGGCCCGCCTGGTGCGCCGGGTCGGCGAACACCTGGCCGCCGCCCCCCGCGGCCCCCAGGAGGGGTGACCCCCGTTGGCCTACCCCCCGCGCCACTACCTGCCCGGCTCCCCGTTCGGCTACCCGCCGCCGCCCGACCGCCCCGTCCAGTGGTACGACGAGGCCGCCGGCCCGATGGTCCGCCCCTACGCGCTCACCAAAGGCCGCACCCGCCCCGGCCAGCCCTTCGACCTGATCGCGCTGGTCGTCACCGATGTCTTCGATCCGGCGGTTCTGCCGGTCGGCCCCGAACAGGCCGCCATCCTCCACCTGTGCCAGGGCAACGCACTGTCCGTCGCCGAGATCGCCGCCGAGCTCGACCTGCCGCTCGGCGTCGTCCGGGTCCTGCTCGGCGACCTCCTCGACGCCGAACACATCCGGGTCAGCCGTCCCGTCCCCCCGGCCCTGCTCCCGCACGAGCACATCCTCCAGGAGGTCATCCATGGACTTCGCGCGCTCTGACGACCTGGCCCTGAAGATCCTGGTCGCGGGCGGCTTCGGCGTCGGCAAGACCACCCTGGTCGGCGCCGTCAGCGAGATCAAACCGCTGCGCACCGAGGAACAACTGACCGCCGCCGGCACCCACATCGACGACCTCGGCGGCGTCGAACGCAAGACCACCACCACCGTCGCCATGGACTTCGGCCGGATCACCATCCGCGAAGGCCTGTCCGTCTACCTCTTCGGCACCCCCGGCCAGGACCGCTTCTGGTTCCTCTGGGACGAACTGGCCCAGGGCGCCCTCGGCGCCGTCGTCCTCGCCGACACCCGCCGCCTCACCGACTGCTTCCCCGCCGTCGACTTCTTCGAGCACCGCGGCATCCCGTTCGTGGTCGCCGTCAACCACTTCGACGGCACCCGTGCCTTTCACCCCGAGGAGGTTTCGCGGGCCCTCGACCTCGACTGCGGCACCCCCGTGGTGCTGTGCGACGCGCGGGAGCGGGGATCGGGAAAGACCGTGCTGATCAACCTCGTTGAGCACGCCGGGAAGGTGCATGCGGCGAGAGTGCTGGCGGAGAGCGGAAGTTGACCTCCAGCTGCGTTGCCAGGGGCGTTCCGATTCGCGGGGACCTCGTCGCGGGGAGAAGCTGGACCAGGGGTGCAACGCCACAGGGCGGGCCGCGATCTCCGCGGCCGGACACTCAGTAACCAGCTGTAACCAGGAGGACGGCATGACCACGGCCAAGGACATCATGCATCCGGGTGCTCACTGGATCACCAAGAGCGACAATCTCCTGCACGCCGCCCAGCTGATGCGCCAGTTGAACGTGGGTGCGCTGCCCGTGGGCGACGAGACGCACAACGAACGGCTGTGCGGGATCATCACCGACCGCGACATCGTACTGAAGTGCGTCGCGCAGGGCCTCGACCCGGCCGACTGCAAAGCCTCCGACATTGTCGAGGGCACCCCGCGCTGGATCGACGCGGACGCCGGCATCGACGAAGTCCTGCGCGAGATGGAGAGCCACCGCATCCGCCGGCTCCCCGTGATCGACAACAAGCGCATGGTCGGCATGATCAGCGAGGCGGACCTGGCCAGGCACCTGCCGGAGAACCAACTCGCCGAATTCGCCGAACGCATCTACGCGGGGAGCTCGAGGTAGCGACCGCTGCGGTGACCACGGCGTCGCAGCGGTGGAGGTGCGTCAGTTGACGCCCTCGACCGCGGGCGGCGCCTGGTCGTTGCGCAGGAGGAGCGCGGACGCGGTCAGCCAGAAGAGCAGTTGCCCAGTACGTGCCCGCCCGCCCGCTGCGCCCGCTGCGGGCGGATGCGGGCAGGGCCGCTACCTGGAGCGTAGCGCCCAACTCGCCCGCACCGCCCGGGGATCGGGCCATCGGGCGGCCGCTCACCCGATGGTGGTGGCGCCGCCCCGGCGCCGGGCTCGGGCGGAACGAGATCGGGGGTGTACCCGCGATGGCGAACGACGGTCGACGGGCGACGACGGTGAAGCGGCTGGCGAAGGCGGCGCTGTTCAGTGCGGTGCGGGCGGTGGCGGGAGCAGGCGGGACGGCGGCGGTGGGGCTGGTGGTGTGGTGGGTGCGGCAGCGCTGACGTGAGGGGCGAGGGCCCGGACGTAAATGGGTGGACGGCGTCCGGGCCGGCTGGGCTAGCATGCCGCCATGTTCCTCATCCGTGACTAGGACCCCGCGCGGCACCCGCCCACCACGACCGGTGGCGCGGTGCCTTCGGCGTCCCTGTTCACCGGCGTGCTGCTCGTTGCCGCGCGCCCGGCTTCTTCGAGGAACCTCACGATGTCTACGTCGTATTGGGCTGTTCTGCGCACCCCTGGCGCCGCCCGACTGTTCGGCGCCGCCATGATCGGCCGCCTCTCCTACGGCACCGTCTCGCTCTCCCTGCTGCTCGCCGTCGCCGCCACCACCGGCTCGTACGCGCGGGCCGGCTGGGTGATGGCCGTGCTCTCCACCGTCAACGTCCTGCTGTTCCCGGCCCGGGCGGGAATGGTCGACCGCTACGGGCCGCGTCGCGTGCTGCCGCCGATGGCCGCCGGGTACGCGCTCACCCTGCTCGGACTGGCCGCCGCGACGTGGCGGTCCGGCACCCCGTACCCCGTCCTGCTGGTACTGGCCGCGGCGGCCGGCGTGTTCGCCCCGCCGCTCGGGCCCGTCACCCGCGCGCAGTGGAGCCGGCTGGTGACCGACCCCGAACTGCGGCGCCGGGCCTACAGCTTGGACACCGTCGCGGAGGAACTCCTGTACGTCACCGGCCCGTTGCTGGCCGGCGTTCTCGCAACGGTCGCGCGTCCGGCCGTCGGCGTGCTGCTCAGCGCTGCGCTGGTCCTCGGCGGGACGCTCGCGCTGGCGGTGTCCGTGCCGCGAGAGACGGCTACCGGTGGCGCCGACTCGTCTTCTGGAGACGAGGTTTCGAGCACCCGTGGGCTGCTGTCCCGGGCCCGTCAGCCGCTGGCGGCTGCCGCCGGGGCCGGGGCGGGGCTCGGCGCGTTCGGCCTGCTGGCCGTGGTCTTCGCCGGTCAGCACGGGCGGGACGCGGACGTCGCCTGGGTGGAAGCCACCCTCGCCGCCGGCAGCGCGATCGGCGGCCTCGCCCTCGGCGCCGTCAACTGGCGTATGGCGGCCGGGAATCGGCTCACCATCCTGACCGCCGTCCTCGGCACCGCACTCGCCCTCGCCGCGCTCGCCCCGTCCCTCCCCGTCCTGGCCGTCATCGCCGCCTTCGCCGGACTGGCCGTCGCCCCGACCCTCACCACCGCCTACCTGCTCACCGACGAAATCGCCGCGCCCGAACAGCGCACCCGGGCCGGCGCCTGGGTCAACACCGCCTTCAACGCCGGCGGTTCACTCTCCACCGCAACGGTCGGCCTGCTCACCGAGCGCCTCCCGCTCTCCGTCTGCCTGCTGCTCGCCGCCGTGCCCGTGCTGGCGGCGCTGGTCGCCGCTCCGTCCTGGCGGGTGTTCGGCAACGAGCGGGCGGTGGCGGCGGAGGGCTGAGCCTCCGGCAGTACCGAGGGCTGGGGGCGGCGTAGCCGCCCCACCCGGAGGGGAGGTTCCGGACGAGGGCGGGCCCACGACGGCCCTCGTCCGGCGGCTTTCGCTTCGACGTTCGCGGTCCGACCGTCAGGGCCGTGGCGGGACGTGCCGGCGCCGGCGGTGGGTCGCTCGGGCGAACCCGTCGAACATGGGTATGACGTCCCGCAGTTGATGAGGGGAGCGGGGCGTGGTGTGGCAGATCGGTGTCGTGTGTGCGGTGACCGGGCTGGTCGGTGCGGGGCTGTTGCGGTGGTTGCCCGTTCGGGGCGGGTGGACGGCCTGACGGCGGTCGAGGTCGCGGGAGTGCGGGGCGGTTCGAAGGCCGCGCTGGGAGTGGCCGTCGTGGAACTGCACCTTGTCGGGGCGATCGACGCAGGCTCGCGTGGCCGGCTGCGGCGGGTGGTGCACACCGGGCCCGGGCGTGACGTGACTGTGTTGCACCGGGCCGTGTGGACGGCGTTCGGCAGGGACCTGTCGTTCGCCGATGCTGCCGCCGCCCCGGTCGTGCGGCGAGCACGGGATGAGCCGGGCGCCGAACTGGCCGGACACGGCCTGCGGTGCGGCCGGGCCCGGTTGATGGTGGCCCGCCTGCTGGGCCTCGCAGCCGGCGGTGCGGCCGTGGGCATCGCGGCGCAGGGAGCCCGTTGGGCGGGGGTGACCTTGGCGGTGCTCGCGGTTGCTGTCCTGTGTGCCCCGGCGCGGACCCTGGCGGGGTGTCGGCTGTTGCGCGAGCTACGCCGCCTGCATCCGCTTCCCGGTGGCGCCCCGGCCGGGACGGAGGAGGTGGGGCTTCTGGTCGCGCTTCACGGGCGCCGGGCTCTGCGTTCACTGGTGCCGACGCTCGCCGCCGGCGCCGGCCTGCTCGGTGGCGGTGCTGCCCGGGAAACCGTTGCCCGGTCGGAGGGTGGCCCGTACGAGGGGTGGGGCGTCGATGCCGGTGGCAGTGGGGGTAGTTGAGAGGTCTCCGCTGCGGTGCTTCTGCTCCTCGCGCGACTGGGTGTCGAGCTGCCGTGTCGAGCTGCCGTGCCGAGCTGCCGTGCCGAGCTGCCGTGCCGAGCCGCCGGGCGGAGCCGCCTCGGCGCTCGATCCGTGTGTCCGGGCGCTCGATTCGATTGCGCTGACCATTGATTCGAGCGTCCGGATCCGGCATGGTGTCCTTCACAGCGCTCCGAGCTGCTGTTTCCCCAGGTTTCCGCAGTGAAGGGTCCTTGCTTCGTGGACGAGATCGACCGGGCCATCCTGCGGGAGCTCCAGGTGGACGGGCGGATCCCGTACGCCGAGTTGGGGCCAAAGGTCGGGCTGTCGCCGTCCGCTGCGCGGCAGCGGGTGCAGCGGCTGGTCGAGGCCAAGGCGGTGCAGGTGGTGGGGGTGACCGACCCGATGACCATGGGGCGGCAGACCATGGCGCTGCTGGGTCTGCATGTGGACGGCGACCCCCGGGCGGTGGCCGATGAGTTGTCGCGGCACGACGAGGTCGTGTACGCGGTGCTGACCGCCGGGACGTTCGATCTGTTCGTCGAGGTGGTGTGCGACCGTCCGAGCGACCTGCTGGATTTCGTCAACGACGTGGTTCGCGCCGTCGAGGGCGTCGTGTCGGTGGAGAACTTCCCCTACTTCGCGATCCACACCCACCGCTTCCTTTGGCACGTCGACTAGGGACCGCCCGGCCGATCCTGCCGGGCGCGATCGACCGGACAGGCCCTGGCCCAGCCGCCGACGCGCCGTCATATCCGCACCACGCCGAGGACCCCGTCATGCCGCACCCCGAGCACCGCACCGTCGACTTCTTCGCCGAGGACGCACTCCCCGTCCCGCGCATCACCCCGGCCGAGGCCGAGCTCCTCGCCGCCAGGGAGCTCGGGATCGCCGGGCGTGCCGAGTCGCTGGGCAGCCAGCAGGACGCCAACTTCCTGCTCCGCGACGGGGACGGGGGCATAGCCGCGGTGCTGAAGATCGCCAACCCGGCGTTCGGCGCCGTCGAGGTCGAGGCCCAGGACGCCGCCGCCGACCTGATCGAGGCCGCGCACCCGGAGTTGCGGGTGGCCACCGTGCTGCGCGACCACGACGGTGCCCCGCGCCGGGCCGTGGTGGAGGTCGAGGGCGGGCCGGTCACGGCGCGGGTGTTGCGGCACCTGGACGGGGGTGCGCTGTCGGGGCCGCGGCATCTGTCCGCGAGGACCGTCGCGGCGATGGGGACGATCGCCGGGAAGGTCAGCACCACGCTGCGGTACTTCCGGCACCCCGGGCTCGACCGCGTCCTGCAGTGGGACCTGCGGCACGCCGACCGGGTAGTGGCCCGGCTCGCCGCGCACGTCGGCGAGCCCGAGCGGCGGGCCGCCGTGCTGGCGGCGACGGACGAGGCCTGGGCGCGGGTCGAGTCGGTCGCTGCCGAACTGCCGTTGCAGGCCGTGCACTTGGACCTCACCGACGACAACCTGATCCGCCGTCCGGGCAGTTGCCCGCCGATGCCCGACGGGATCATCGACTTCGGTGACCTGACCACGAGTTGGGCGGTCGGCGAACTCGCCGTCCAGCTCTCCTCGATGCTCCACCACGACGGCGTCGAACCCCACCAGGTGCTGCCCGCAGTCCGGGCCTTCCATGCCGTCCGGCCGCTGTCCGCCGCCGAGGCGGGGGCACTGTGGCCGCTGGTCGTGCTGCGTGCCGCCGTGCTGGTGGTCAGTGGGCGGCAGCAGGCGGCCGTCGACGCGGACAACGCCTACGCCACGGCCGCGCTCGACCGGGAGTGGCGGATCTTCGAGCAGGCCACCCGCCTGCCGCTGGCGGTGATGACCAACTTGGTGCAGGACGCGACGGGCCACGCCGACGGACCGGCCGCGGTCGCCCCAACGGCGCAGCAACTGCTGGGCGGATTCGACGAGTTCACCGTCCTCGACCTGTCCACCGACGCCGACACGATGGACGGCGGCAACTGGCTGGAAGCCGGCGCCGAGGACCGGGCGGCGGCTGCCGCGCTGGCCGGCGGCGCGCAGGCCGTCCGCACCCCGTACAGCGGCGTCAGGCTCTCCCGGACGCCCGCGCTGTCCGCCGTCTCCCCGGAAACCGTCTCCACCGGCGTCGACCTGTGGCTCGGCCGGACCGCCGCGGCGCACGCGCCCGACGCCGGACGGGTGCTGGCCGCCGGGCCGGGGAAGATTGAACTCACCTATGGGCAGTGGGTGTTGGAGCTGGCCTTCGCGGCAACGGTTCACCCGCTGGTGGCCGAAGGTGCGGAGGTCGGCGCGGGCGAGGAACTCGTCCACCTCCCGGCCTGCTCCGCCGTCCGCCTCGCGCTGCGCGACGCCGACGGTCCGGCCGTCCCGCCGCTGGTGCGCCCCGAGTACGCCGCGGGCTGGCTGCCGCTCACCGCCGACCCCGCTCCGCTGCTGGGCCTGGCCTGCATCGAGCCGGTGGAAGAGCGGAGCGACCTGCTGGAGCGGCGCGGTGAGGTGTTCGCGACGGTGCAGGGGCATTACTACGACGCCCCGCCCCGGATCGAACGGGGTTGGCGCCACCACCTGTTGTCCACCGATGGCCGCTCGTACCTCGACATCGTCAACAACGTCACCCCGCTGGGCCACGCCCATCCCCGGGTCGAGCGGGCGGTGGCCCGGCAGTTGCGGCGGCTGAACACCAACTCGCGCTTCCACTACGCCTCGGTGGTGGAGTTCACCGAGCGCCTCGCGGCGCTGCTGCCCGCGCCGCTGGACACCGTGTTCCTGGTCAACTCCGGTTCCGAGGCAGTCGACTTGGGGCTGCGGCTGGCCATCGGCGCCACCGGGCAACCCGACGTGGTCGCGCTTCGGGAGGCGTACCACGGCTGGACGTACGCCTCCGACGCCGTCTCCACCTCGCTCCAGGACAACCCCAACGCGCTTGCCACCCGACCGAGTTGGGTCCACACCGTGGACTCGCCCAACCCCTACCGGGGCCGCCACCGCGGCGCCGACGCAGCCCGCTACGCCCCCGAGGCCGTGGCGGAGATCGACGCCCTCGCTGCTGTGGGGCGTCCGGCCGGTGCGTTCGTCAGTGAGACGTTCTACGGCAACGCCGGGGGAGTGGCGCTGCCGGACGGCTACCTCGCCGAGGTGTACGCGGCGGTGCGGAGGCACGGCGGGCTGGCCGTGGCCGACGAGGTGCAGGCCGGGTACGGCCGGCTCGGGCACTGGTTCTGGGGCTTCGAGCAGCAGCAGGTCGTCCCCGACATCGTGTGCGTCGCCAAGGCGATGGGCAACGGGCACCCGCTCGGCGCGGTCATCACCACCCGGGCGATCGCCGAACGGTACCGCGAGCAGGGCTACTTCTTCTCCTCCACCGGTGGCAGCCCGGTGTCCAGCGTCGTCGGGCTGACCGTGCTGGACGCCCTGCGCGACGAGGACCTCCAGGGCAACGCCGTCCGGGTCGGCGGCCACCTGAAGCGCCGGCTCGAGGCGCTGGGCGACCGGCACGGGATCGTCGGCGCGGTGCACGGCTCGGGCCTCTACCTCGGTCTCGAACTGGTCCGCGACCGTGGGACGTTGGAGCCCGCCACCGAGGAGACCGCGGAACTCTGCGATCGCATGCTCGACCTCGGCGTCGTGGTCCAGCCCACCGGCGACCACCTCAACATCCTGAAGATCAAGCCCCCGCTGTGCCTCGACACCGCCGCCGCGGACTTCTTCGCCGACACCCTGGACCTGGCCCTCACCCAGCTCGGCCACGCCGGCTGACCACCGGCTGATCCAGGCCCCCGGCGCCGGGCGACTCCCGCCCCCACGCCGGGCGCCCCACCCCCACACCTTCGAACTCCCTGGAACGGTAAAGATGTTGGACACCATCGTCGTCGGCGCGGGAATCGCCGGCCTCACCGCCGCTCGGCTGCTGCACGCCGCAGGACAGCGCGTGATCGTGCTCGAGGCCCGGGACCGGGTCGGCGGCCGGATGTGGACGGACCGCACGGCCGGGTTCTCCGTCGACCGCGGCGCCTCCTGGATCCACGGCCTCACCAACAACCCGCTCACCGGCATCGTCGCCGAACTCGGCCTGGAAACAGTCGAGTTCACGGTGGGGAGCTTCCAGGCGGGCGGGCGGCCGATCGCCGACCACGACGAATCGCGGAAGCTGTTCGACGAGGCCGCGACCGAGCAGTGGCTGGCCGACGTGGAGACCGCGGACGCGCTGTTCCAGCAGGCCATCGCGGAATCCGGCGACGACGAGAGCTACCACGTTGCCACCGAGCGCACCCTCGCCGAGACCGGCTGGGACGCCGAACGAGCAGACCGGGTACGGGTGTTCTTCCGTCACCGCACCGAGGAGCAGTGCGGCGCGGACATCGAGCAGGTCGCCGCCCACGCCCTCGACGAGGACGCCATCGACGGCGAGGAAGTGATCTTCCCCGGCGGCTACGACGCCATTCCCCGCGCCTTCGCGGAAGGCCTCGACATCCGCCTCGGAACGACCGTCACCGCCGTCACCAGGTCGGCCACCGGAGTCCGCGTCGACACCGAGGACGGACCCTTCGAGGCCGCCCAGGTGATCGTCACAGTGCCGCTCGGCGTTCTGAAGGCCGGGACGATCGCGTTCGCGCCCGCCCTGCCCGCCGCCGTCGCCGGGCCGATCGCCCGCCTCGGCATGGGCGCGTTCAACAAGGTCTTCCTCCGCTTCCCGGAACGGTTCTGGCCGGACGGCGTCTACGCGATCCGGCAGCACGGCCGGCCCGGCGTCCCGTGGCACTCCTGGTACGACGTCTCCGCGGTGAGCGGCGAGCCGATGCTGCTGACCTTCGCCGGCGGCGACTTCGCCCGCGAGCTCGAGGCCATGACCGACGAGGAGATCGTCGCCTCCGTGGTCGGCGCCCTGCGCGGGATCCACGGCGACGCCGTCCCCGACCCCGTCGGACACTGGATCACCCGCTGGGCCTCCGACCCGCTCGCCCTCGGCTCGTACTCCTATGTCGCCGTCGGCTCCTCCCACGACGACCACGACGCGATGGCCGAACCCGTCGACGGCGTCCTGCACTTCGCCGGAGAGGCCACCTACGGCCACGAACCGGCGACCGTCCACGGCGCCCTGCTCTCGGGCCACCGCGCGGCCGAACGCGTCCTCGGCGCCGAGCTCCCGCTGACCGGGCTCACCCGCGCCCTGGATCCCTCGAACTGACGACCCGGTGCGCAGCCCTGGAAGCAATCAACCGGCTTCCGCGGCTGCGCACTTGTGGGAGGTCAGGGAGGTCAGAGCTGGAGCAGGTTCCAGCTCTGGTTCGCCGTGTTCCACACGTCGTCGGTGGCGATGCAGTCCCACTGCTGCAGGACGGCCTTCTCGACGGGCGCGCCGTTCGCGTCCAGACACCTGCCGGTGGCCCGGTTCCGCAGGATCATGGTCGTGGGGAAGCACATGCAGGTGTGCCCCACCCAGCCGATGGTCCACTCGGCGGGCGCGTAGCCGGCGCCGCAGGCCGGGTACTGGATGACGGGGGTGCCGTTCGAGTAGGTGCCCGCGCGCCAGTCGAGCATCAGGCACTGGCCGGAGTGCCGGGCCTTGATCCGGAAGACCCCGTTTCCGCTGTCCAGCAGCTCGAACTCCTGGGAGAGGCTGGTGTTGTTCGGCCACAGGAAGACGCCGGTGTACGCGGCGGTCGACGCCCACATGACGTCGGCCCGCAGCCCCGTCCGGGCGTTCACGATCTCGTACCGGGCGGGGTCCGCCGCGTGAGCGGGCGCGGGGGCGAGTGCCCCGACGACGACAAACGCCACGGCCGCCGCCAGGGCCGCCGGAGCGAGTCGAGAACGCCTTGCCGGCCGTGGTGAGGCGCCTTCGCCGGGACGGTCGGACCGTCGGGGAAGCGGTATCCGCATGCTGTATCCCTCCGCGAGCACACGAGCGGTCACCGGTGGTCGGGCGCCACCGGTGATCGTCGCCGGGTGAGCCCCGGCCCGTCCCACCCTGCCTTCGCACCCTGTGCACCGACCTTGCGGCCACCTTGCGAGCCAGGCCAGCATGGGGAGTTGGGCATTCGGCGGGCGCTGCCGACCACCTGGGGGGTACATGTGGACATCCGGCTGCTGGGCGAGATCGAGGTGCGGTCGGCGGGCCGGCCGCTCGACCTCGGAACGCCGCAGCAGCAGCTGGTCCTGGCCGCGCTGATCGTCGACGCCCGAAGGCCGGTCGCGATCGAGACACTCGTCGACCGGGTCTGGGGCCACGACCCGCCCCCCAACCCCCGGCCCGTCCTGTACGCGCACCTGAGCCGAATCCGCCGACTGCTGAGACCGTCGACCGCCCCCGACGGCGGCGCGCCCGCACGGATCGAACGCCGACACGCCGGCTACGTCCTCGACCTCGACCCCGAGTTGGTGGACCTGCACCGCTTCCGCCGCCTGGTCGAGCCGCTCGACGACCGGCAGCGCGACGACCGGGCCCGGGCCGCGGCACTCGCCGAAGCGCTGCGCCTGTGGCGCGGGGAGCCCCTGGCCGGGCTCTCCGGCGGATGGGCGGCGCAGGTCCGGGCGAGCTGGCACCAGCGGCGGCTGGACGCGGCGGTGCGGTGGGCGCAGGCGGAGCTCCGGTGCGGTCGTCCCGCCGCGGTCGTCTCCGCGGTGCCCGACCTCGCCGCCGAATATCCGCTGGCCGAGCCCCTGGAACACGTACTGATCCAGGCCCTGCACGCGACCGGCCGGGGCGCGGAGGCCCTGCACCGCTACGGCCTCGTCCGGCGGCGCCTGGCCGAGGAACTGGGCGCCGACCCCGGCAAGGAACTCCGAACCCTCTACCGAACCGTCCTGATCGGAGACCCGACGCCCCTCCCACGGTGGACCGAAACCTCGCCTCGGGGCGACGTCGGCCCGGTCGCCACGGCCGAGGCGCCGACGCCGACGATCCCCCGACGCGCCCTGCCGGCCGTTCTTGCCGCGGCCACCGTTTCCGCGCTTGCCCTCCGGCGCACCGGCTGCGACCGGAACGCGATCGCCGCCCCGCCACCGTCATCGGTCGAACGCGCACGTCAACTCTTCGCCAGCGCCGAGGAGTTCGACCAGCAGGACCGGACACCGGACGCGCGGGCCACCGTCCTGGACGCTGCCCGGCTGTGGGGCGAACTCATCGCACTCGACCCGGACCGCAACGCGCCGCCGCTCGCCCCCGCCGCGCTGCAGGCCCTGACCAGGGCGGGCGTGGACTTCACCGTCCCCCGCCCCACCCTCCTCGACTGGCTCGCCGATCCGACCCGCACGCCCTACCCGGCGATCTCCCAGGTGATCCTGCTCCGCGGATGGCGGTTCGCCGCACCGGTCTCCCTCGACGCCGTCGTCCGCGCCTACGAGCACACCCCCGGGACCACTTCGCCCCGCGCCGTCACCGAGGTGCACACCGACACCCTGAAGGCGGCCGTCCTGGACCACGCCAGAACGCGCCACGGCACGCAGGCCACCGACTTCGGTCAACTCCTCAGGGCGTGAACGCTGTCAAGGCGCCATCAGGAGTGCCGCCGAGCGGGCGACGCGGCGGGCGGCCGGCGCGGGGGCCAGGGCGGCGGTGGCGGCGAACTGGGCGAGGACGGAACCGTGGGTGAGGGCGGTGGCGGTGGCGGCGTGCCAGAGCAGGGGGGCGGCCACGGCGACGGTGGTCAGGGCCGGGGCGCAGTACCAGAGCCCGAAGGGAAGTGCCCCGTACCAGTCCGCGGACAGCGACATCAGGTCGTAGCGGAGCGGTCCGCGGTACGCGCCCAGCAGCGCCGCGCCGACGGCGGTCGGGGCGCCCGCGGTGAAGAGCAGCAGGACGGCCGACAGGACGACGGGCGGGGCCTGGATCGCGGCGGCGGTGACGGTCGCGGCGGCCGCGCCCAGTACGGCGAGCAGGACGGTCGGCACCACCAGGGACGGTCTGTCTGCTGCGGACGGAGGGCGGTTGGAAGATCATCCACGAGCACGTCTCCATCCCGTTCGACCTGACGACGTTCCGGCCGTGGCTGCCCGCCGAGAAGGACGACCGGCCGGTGTGACGCTCCGTTACCGTCGCGTCGGCGAGCCGGGCTCCGGGGGCGGTCGTACATTGAGCGGATGATCGTCGACAACGGGACGGGGCCGGCGCGGCCGGTGCGGTACGGGTGGGGGCCGTCCGGGCAGTGGCTGGCCGCGCGGGGGCAGTGGGAGGAGCTGCTGAAACGTTTTCGGCTGGCCAGGGCGCTCGGTGACGCGCTGGCGGGGCCGCTCGGGCACCTGGTGGCGTACGGGGCGCCCGCGGCTCTCGCGGCGCGGCTGTTCGACCCCGACGGCGGGCCGGGTGCGGCGGCGACGGTCGGTGACCACGACGCCGGGCCGCTGTGGGAGGTGCTGGCGACCCGCCACCCCTGGCCGGTGCTGGCCGCGCTGCCGCTGCCGCCCGCGATCCGTCACCTGGCCGCGCACACCCGGGCCCTGCTCGGCGAGGAGACGGGGGCGACGTACCGGCTGCGCCCGTGGGAGGACTGCGGGTGGGAGCGCGACACCCGGGTCCGCGAGTACCTGCCCGGCGGTGGCGCGCGGCGCGCCCTGCACCTGGCGCCGCCCACCCGGGAAGGGCTCGGCGTTCTCGAACTCCCGTCCCCCGGCGCCCGGTTGACCGGACTCCCGGCGACCGCGCTGCTCGCCGGACTGTCCGGCTGGACCACCGCCGTGTGCGTGCGCGGCCGCGCCACCGACGCCGCCGCGCAGCTCGCCGCCGGGCCGGACGTCACCGGCGGCCAGTTGCCGTTCGCCGCGCTGTACCCGGCGCTGGTCCATCTCGCGTCCGCCCGCCCCGACCTCGGCGCGGCCCAAGGGCGGCTCGCCGTCCGGGAGCTGCTCACCGCGATGAGCGGCCCGGGCGCGGCCGGCGTCGACGCGCTGGTCGCCCGGCTGCACTGCCTGGCCTGGACCGAACCGGGCGACGACCTCCGGCACCTGCACCTCGCCCTGGAGGACCCCGCCACCGGCCTCGCCTGGGCCCTCTCCGGCACCACCCCCGACCCGGCCTGACGCGCCCCCGCATACGCAGACGCCCCCGCCGGCGTCCCGGGCAGACCCGGAACCCCGGCGGGGGCGACGTGCGAGGTAGCAGGAAGGTCAGGCGGCCGGCTCAGTCACCGGGGCCTGCGCCTGGGCGGGCAGGTCGGCGGTCTCGGGCGTGCCCGCGCTCTCGTCGTAGGGGAGCGCGCCGGTGAAGACGGCGTTCATCCGCTCGCGGTCGAGCTCGCCGGTCCAGTGTCCGATCAGGACGGTCGCGGCGGCGTTGCCCGCGAAGTTGGTGAGGGCGCGGGCCTCGGACATGAAGCGGTCGATGCCGACGATCAGGCCGACGCCGTCGACCAGCGCGGGCTTGTGCGACTGGAGACCGCCGGCCAGGGTAGCCAGGCCGGCGCCGGTGACGCCCGCCGCGCCCTTGGAGGCGATGATCATGAACAGCAGCAGGGAGAGCTGCTCGCCGATCGACATCGGCTTGTCCATCGCCTCGGAGATGAAGATCGAGGCCATGGTCAGGTAGATCGCGGTGCCGTCCAGGTTGAAGCTGTAGCCGGTCGGCACGGTGATGCCGACGACCGGGCGGCTCACGCCGAGGTGCTCCATCTTGGAGATCAGCCGGGGCAGCGCGCTCTCGGAGGACGAGGTGGACAGGATGAGCAGGAACTCCCGGCCCAGGTAGCGCAGCAGGCTGAAGATGTTCACGCCGGCGGCCAGCCGGAGCAGCAGGCCGAGGACCACGACCACGAACAGCACGCAGGTCACGTAGAAGCCGATCATGATCACGGCGAGGCTCTTCAGTGCGGCCGTGCCGGTCGCGCCGACCACCGCCGCCATCGCGCCGAACGCGCCGATCGGGGCGACCCACATGATCATCGACATCACGCGGAACACCAGCTTCTGCAGGTGCTCGACGCCGCGCAGGATCGGCGCGCCCGCCTTGCCCATGCCCTGCAGCGCGAAGCCGACCAGCAGCGCGACCAGCAGGGTCTGCAGGACCTGGCCCTGGGTCAGCGAGGACACCAGGGTGGTGGGGATGATCCCGAGCAGGAAGTCGGTGGTGGACGAGGCGCCCACCGCGGCCTGCGCGTGGCCGGACTTCGCCAGCGCCGCCGTCAGGTGCAGCCCGCTGCCCGGCTCCAGCAGGTTGCCGACCAGCAGGCCGATGCCGAGCGCCACGGTGGACGTCAGCAGGAAGTAGCCGAGCGCCAGGCCGCCGACCCGGCCGACCTTCGCCGCCTTGGTGACCGATCCCACACCCAGCACGATGGTGCAGAAGATGACCGGGGAGATCATCATCTTGATCAGGTTGACGAAGCCGGTGCCGACCGGCTTCAGCTCCACCGCGAACTTCGGCGCCGCCAGACCCACCACGATCGCCGCGATCACCGCCGCGATCACCGCCAGGTACAGGTAGTGCGTCCGGTCGGATTTTCTGGTCGGCTTCCCGTTCGTGGTGGGGGTCATCCGCTCGGCTCCTTCGCCGTAGGCTCGTTCTCGTCGCGCCACCGGGGGGAGCGAACGCGACCGGCCCGTTGGGTGGCGGGCCGCGCCTGACTATTCGCTCCGTCGTGAGGGACGTCACGATTACGGTCATAGAGTTCACGGGTAACCCCCGCGGACGTCGTGACGGGCCCGTGACCGGGCACACTGGTCGGCATGCACCCGTCCAGCCCGACCGTCCGTGCCGCACGCGCCGCCCGCCCCCGCCGGCGCCGCAGCCTGGCCGGACGGCTGTTCGCGGTCCAGGTGGTCATCGTCGGGGCCGTGGTCGCCGGCGGCGCCGTGCTCGCCTACCTGTTCACCGCCGGACGCGCCGAGGACACCGCCCGCCACGAGGCCACCGCCGTCGCCCAGTCCGTCGCCGACGCCCCCACCGTCCGCGCCGCCGCCGTCGGCCCCGACCCCAGCGCCGTCCTCCAGCCGTACGCCCAGCAGGTCCGCGCCGACACCTACGTGGACTTCGTCACGGTCATGGACCCGCAGGGCATCCGCTGGACCCACCCCGACCCGGCCCAGATCGGCCGCCCCTTCCTCGGCCACATCGACCAGGCCCAGCAGGGCCGCCTCCAGCAGGAGACCTACACCGGCACCCTCGGCCCGTCCGTCCGCGTGGTCGCCCCCGTCTTCGACGACCAGCACCACGTGGTCGCCCTGGTCAGCGCCGGCATCACCGTCGACAACATCTCCGCCCGGCTGCGCACCCCCCTGCTCGCCCTCAGTGGCGTCGCCGGCGCCGCCCTCGCGCTCGGCGCCACAGCAAGCTACCTGGTTGCCGCCCGGCTGCGCCGCCACACCCACGGCATGGACGCCGAGGAACTCGCCCACCTGTACGACTACCACCAGGCGACGCTGCACTCGGTGCGCGAAGGCCTGGTGCTGCTCGACCGCGACCACCACGTCCTGCTGTGCAACGACGCCGCCCGCGAACTGCTCCAACTCGGCGACGAAGTAGGCGAATTGACGGTGCATCAGCTCGGCCTCCCGGGTTCGCTGACGCGGGCCCTGGAGTTCGCCGAACCGGTGCGCGACGAGGTGCACCTGACCGCCGAACGCGTCCTGCTGGTCAACATCTCGCCGATCGGGCCCGGACTCGGCAGCGTGGTCACCCTCCGCGACCACACCGAACTCCAAGGACTCACCGGCGAGTTGGACACCGTCAAGGGCATCGCCGCGGCGCTCGACGCACAGGCCCACGAAGCCGCCAACCGGCTGCACGCCGTGGTTTCGCTGATCGAACTCGGCCGCCACCGCGAGGCCGTGGAGTTCGCCACCGCCGAACTCGCCCTCGCCCAACGGCTCACCGACCAGGTGGTCGGCGCCGTCGGCGAACCCGTGCTCGCCGCACTGCTGTTGGGAAAGGCCGCGCAGGCCGCCGAACGCGGCGTCGAACTCCACCTCACCGCGGACAGCCGGATCGACGACGGCGTACTGCCCGACCGGCTCACCCCGCGCGACCTGGTCACGCTGCTCGGCAACCTGATCGACAACGCGGTCGACGCCGCCATCGAGAACGCCGCCCACGCCGACCCCGAAGTCCGCGTCACCGCCCGCACCGAGGACGGCCACCTGCTGCTCCGGGTCGCCGACACCGGCACCGGCGTCGACCCCGCCGCCGCCGACGAGGTCTTCCGGCGCGGCTGGACCACCAAGCAGCACGGCCGCGGACTCGGCCTCGCCCTGGTCGCCCAGACCGCCCGCCGCAACGGCGGCGACGTCGAGCTCGGCACGGCCGCCACGCACGGCACGGCCGCCACGCACGGCGGGGCTGCCACGCACGGCGGGGCTGCCACGTACGGCGGGGCTGCCGCGCACGGCGAGGGTGCCGCGTACGGCGGGGCGGCCGCGCACGGCGAGGGTGCCGCGTACGGCGGGGCTGCCGCGCACGGCGACGGCGCGGACGCCCGACTCGGCGAGCCGTGCGGCGGCGCGGTGCTCACCGTCCGGCTCCCGCTCCAGCGTTCGGTGGTGGACGGGTGAGCGGCGGCGGACGTGCGACCGGGGATCCTGGGCACCGGCCGATCCGGGTGCTGGTGGTCGAGGACGATCTGGTCGCCGCCGACGCGCACGCCCGGTACGTCGCCCGCACCCCCGGCTTCACCGTCACCGCCACCGCGCACTCCCGCGCCGAAGCCGTCCGCGCCCTCGACCGCGCCCGGGAGGCCGACGCGCCCGTCGACCTGATCCTGCTCGACCTCTACCTCCCCGACGGCCACGGCCTGCACCTGTGCGCCGCGCTGCGCGCCGCCGGGCACACCGCCGACATCATCGCCGTCACCTCCGCCCGCGACCTCGCCACCGTCCGGCAGGCCGTCACCGCCGGCGTCGTCCAGTACCTGCTGAAACCGTTCGGCGCCGCCGCCCTCGGCGACCGCCTCGGCCAGTACGCCCGCTACCGGGCCAGCCTCGGCCGCGACGGCGAGGCGCTCGGGCAGGACGAGGTGGACCGGGCGCTCGCCCTGCTGCGCGGCACCGACCGCACCAGCCTCCCCAAGGGCCTGACCGCCGCCACCCTGGAGACCGTCGCGGCCGCGCTGCGCACCGCCCCCGACGGCCTGTCCGCCGGCGCCGCCGCGGAGGTCACCGGCGTCTCCCGGATCACCGCCCGCCGCTACCTCGAGCACTTGGTCACCACCGGCCACGCCACCCGCGAGCCGCGCTACGGGCAGGTCGGCCGACCCGAACTCGGCTACCGCTGGAACAGCGAATAGCCGTACGTGTGCGCCGAGTTCAGGCGGGTCGGCGCTCGGCGAGGACCAGGAAGCGGTCCGGTTCGTCGGTGTAGGACAGCGGGTGCCAGCCGGCGGCGGTGAGCAGCGGGAAGAGGTTCTCGCGGGCCCGCAGGTCGTCCGGGGTGACGGCGCGGCCGTGGCGGGCGGCGAGGGCGGCGCGGCCGACGGGGTGGTAGAGGGCGAGCCGGCCGCCCGGGCGGGTGACCCGGGCGAGTTCGCGCAGGCCGGTCGCCGGGCCGGGCAGGTGGGAGATCAGGCCGGCGCCGAAGACCAGGTCGGCCACGGCGTCGGGGAGCGGGAGTCGCGTGCAGTCGGCCTGCAGCAGCGCGGCGTCGGCGCGGTGCGCGGCGGCCTGCGCCAGCATCTCCGGCGTGAGGTCGACGCCGAGGACGGTGCCCGACGGACCGACGGCGGCGCGCAGCAGCGGCAGCGCGCGTCCGGTGCCGCAGCCCGCGTCGATGACGAACTGGCCGTCCGCCAGGCCGGTTTCGGCGATCGCGGCGGCGTAGCGCGGACTGTCGTCCGGGAACTTGCTGTCCCAGCGGGCGGCGCGCTCGGCGAAGAAGGCGCGGGTGTCGGCGAGTTCGCGGGCGTGGGACCGGCGCTGGGGCTGGTCGCGGGCGTCCGGCTGCGGAGTCTCCATGGCGGCAGGGTACTTGGGTGGTGGCCGTGACTTCGGCGCGGTCGTGCTCGTTGACATGGCAGGTGCGGAAAGTGGTGCGTGCTCACTCGAACGGGTGATCAGTAGGCCCTGGGCGCTGTTCGACGGAGCCTCAGAGGTAAAGTTAGGCTTACCTAACCATCCAAGGGAGCTCCGCTGTGACCCTCACCGTCGGCACCCCCGCCGCGCCCGCCGGCGACGCGATCCTGCGCCGCCAGCGCATCCGCGAGTCGGCCGCCCGCACCTACGCCCGGTCCTTCCCGATCGTCCCGGTGCGCGCGAACGGCATGACAGTGGAGGGCGCCGACGGCCGCCGCTACCTGGACTGCCTCTCCGGCGCGGGCACCCTCGCCCTCGGTCACAACCACCCCGTGGTGCTCGAAGCGATCCGCCGCACGCTGGACAGCGGCGCCCCGCTCCACCTGCTCGACCTCGCCACCGCCGAGAAGGACGACTTCACCACCGCGCTGTTCGAGAGCCTCCCCGAGAAGTTCGCCGCCAAGGCCCGGATCCACTTCTGCGGCCCCGCCGGCACCGACGCCGTCGAGGCCGCCCTCAAGCTGATGCAGACCGCCACCGGCCGCCGCGGCGCGCTCGCCTTCACCGGCGCCTACCACGGCATGACCGCCGGCGCCCTCGCCGTCACCGGCAACACCGCCGTCAAATCCCCGCTGCCCAGCACGGGCGAGGTCACCCGGCTGCCCTACCCGTACGCCTACCGCTGCCCGTTCGGCATCGGCGGCGAGCGCGGCGCCCAGCTGGCCTCGGCCTACACCGAACGGCTGCTCGACGACCCGTCGGGCGGCGTGCTCCCGGCCGCCGCGATGATCCTCGAACCCGTCCAGGGCGAGGGTGGCGTTGTCCCCGCTCCCGACGGCTGGCTGCGCGAGATGCGCCGGATCACCGCCGAACGCGGCATCCCGCTGATCGTCGACGAGGTGCAGACGGGCGTCGGCCGCACCGGACGGATGTGGGCGGTCGAGCACAGCGGCATCGAGCCGGACGCGATGGTGCTGTCGAAGGCGATCGGCGGCAGCCTCCCGCTCGCGGTCGTCGTCTACCGCGAGGAGTACGACAGTTGGCGTCCCGGCGCACACACCGGCACCTTCCGCGGCAACACCCTCGCGATGGCGGCCGGCGCCGCGACACTCCGGTACGTCGCCGCGAACGGGCTGGTCGCCCGCGCCGAGACGGTCGGCGCCCGGATCGCCGCCCGTCTCGACGGCGCCCGTGACCGCCTCCCGGTGATCGGCGACGTGCGCGGCCGCGGCCTGATGCTCGGCGTCGAACTCATCGACCCCGCAGGGGAGTCGGACAGCTGTGGCGCCCGCCCCGCGAACCCCGGCCTCGCCGTCCGGGTGCGCGAAGCCTGCCTCGCCCGCGGCCTGATCGTCGAACTCGGCGGCCGCCACGACGCCGTCCTGCGGCTGCTCCCGCCGCTCACCATCACCGACGAGCAGGCCGACGCCGTCCTCGAACGGCTCTGCGAGGCCATCGAGTTCGCGATGCGGGAGCCTGCGGCGGCCGTGCATGGGTAGTTGATTGATCGTCAAGGTTTGTTACTGGTCGAACGGTTGAAAGTGGAAGAGAAGAAGTGAGTGGGTTAACCGAACTCTCCGGCGGTGTGGCCGGGCCCGAGGCGCTGCGGCCGCTGCTCGCACAGGTGTTGGCGGCGCTCACCGCAGGGGCGGTGCGGCGGGGCGGGCCGGTGGTGGCGGGCGAGCCGATGGCGGTCGGGGAGGTGGTGCGGGAGGCCCTGGCCCGGGCCCACGGGCCGGGCGCGCTTGGGCAGTTGGTGGAACTGCTGGCACACGGCGCGGCCGACCCGGCGGACCCGGCGTGCGCAGCGCACCTGCACTGCCCGCCGCTGGCCGTCGCGGTGGCCGCCGACCTCGCCGTGAGCGCCCTCAACCCGTCCCAGGACTCCTGGGACCAGGCGCCCGCCGCCACCACCCTGGAGAGCGAACTCCTCGCCGAACTCGCCCAGTTGGTCGGCTTCCGGCCCGACCGCGCGGCCGGCGTGCTGACCACCGGCGGCACCGAGTCCAACCTGATGGGCCTGATGCTGGCCCGCGACCAACGCCTCGGCCCCGACGTCGAGTTGAACGGCATCCCGCGCGGCGTCCGGCCCCGGATCCTGGCCTCCGAAGTCGCCCACTTCTCCGTCCAGCGCGCCGCCGCACTGCTCGGACTCGGCGAACGCGCCGTCCGCGCCATCCCCGTCGACCGCCAACTCCGCATGGAACCCGACGCGTTGGCCGATGCGTTCGCCGAAGCCGGCTGGGAGGGCGCCACCCCGATCGCCGTGGTCGCCACCGCCGGCACCACCGACACCGGAGCCATCGACCCGCTGCACGACATCGCCGACCTCGCCGCCCGGCACGGCACCTGGCTGCACGTGGACGCCGCGTACGGCGGCGGCGCACTGTTCTCCGACCGGCTCGCCCCGCTGCTCGACGGCATCGACCGGGCCGACTCGGTCTCCCTCGACTGGCACAAACTCGGCTGGCAACCCGCCGCCGCCGGCGTGTTCCTGGTCCGCGACGCCCGCACCTACGCCTCGTTGGCCCGCCGCGCCGTCTACCTCAACCCCGCCGACGACGAGGACGCCGGTTACCCCAGCCTGCTGGGCCAGTCGCTGCGCACCACCCGCCGGCCCGACGCCTTCAAACTCGCCGTCACCCTCCGGACGCTGGGCCGCGACGGGCTCGGCGCACTGGTCGACCGCTGCCACGACCTGGCCCTGCGGGCAGCCGAACTCGTCCGCGCCAACCCCGAGTTGGAGCTGCACTGCGACCCGATCCTGACCACCGTGGTGTTCCGGTACGCGGCCTCCGACAGCGACCACGTCAACGCGGAACTGCGCCGCCACCTGCTGCGCACCGGCCGGGCCGTCGTCGGCCGCACCGAACTCCCGGGCACCGGCCCCGGCCGGGTACGGCTGAAACTGACCCTGCTCAACCCGCACACCACCGAACGGGAGATGGAGTCGCTGCTGGCGGCCGTGGTCGAGAGCGGACGGGCGGTGCAGAAACGGTAGGGCGTTCTACAGTCCCTTGAGCAGGATCTCCCGAAGCGTCTCCCACTGCTCCGGATCCGCCGCCACCAGCAGGCCGTCGGTGCCACCGGGCGGCTCGGGCAGATACGGCGAGCCGTCGAAGCGGGCGGAGCGGCCGCCGGCCTCGGTGATCAGCAAGGAGCCCGGGGCGTGATCCCAGGGGAGCGTGCGCCAGTACAGGATGAAGTCGCGCTCACCGGTCGCGACCAGCGGATACTCGATGCCGGCGGCTCTGCGCCCCGGATCGAGCGGGCCGAGCGCGCGGGCGTTGTCGAGCAGATGATGGCTGGTGGGCGGGGCGAAGTAACGCGTCTTCAAGATGCCCGTCCACTCCTCCGGCGTGGTGGTCACCTGCTCCCGGACCAGCCGCGTCCCGTTCCGCCAGGCCCCCGCGCCGAGTTCGGCGGTGTACGCGGTGCCCGAGCACGGCTGCCAGATCCAGGACGCGACGGCCCGGCCGTCCCGCACCAGCGAAGCCATCACCGCGAACGCGGGCTCCCCGGCGACGAAGTTCTTCGTCCCGTCCACCGGATCCACCAGCCACACGGCCGGCTCGTCCAACAACGCCCGCGCAAGCGCCGGATCGGCCGCCACCGCCTCCTCCCCGACCACCGGGACGGGCAGCAGTTCGCGCAGCCGCCGAGTGATGATCCGCTCCGCATCCCGATCCGCGACAGTGACGAGATCGCCCGGAGCCTTCTCCATCACCTCACCCTCGGCCAGCGCCCGAAACCGAGGCTCCACTGCCTCCGCCGACGCCTCCACGAGGATCTCGGTGACCTTCTCCATCAACACGCCCGCGCTCCCTTCACCGCCCTCCACTCTCCCATGCCGGGGTGTGACGGGTGATGCGCAGGTGTCTGGTGTGACAGCAGAGGCGCCTGGCGGCGGGCGGGGTGGGGGTGGGGGTTGGGTGCCCGGGGTGTGGCGGGTGGTGCGCAGGTTGTTGGTGTGACAACACAGGCGCCTGGCGGCGGGCGGGGAGGGGGGTGGGGGTTGGGTGCCCGGGATGCGACGGGTGGTGCGCAGGTGTCTGGTGTGACAACACAGGCGCCTGGCGGCGGGCAGAGCGGGGGTGGTGGTTGGGTGTTCTGGGGTGTGGCGGGTGGTGTGCGGGTGGTTGGTGTGACAGCCGAGGCGCCTGCGGCGGGCGGGGTGGGGGTGGTGGTTGGGTGCCCGGGGTGCGACGGGTGGTGTGCAGGTTGTTGGTGTGACAGCAGAGGTGCCTGGCGGCGGGTGGGGTGGGGGGTGGTGGTTGGGTGCCCGGGGTGCGACGGGTGGTGTGCAGGTTGTTGGTGTGGCAGCAGAGGTGCCTGGCGGCGGGTGGGGTGGGGGTGGGGTTGGGTGTTCCGGGGGGTGACGGGTGTATACGGACAGAACTGCTCCGGGACTCGACCGCCAACCGATACCGTCGTTCCTGCGGGCACTCGTTCCGGCGGCGCCCGCTACCGCCATCGAGGAGGACCAGGTGACCATCCAGCCCGACCACCAGGACGCGGCCCTGGCTCGCCCGGCCACCCTGCACGAGCTGCGCATCGCACTGTCCCGCTACGGACTGCCCGGCGATCGCGAGCAGTTCGAGCAGATGCTGGCTGCCGCCCTCGACGCCTCCCCGATCGGAGACCTCGCCGCCGTCACCGAGGTCATCGCCGCCTACCGGCACCGCCTCGCCCTGCGCACCAGCCCCGAGGCCATGGCCGCACTCACCGCGCCGATCGGCGGCCAGCAGTGGACTCCGGCCGCCGACGCGTTCGCGCGACTGCGTGCCGTCGGCGGCGACCGGTGACGGAGCAGCCCGAACAGCGGCCGGCCCCGTTGCACGTTTTCCTCTCCGACACCGCCGCGCAGACCCTCGGCCGACTGCGCCCCGGCGAGCTGGATGTGTTTGAGAAGTTGATCGAGCGCCTGGCGGTTCACCCCCGGCTCGGCATTCCGGTGCCCGGCGGAACCGACCCCGAGGTCGACGACTACACCGCCCGCACCGACCCGGCCGCCGACACCGGTGACCGCATCAGCGTCGTCTACCGCGTGCACGATTCGGTGCGCGCCGTGTTCGTGACCTGGATCATCGCCGGGCCCTGACCCGCGCAGGCCTGCGGCGCCGGGGGCGGGGGCGTCGGTGGCCGGGTGGGTGGGGTCAGGTTTCGTTCAGGCGGTCGTATTCGGCGCGGACGCGGCGGTCCATGGCGAGGGCGAACTGGGCGTCGTTGACGGCTCGGGCCAGGGGGCGGATGCGGTGGATGCGTTCGGTGAGGCGGGTGGCTTCGGCGGGGGTGAGGTCCTGGACGTGGGTGAGGGCGCCCAGGAGGCGGTCGCGGATCAGGGTGACGAAGGTGTCGGCCATCGCGTCGGCGTACTCGCTGGCGTGGCGGCTGACCTCCAGGACGGCGGACAGCGGTACGCCCTCGTCGACCAGGGCGACGGTGGCGTCCATCAGGCGGCGGGAGATGTGGGTGATGCCGTCGGGGTCGACGGTGATGAAGCCCTGGGCGAGGGATTCGGCGGTGTTGGCCTCGGTCAGCTGGTCGCCGAACGCGGCGCGTAGCTCGTCCCAGCTCAGGTGGACGGGGGTCTCGTCGGACCAGGGGGCGACCAGCGCGGCCTGAAGGCCGATCAGTTCGGCGACGTCGCGGCCGTCCTCGCCGGCGCCGATCAGTTCGGCGATGCCGCCGAGCGCGTGGCCGCGGTCGAGGAGTTCGGCGATCAGGCGGAGCCGGGCCAGGTGGTGGGGGCCGTACCAGGCGATCCGCCCGGCCTTGCGGGGCGGGGGGAGCAGGCGGCGTTCGCGGTAGAAGCGGACGGTGCGCACGCTGATGCCGGCCGCCTCGGCGAGGTCGGCGATGCGGTACTCGCGCGGGGGTTCGCGGTCCTGCTGGGTCTCCGCCACGCCGGTCAGCATAGGGCCGGGCCGGGAGGGGCGGATAGCCGCGCAATCGTCCGCGTCGGCGCTATTCCACTCGGTGTCAACAAGGGCTACTCTGCCAAACGCGCCAGTGATTACTGGCAGCATCCAGGGCTCCATCCCCTCAGCACACAGCGGCAGTTCAGCACCGCACCCACCGCACCGCACCCGGCCCGTGCCGTCCCCCACCCTTGCCAGGAGGACCCGCCCATGGCACCCCGCACCAAGAAGCCGCCCGCCCCCGACCCCGTCGAGCCCCAGGCCGTGCCGCACGTGCGGGTCGCCGTCGTCGGCTCCGGCTTCGGCGGCCTCGGCGCCGGCGTCCGGCTGCGCCGCGCCGGGATCACCGACTTCGTGATCCTGGAACGCGCGGACTCGGTCGGCGGCACCTGGCGCGACAACTCGTACCCGGGCTGCGCCTGCGACGTGCCCTCCCACCTGTACTCGTTCTCGTTCGCGCCGAACCCGGAGTGGCCCCGGGTGTTCTCCGGGCAGCCCGACATCCGCGCCTACCTGGAGAAGGTCGCCGACACCTTCGGGCTCCGTCCGCACCTGCGGTTCGGCGCCGAGGTGACCGAACTGCGCTGGGAGGAGGACCGCACCCGGTGGCGGGTCACCACCCGGGCCGGCAGCTGGACCGCCGACGCCGTGGTCTCCGCCGCCGGACCGCTGGCCGACCCGCAGATCCCGGACCTGCCCGGCCTGGACAGCTTCCCCGGCAAGGTCTTCCACTCCTCCCGCTGGGACCACGACTACGACCTGGCGGGCAAGCGCGTCGCCGTGGTCGGCACCGGCGCGTCCGCCGCGCAGATCATCCCGTCCATCCAGCCCACCGTCCGCAGCCTGACGGTCTTCCAGCGCACCCCCGCCTGGGTTCTGCCGCGCGCCGACCGCGAAGTGACGGGCGTGGAGAAGTGGTTGCACAGCAAGCTCCCGCCCAGCGGACTTCTGCGCCGGTCCGCCCTGTTCGTGATTCGCGAGCTCCAGGTGGACGCCTTCGTGCGCCGCCCCCAACTGCTCAAGGCCGTCCAGCAGGTGGCGCTGCACCACATGCGCAAGGCGGTCGCGGACCCGGCGCTGCGCGCCAAGCTCACGCCGGACTACCGGATCGGCTGCAAGCGCATCCTGCTCAGCAACACCTACTATCCGGCGCTCGCCGCCCCCAACACCGAGGTGGTCGCCTCCGGCCTGCGCGAGCTCCGCGGCAGCACACTGGTCGCCGCCGACGGAACCGAACACGAGGTCGACGCGGTGGTGTTCGGCACCGGATTCCACGTCACCGACCTGCCGATCGCGGAGCGGGTGTACGGCATCGGAGGCATGCCGCTGGCCGAAGCGTGGAAGGACGGTATGGAGGCGCTGCGCGGCTCCACCGTGCGGGGCTTCCCGAACCTGTTCTTCCTGATCGGCCCGAACACCGGGCTCGGCAACAACTCGATGATCCTGATGATCGAGTCCCAACTCAACTACCTGATCGACGCGCTGACCACACTGGACTCCCTCGGCGCCACCGCCATGCAGCCCACCGAACGGGCCCAGCGGCAGTGGAACCTGGAACTCCAGCACCGGATGAGCCGCACCGTGTGGACCACCGGCGGGTGCCGCAGCTGGTACCTCGAGGAGGACGGCAAGAACACCGTCCTGTGGCCGGCCTCCACCAGCGCCTTCCGCCGTGCCACCCGGCACGTCGACCTCGCCGAGTACGAACTCCTCAAGCGCACCGCCCCGTTGGGCGACGCGCTCGACACCGAGGCGGTGCCCGTATGAGCCCCCGTATCCCTGCCGACTGCGTGCTGCCCGACCCGGCGGCCGTCCACACCGTCCGCTCCGCCGACGGCGCCGAACTCAACGTCGAGGAGTACGGGCGCGAGGGCGCGCCCCTGCTGGTGCTCGCCCACGGCTGGACGTGCGCCACCACGTTCTGGGCGCCCGTGATCAACCGGCTGGTCAGCGACTTCCGGGTCATCGCCTACGACCAGCGCGGCCACGGCCGCAGCCCCGCGCCGGCCGGCGCCGCCGGGTACGGCACCGGCAAGCTCGCCGAGGACCTCGAAGCGGTGCTGACCGCGACCGTCCCCGCCGGTCGGCGCGCGGTGGTGGTCGGCCACAGCATGGGCGGTATGACCATCATGGCGGCCGGCGGACGCCCCGAGGTGGCCGCCCGCACCGCCGCCAACGTGCTGGTCAACACCGGCGCCGGCGAACTCGTCGACGAGCAGACGGTGTTGCCGCTCTTCGTGCGCGGACGGGCGCTGCGGCGCCTGCTGAGCCGGCCGGTGCTCCAGTCCCGGCTGTCGCTCGGGCCGATCAACGGCATCAGCCGGGCCGTCCTCAAGTACGCCACCATGGGCCCCGCCACGCCCCCCGACCGGGTCGAGGCCTGCGCGCAGGTGGTGCACGCCTGCCCGCCCAAGGTGCGCCACCGCTGGTCGATCGTGCTGGACGTGCTGGACGTGCACGCCGAACTGGCCCGGATCACCGCGCCCACCGCCGTCATCACCAGCAGCAACGACAAGCTGACCCCGCCGGTCCACTCGCGCCGGATCGCCGCCGCCCTGGCCGACCCGCGCGGCCTGCTGGAACTGGACGGCGCCGGCCACATGAGCCCGCTGGAGCGGCCCGCCGAGGTCGCCGACGAGATCCGCCGGGTCGCCGCGCTGGTCGCCGACGACCTGTTGGCGGGCGTCGTTGCGTTCGCCGGTGCCGAAAGCACGACCGATGCCGCGGGTGCCGCCGCCTCGGACCACCCGTCCCCGACCGTCACCGTGGAGAAGACCGCATGACCCCGCCGCTGTCCTCGCAGGTCGTCGTCATCACCGGAGCCGCCCGCGGCCTGGGCGCGCTGATGGCCCGCAAGCTCGCCGACCGGGGCGCCAAGGTCGCGCTGGTCGGCCTGGAGCCCGCCGAGCTCAAGGCCGTCGCCGCCCAGTGCGGCGAGCACGCCTCCGCCTGGGAGGCCGACGTCACCGACCTGGACGCGCTGACCGAGGTGGCGAACCGGATCAAGGACCGGTACGGACGGATCGACACCGTCGTCGCCAACGCCGGCATAGCACTCGGCGGGCCCACGCAGGACAGCGACCACCGGGCCTGGAGCCGGGTGATCGAGGTCAACCTGCTCGGCTCCGTCGCCACCGCCCGGGCCTTCCTACCCGCGCTGGTCGAGAGCCGCGGCTACCTGCTGCAGATCGCCTCGCTCGCCGCGCTCACCCCCGCCCCGCTGATGTCCGCCTACTGCGCCTCCAAGGCCGGCGTCGAGTCCTTCGCCCACGCGCTGCGCGCCGAGGTCGCCTACCAGGGCGTCAAGGTCGGTGTCGGCTACCTGAGTTGGACCGACACCGACATGGTGCGCGGCGCCGACCAGGACGAGGTGCTGCGGCAGATGCGCGCCAAGCTCCCCTGGCCGGCCAACAAGACGTACCCGATCGGCCCCGCCGTGGACCGGCTGGTGGCCGGCATCGGCCGCCGCTCCGCGCACGTCTACGCGCAGGCCTGGCTGCGGGGCATGCAGCCGGTGCGCTGGATGATGCCGACCCTGATCGCCGCCGTCGGCTCCCGCGACGTCGCCCGGCTCGCACCGCAGCTGAAGGCCACCGCAGGCACCCGGCTGCGCCCGGTCGGCGCGGGTGGGCAGGCCGACCAGGACGCCCGGGGCGAGTGACGATCACCGAATGACGGGCGGACGATCGGCGTTGGAGAGAGGCCGATCGTCCGCCCGTCATGTTCAGACGGTCACACCGGGCGTGGTCAGGTGCCGTGCACCGACATCTCGTACAGCGAGTACCCCCACTGGGTGGCCCGCGCCGTGCCGTGGAAGCGCACGTACCGGGCCGCCGTCGGCGCGAACGCGGCGGTGTCCAGCCCGCCGTCGCCCGCCGTGGTCGACCAGACGGTGCGCCAGGTGCTGCCGTCCGTGGACACCTCGATCCGGTAGCCGGTGGCGTAGGCGCGCTCCCAGTCCAGCGTCACCCGGTCCACGGTGTGCACCGCGCCGAGGTCCACGCTCAGCCACTGGTCGTCGCTCCAGTCGCTCGCCCAGCGGGTCGAGTGGTCGCCGTCCAGCGCCCGGCCGGGCTGGTAGGAGGTGAACGGGTTCCACTCCGCGGAGCTCGCCGTGGCATTCGCCGTGCCGGTCGCCAACTCCCGCCCGGCGGAGTGGTGTTCGGTGGCGCGCCAGGTGGTCAGGTAGGACTGCGCGCCCTTCATCAGGTCGTTCACCACTCCCTGTCCGCCACTGAGCCGGATCTGCTCGATCCAGTCCGGCAGCAGACCGGCGTGCGCCACGCCGTCGGTGTTGATGTCCCAGGTCCGGGAGCCCGTCACCTGGCGGTCCAGCACCGATCCGCCGTCCGCGCTGCGGAACGGGTACGTCACCGCGTTGGGCGCGCCCGTACCGACCGGGCCCGGCCAGCCGCCGACACCGTTCAGGTCACTGCCGTAGCCGTAACCGACCCCGTAGGTGTCGCGCAGCGCCTTGGTGCGGTTCGCCTCGGCCACGAAGCCGTTCGCGTCGTGCGGGTACTGGGCGGCGAACCCGCCCAGCTTGTACAGGCGTTCGGTCCAGCCGAGGTCCATCCAGCTGTGGCTGGAGAGCACCCCCGGGTAGGACTGCGACTCCAGGATCTCCAGCGAGCTCTTCGCCGCCTTGACGCTCATGTGGTCGAGTTCCAGCATCATGTGGCGCTTCATCATGCCGTGCACCGCGTAGTCGCCGAGCTCGGTCAGCCCACGGGTGTTGCACTGCGCGGACGCCGAGTACGTGGGCAGGTTCACCCCGGCCGGCAGCATCCCCTGGGCCTGCGCGGTGGGCAGCCCGATCGGATTGTCCTGCTGCGGGCCGGTGCACTGCTCGGTGGTCCAGAACGTGCCGGTCGACAGGAACTGCCCGGCGTTCACGGCCACCCCGGTGGTGCCCTCGTCGAACCGCACCCCGCACAGCGCGTTGTCGAACTTGTGGCACAGGAACATGCTGCGCACCCCGAGCGCGTACAGCTCGTCCAGCCCGCGGTCGATCGCGGCCCGGTCGCACTGCGGCACGTCCAGGATCTGCTTGCAGCCGAACGGCTCCGAGGTCTCCACCCCGAGCACCACCGCCAACTTGCCCTGCTCGATCACGGACCGGGCCTGGTCGGAGTCGGTGACGATGCGGAACCAGCCCTTGCCGGGCCCGCCGTACATCGTGTCGATGTACGCCTGGAGTTCGTACGACTTACGCGCCTCGGTGCGGATGGCGTCCATCTCGTCGCAGCCGCGGTCCTTGTACGGGTAGATCGAGCACAGCAGCCCGTTGGTCACCAGGTCGTTGACCAGCACCCGCTCGCCACCGCGCCAGGCCCGCTCGACCCAGGCGTAGTAGTCCTGCTGGTGGCTGAGCGAATTGTGGGCCGGCCAGTCGGCGAAGGTCGGCCAGCCGACCGGGTCGTGGTGGCCGTTCGCGCCGCCCGTGACGTTCTCGAACAGGGCGAGCGAACCGTCCGGATAGTGCTCCGGGCAGTCCTTCAGGGCGTCCGCGACCCCCTGCGGGGAGAACGCGGCACCGCAGATCACTCGGCCGCCGAACCCCTCGGCGGACATCAGGTGGTTGTGCGCGTCGACGAAGCCGCGGACGCTGTCGTCGGCGGCCGTGCCGCGGAACGGCTCGCCCGTGACGTTGATCTGCGAGTCCGGCGCGGGCCGGGCGGTGGGATTCCACCACCCGTCGGCGGCACGGGCGTTGGAGCCCGGCACGGCACCACTGGCGAGTACGGCCGCGAGCAGGAGCAGCGGCAGCAGACGGGCGAGGACGTTCCTGGTGCGATGGTTCCCGATCATGGTCACCTCGGGTCGGGGAGGCGGCGGTCGTGAGACGGCGCGGGTTTTTCCCGAGAATCGCGAGTTGTTGACACTCCGTCAATACCTTTGACGTTATTACTGACCGGTCAGTACGCGATGGGAGTGGGGTGATTTGTCGACAGATCGCCAGGTTTGCGGGTGCGGGACATGGTGCGGGACAGGGTGCGGGACATGTTGCGGGCCCGCCCCGTGGGGAGGGGGCGGGCCCGAAAAGGGGGCGAAGGCGTGCCGGCGCCGTCAGGACCACCGGGGTCGGGGACGGGCCGGGCACGCGACTTCTATCCAGAACGGGTGAAGCTGAACAAGCATCAGTTCTCCAGGGCGAGGTGGACGCCGCGTGGGACGGCGGCGATGCCCGAAACCGTAGGTTGATATGACTTATGCCGCGACGGGGCGCGCCGCCGACGCCCCGGGGGTCGCCCGAAGGGCCGACGGAGCCGCGACCCCAAGATCCACGACGGATCCGGCTACCGACCGGTACGGTCGAGCCCATGACCACAGCCCTCATCACCGGCGCGACCGCCGGCATCGGTGCCGCCTTCGCCCGCCGCCTCGCCGCCGACGGACGCGACCTGGTACTGGTCGCCCGCGACACCGAACGCCTGCGGCAGTCCGCCGACGAACTCACCTCCCGCTACGGCGTCCAGGTCGAGACGATCGCCGCCGACCTCGCCACCGACACCGGCATCGGCTCGGTCGAGGACCGACTGCGCGACGACGCCCGCCCCATCGACCTGCTGATCAACAACGCCGGCTTCGGCAACCGCGGCGCGTACCTGGACGTCCCCGTCCAGGACGAACTCGACATGCTCAAGGTCCACATCGAGGCCGTCCTGCGCACCACCACCGCCGCCGTCCCCGGCATGCGCGAACGCGGCTTCGGCGGCATCGTCAACCTCGCCTCGGTCGCGGCGTTCGTCCCGCGCGGCACCTATGGCGCGACCAAGGCGTGGGTGGTCAACTTCACCCTCGGCATCGCCCGCGACCTGGCCGGCAGCGGAGTGCGCCTCCAGGCGCTCTGCCCCGGCTTCACCCGCACCGAATTCCACCAGCGGGCCGGCATGGGCACCTCCTCCATCCCCGCCTGGGGCTGGCTCACCGCGGACCGTGTCGTCGACGAATCCCTCCGCGACCTCGCCCGCAACCGCCCGCTCTGCGTTCCCGGCAAGCGGTACAAGGCGGCGGTGACGGCGGCCCGGATGCTGCCGCTGGGCGGGCTCGGGAAGCTTTCGACCACGGCGGGGCGGGACTACCGCAAGGCGTAGTTCGGTGCTCACCCGTCCGCAAGGTCGCGATCACGTGCAAGTCATTGTCATGCGTCGCGATCTTGCGGTCGGGTCCTTCCGCTTCGCGCAGTTCCCCGCGCCCCTGGTGGTGCTCTCCCGCGCCCCTGGTGGTGCTCTCCCTGCTTGTGCCTCCTTTCCTGGGAATGCCCAGAAGGTTAGGTTTGCTAATGGTGAGTAAGGCTCGTTAAGGTGAGCCCCGCCCCCCTGTCCGCCGACCAGCTGGAGGTCTCCGTGCGACTGAACCGGATCGACTGGACGCCGCCCGAAGGGGAGGAGCGGCAGCCTGCGCAGGTGAAGAGGATCTTGCGGTTGTTCCGGCCGTATGCCGGGCGGCTGGCCGGGGTCGGGTTGTTGGTGGCGGCGTCGGCGGTGGTGTCCGTGGTGACGCCGTTCCTGTTGCGGGCGGTGCTGGACGTCGCGATTCCGGAGCGGCGCACGGGCCTGCTGACCCTTCTCGCGTTGGGGATGATCGCGGCGGCCGTGATCACCAGCGTGCTCAACGTGCTGCAGACGCTGATCTCCACCACGGTGGGGCAGCGCGTCATGCACGACCTGCGGACCTCGGTCTACCGGCATCTGCAGCGGATGTCGCTGGCGTTCTTCACCCGGACCCGCACCGGTGAGGTGCAGTCGCGGATCGCCAATGACATCGGCGGGATGCAGGCCACCGTCACCGGCACGGCCACCTCGCTGGTGTCGAACCTGACCGCGGTGATCGCCAGCGTGGTCGCGATGGTGGCGCTGGACTGGCGGCTGACCATTGTTTCCCTGCTGCTGCTCCCGGTGTTCGTGTGGATCAGCCGCCGGGTCGGCCGGGAGCGGAAGCGGATCACGGGGGAGCGGCAGCGGCAGCTCGCCAAGCTCTCGTCCGCGGTGCAGGAGTCACTGTCCGTCAGTGGCATCCTGCTGGGCCGCACGATGGGTCGTTCCGCCTCGCTGACCAGCGAATTCGCCGATCAGTCGGACGAGTTGGCGGCGCTGGAGGTGCGCTCCAGCATGGCCGGCCGGTGGCGGATGTCGACCATAGGGATCGTGATGGCCGCGATGCCCGCGATGATCTACTGGGCGGCGGGCCTGGCCACCGCGACCGGCGCGCCGATCGTCTCGCTGGGCACCCTGGTGGCGTTCGTGTCGTTGCAGCAGGGCCTGTTCCGGCCGACCGTCAGCCTGCTGTCCACCGGCGTGGACGTGCAGACCTCGCTGGCGCTGTTCCAGCGGATCTTCGAGTACCTCGACCTGCCGGTGGAGATCGACGAGCCCGAGCACCCCGTCCAGCTGGAGCGGATCCGCGGCGACGTGCGGTTCGAGGACGTCGAGTTCCACTACCAGGCCGGGCAGGACCGGCCCACTCTGGACGCCATCGACCTGACCATTCCGGCGGGCGGCTCGCTGGCGGTGGTCGGCGAGACCGGTTCCGGCAAGTCCACGCTGTCCTACCTGGTGCCGCGGCTGTACGACGTCAGCTCCGGGCGGGTGCTGATCGACGGGGTGGACGTGCGCGAGCTGTCGTTCGAGACGCTGGCCCGGGCGGTCGGCGTGGTCTCCCAGGAGACGTACCTGTTCCACGCGTCGATCGCCGACAACCTGCGGTTCGCCAAGCCCGACGCCACCGACGACGAACTCGTCGCCGCCGCGAAGGCCGCCCAGATCCACGACATGATCGCCGAACTGCCGGACGGCTACGACACCTTGGTGGGCGAGCGCGGCTACCGCTTCTCCGGCGGCGAGAAGCAGCGCCTGGCCATTGCCCGTACGGTGCTTCGCAATCCGCCGGTGCTGATCCTGGACGAGGCGACCAGCGCGCTGGACAACCAGACCGAGCTGGCTGTCCAACTGGCCCTGGACGACCTCGCCGAGGGCCGCACCACGATCACCATCGCGCACCGGCTGTCCACCGTCCAGGGCGCCGACCAGATCGCCGTCCTCGACCACGGCACGCTCGCCGAACTCGGCACCCACGAGCAGCTGCTGGCCCGCGACGGCCGCTACGCCGCCCTGCTCAACCGGGACGCCGCGGTGCCGGTGGCCGCCGCCTGACGGCCCGCCGGGGCCCTACGCGGCCTTCGGGGACTCGTTGTACTGCTCGGCCAGCTCCTGGCCGGAGAGGGCGTGGATGGCGGCCATCACCTCGTCGGTGACCTGCCGGCGCGCCTTCGCGGAGCGGGCCTGGCCGTGCAGGTCGTCGAAGCGCAGCGGCTCGCCGAACCGGACGGTGATCTTGCGCAGGCGCGGGATGCGCTTGCCGACCGGGAGGATGTGCTCCGAGCCCTCCAGGGCGACCGGGACGACCGGCACGCCGGCGGTCAGGGCCAGCCAGGCGACGCCGGTCTTGCCGCGGTACAGGCGGCCGTCCAGCGAGCGGGTGCCCTCGGGGTAGATGCCGAACGCCCGGCCGGAGTTGAGGATCTCCAGGCCCTCCTCCAGCGAGGCGGTGGCGGCCCGGACGCTGCCGCGCTCCACCGGGACGGCGTTGATCACGTGGGTGAAGAAGTACCGGGAGATCGCGCCCTTGACGCCGGTGCCGGTGAAGTACTCGGCCTTCGCCAGGAAGAACACCTGACGCGGCGCGGCCAGCGGGATCACCACGCTGTCCACGAACGACAGGTGATTGCTCGCCAGGATCACCCCGCCCTTGCGCGGCACGTTCTCCAGGCCCTCGATGGTCGGCCGGTAGAGGGCACGCGCGAGCGGCTTGAGCACGAGCTTGGTGACGAGGTCGATCAACGGGCCCTCCCTGGCCGAAGGTCGGACCGCCCGGGGCCCAAGGCGGTACCCGCCGAGGGGCGAGGCACGCGGCTCGGACGGAGGTCGGACCACTGGGTTCGAACCGCAGACTACGACATCGCACCGGCCGCCCGTCCACCGGACGGCGGCATCACGCCACTGCGATCCTCGTCACGCCCACCTGGTGGGAAAGCACCCTCTCACCTGGTGAGACGGCCCACCAGGTGAGACGGCCCTGCCTACTTGCGGACCGGGAAGATCCGGCTGACCACCCGTTCGGCGGCCCGGCCGTCGTCCCACGGGCAGAACCGCTCCCGGAAGCGCTGCCGGGCGGTCGGCTCCGGGTCGCCCGCGAGCAGCGCGTCGGTCAGCGCGTCCTGCTCGGTGGCGACCGCGCCCGGGGGCTCCTTCATCAGGTCGAAGTAGACGCCCCGGACCTGCTGGTACTCCTCCCAGTCGGGGGCGTACACGGCGATCGGCCGGTCCAGCACCGCGTAGTCGAACATCATCGACGAGTAGTCGGTGACCAGGGTGTCGGCCGCCAGGTACAGGTCCTCCACCGAGGGGTGGTCGGAGACGTCCAGCAGCCGGGCCGAGCCCGGGAGGGACGTCAGGTCGCCCGCGCCGCCGTCGTGGAAGTAGTGGGTGCGCACCAGTACCGTCCAGCCGGAGCCGAGCCGTTCGGCCAGCGCGGGCAGGTCCAGCAGCGGCAGGTAGCCGCCCCGGGACTCGCGGTGGGTCGGCGCGTACAGCACGGTGCGCTGGCCGGGGGCGATGCCCAGGTCGCGGCGGACCTTCGCGCACTCCTCGGTGGTGGCGTGCACCAGGCGGTCGTTGCGCGGGTAGCCGGTGTCGAGGACCTGGTAGGTGCCGGGGAACGCCCGGGCGAAGTGCTCGCTGGTGTGCGGGTTCGGCGACACCAGGTAGTCCCAGCGCGACACCGCCTCGCGCAGCCGGTCGAAGTCCATGCCGTCCGCCGCGACCGGGTGGTCCCGCAGGTCCATCCCCATCGCCTTCAGCGGCGTGCCGTGCTGGGTCTGCACGTGCACCGTGCCGGTCCGCTTCGCCATCGTGTGCGGGAAGTTGACGTTGTTGACGAAGTACTTGGCGGTGGCCATCGCCTTCAGGTACGCCGGGGTGTTGACGATGACGTACGGCACGCCCTCGGGCATCGTCGCGGCCCGCGCCGCGTTCTCCACCACCCACACGCCGCGCACCTGCGGGGCCAGCTCGCGGGCCTTCTCGTAGATCGCCGCCGGGTTGCAGGCGTACCCGCGGTGCCAGTACGCCGCGTACACCGCCAGGTGCTCGTCTATCGGGAGCCGCCGGAACGCGTTGTACGCGGTGAACCGGGCGCTGCTGCGCATCGCCTTCTTCACCCCGGGCGCGACCGCCCTGGTGCCGCGCTTGACGGCGCCCGGCAGCCGGCCGCCGCGGCGCAGCTCGGCGTAGGCGCGCCGGGAGCCGCGGGCGGCCAGCCGGTACTGGATGCCGCGGATGCCGGACGGGAAGCGGTAGCCGGCCGGGCGGTGCTTGGCGAAGTGGCCGGTGATCCGGGCGAAGAACTCGGCGCGCAGCTCGACCGGGACCAGCCCGGGGCTGTCGTAGATGGTCAGGGCCTGCTTGACGGTGCGGTCGAAGACCAGGGTGCGCAGCTTGTTCGCCCGCTCGTCGCGGTCCAGGAAGGCGAAGATCGCGTCGTACTGGGCGAAGGCGTCGGCGTGCTTGGGCGAGGCGGTGGCGGTGATGGCGCCCGGGCGGCCGCGCCGGTAGCGGTAGCAGGGGCGGTCGAGGTAGACCAGCCGGTCGGCGGCCAGCAGCAGCGGGTAGGTGACGGAGATGTCCTCGTAGTACCCGCGGCCGAAGTGCACGTCCAGGTCGAGCAGGTACTGCCGGCGCATCACCTTGTTCCACACCGCGAGCACCGAGTTGAACAGCGCCGGGTGCTCGGCGGCGGTGCAGCCGGAGACCAGCGGGGAGCCGGCCAGCACGTGCCGCCAGGGGTTCGGCTCCTCGCCGCCGTCGTGGTAGACGTGCGTGAAGTCGGTGAGCAGCACGTCGGCGGGCACGTCGCGGGTGGTCTCGGCGCGCAGTTCGGCGAGGATCGCGTCGATGGTGCCCTCGGGCAGCCAGTCGTCGCTGTCGACGAACCAGACGTAGGTGCCGGTGGCCTCGGCGAGGCCGGCCGTGCGGGCGCCGCCCAGGCCCTGGTTCTCCGCGAGGTGCAGGACCCGCATCCGGGGGTCGGTGGCGGCGTGCGCGTCCAGCAGGGCACCGCTGCGGTCGGGGGAGCGGTCGTCCACCGCGATCAGTTCGACCTCGCCGGGGGCGGCGCCGTCGGCCCGGAGCGAGTCCAGGCACTGCGGCAGGAAGCGTTCGACGCCGTGGACGGGCAGAACGATGCTGAGCAGGGGTGGCACGTGCGTTCACTCCGCGAAGGGATTGGGTGGCTCCGGCAGATCGCCCGGTCCCCGCCCACTCTACCGAGCGCCTACGGGCGCACCTCGGGCGCGGCTGAAACGCGACCGCCGGTGCCGCGCGTGATCGGTGGCGGCACCGGCAGTCCGGTTGGCGGTCCGACCGACCCTCAACGGTCGACCGCCGGTCCGTGCACCACGCCGGAGTCGGGCCGCCGCAGCGTCGAGACGGCCGCAGGTGACTCACTGTGGTGCCGGAAGTCTGTCATGTGATGAGCAGGTGATTCGTTCATACTCGAACTCATCCGACCGGGTTCGGGTGGCTCAGGCCCTTGATCCCGTGTCCATACAGATACTGCTTGGAGGTTCCGGCGGCGTCAATCCCTCGTATGTGTTCAGTTTCTGAACACCACGGGCCGCCGCGACGTCTGACGCCCGGTCATGCTTGGATGGTGCACCATCAACCGATGCGCAGTCGTGACCGGGCGCACCGCACTTCGGTGAACGTCAGTTCCGTTCGCGCGATACGGTGGCAGAACACCAGGACGGTTGCATGAAGACCGCCATAGCCGGATAGTCTTCGCCTCACGGCCCTGGCGCCTCGTAGGGGTGGGAAACAGATGGAACAGATTCAAGTGCGGACGCGGCCCCGGGTGCCCGCGATCCAGTGCGGCATGGGCACGACCGGCCGCCGGATCGAACGGCACCTCGCGGTGCTCGGCGCCCCCGCGCTCTCGACGGTGGACACGGCGGAAGCTCTCGGTCTGATAAGAGAACTGACGCCGCGTGGACCCAGCGTCCCCGTCGCCGTGCCCCGCCGCTCGGTGCGGGTCTCGCTGATGGCCCCGCTGCGCCGGCTCAAGCGGAGCATGTTCGGCAGCCGCGGCTGACCGCACCGACGTGAGGACGGGCGGCCCGCCGCTCGTCGCCACGAACCCGACGGACCGTGAGTCCGTCGGGCTTTCGGCGTTCCCGCGGGCGGTCGGGGCAGCCCTGGCGCACGGTTGCGAAAGGCTGGCGCGCCCTGGCGGGCGACCTTGCGGTGGGGTGGCGTTCGGCGGTCGCCCCTTCGGGACTGGTCGCAAGATCGGCCAGGATGGCCCCATGTCCGACACCTTCCACACCACCACGCTCGAGATCACCACCGGCCGCAGAGAGGTCGCCCTCGACATCACCGACCGCTGCCACGACTTCCTGCGGGACGTTGCCGGCGGACGCGACGGCCTGCTGAACGTCTTCGTCCCGCACGCCACCGCGGGCATCGCCGTCATCGAGACCGGCTCCGGCAGCGACGACGACCTGCTCACCACCCTGCGCGAACTCCTGCCCGCCGACGACCGCTGGCGCCACCGCCACGGCACCCCCGGCCACGGCCGCGACCACGTGCTGCCCGGGCTGGTCGCCCCGCACGCCACCCTGCCGGTGGTGGGCGGCCGGCTCGCCCTCGGCATCTGGCAGTCGGTCGTGCTGATCGACACCAACGGGGACAACCCCGACCGCACCCTGCGGCTGTCCTTCCTCGGTTGACCGGCCGGCCGGCCCGCCGCTAGAAGGTGATCGACACCCCCTGGACGCGGTGGTTGTCGTTGAGCCCGCCGGTGGCGCCCGTGAAGCCGACCAGGACGCCGGCCGGAACGGCCACCGTGGTGTCGATCGCCGCCCGGCCGTCCACGGTGACCTGGACGCGGCCGCCGGTGACCTGCACGTCCACGGTGTGGGTGCCGGTGCGCAGATCGCCGATGTTGGTCGCGGTGGCGGCGTAGACGAGCGCGTCGCCCTGGCCGCCGGTGGCCAGGGCGACGAAGTTGGCCGAGGGGTCGTTGGCGTTCTTGGACGTGTCCAGGGTGACGGCGAGGCCGTGCAGTCCGGAGTAGCCGAGCCCGCCGCCGCCACCACCGAGCGCGTGCGGCGTCTCGTGGGCCGCGTCGAGCAGGACGAAGGCCAGGCCGTCCGCCCCCGAGGCACCGCCGCCGCCGATGACGGCCGTGAAGTGGGCACGCAGGTTCGCGGAGGGCACGGCCATGTCGCACAGCGCGGATCCGGTCTGGTCGTTGATGGCCTCGGTGAGCACGATGTCGGTGCCGGAGAGCACGGCCGTGCCGTTGAACGTCCAGTCGTCGGCGCTCGGCGGGGCGACGCTGCCGCTGGTGACCCCGGTGCCGGTGAAGGAGACGGTCTGCATGCCCTGGCTGTCGTCGCCGGTGAGCAGGAAGTGACCGGAGGCCTGGCCGGCGGCGGTGGGGGTGAAGACCACCGTCTGGGTGACCTGCTGGTCGGGGCCGAGTTGCTGGCCCTCGGCGATCGGGTCGGGAGCGGAGAACGGCGCGGTGGGCGGCGCGGCCTTGGTCACGTTCAGCGTCACGTTGCCGGTGTTCTTGATGTCGAAGGTCCTGCTGAGCGAACCGCCGACCGGGACCTGGCCGAAGTCGACCGAAGTCGGCTTGATCGTCAGCTGCGGGGCGCCGACGACGGCCGTACCGGTGAGCGGGACAGTGACCGAGAGCCCGTCCGAGCCGGTGACGGTGAACTGCGAGCTGTCGCCGCCGGCCGGGCTCGGGACGGTCGGCGCGTAGGTGGCGGACACGGCGAGCGAGGTGCCCGGGGCGAGGCTGAAGCCGACCGGGGGCAGGCCGGCGACCGTGAACGGGGGAGATGACGACGTGGTGCCGCCGATCGTCTCGGGCGTGGTGCCGGTGTTGGTGACGATCACGCTGAGCGTCATCGAGGACTGGGTGGCCAGCTGGCCGAAGTCCAGCGACGGCGGTGACGCGGCGAAACCGGGCTGGGTGCCGGTGCCGTGCAGGTCGAGGCCCACGGTGCCGGCGACGCCGTTCGTCGTCACGGCGAAGGAGAGCGTCCCCGTCGCTCCACCGGGCCCGGTCGGCGCGAAGCCGACCGGGACGGCCAGGGTGCCCCCGGTGTTCAGGGTGACCGGGAGGGCCGGGGGCGTGGCACTGAAGGGCGCGGCCGTGGTGATCGCCGTGACGGTCACGCCGCGCGCCGCGGTGACCGTCGTGGTGGCGTTGCCGGTGGCGCCCACCGCGACCTGCCCGAAGTCGACCGGAGTGCCCGTCAGGGCGGCCTGGGACGGGCTGCCGAAGGCGATCAGCCGGCCGTCGCGGGTACCGACGTAGACCCGGCCCGAGCCGACGCCGACCTTGGCGAACTTCACGGCCGTCCCGATCGGCGCCGACCAGCGCAGCGTCAGGACGCCGTTGACCGGCACCGCGTCGTACGCGCGCAGTTGCGCGTTGCTGCCGTCCTTACCCTTGGGGTCGGGGCAGACGACCCAGACCAGCGCCGAACCGGAGGTCATACCGTCGGACGTCACGCTCGGCGAGCCCGGGTAGTGGCCGATCTCGGCGCTGCTGGTGCCCGCATTGGCCAGGACGGGCGTGCCGGTGCCGTCGACGCCGTACTTGAGCGCGCGCAGATGGCCGTCGTTCTCGGGGACGTACACGAAGCCGCCGTCACCGCCCCAGACCGCCAGGTGGCCCCAGACGCCGCGGAACGGCCCGGCCACGGACAGCGCCCCGTCCGAGCCGCCGGGCCCCTGGCCACGACCGCCCAGATCGTCCCGGTCGAGGAGGAAGACCCGGCCGTCCTTTCCGATCTGGACCAGCAGCTTCGGGTGGGCCGTGGTGCCGAACGGCGGCGAGGGCAGGGCCACCGGGCCGCCGGAGCCGAAGTCCTGGTCGTGCAGGTCCAGTTGGTCCGCGTTGTCGGGGCTGAAGAAGTCCACCGCGGTGAGCTGCCCGTTGCTGGACACGTGGATCACCGACTCGGCGAGGTGGCCGGGCGGCTGGTTGCCCGGGCCGGGCGCGGGCGAGATGCCGTTGCCGGTGGAGAAGAAGATCCGGCCGGGACCGTCCGAGACCAGGCCGCCGCCGCCCATCCAGACCCCGGACCTCGGCGTCTTGCCGCCCGTGTTCTGCGTGCACCACATGCGCAGCGCACCGGTCGCCGTCTTCACCCCGACCAGGTAGCCGAAATACGTGTCCGCGTCGCAGTGCGCGCCGAACCCGGCGAACACCTCGCCGTCGAGCAGCAGCAGGCCGGTCCGCTGCTGCGCCGTGAACGGGTCGAACACGACGCCCGCGTTGTTCGGCGGGGAGCCCTGGATCTTCACCGGCCAGTTCGGCGGCTCGTTGCCGGTCGCCACGTCCAGGCTGTGCAGGAACCACTGCACGCTCTTGCCGTGCGGGTCGCCGTCGACGTTGACCTTGGCGGTGAGGTAGACCCGCCCCGACGAGGGATCGAACACCGGGGTGGAGGTCACGCCGATGTTGGGGACCAGGTCGCCGCAGCCGATCGCGGCGGCCGGCCAGCCGGGGCCGAGGGACTTGGACCAGAGGATCGCGCCGGTGACGGCGTGGATGCCGTAGACCTTGTTGTTCTCGGTCGCCACCACGACGGTGGACCCGATGACCAGCGGCTGGGTGTAGACCTGCCCGTCCACGGCCGTCGAGAACAGCTGGCCGAAGTCGGCGGCACTCACCTGGCTGGGCGCCAGCTGCGGCTGGGCCGAGTCCCAGCCGGTCCGCATCGGATTGAACGAGACGGTCGGATCCTGGGCGATCACATTCGGCGTCATGGTGCGCTTCCTTCTCCGTTTCGAGCGACTGCTCTCGAGCGACTGCCCGGGCGGATGTGGTGGGTGGTCATGAGGGCGTCCGTGGGCTGCTCACAGCCGCAGCTCCAGGCCGTCAGCGGCGACTTCCACGCCCTCGGCGGCGAGCTCCTTGTGCTGGTCCGAGTCCGGGTCGGTCAGCGGGTTGGTGTTGTTGAGGTGTGTGTAGAGGCGCCGCGCGCCCGGGTGCGGGCGCAGCCGCCGCAAGGTGCCGTCCGGCCCGGCGATCGGCAGGTGGCCGAAGGCGCGGGCGGTGCGGCGCTCGCCGGCGACGTGCTGCAGCTCCTCGTCGCTCCAGAACGTGCCGTCCAGGAGCAGGCAGTCGGCGCCGGCCAGGAACGCGTCGAAGCCGTCCGGCCAGTCGGCGAGCGAGGGCGCGTAGACCGCGCAGGCTCCGGTCCGGGTGTCTGTGAAGCGGTAGGCGACGGCCCACGGGCCGGGCGCGTCGACGTGGGCGGCGTAGCGGGGCCGCTTGTCGCTCACCGGGAAGGCGGCGACCGTCAGCCCGCCGTCGTCCTCGCTGCCGCCGAGCCGGAGCTGCCGGTCGAGCGGGTGCCAGCGGGAGGTGCCGTAGCGGGCCAGCAGGCCGCGCAGCGGGAAGACCTCGCCGAGGCTGTGCCAGACCGGTGGCGGGGCGTGGATGTCCAGCTCGGCGCCCTCGCGCAGAGCGAGCAGGCCGGCGGTGTGGTCGAGTTCGCCGTCGGTCAGCAGGACCCCGCGCAGCGGCGTGCCGCGGGTACCGTCCGGCGGGGCCAGCTCGGGTGCGGCGAGCAGCTGGACGCGGAGGTCGGGCGAGGCGTTCACCAGGTACCAGGCGTCGTCGGAGGCGCTGACGGCGAGGCATTCCTGCGTCCGCCAGGCTTCCGGGCCGGCCGCGCGGGCCCGGGCGCAGGTCGGGCAGGCGCAGTTCCACTGCGGCAGGCCGCCGCCGGCGGCGGTGCCGAGTACGCGTAGCCGCATGGCTTGCCTCCTTCGCGGTTCAGGCGCCGCGTGGCACCAGCGGCGGGGTGGGGTCCGGCTCGCTGCCCCGGACCAGCCCGGTGACCAGCGCGTGGTGCGGCGAGAGCCGGCAGACCGGGTCGGTGGCGGCCGCGTCCCCCGTCAGCTGGAAGGCCTGGCAGCGGCAACCGCCGTGGTCGAGCTCCTTGCGTTCGCAGCTGCGACAGGGTTCGGGCATCCAGTCCGTGCCGCGGAAGCGGGTGAACGCCGGCGAGTCGAACCAGATGTCCGCCAGCGGGCGGTCGCGCACACTCAGCACGCCGAGCCCCGGGATCTGCGCGGCGGCCGGGCAGGGCAGCACGTCACCGTTCGGCGCGACGGTGAGCTGACGGCCGGCCCAGCCGTTCATGCAGGGCTTGGGCCAGCTCTCGTGGTAGTCCGACACGACATAGACGATCTGCATGCGGTTTGCCAGGCGCTCGCGGGCCGCCGTCACCGCGGCCTCGGCCGCCGCCAGTTGGGCAGCGGTCGGCAGCAGCGCCGCGCGGTTGCGCAGCGCCCAGCCGTAGAACTGGGTGTTCGCCAGCTCCAGGCGGTCCGCGCCGAGCTCCGACGCCAGGTCGATCAGAGCGGGGATCCGGTCGATGTTGCGCCGGTGCAGCACGACATTGACCGTCAGGGCCAGGCCGGCGGCCCCGACCAGAGCGGCGGCGGCCAGCTTGCGCGCGTGCACGGGCCGGCCCGCCAGCTCGTCCGCCGGAGCCGCCGTCGCGTCCTGGAAGCTGAGCTGCACATGATCGAGGCCCGCGGCGGCCAGCTCGGTCAGCCGGGCCCGGGAGAGTGCCTGCCCACCGGTGATCAGGCTGGTGTACAGGCCCAGCCCGCGGGCGTGCGCCACCAGCGCGGGCAGGTCGCGCCGGAGCAGCGGCTCGCCACCCGACAGGTGCACCTGGAGCACGCCCAGGGCCCGCGCCTCGGCGAGGACCCGCCGCCACTCGGCCGGGCTCAGCTCGTCGGCGTACGCGTCGAGCGCGACCGGGTTGGAGCAGTAGGCGCAGCGCAGCGGGCAGCGGTAGGTCAGTTCGGCGAGCAGGCCGTACGGGCGGGCGGCGGTTCGGTCAGTGGTTTGACGTTCGGGCGTCTCGGGATGGGGCTCGGGTGTCTCGGGAAGGGGTTTGGGCGTCGCGGGAAGGGCCGGGCCGGCTGCGAGCAGGTGCTGGTCGGCCAGCGAGGCGAGGAAGGACCGCACCTCGGCCGGTCGCACCCCGGCGTACTCCCGTTCCAGTGTGGCGAGGATCGCCGTCGTGCCGGTGGCGCCGTCGCAGCGTGCGAGCACGGCGGCGGCCGTCTCGCCGAGCACCAGCACGCCGTCCGGATGCAGCAGTACCGGCACGGACCGCACCCGGTCGTGGCCGAGCCGGACGCCCCGGCGCAGGCGCCAGGGGCCCTCCGCCGCCGTGGTCACCCGTCAGCCCGCCGCGGTCGCGTGCTCGATGGCGTCGAGCATCGACCAGAGGACGTCGCACTTGAAGGAGAGCGCGGCCAGCGCCGCGTCCTGCTGCTCACGGCTCGTGCAGTACTCGGTGACCAGGCCCAGTGCGTGGGCCGAGTCGGCGTCGGCCACGGCTGGACGCTGCTCGAAGTACCGGAGGCCGGCGGGCTCCACCCATCCGTAGTGGGTGCGCAGGGCGGTGAGCCGCTCGCGCATCAGGCCGGGCGAGAACAGTTCGGTGAGCGAGGCGGCGACGGCCTCGATCCACGGGCGGGTGCGCGCGAAGTTCACGTAGGCGTCCGTGGCGAAGCGTACGCCCGGCAGGACATGACGCTCGTCCAGCACCTCGTCCCGGCTGAGCCCGGCGGCCTCGGCGAGGGCGAGCCAGTCGACGTTTCCGCCCTGGCCTGGCGCGGTGCCGTCCTGGTCCGCGAGGCGCTTGACCCAGCGGCGGCGGACCTCCGGGACGGGGCAGTTGGCGATCACCGCCGCGTCCTTCCGGGGCAGCCACTTCTGGTAGTACCAGCGATTGGCGATCCAGGATCGCAACTCCGCCTCGCTCAGCCCGCCTTGGTGCAGCCTGAGATGGAACGGGTGGTTGTGCCAGTACCTCTCGGAGTGCGCGTACAGGGCCGCGGTGAACTCCGGGACGGTGCGCGCTGTCCGGTCGTCCGTCATGGCTGCCCGCTACCGTCGGCCCGCGTAGGCCGTGACCTCGGGCGCGAGCTCGATGCTCTGCGCGGTCGGTGGCGACCAGGACCGCCGCAGGTCTGCGCGGGGCGGTGGCTCGGACGGTGCCGCGGGTGCGGGGCCGGCCGGCTCGGGGGGCGGGGGAGCGGTGGTGGCGTTCGGCTGGTTCGTCATACGAGCACCCCGGAGGTGATCACGAGGGGATGTGCAGGGTCGGTTTCCAGCATCGATCCGCGGCCGGGTGCGCGCAATCGGTCCACGGGTCGGGGCCAGGACGGCAGGGGACGTACCCTGGGCGGCATGGCAGAGCAGCAGTCGGAGAGTGCCGGGCAGGTCTGCGAGGTGTCCGCCGACCCGGAGCAGGCGCGCCGCGGGTTGCTGGCCGGCGGGCCCGGTGAGCGTGCCACGTGCGTGCTGTGCGGTGAGGAGACCGAGTACCCGGCCGAGACGCCGGGATCCACGCTGTGTCCGGTCTGCACCTGGCAGCAGGCCCAGCGGGCCGCGTGCTCCGGCTGATGATCCATCAGACAATCGGTCCATGACCGTTTTCGCGCCGAGCGCCGGGCCCGTCGGCGGCCTACTGGAACGCCCGCACGCCACGCTCGCCTTCGAGGTGGCCGGGCCGGCGGACGGCCCGCTCGCCGTGCACGCGCACGGCTCGCTCTCCAGCCGGGCCCACGAGAGGCGCGCCGGCCTGTTCGACTGGACGCCGCTCACCACGACGCACCGGCTTGCCCGGTACGACGCGCGCGGCCACGGGTACTCGACAGGGCGCGCCGTCGCCGAGGACTTCGGCTACCCCGCGCTCGCCCAGGACCTGCTCGCGCTCTGCGACCACCTCTCGCCGGACGCACCCGTCACCGGGCTCGGGGCGTCCATGGGCACCGCGACCGTCCTGTGGGCCGCGCTCGCCCGCCCCGAACGGTTCGACCGCCTGGTGCTGGCCATCCCCGCCGTCGCCTGGGCGGCCCGCGACCCGCGACGGGCCGGACTGCGAGCCGCCGCCGCCCTGGTGGAACGGCGCGGCACGGGCACGCTCGGAGCAGCCGCGAAGATCGGCGGGCCGCCCGCGGTGCTCGCCGAAGTCCCGCAGTACGCCACCGAGTTCGACGCCGCCGAGCACCTCGCCCCGTCCGTCCTCCGAGCCGCCGCCGAAGCCGACCTGCCCACCCCCGACCGCCTCCGCGACCTCCCCCACCCCACCCTGATCCTCACCTGGCCCACCGACCCCATCCACCCGACCGCCACCGCGACCGCCCTCGCCGCCCACCTCCCCGAAGCCCGCCTGCACACGGCCACGACCCTGACGGACATCAGGAGTTGGGGCCGGGTGGCGGCGGACTTCCTGGCAGGCGGCGAGTCCTCGTAGCGGCAGGTGTTCGGCTACTGGATGCGGAGCTGACGGTCTTCGGGGGGCGGGTTCGGGTCCTGCCCGTGACGGACTTCGGCGAGGCGGGAGGGTCGGCGGCACCCGGCGCAAACGCGTCAGGTGTCGTCGCGGGTGGTGTGGTGCGTGGTGGAGCCGTGGCGGTGTTTGCGGACGAGGAGTTGGGCGGGGATACGGGTGCGGAGGTCGGCCACGTGGCTGACGATGCCTACGGCGCGGTCGCGTTCGCGGAGGGAGTCGAGGACGTCCATGACTTCTTCGAGGGTGTTTTCGTCGAGGGTGCCGAAGCCCTCGTCGATGAAGAGGGTGTCGAGGGGCATGCCGCCGGCCTCGTCGGTGACGACGTCGGCGAGGCCGAGGGCGAGGGCGAGGGAGGCGAAGAAGGATTCGCCGCCGGAGAGGGTGGCGGTGTCGCGTTCGCGGCCGGTCCAGGCGTCGACGACGTGCAGGGAGAGGCCGGAGCGCTTGTTGCCGGAGACCAGGCCGTCGCTGTGGACCAGGGTGTAGCGGCCGCCGGACATTTTGAGGAGGCGCTGGCTGGCGGCGGCGGCGACCTGTTCGAGGCGGGCGGCCAGGACGTAGGACTCCAGGCGCATGCGCAGGGCGTTCTCGGCGGGGGCGCCCGCGAGCAGGGCGGCGAGGCGGCTGATCCGGGCGTAGGCGTCGAGGACGGGGGCGAAGGCGTCGGCGAGGGCGGTCAGGTCGGCGGTGATCCGGGCCAGGGCGGTGACCCGGGCGGTGGCGGTGCCGTGTGCGGTGTCGGCGGTGCGCAGGACGGCCGTGGCGTGTTCCTCGGCGGCGTGTGCGGATGCGGTGTCCGCGGGCGGGAGTTCGGCGGCCGCGCGCAGGTCGGGGTCGGCGAGGCGGGCTGTGGCCTGTTCCAGGGCGGCGTCCAGTTGCTCGAACCGCCGTTGCAGGGCGTCGCGTTGGTGGGCGGGGAGTTCGGCGGCGGCGAGTGCGGGCAGGTCGGTGAAGCCCGCGTCGGCGGCCGCCTGTTCGAGGGCGTCGGTGGCCTCGGCGAGGCGGCGGGTGGTTTCGGTGGTGGTGCGGGCGGCGTCGAGGACGGCGGTGACGGCGGCGGCGAGGGCGTCCACCGCGGTGGCGCGGGCCGCGACGGACGGGGCGTCGCCGCGGGCGGCGGCGATCCGGCCGGCCAGCGCGTCGAGTTCGGCCGCGACGGTGCCGAGCCGGTCGGCGAGGACGGCTCCGCGCTCGCCCGCCTGGCGCAGCCGCTCGTGGCGGGCCTTGCGCTCGTGCTCGAGTCGTTCGACCTGCTGGCCCAGGGGGACCAGTCGTTCCGCGGTGTGCAGTGCGGTGCGGCGAGAAGAGTTCAACTCTTCTAGGGCGAGGGAGAGTTCGGCGACCGAGCGGCCGCCGGAAGCGGTTTCGGCGGCCGCGGTGTCGGCCTGCAGCGTGCTCAACCGGCGCTTGGCGGCGTCGAGTTCGCCCTCCGCCGCGTGCTGGGCGGCGCGGGCGCGCTGCTCGTCGGCGGCGGTGACCTGGTCGGCTGAGGGGCGGGCCGGGTTCGGGTGTTCCGGCGAGCCGCACACCCGGCAGGGTTCGCCGGCGGCCAGCTGGGCGGCCAACTCGGCGGCCATGCCCGCGAGTCGGCGTTCCTGGAGGTCCAGGGTGCGGGACCGGGCGTCCAGCGCGGCGCCCGTCAGGGCGTGCACCTCCGCCTCGGCGGCGGTGAGTGAGGAAAGGAGTCGGTGGTGGCGGTGGGCAGCGTCCTGACGGAGCGTCAGATCGACGTGCTGGGCGTCGAGTTGGGCGAGCAGGGCGTGGGCATCGCGGGCCGCGTCGAGGTCGGCGTTCAGCTGCTTCAGCTGGTCGTCGAAGCCGGACAGCCAGTCCTGCGACTCCTCCGCCAGGTCGTCCGCCTGCTTCTGCTCGGCGGCCAACTCGCCGCGCTCGATCAGTAGTTGGGCGTGTCGCTGCTCGTCGGCTCGGGCCCCGGACAGGCGGGTCGCCTCGGTGTGCAGGGCGCGTTCGGCGGCGGCGAGCGGGAGCTCGCCGAGCAGCTGGGCGGCCCAGGGGGCGGCGGACCGGGTGTTGAGTGTGGCGGTGTGCGTGGACTCGGTGGCGGTGGCGGCGGTGTGGGCGGCCAGCGCGCTGCGGTGCAGGGAGCGCAGGGGGGCCAGGGTCTCGGCGGCCAGCGCGAGCCGCAGGCGGGACCGGTCGGCGGCCGACTCCTGGTCGGTGGCGGTGAGTTGGAGATGCTTGTCGAGCGCGGAGTGGTAGTGGTGCTGGCGGTCCGCCAAAGTGCGCTGGGCGTCCAGGTGCGCGCGGGCCCGGGTGCGGGCGGACTCGGCGGCCTCCAGCGCGAGCGCCGTCGCGGTGACGCGTTCGGCGGCCGTGCCGCGCAGCATCGCCGCCCAGGCCAGCACGTCCGAGGCGGAGGCGTTCTCGTCGGGCCGGTGCGCGGCGGCGTCCTCCGCGAGCGGACCGGCGGCCTCCTCGGCGCGGGCCGCCAGGTCGCGCAGCTTCTGCCGGCCGGCCTGCACCTCGTGCTCCTGGCGCAGGCGGCGCTCCGCCGCCCAGCGTTCCAACTGCTCGAACCGGCTGGTGTCGAACAACTTGCCCAGCAGCTCGGCGCGCTGCTTGGAGTCCGCGCGCAGGAACCGCGCGAAGTCGCCCTGCGGCAGCAGTACCACCTGGCAGAACTGGTCCCGGCTCATGCCGAGCAGCCGGGTCAGCTCCTCGCCGGCCTCCTGGTGCGACTTGCTGACCGCGACCCAGCCCGGCTCGCCCTCGCCGGCGTCCGCGGCCCATTCACGCAGCAGCGTCTGCGCCTTGTCCTGCGTGAAACCCGCACCGCGCTTCTTCGGGCGGAGCTGCTCCGGGCTGCGGGTGATCTCCAGCCGGCGCCCGCCGAGCGTCGCCTCCAGCACCACCTCGGTGCGGCGCCCCTGGTCGGCGTGGTCGCTGCGCACGCCGTTGCTCTTGCGCGAGCCCGGCAGTTCGCCGTACAGCGCGTAGCAGACCGCGTCCAGCACACTGCTCTTGCCCGCGCCGGTCGCCCCGCGCAGCAGGAACAGGCCGGACGCGGTGAGCCGGTCGAAGTCGATCCGCTCCGTGGACGCGAACGGGCCGAACGCGGTGACGGTGAGCTGGTGCAGCCTCATCGGGCGCTCCCCTTCGAGAGGTTCATCGGCCGTTCTCCTCGGCCCGGCCGGCGGCCGTGCGGCGCACCGACTCCAGGCCCTCCAGCAGCCAGGACTGCTCGGTGTCGTCCAACTCCCGCCCCGGGCGGACATGGGCGACGAAACCCTCCACCACCTCCTGGTCGCTGCGCCCGCTGACCCGCTGCGCGTACGACTGCGCCGCGGCCTGCTCGCCGCCCTCGGGATCGAACAGCAACTGCAGGGTGTGCGGGAAGCGGACCCGCAGCCGCTCCATCGGATCGACCGGACGCACCGGGTCGGTCAGGGTGGCCTGCACCCAGGCGTCGCGGGCCCAGTCGTGCTCGTCGGCGGTGAGCAGATCGTCCAGGCGGCCGCGCAGTTGGGCCAGCGGCCGGGGCTGCGGGCAGAAGATCCGGGTGGCTTCGACGGCGCCCTCGGCGTCCAGGTCGACCAGCCACATCGACTTGCGGTGGTTCGTCTCGGAGAACGAATAGGCGAGCGGGGAGCCCGAGTAGCGCAGGTGCGGGGCGAGGGTCTGGCTGCCGTGCAGGTGGCCGAGGGCCACGTAGTGCACGCCGTCGAACACCCCGGACGGCACCGACTGCACGCCGCCCACCGCGATGTCGCGCTCACTGTCGCTCGGCTCGCCGCCCGTCACGAAGGCGTGCGCCAGCACCACGGCCCGGGTGCCCGCCGGGCGCGCGGCGAGGTCGGCCCGGACGGCGTCCATCGCCGCCGCCAGCACCTGCTCGTGCCCGCCCTTCGCCAGCCGCTCCCGCACCAACGCCGGTTCCAGGTACGGCAGCCCGTACACCGCCACCGGCCCGTGCTCGTCGTCCAGCAGCACCGGCTCGGCGAGCGTGCCCGGATCGGTGCGCAGGTGTATGCCGGCCCGCTCGATCAGGCGGGACGCGACACCGAGACGGCGCGCGGAATCGTGGTTGCCGCTGATGAAGACGGTCGGGATGTTCCGTTCGGCCAGCCGCCACAGCACGTCGTCGAACAGCGCGACGGCCTCCAGACCCGGCAGCGCGCGGTCGTACACGTCACCCGCCACCAGCACCGCGTCCACCCGCTCGGCGACGGCGGTGGCCACCAGGTGGTCGAGGAACGCGCGCTGCGCCTCGTGCAGGTTCTCGCGGTGGAAGGAACGGCCAAGGTGCCAGTCCGAGGTGTGCAGCAGCCTCACGTCGAAGCTCCCCGCAGCATGTCTGTCACTCCTCGTCGCTTTCATGTGGTCGGGCCGGTACCGAGTATCACAGGTACGGGTGACAGGCCGGGAGCGGAGAGGCGGCGGAGGCCGATGGGACAGGTGGGACGGTGACCCGACCGGCGGCCGGGGCTGTTCATCGGTCGGGTGTTCGGGGAAGATCATCAGGTGGCGAGGGTGGCCGCCCGGAGTGCGGAGGGAGTGGCATGGGCATCGAGTACAGCCCGGAGATCTCCGAACTGCTCGGGCGGGTCCGGCGCCGACCGAATGCCGGGTGGCCCTGGCACGCGGGGATCGCGGTACCGGAGGGGCTGCCGGTGAAGCAGTCCTGGGGCTGGCTGTTCGCCCCCGACGGCCGGGTGCTCACGCTGGTCAACCCGCGGGACGGGATCGTCAGCCTCCCCGGTGGCTCGCTGGAGACGGAGGACGCCGGCGACCCGGGCGCCGCGCTGGCCCGCGAGGCGGGGGAGGAGGCCCAGGCCCGGATCGGCCCGCCGCTGTACCTCGGCTACCTGTACGACCGGGTCGGCTCGGCTAACGGCGGCCACGAGTGCGCGCGTGTGCGGATGGCCGCGGCGCTGCACGGCGCGGGCCCGTCCGCACCCGATCCGGCGTCCGGCCGCCACTACCGACGGCTGCTCGTCGCCCCCGGGCTGGCGGTCGAACTCCTCGGCTGGGGAACCACCGGCCTGTACCAGGCCCGGGCGGCGGTGGCGGCGGCGGTCGCGGTGCTGGGGGTTCCGGCGTCGGCGAACGAGACGATCGAGGAACTGCCGCTCGAGGGCTGCTGGTTGCGTTGAGCCGGGTGCTCGATGTCTCGGAGTTGACAGTCATCAATTGATTGATGACTGTCGGGCGACGCAAGTCGGGTGCTCCGCGCTCCGGGCTCGTCACACCTTGGGCGGCTGCCGCGGTTGAGGTAATGACGACAACGGTCCTGGTCGCCTTGCGAATGGTCTTGTACATGATTACCGCCCGGTAGGGCGTGCCCGTCGCACAGGTCGGCGGCGAACGCGGACAAGACCGGTCGCCGGGGCGGGCGAAAGACGATTGTCGGCTGTGATCCGCCTCACGCTGTCGGGGTATTCCCGTCGTATGGCGCAGTTTGCCGAGGTGTGGAACGGAATTTGCGCGCGTATATGTCGGAACCCCGCGCGCGGGCCGCGCGACCGGGGGGGACGTGTGGCGTGGATCACGTCCTGGCGCGGTTGAAGCCGCGCCAAGGGGGGGATCGCGCGCGGGAGTTCGGGTGCGCGTGGCGGTGGCCCGCGCTCGGCGGAGCTCGGGGCGGGCTCCGCCCGCGGTCGCCTTCGGGTGGTTCGAATTCCTCCTCCGGGGCGGGTCCGCTGTTCAATTCGGAGGTGGTCCTCGCGGGAGGACCGGCGATTTCCGGGACCGCCGGCGCCCGGGTTCTGGGCGGCGGAATTTCTTCGGAAATCCGGTGGGCATTTGTGATTTCCGTGGCGGGCGGGCGGATTTCGACGAGCGGGTGACTTCGGACCGTGACGAACCTGCTCGGGGGTGTCGACACAGGGCGTGATCGTCGCGATCGGTGGAGTCGGACAGGTGGGCGACGAACCGTCGGGGCTCGCGCCTGTCGTTCGACGGGGGTGCCAGGTCCGGTCGCGGTGCGCTGCTCGGCGGTGGCGGGCGGGGCGAGCAGGGAAGTGTTGCGCGCCGGCCGGCGCCTCGCCGCTGATGGCCCGGACCAGGCGTCCGGAAATCGCCGTCCAGTGTCCGGAGTTCGGCGTCGGGTGCGTTCAAGTGGCGGCGCGTGTCGGCACGTTGACCCGGAAGCCGGGCACGGAGTGTCACGCCGTCGTCGCGCTCGGAGATGGGGCGGGAGTTGACGGTGCGTCAGGTGAAAAATCGGGTGATCGGGCGTTCGGGAGGGGGCTGGAGGGAATTTCCGCAGCCCAGGTCAGGGGTGGGTCTCCGCGCGTAGCGATTTTCAGGTGTCCGTTGGATGAGTGTTCGTCAAATTCTTTGGCATGACCGCTTCCCCACGAGGCTACTGGCTGGTATCCAATGTGTGGCCTGCATCACTCATTGGAGGAAAGATGACTCGCGTTCGCGCCGTAACCGTCGCTCTCACCGCGGCAGCCCTGTCCATCGCCACCCTTGCCGCCGCCACCCAGGCGAGCGCCGCCGGCGTCAACTACGTGGCGCTCGGCGACTCTTACTCGGCCGGTGTCGGCTCGGGCAGCTACACCAGCGAGAGCGGCAGCTGCAGCCGCAGCACCAACGCCTACCCGCAGCTGTGGAAGAACGCCCACGCCCCGACGTCGTTCAAGTTCGTCGCCTGCTCGGGTGCGACCACCAACGACGTGCTTGCCAACCAGATCAGCTCGCTGAGCTCGACGACCACCCTGGTCTCGATCACCATCGGCGGCAACGACGCCGGCTTCGCGTCGACCATGCAGACCTGTGTGCTGAGCAGCGAGGCCTCGTGTCTGAGCGCCGTGAACACGGCGAAGAGCTACGCCACCAACACGCTGCCGGGCAAGCTCTCCAACCTGTACTCGCAGATCAAGGCGAAGGCGCCCAACGCGCACGTGGTGGTGCTGGGTTACCCGCACCTGTACCAGGTGCCGGGCAACTGCATCGTCGGCATCTCGGACACCAAGCGGACCGCGATCAACGGCGCAGCGGACACCCTGGACTCGGTGATCTCCAAGCAGGTTGCGGCGGCCGGGTTCACCTTCAAGGACGTCCGGACGATCTTCTCGACCCACGAGATCTGCGGTTCGTCCTCGCAGTGGCTGAACAGCACCACGCTGCCGGTCAGCGACAGCTACCACCCGAACTCCTCGGGCCAGGCGTACGGCTACCTGCCGAGCTTCTCCGCGGGCGTCTGATCCCCGGAGCAGCCGCTTGTCCGTGAGGGACGCGTGAGCCGGTGTCCGGGCCCATGGGAGGGGCCCGGACACCGGTGTTCGTGAACCGCCACGGACTGACAATACGTCAGCCTTATCCGCGCGGCGGCGAGGGTCAGTGAAGGTAGTCGGCCAGCGCGGCGGGCTTCAGGCCGGCCGCGGCGGCCGCGTCCAGGGCGCGCTGGAGGTCGCTCGCCAGGGTGTCGGTGAAGTGCAGGATGATCACGTCGCCGGGCTGGAGCGGGCCGCCGTGGTAGACGTTCGAGGCGCCGGAGGTGAAGTCGGCGGTGGCGGTCAGCAGGTACTTGATGCCGCAGTTCGCGGCGGCCTGCTGGGAGTTGGCGTCGAAGGCGAAGTACGGCGGGCGGAGGATCGTCGGCGTGGTGCCGTAGCGGGCGGTGACCGCGTCGCGGGCGTCGCAGATCTCGGCCTGCTGCTCGGCGAGCGACAGCGTCGTCAGGTCGCGGTGCGAGACGGTGTGGTCCTGGATGGAGGAGCCGGGCGCGGCGGTGATCCGGCTGAAGTAGTCCTGCTCGAAGCCCTCCGGCATGGGCAGCGGGAACGCGGTGACCGGGAGCCTGCGGTCGGCGATCAGCTGCGCGGCCTCGGGGGTGCGGAACCAGCCGTCGTCGATGGTCAGGAAGACCACCTTGTCCGAGGTCGGCGCGTTCCAGGTGGCGTACGCGGGCGCGGGGGTGTCGCCGGTGACGCTGACGTCGTCCACCGCGATCGGGCCCTGGCCGTACCAGCCGTGCACGTACAGCTGCACGGAGGTGGTGGCGGCGCCGGTGGTGAAGGTGGTGGACAGCTGCTGCCAGCCGGTGCCGGTGGACGCCGTCCAGGCCGGCGGGACGTCGTGGCCGGTGCCGGTGGCGCCGATGAAGGCGTACGAGCCGTGCACCCAAGCCCGGTAGGTGTAGCTGGTGTTGGGGCGCACCGCGAGGGTCTGGGTGCACTGGCCGGTGGAGTCGGCGGAGGCCGGGGTGATGGCCAGCGCGGAGCCGCCGGTGCGGGCCGCGGTGGTGACGGCGCCCTCGCCGGCCGCGCAGTGCCAGCCGGGGATGGAGCCCCAGTCGGCGAGCGGGAGGGTGGGGATCTCGAATCCAGGGTTGGTGGCCAGGTTGACCGCGGGGGCGTCGGCAGCCGTGTTCGTCGGGGCGCCGGCGTGCGCGGCCGGGGCATCGGCGTGTGCGGCCGGGGCATCGGCGTGCGCGGCCGGGGCGGTGGCGAGGGCGGCCAGCACGGTGGCGGCGGCAGCCGTCGCGAGACGGCGGCGTGCGGAACTGAGCACGGATCAACTCCAGTGTGGGGGAGGAGAGAAGACGTGACTCCCGGAGGGGACGGGGGTCGGTCGCGGCCCTGCCGCACCGGGCCAGGTGCACACAATGGACTGGACCAATCCCGGCGGTCAAGGGGGCTGTCGGAGATCGGTCAACCGCCGGGCCGTGCGTTGCGGTTGCGTTGATGACGGAGCGTCGGAGTCCGGAACGGGCCGGCCGTTCAGCCGGCGTACAGCTCGTCGATGTCCTGCGCGTAGCGGTCCGCCACCGCTGCTCGGCGGATCTTCAGCGAGGGCGTCAACAGGCCGTCGTCCAGGGTGAATTCGTGCGGCAGCAAGCGGAAGGCCCGGATCGACTCGGCGCGCGAGACGGTGGTGTTGGCGGCGGCCACGGCCCGCTGCACCTCCTGGTGCAGCTCGTGGTCGGTGAGCACCCCGTGAATGTCCAGCTGCGGGCGGCCGCGGGACTTGAGCCAGTGCGCGAGGGCCACCGGGTCGAGGGTGATCAGCGCGGCCAGGTACGGCCGGTTGTCGCCCACCACCAGGCACTGGGCGACCAGTGGATGGGCCCGCACCCGCTCCTCCAGGATCGCGGGGGCGAGGTTCTTGCCGCTGGAGGTGACGATCACCTCCTTCTTGCGGCCGGTCAATGTCAGGTAGCCGTCCTCGTCCAGCGAACCGAGGTCGCCGGTGGCCAACCAGTCGCCGTGCAGCGCCTCTTGCGTACAGCGCGGATGGTTGAGGTAGCCGGAGAACACGCCGGCGCCGCGCACCCACACCTCGCCGTCCTCGGCTATCGCCACCGCCGCGCCCGGCACCGGGCGGCCGACGGTGCCGAATCTGGGCCGGTCCGGGGGATTGGCGGTGATCGCGGCGGTCGTCTCGGTCAGGCCGTAGCCCTCGTACACCGTCATGCCCGCGCCCGCGAAGAACAGCGCCAACTCCCGCCCCAGCATGGACCCGCCGGAGATCACCGAGCGCACCCGGCCGCCGAGCACGGCCCGCACCCGCTGGTACACCAGGCGCTCGTACGCGGCGTGCCGCAGCCGCAGCGCGGGGGACGGGCCGGGGCCCTTGCGGTGCGCCCGGCGCTCCCAGGCCGTCGCCCACTCGATCGCCACCTGCTCGGCCTGCAGGAAGGTCTCCAGCCGGCCCGACGCCTCGGCGGCCTCCCGGGCCCGGCGGTGGATCTTCTCGAAGATGTACGGCACCGCGTGCAGGAAGGTCGGCCGGAACGCAGCCAGGGCCGGCAGCAGACTGTCCGCCGCCAGCTTGGCGTGGTGGCCGATCCGGATGCCGCCGCGGATCGCCGCGACCTGGGTGAGCCGGCCGTACACGTGCGCCAGCGGCAGGAACAGCAAGGTGGCGGGCTGGTCGCCGCCGGTGTCGGAGAACACCTCCGCCCAGCCGTCCAGCACCGCGTCCGCCACCGCCGCGAAGTTGCCGTGGGTCAGCAGACAGCCCTTCGGACGGCCGGTGGTGCCCGAGGTGTAGATGACGCTGGCCAGCGAATCCGGCGTCACCCCGACCCGTCTACGGTGCACCAGGGCGTTCGGCACTTCCTGCCCGTCGGCCATCAACTGCTCGACGCAGCCCCGGTCGAGCTGCCAGATGCCGGTCAGCGCCGGCAGCGCGTCGCAGACCGCGCCGACCGTCATCGCCTGGTCCTCGTCCTCGACCACGCAGGCCACCGCCGAGGTCTCGGCCAGGATCCAGCGCACCTGTTCGGGCGCCGCCGTCGGGTACACCGGGACCGGGATCGCCCCGACCGACCAGAGCGCGTAGTCGAACAGCGTCCACTCGTAGCGGGTGGAGGACATCACCGCGACCCGGTCGCCGTAGCGCACCCCGCGGGTGAGCAGACCCCGGGCGAGGGCCAGCACCTCGTCGCGGAACTGAACGGCCGTCACCGGCCGCCAGACGCCGTCCGCCCAGCGGGACAACTGCACCAGCCGCGGTTCGCGCTCGGCCCGGTCGAACACCGAGTCGGCCAGCCCGCCGGTCACCGCCGAGCTGCCGAGCGCGGGGCTGCTGATCTCTCGCACGGTACCCCCGTTCCGCCGATCCCCGCCCCGGATCGCACAGGCGGAGGGCGGCACCGGCGAAGCTACCCGATCGACGCGGTGCTGCCCAGAGTCACCGCCCGACGACACCGCGCACCGGGCACAGTGCCGCAGGTGGGGGCACTGAAGGACGCTGGTGAGGAAATTAAAGGACGATACGGACACCACACGATCACGATGCAAATTCACCCTACGAACGGACGGTCAGTAAGTAGTAGGCTCGCGGCTCTCGTACCCCTCCGTACCTCTTCATGCTCATTCCTGCCCCCGGCCGCTCGTGCCCGGCGACCACACCGACCGAGGACCACCAGAGGACCCACATGCGCCTGCGCCGCAGCTCGATCCGCGCGAGGATCATCGCGCTGCTCCTGGTGCCCATCGTGGCGCTCGGCGGCCTGTGGGCCTACTCCACACTGATCACCACCAGCGGCGTGTGGAACCAACTCGACCTCAGCGACACCTACACGGCCTTCGGCGGCCCCGCCGACCAGTACGTCGACGACCTGCGCATCGAACGCACCGCCGCCGTGCTGCGCCTCGCCGACCCCGCCAACAAGGCCTACACCGACTCCTACCTGAAGTCCCAGACCGTCACCGACCGGGACCTGCAACTGCTGCGCTACCAGGCGGGCAGCCGCGACGCCGGCAAGCTCGACGGCGACCAGCGCGCCCGCCTCCACGACCTCATCGCGTCCGCCGACGAACTCGCCGCCGTCCGAAGCCAGATCGGCCAGCACCAATCCAGCTGGGACGGCGCGCTCAAGGACTACAGCGCCCTGATCGGACCGGTCTTCGCCTTCCGATCCTCCTTCGTCGCCAAGGAGAGCGGCGCACTGCCCCGCCAGGGCACCCTGCTGGTCGAACTCACCCGGGCCACCGACTACCTGGCCCAGGAGACCGCCGCGATGCGCGCCCTGCGGGCCGGAACCGCCACCGCCGCCACCGACATCCGCAAGCAGCAGATCGCGCTGGACGCCATGCACGCCCAGCAGACCCTGTTCCGGGTCTACGTCGCCGAACTCGACCCGCAGGACCAGCACGACTACATCGAACTGCGCAACAGCGAGGCCTGGCACGCCCTCACCCTCGCCGAAACCGGCTTCGACAACGCCACCGACCGGGCCGCCGAAGTCCGCGGCGGCCCCGTCGACAACTGGGGCGACAACGCCGACCGGGTCCTCAACGACATCGCCACCATGAACGCCCGCCTGGCCTCCAAGATCGGCGACCAGGCCCACGCCTACGCCGTCAACTCCCTGCTGCGCGGCGGCGTCGCCGGCCTGGTCGGCCTGCTCGCCGTGGTGATCTCCATCGCCGTCTCCTACCGCATCGGCCGCCGCCTGGTGCGCGAACTCGTCGGCCTGCGCAACGCCGCCGCCGACCTGTCCGCCAACCGACTGCCCTCCGTGATGCACCGGCTGCGCCTCGGCGAAGAGGTCGACGTGGTCGCCGAAGTCCCCCAACTCGACTTCGGCACCGGAGAGATCGGCCAGGTCGGCCGCGCCTTCAACGAGGTGCAGCGGGTCGCCGTCGAGGCCGCCGTCGAACAGGCCCAGCTGCGCCGCGGCGTCTCCGCCGTCTTCGTCAACCTGGCCCGCCGCTCCCAGGTGCTGCTGCACCGTCAGCTCACCCTGCTCGACACCATGGAGCGCCGCACCGAGAACCCGCGCGAACTCGAAGACCTGTTCCGGCTCGACCACCTCACCACCCGCATGCGCCGGCACGCCGAAGGCCTGATCATCCTCTCCGGCGGCTCGCCCGGCCGCGCCTGGCGCAAGCCGGTCCGGATGGTCGACGTGGTGCGCGCCGCCGTCGGCGAGGTCGAGGACTACGCCCGGGTCATCGTCCGGCCGTTCCCCGGCACCGGACTGCTCGGCTCCGCCGTCGCCGACGTCACCCACCTGATCGCCGAACTCGTCGAGAACGCCACGGTGTTCTCCCCGCCGCAGACCCAGGTCACCGTCCAGGGCGAGGTGGTCGCGCACGGCTTCTGCCTGGAGATCGACGACCGCGGCCTCGGACTGAACGAGCAGCACCTCGGCGAGATCAACCAACGCCTCGCCGTGGAGCAGGAGTTCGACCTCGCCGACACCGACCGGCTGGGCCTGTTCGTGGTCTCCCGGCTGGCCCGCCGGCACGGCATCCGGGTCCACCTGCGGCCCTCCCCGTACGGCGGCACCTCCGCCGTGGTGCTGATCCCGCGCGAACTCCTCGCCGACGCCGCCGAGATGGCCCCCGACGGGGCCCGCCCCGCCGCCGACGACGCCACTCACCGCCGGGCCACCGGCACCGCCGAACCCGGCCGCGCGCACGCCGCGCCCGCGCATGCCGCGCCCGCGAAGGTGCTCGGCGGGCCGCGCCCGTCCGCCGCCGACCCGTCCGCGAAGCCCGGCGGGCTGCCGCGACGGCGAACTCCCGGACAGGAAGCGGCCGTTGAGGGCGCATCCGGGACGGGGCGGCACCGGCGGACCGAGGACGCCGAGCCCGCCGCTCCCGCTGCGGTGGCCGCGGTGCCCGCTCCGTCGTCCGGTGCGCCCGTCACGCCGCTCACGCCGGTGGCCGGGGGGCTGCTGCCGCGCCGGGTCCGGCAGGCCAGCCTCGCGCCCCAACTTCGGGCCGGCGCCGGCCCCGAGACCCCCGAGTCGGCCCGCGAGCGCAGCCCCGAGGAGGCCCGCTCCGCGTTCGCCTCGTTCCAGCGCGGCTTCGCCCGCGGCCGCGGCGACCGGTTGCAGCCCGCCTCGCTGACCGTCGTCCGTTCCGAGCCCGACCCGGCCGCGCCCGGTGACCGCTCCGGCGCGCGGGTCGCGCCGGCCGTGCCGCAGCCCGGCCGCCCGCCCCGGCTGCGGGTCGCGCTCCCCTCCGCGCCGGTGCCACCCGCGCTGCCGGCCGCCCCCGTCCGCTCCGTCCCCCCGGCGCACCAGCCGCCGGACGCACCGCCCGCACCAGCAGAAGGAACCGAATCATGACCGCAACAACACCGCCGTCCGGGAGCCTCGACTGGCTCCTCAACGACCTGGTCGGCCGCGTCGCGACCCTTCGGCACGCGGTAATCCTGTCCAGCGACGGCCTGGCCACCGGCGTCTCCAGCGGCCTCGGCCGGGAGGACGCCGAGCACCTGGCGGCCGTCGCCGCCGGCTTCCACAGCCTCGCCAAGGGCGCCGGCCGGCACTTCCAGGTCGGCGGCGTCCGGCAGACCATGGTCGAACTGGACGAGGCCTTCCTGTTCATCACCGCCGCCGGCGACGGCAGCTGCCTGGCCGTGCTCAGCGATGCCGAATCCGATGTGGGCCAAATCGCCTACGAGATGGCACTGTTGGTGAAGCGCGTCGGGGAGCACCTGGCCGCCGAGCCGAGGAGTTGACTGGTTAGATGAGCGAGCCCGAGCCGACCGAGCCGACCGAGGCCACCGCCCCGGCCGACCCCGGCGGTGAGAGCGCGGACGAGGCGTCGGCCGACGATACGCCGATCGACCTGTTCGTGCCCCGCACGCCGGTGGACAACCGCTGGTTCGACGACGACGCCGGACCGATGGTCCGGCTGTTCTCGATGACCAGAGGACGCGCCCGGCCGGTCGACGACGGCCTGTTCGACCTGATCTCGCTGGTCACCGCCGCCGGGGAGTACCTCGCCCCCGGCGGCGTCCCGGCCGACCTCCCGATCGGACCCGAGCACCACGCCATCCTCCAGCTCTGCTGCGAAGAGCCCCTCAGCGTCGCCGAGTTGGGCTCCTACACGGACCTGCCGGTCAGCGTGGTCCGGGTCCTGCTCGGCGACCTCCACGACGCCGACCTGATCAGCGTCACCCGACCCTTCCAGCTCGCCCAGCAACCGGACGAGCGACTGCTGCGAGACGTGATCAATGGCCTCCGTGCACTCTGACGCCCCTGACGCGGCGTCAACTTCCGCTACCCGCAAGGCTCCTTGGGCCGCCAACGCGGTCAAGATCCTGATTGCCGGCGGCTTCGGCGCGGGCAAGACCACCCTGGTCGGCGCGGTCAGCGAGATCCGGCCGCTGCGCACCGAGGAGACGCTCAGCGAGCGCGGCCGCCCGGTCGACGACACCGCCGGCGTCGAGGACAAGCGGACCACCACCGTCGCCATGGACTTCGGCCGCATCGACCTCAAGCCCGGCCTCGCCCTCTACCTGTTCGGCACCCCCGGCCAGGACCGCTTCTGGTTCGTCTGGGACGAACTCGCGCGCGGCACCCTCGGCGCGGTCGTGCTCGCCGACACCCGGCGGCTCGCCGACTCCTTCCCCTCCGTCGACTACTTCGAGCAGCGCGACATCCCGTTCGTGGTAGCCGTCAACTGCTTCGAGGGCACCGAGGTGTACGCGCCCGAGGACGTCCGCGCCGCGCTCGACCTGCCGGAGAGCGTGCCGGTGCTGCTGTGCGACGCGCGGCGGCGCGAGGACGGCAAGGAGTTGCTGATCCGGCTGGTGCAGCACGCCGCCGAGCGGGTCGGAGTGCGACTGTAGTACTGGTCGCATTTTTGCAGGTCAGGGCGTTGGCGTCCGGATGGTGGATGGTTTCTGTCTTGGCGTGCGGACCGGGCGGTGCAGTGGGTTGCCTTCCGGGCACGTGGCGTGGAAGTCTCGTACTCGTGCCCGCCGTTCGTCGCGGGTTCTCGACACCGCACCGGGGGAGGAGCAGGACCATGACCGAAGCGGTCCGCGTCTCCGTCCTCCCCGTGCTGACCGTCCGCCGGTACATCGACCACGGTCTGATCTACAGCGCCTGCTGTCGCTGACGCACCGTCATCACCCTTTGCCCGTAGGTGTGGTGGCGGTTCTGTGCGTTTTTCGCCGACCCGTCGTGCTCCGGAGAGCCGCCCTGTGAATCCTCGCGTACTTCTCGAACCGTTCTGGCCCCCGCGCCAGGCCCACCACTTCGACCAGACCTGTCGGCGCGTACCCCGCGTCTCCCGCCTGCCGCACTGACCGACCCGTCAGCGCCGGCGCGCCGGAAGCGCAGACGACGACCACCCACCGACCGTCACGCGCGAAAGAGCCCTCGAATGTCCTACGCCGCCACCGCGACCCCGCACCTGCGAGCGGTCCGTACCCTGCCGAACCACAACCACTCCCTGCCGAACCAGCCCCTCGACGCCGAGTACCGGCGGGTCGCCGCCCCGGCCGCGATGACCCGGCCCGCGCCCGCCATCGCCCCCGAGAGCCTGCTGGCCGGACTCCAGGACGGCGCCGCCGTCGTCGCCGCGCTGCCCCAATCCGTGCTGCCGCAGGGCCTGTTGGCGCAGCTCGGGGCCGGCGCGAACAGCCCGCTGGTCGGGTACCTGGTGCTGGTGCCCGCCGAGAAGGTCGCTCCCGCGCCCGCTCCCGTGGTGGCCGCCGCCCCGGTCCGGCCCTTCACCCGCCCCGCCGAGAGCGGCATCTCCGTCGACCTCGACCGCCGCAACGCGTACGTCGACGGCGCCCTGCTCGACCTCACCTACCTCGAGTTCGAGCTGCTCGCCCACCTCACCGAGCACCCGCACCGGGTCCACACCCGCGACCAACTCGTGCACACCGTCTGGGGATACGGCCACGTCGGCGACGGCCGCACCGTCGACGTCCACGTCGCGCGCCTCCGCCGCAAGCTCGGCGCCGCCTACCGCGACACCATCGTCACGGTCCGCCGGGTCGGCTACAAGTACGCGCCGGTGGCCTGACGGGCCGGGACGCAACGGAACGACGGCTTGCACCGCAGGGTGCGGGCCGTCGTTCCGTTGTGGGCGGTCGGGCGGTCGGGCGGTCGGGCGGGGGGGGCGTGGTTCCGGGGCGGATAGATGTCACCCTCGGAGTTGGACCGCGTGCGTATAGTGACGATTCGGCTGGTCAAAGCGTCATCAACGCCGTATCCCTGGAGGATTCGTGGCAAACTTCCGCAATCGTCTGGCCCTGCTCGGCTCGGCCACGGCGCTCGCCGCCGGCACCGTCGTTCCCGCGCAGTTCGTCGCGGCGCAACCCGCTGCTGCGGCGGACCGTCAGTGGGTCGCCCTGGGCGACTCGTACACCGCCGGGTTCATCCGGGCCGCCGGTGAGGTCTTCGAGATCCCGCGCGACGGCTGCGAGCGCACCGACCAGTCCTATCCTCAGCTCATCGAGCGCGACTTCGGTTCGCTCTTCGAGCTGACCAACGTCAGCTGCACCGCCGCGACCATCGAGAACGTCACCGACGAGCCTCAGGAGCCGATCGGCCGTCACTTCCCGCCCTTCTCCGAGGACCCGGACTACCCGTTCCCCGCCGTGCCGCCCCAGTCCGCGGCGGTGGGACCGGACACCGACGTGATCACCGTCGGCGTGGGCGGCAACACCCTCGGATTCGCCGATTTCCTGGTCAAGTGCCCGGAGTTGGGCCAGGGGACCGGTGGCGCCGGCACCCCCTGCAAGGACGAGTTGGGCGCGAGCGTCCCGGACCGGCTGAACAGGGTGAGCAGGGAGTACGACCGGATGCTCGCCGTGCTCCACGAGCGCGCCCCGCGCGCGAAGATCCTGGCCGTCGGCTTCCCCACCATCTTCCCCAAGGACACCGCCAAGTGCCGCTACGGCGACCTGACGCAGTTCGGCACCATCACCCAGGGCGACCTGGACTGGCTGCGGCAGGACGTCCTGGAACCGCTCAACCGGATCATCGAGAAGTCGACGGGCACCCAGGAGGCCGCCGACTTCGTCGACCTGTACGAGTCCTCGGCGGAGCACAGTGTCTGCGACGCGAGTAAGTGGGTGGAGGGGTTCATCACGCCGCCCGACCAGCTGTCCTTCGTGCACCCCAATGCGCGCGGCCACCGCAACGTCGCCGACCTGGTCGAGGCGGCGATGCTGGACATCCTCGGCTGAGCCGGGGCGGCGACGTCCTTACGTTGAACTGGCCTTTCGGCAGCAGTCGGAGGCCAGTTCGCGTGTGCGCGGGGGCTGGTGGTGCTGACGCGGGGTTGGTCCGGCGGCCTAGAATGCCGGGGTCCGCGCGCGTGCGGCCCGGGGCCGTTGAGACCACCGATGATGAGGGGCCGCATGACCCGCCCGACCACCGGAATGCTGCACCACGTCGAGATCTGGGTGCCCGATCTCGACCGTGCCGTCGATTGCTTCGGCTGGCTGCTGGACGCCTTGGGCTGGACGCCGTTCCAGAGTTGGGGCGACGGCCGCAGTTGGCGGCTCGGGACGACGTACCTGGTCTTCGAGCGGTCCCGGGCGCTCACCGCCGACCAGCACGACCGGTGCCGGCCCGGGCTGAACCACCTGGCGTTCCACGTCCAGGGCCGGGGTGCGGTGGACGCGTTGGTCGGCGAGGCCGCGCAGCACGGCTGGACCCTGATGTTCCCCGACCGTCACCCGCACGCCGGCGGCGAACAGACCTACGCCGCCTATCTGGAGAATGCCGACGGGTTCGAGGTCGAGCTCGTCGCCATCGAGCCGGAACAGCTCGATCTCGCCGCTGCCAGCTGGGCGCACCTCTGTAGCGGTCCCGACCACTACCCGGGTGGTGGGGTGGACATCCCCGAGGCCTTGCGCGGGCTGGCGGCCGCGACGGACCTCGCACAGGCCCGCAGATGGGCCGACCGCCTGTACGACCTGGTCTACCACTCGCATTCCGGCGGGTACTTGCTGCCGGCCGAGGCCGTGGTGCCGCACCTGATCCGGCTCGGCTCCTCCGGGCCGGCCGTGGTGCGGGCGATGGCGCTGGGGTTCCTGGTGGACCTCGGCGGTGGCGGGTGGTCGGGGGCGGAGAGCTGCCCGGGCAGCGAGGATTTCGCGTCCCGCACCACCGCGGCCGTTCGGGCGGGACTGCCGACGTACTACGCGCAGGTGAAGTCACCCGACGCGATCGTGCGTGCGGCGGCGTTCGTCCTGATCACCGTCCTGGAGCACGAGGCCCTGATGTTCCTCAGGGGCGACGAGCGCATCGCGGTGCAGACCGGGCCGCCGATCACGTCCGCGCGCTATCGCGCCATGGTCGATCGGCTCCACGAGCACGACTGGGACCCGACCGTCCGGCGGTACTTCGGGCTGGCGAAGATCGATCCGCTGTTCGGCCAGGGCGAGGAGCACGGGATCGAGTACTTCTACGACTCGGTCGGTTGGTGAACTCGTAGCGGGTTCAGGCGAGTTGGCCGATACGTCCGGGGAGTGGGCAGCCCCTCGGCCGGGTGCGCCGGGTGTGAAGGTGCGGCTCGCGTCCGCCCGTTGACGCGGTGGCTCAGTCCAGGGCGGCGATCCTGGCGAGCAGTGCCGTCAGTGCCCGGCGACGGTGTTGCCGGATGCGGTGTGGGCGGCAGGGCGGTACCAGCGGTGGTGGACGAGGGGTTCGACGGACAGCATTGCTGCGCCCGCCACTGCGCCGACCAGGAGGGAGGCCCAGCCGCCGCCGTTGAGGAGTGCGCTGAGGCAGGCGGCGGCGATGGCGAGGGGGCGCAGGAGGGTGAGCGGGCCGAGTCCGACGACCACGACGAGGGTGCTGGCGCGGAACGGCAGGAAGAGGTAGGCGGCGAGGCGCGTCATTGCGGGGCGGGGGCGGCGATGGGTGCGCGGGATCTTTCGCGAAGCCGGTCCGGATGCGGATGGTAGCGGGTGGCGTGCGGAGCGTAGTTGGTGATGCTCTGTCGAAAAGGGGCGCTGCTTCGTCATGTCAACTTCCTTCGCGCGGTTCGGGGATCTGGAGATCACCTACACCACAACGTTCAAGCTGGGCCTGGACAGCAGGAGCAAGCGCACCACGCTGAGCGGCTCGTTCTACCACCCGGTGCCGCCGGAGGGGTTCCACGTCCTCGGCAGCATCGGCTTCTCCGGCCTCACCGACCCCAACGGGAATGTCGCGCGCTCTGCGTGCGCGAGGCGGCCGGAACGGTCGGCGGTGCGCTGGCCCGCCCGAAGGGCTACGAGTGGGTCTGGAACGACACCGGCACCGGGGGCACGGACGGCTCCTGCTGGCGGCCGGTTCCGCCGCCCGGCTACCGGCCGTTGGGAAACGTCTTCGTCTACGGCCATGACGAGCCGTCGCCGGACCTGGTGATGTGCGTCCGGGAGGACCTGGTGGTGCCCGCGCCTGCGGGCGACCTGATCTGGAGTGACTCGGGCGGCGGCGGCAAGTACGACTTCAGCGCCTGGAAGATCAGCGCCCCAGACCAGTTCGTCGACGAGACGCCGGGCGCCACCAAGGCGGTGATCACCCCCGAGTCGTTCGTCGCGCTCGCCGGGTACGACAAGCCGTCCGTCGCGCCCGAGTTGTACGCGCTGTGGCTGCCCCTGCCCGGCGACCGGACCGAACTGTCCGCAGCGACCCCGGCGCTGACCGGGCGCACCCGGCCGGCGCAGTCCACGCCCGCCGTGACCGACCACAGCGTGCGGGTGCCGCTGACCGCGGTGCGCGACGACGCGAAGTCGCTGGCCTGGCGGATCGAGAACTCGCCGTACTACACGATCGAGCGGCGGGTGTGGTGGTCGCTGCTGCTGTTCAACGACAACCGCACCGAAACCGACCAGACCGTCGAGGACGCGGTGACGGTCGGCGTGGAGAAGACCAGCAGCGAGACCTTCAGCCGGAACACCGGCGTCTCGGTGAGCGCGGAGGTCGGCGTCAAGATCTTCGGGACGGGCGCGACCGTCAGCGCGAGCGTGAGCGCCGAACTGGGCTACGAGTCCTCCACCTCGGTCTCCGAGTTCCGCTCCCGGACCGTCACTCGCCGGCTGGTCACCCCCAAGAACACCGCCGGAGCCCTCTGGGTCGCCTCCTACGGCCTGCGGACCCTGCGGGCGGACGGCACCGTGGTGGGCTCCCAACTCAAGTTCGAGGGCGACGCGTTCCACCACGCACAGTACCCCTCCAGCGAGCCGGTGCCGACGCCGAACTCCGGAATCCCCGCCCTCGCCCGGCTGGTGTCGAAGTACAGCGGCAAGGTGCTGGACGTCGGCGGCCCGAGCATGGACAACGGCGCGGGCGTCCTCCAGTGGGACTGGAAGGGCGGCGACAACCAGAAGTGGCGGATCGAGTCGGTCGGTGACGGCTACTACCGGCTGGTGTCGAAGTACAGCGGCAAGGTCCTCGACATCGGGGGCCCGAGCATGGACAACGGCGCGGGTGCGCTCCAGTGGGACTGGAAGGGCGGCGACAACCAGAAGTTCCGCCTGGAGGCCCTCAGCGAGTAGTCGCCGCCGGCCCTCGCCGCAGTAGGTGAGGCCGCCATCCCGGAAACTCGACGGCCCGCACCGGACGACGAATGTCCGGGGCGGGCCTTGGTGATGACGCTCAGTCAGATACGGCCGAACGCGCCGTTGGCGGTGGCGGTGAGGAAGGCGGTGAGCGCCTCGGGGGTGAAGTGGAGGCGGGGTCCTTCGGGGTCCTTGCTGTCGCGGACCAGTCCGAAGTGGGCCATGTCCAGCTCGACGCAATCCCCGCCGTTGTCGCTGTACGTGCTCTTCACCCAACGCGCCTGGTCCTGCTGGGTGTTGGTCACGCCAGGTCCTTCGAGTGGAATGCGCCGGAGGCGGTGGCGGTGAGGAAGGCGGTGAGGGCCTCAGGGGTGAAGCGGAGGCGGGGGCCGCGGGGGTCCTTGCTGTCGCGGACCAGTCCGAAGTGGGCCATGTCCAGCTCGACGCAATCCCCGCCATCGCCGCTGTACGTGCTCTTCACCCAACGCGCCTGGTCCTGCTGGTTGCTGGTCATGCGAGTCCCTCTCGAGCTGCACGGATCATGGCGAGTGAAGCAACTGAGGACAGGCACTCCACCTGGAGCAGATCGTACCTTCTGGACCAAGCTGCCACGATGTCCCGATTGCGCTCGACGTGTCCTCGGGCCTGGGACTCTGCGTACCCGATCACTGAGCGGTCCGGGAGCGTGAGCAGGACCACTGGCCTCAGGAACGGTACGGCTTCGGCGAGGTCGAACGGGGCGATCTGCAGGACGACGTTGGGTCGCTCCGCCAACTCCTCCAGGTGCGCCAGTTGAGCGGCCATCACCTCCCGTCCGCCCACCGGCCGGCGGAGGCAGCCCTCGTCCATCACAGCATGGATGAGCGGTGGGTTGGGCCGCTCGTGCAGCAGGCGCTGCCGGGACGCCAGGAACGACACTTGCGCGTCAGCCCGATCCTGGGAGATCTCTCCGCGTCGCACCGCCGCGGTGGCCAGCGCAGAAGCGTAGGCGAGAGTTTGGATTTGACCGGGTACGACGAACAGTTGGAAGGTCCGCAGCATGCGGCACCGGGCCTCCTCCTCGGTGAACTCCGTGAAGCCCTCCAGCAGGCTGGCGTTGCTGTACTGCCGCCACAGCTGTTGGAACCTGGCGCCGGACTCGAACACTTCGTCGGCTTTTACCGCGAAGTTAAAGGTGATGGCCTTCTTCCCTCGTTCGATGTACGAGATCAGGCCGTTCGAATACCCCATGCGCCGCGCCAAGTTCACCTGCGACCAGCCGTGAGCCTCGCGTGACCTGCTGAGCTCCCGGCCGAATCGCAGGGCCGGGGAGGTGACGGCGTCGACTTCCTGTTCCATCTCCATGGCTGTCCCCCTTTTGACGCACCGGAACCGTCAACGGTCAAGGTCTGGAGATCCTACGCCGTCCTGTCGATCCTTGACGCACAGAGAGTAGTTGACGGCTGGGCACAACGAAGGCGCGGAGCAAGAAATATGACGGACAGTCAAATCCCTGGCCTGGAGTTGCTGAGAGTTCTGCGATTCGGCACTCCGGTGGTGGAGACCGTGATGCTGGACGGCTGTACGGATGTCCGGCGTGGGACGTTCGTGGGGGTGTTCCGGGGCGAGATCCGGATCAGGCCGGTCGGTGGCGGGCTGGAATGGGGCGCGAAGGCCGAGGACGTCGCGCTCGATCTGGCGGAGCGTGTCCGGCTGCGGAATCGCAACTCGCGCATCGGCGGCGCCGGTCGGGCGTCGGTGTAGTGGCAGGCCCGAAGGAGAATCGGCGGATGGCCATGGGTGATGGGGTGGATGCGGGCCGCCGGCGGGCTCGTTGGATCGCGGACGCGCTGAGTGAGTTGGGCGGGCGTCCGGCCGTCGCGACGGAGTCGCTGAGTGGCGGGGTCAGGGTGACGTTACGTGTCGCGGAGGAGGTGACGCCCGCCATTCGCCGGGTGCTCGACCTGGGTGACCGGTTTGGGCACGCCAATTCCGGGCGGTGGGAGCGGGTTTGGGTCGAGGTCGACGAGGCTGCGTGGGAAGGGTGGAACGCGCGCATGGAACCGGTCGAGTATTACCCGCACGGGCATCCGGGGTTGGCGTGGCAGGCGGTCGGCGAGGATCCGGACGGGTTGTTGGTTGCCGAGACCGGGGACGGGGTGGCCCTGGCGCTCGCAACGGACCCGCGGAAGATTTTCGTCCTGCCGCCGGACGAGTGGGCGGACCTGTGTGATGCGGCCAAGGCCGGGCACTTCGACGGGCTGTTGGGCGGTCGGGCGCTGTGTTCGGATCCGTACGGCAGCGGAAGGGCGGGGGCGGGCCAGGTGGAACTCGAGGGGGCGGAGCTGGAGTTGATCGCGGCGGAGCCGGGATAGGTGAGGCCGGGGACCGTCCCGGGCGAGGCGAGCAGCCGTTCGGGATGGCGTCCGGTTCGTGACGGTCTGTCAGGCGAGCGTGTTCGGAGTGTGAGGCATCCCTCTCCTGTCGTCGTGGCGCCGGTGGCCCGGGAAGGTTGACCATGGAGGCATGACCTCTTCGCATGACGGTGACCGACCGGATCCGACCGACGGCGCTCCCGCCCGTGGGTACCTGCTGGACAACGCGCGGGCGGAGGCGGGTGAGCGATTCGTTTGGCTGGCCGAGCTGTTCGACGGTGTGACGCGTGGGCACTTCGGGCGGCTGGGGATCGGGGCCGGGTCGCGTTGCTGGGAGGTGGGGGCGGGTGGCCCGGGTATTCCGGAGGCGCTTGCGGCGGCTGTCGGGCCGACCGGGTACGTGCTGGCCACGGACATCGACCCGTCGTGGCTGAAGGACGGCGAGGGGTACGAGGTGCGTCGGCACGACGTCGTCGCCGATCCGGCGCCGGAGCCGGGGACGTTCGACCTGGTGCACGCCCGGCTCGTGCTGGTCCATCTGCCGGACCGGGCCCGGGCGTTGGCCACGATGGTGGCGGCGCTGCGGCCCGGTGGCTGGCTGCTGATCGAGGATGCCGACACGGCCCTTCAGCCGCTGGCGTGCCTGGACGACAGCGGTCCTGCGCAGCGGCGGGCCAACCGGCTGCGCGGCGGGGTCCGGGAGTTGCTGTCGGGTCGCGGTGCGGACCTGAGCTTCGGGCGGACGCTGCCGCGGATACTGCGTGAGGCCGGGTTGGTGGACGTGGCCGCTGCGGGCACGTTCCCGGTCGGCGGGCCGGCCTGCAACCGGCTGGAGGCGGCGACCATTCGGCACGTGCGCGGCGAACTGCTCGCGGCCCGCCTGGCGGACAACGCGGAGATCGACGCACACCTGGCTTCCATCGAAGCGGGCGAACTCGACCTGACGTTGGCGCCGTTGATCTCGGCCTGGGGGCGCCGTCCGGTCGAGGGCTGAGGACTCTGCGTCGGCCGGGAAGGCCAGTCAGGTCGGTTAGGTCGGCCAGGTCGGCGGGGGGAGGGGCACTTCCCGCAGGCCCGCCAGGACCCAGTGCACCATGCGGCCATGCTGGTGGGGCCCCGTCGCGCGTCATGAGTACGGCTACTTGCCGCGGATTCGATCCGGGCCGGGCGCGAACACGCGCCCGGCCGACGGGAGTTGTCAGTGCGGTGCGCGGATGGCGTCGATGATGCGGGTCCAGTTGTCGCTGCCGTGGCCGTTGTCGATCGCGTGCCGGTAGTGGGCCTGGACGGCCAGCGGGAGGGCGAGGTCGAGACCGAGGGAGGTGCTGGTCTCGACGATGTGGTCGGCGGTGGCGCCCATCATGGTGACGGTGCTGAGGTGGCCGGGGTGTTCGCCCGCGTCGAGGGCCGTGCCGGGGGTCGCTTCGACGGCCCGCAGGATGGCGCCGGTCTGGTCGGCGGAGGCGAGCAGTTCGGGCAGCGCCTCGGCGGCCTTCATGCCGGCCGTGCCGAGCATCGCGGTGGCGTGCATCAGAGCGGACAAGGTGCCGAGGAACACGGCGAGTTGGGCCTGGTACATCATCTGGGCGAGGCCCGGGTCGGTGCCGAGGTACCTGGGTGTTCCGAGCAGTTCCAGCACGGCCGTGTGGCGTTCCATGAGCTGCGGGTCGCCGCTGTAGTAGACGTGGGCCGCCGGTGTGCCGACCATCGGCGCCGGGACCATGACGCCGCCGGTGAGGAAGTTCGCGCCGTGCTCGGCCGCCCAGGTGGCCGCCTCGCGGGAGCGGTCGGGGGTGTCGGAGCTGAGGTTGACCAGGGTGCGGCCGGCGAGCGCGGGGGTGGCGTCGTCGAGGATGTCGTGCATCGCCCGGTAATCGGTGAGGCTGAGGACGGTGAGGCCGCTCGCCTGCACCGCTTCGGCGGGCGTCGCGGCGAGAGTGGCCCCGGCGGCGATCAGGTCGGCGGCGCGGGCGGGGGTGCGGTTCCAGACCGTGACGGGGTGGCCGGCGGCGAGGAGGGTGCGGGTCATGGCCTGGCCCATCGGGCCGAGTCCGATCACGGTGACTGCGCTGAGCTTCTGGTGTTCGTTCACCCCTCCATGCTCGGAGAGCGCCGCTACTCTCGGAAGTACCCACTATTTTCTGCGGTACTTACCTTTTAGTAAGGGGAGTTGGCGATGGCCAAGGCGCCACGACGGGGCCCGTACATCTGTGGCATCGACGCCGCGCTCGACGTGGTGAGCGGCAAGTGGAAGGGCCTCATCCTCTGGGAGCTGGACACCCACGGAGTGCGCCGCTTCGCCGAACTCCGGCGCGCGCTACCGGGGGTGAGCGAGAAGATGCTGACGCAGCACCTGCGCGAACTGGAGGAGGACGGGCTGGTCCATCGCGAGGTGTACGCCCAGGTGCCGCCCCGGGTGGAGTACTCGCTGACCGAGGACGGACGCACCCTCAACCGCGCGCTCGGGCCGCTCGGCGCGTGGGGGACGGAGCGGGTGCGCCGTGAAGGCCTCGGGACGGTCGAGGTTCCGGCGCCCGGTCAGCAGTGAGGCCCGCGGCCGGTCAGCGTTCGTCCGGGGGGAGGAGGAGGACGGCGAGGGCCCGGGCGCAGGTGTGGGCCTGGGCGAGGGTGTGGGGGAGGGTATCGAGGGTGAGGTGGGCGGGGGTGGAGCGGAGGGCGAGGGCGAAGCGGGCTGTGGCGGTGGCGTCGAGGACGGGGACGGCGAGGGTGCGGATGCCGGGGGCGGATTCGCCGTCGTTGAGGGCGTAGCCGCGTTCGCGGGTGAGGGCGAGTTCGGCGTCGAGGGCGGCGGGGTCGGTGAGGGTGCGGTCGGTGTAGGCGGGGAGCGGTCCTGGCAGCGGGCTCTCGGTGGGGGAGGGCCAGGCGAGCAGCACCTTGCCGAGGGCGGTGGAGTGCAGCGGGCGGCGCAGGCCGAGGCCGGTGGAGGGCAGGACGGAGCCGCCGACCAGGATGACGGCGTGCAGGCCGGAGCGGATGGCGAGGTCGGCGGTGGTGCCGGTGCGGCGGGCGAGCTGGTCGAGTTCGGGGCCGGCCAGGTGCAAGCCGCGCTGGTGGAAGGTGAGTTGGCCGAGTTCGGCGACGGCCGGGCCGAGCCGGTAGCGGGCGGTGCGCTCGTCCTGGTCGAGGAAGCCGGTGACGACCAGGGTGCGGGCCAGGCGGTGCGCGGTGGAGACGGACAGGCCCATCCGGCGGGCGAGTTCGGAGGCGCTGAGGTCGGGGCCGTTGTCGTGGAAGCAGTGCAGCAGCCCGAGTGCTCGGTGCACTGCCTGGGCGCCGGCCGGTGGTGACTGGAGGGTTCCGGGGCTGGCGGGCATCGCGCACCTCTTCGGGAGTGGCTCATATGGGGTCAACTGCGGTGGGATTTCCAGGATATGGGTGTGATCGCGAACAGAGCATGTCGGCGGTGTTGCGGCAGCGCACCCTCGCGTGAACGGATGATCCCATCATTTGGCAAGGCTTGATCCGGGACCTGACCCCGTGGAACGCTCGACGCATCGGTGAACATCGGTAGCCACCGGCCCGGTGGGCCGGTCCGACAGGAAGGAGCGCACCGTGGGTACAGACCGGCTGCGCTCCCGCTGTTGTCGCTGAGCGTCCTCCTCAACTCCCTTTTCCCGTCGTGCTGTTCCCACTGTGTGGGATGCCTGTGCGTTCTCTTAGATTTCCGGAGCCCCGCCATGAGCCCCGTACCCGCCGTTTCCGGCACGCCCCCGTACCCAGACACCCTGTGGTTCACCCGCTGCCCGGTGCCCACCGCCACCGGCATCGCCGCCGACCGCGGCTGGCTGGCCGAGGAGTTCGCGGCCGACGGCATCGAGGTGCGTTCCCTGCAGGACGCGCCGCCCGAGGTCGCCGCCGACCACCACTACACGCACGCGCTGACCGCGCTGTTCCGCGAGGGTGGCAACGTGCCTGCGCTGTGGGCCCGTTCGCGTGGTGAGCGGACCCGGCTGATCGGCCTCACCTGGATCGAGGAGCGTCAGGCGATCCTGGTTCGGGAGAGCGGTGGGATTCGCTCGGCCGAGCAGCTGCGGGGCGCCCGGCTCGCGGTGCCCCGGCACTCGATCGGCATCGACTTCTGGCGGGCGATGGCCCTGGCCGGCCACCACGGCGCCCTGACGTCGGCGCAACTCGGCTGGGAAGACGTCGAGTTGACGGAGGTGGCGGCGGAGCCCGGCGGTGAGCAGTGGGCGGCCGAGCTGGCGGCGCTGCGGGACGGCCGGGTGGACGCGGTGTACGTGAAGGGCGCGCTCGCCGTGGAAGCCGCCCGCCGGTACGGCGCGGTGCCCGCCGTGGAGCTGGACGCCTTCGCCGACCGCCGCAACCGGGTCAACAACGGCACCCCGCGGCCGATCACCGTGCACCAGCAACTCCTGGACGAGCACCCCGAGTTGGTGGCCCGGTTCGTCGCCGTCCTGCTGCGCGCCGCCGACTGGGCGGCCGGGCAGCCGGACGAGGTGGCGCGCATCCTCGGGGCGGAGACCGGCGCGGGCCCGGAGGGCGTCGCCGGGGCTTACGCCGGGGGCGGACACCGCACGCTGCACCTGGACCTGTCCGCCGAGCGCCTCGACCTGCTCGCCCAGCAGGAGCGGTTCCTGCACGCCCACGGCTTCCTCGCCGACCGGGTGGACGTCCACGCCTGGGCCGACCCCGCCCCGCTGGCCGCCGCCCGCGCCCTGCTCGCCACAGACGCCCGCTCCTGAAGCCCGAAGCCCGAAGCCCGTTCCTGAAGCCCTCGTTCGCCGAAGTCCGACCTTCCCCGACTCACCTGTGATCCAAGAGGAGAGACCCATGCGCAGCACCATTTCGCGCACCCCCGTCGCCGTCGCCGTCACCGCAGCTGCCGCCCTCGCCCTGACCGCCTGCGGCTCGTCCGGGTCGGAGGCGGGCAGGAGCGCCGGCGGCAAGGGCGGCGAGGTGGTGCTCCGGGTGCCCGACCCCGGGAACTCCGGGTTCCTGGCGAAGGGGAAGAAGGACGGGTCGCTGGACCGGGCGCTGGAGGCCGTGCACGCCAGGGTGGTGTGGACGGGCAGTGCCGGGCCGTTCGCGCCGGCCGCGCAGGCGCTGAACGCGGACCAACTGGACGTCGCCCAGGGCTCGATCACCTCCGCGATCACGGCGCTCGCCCAGAAGCCCGGCTTCAAGCTGTTCGCGCAGCTCGAGCCCGACCAGGCCGGCGAAGGCATCCTGGTGAAGAACGGCTCGCCGATCAAGGAGGTCAAGGACCTGATCGGCAAGAAGGTCGCGGTCTCCCAGGGCGGCACCTCCGAGTACCTGCTGCTGAAGGCGTTGGAGAAGAACAACATCCCGGCCGACCAGGTGCAGCGGGTCTACCTGCGCGCCGACCAGACCTCCGGCGTCTTCAACTCCGGCCAGGTGGACGCCTGGGCGACCTGGGGGACGTTCTCCATCCCGGCGATCGCCAACACGGGTGCGCACTTCCTGGTGGACGGCAAGGCCGTCGGCAGTGACAACTATGCGGTGTGGGCGGCCCGTTCGGGCTTCGCCGAGCAGCACCCCGAGGTGCTGAAGGCGTTCTACGGCTACCTGCACGAGAACGGCGCGAAGGAGAAGGCCGACCCCGCCGCCTACCTGAACGTGTTCACCGACGCGGGCCCGACCGCCGTCAGCCCGGCCGAGCAGCAGGTCGCCGTCGAGTTCGGCAAGCAGCGCGCCGTGGACTCGCCGATCACCGAGGCGGACATCGCCCGGTTCGGTGTGGTCGCCGCGTTCTACGCCGACCAGGGCGTCACCAAGTCGAAGGTGGACGTCAAGCCCTACCTGATCGACATCAACTCCCTTGGCGGAGCGGCTTCCGGCGCGGCTTCCGGCGTGGCTTCCGGAGAAGCTTCCGGAGCGGCGAAGTGACCGCCGCCGCCGTCACCGCCGAGCAGGCGCGGGCCGCCGGGCTGGAAGCCCCGCGCGCCCGGACCACCGCCGACCGCCCGCGCGGCGTCTCGCTCGCCCTGCGCACCCTCGGCCCGCTCGCGTTGCTGGGCGCCTGGCAGGTCTCCTCCGCGACCGGCGTGCTCACCCCTGACGTGCTCGCCTCGCCCGGTCAAGTCGTCCAGGCGGTGGGCGAGTTGTGGGGCAACGGGCAGCTGACCGCCGCGCTGTCCACCTCGCTGACCAGGGCCGCGCTCGGCCTGCTGTTCGGGGCGGGCACCGGGCTGGTGCTCGGCGTGGTCACCGGATTCTTCCGGCTCGGCGAGGAGTTGCTCGACTCCGCCGTCCAAGTGCTGCGCACCGTCCCGTTCCTGGCGCTGGTGCCCCTGTTCATGGTGTGGTTCGGCATCACCGAGACCGCGAAGGTCGCGCTGATCGGCGTCGCCACCTCCTTCCCGATGTACGTCTCCACCTCCGGCGGCGTGCGCAACACCGACCGCAAACTCGTCGAGGCGATGCGCAGCTTCGGACTGTCGCGCTGGGCGATTGTCCGCGAGGTCGTTCTGCCCGGTGCGCTGCCCGCGCTGCTGTCCGGACTGCGGCTGTCGATGACGCTCAGCGTGATCGCGCTGATCGCCGCCGAGGAGATCAACTCCACTGAGGGAATAGGCTACTTGATGGCGCAGGCGCAGAACTTCTCGCGCACCGACGTGCTCGCCGTGTGCATCCTGATCTACGGCCTGCTGGGCCTGGCCGCCGACGGCGCCGTGCGCGTCCTCGAGCGGGTGCTGATGCCGTGGCGTCCGGTCAACGGGCGGGCGGGTGCCGGGCGATGACCACTCCGGCTGTTCATGTCCGGGGCCTGCGACGGGTGTTCGGCACCCGGGCCGTCCTGGACGGCATCGACCTGGACATCGCCCGCGGCGAATTCCTCGCCCTGCTCGGCGCGTCCGGCACCGGAAAGACCACGCTGCTGCGGATCCTCGGCGCACTCGACCGGGCCGACGAGGGCACCGTCCTGGTGCCGCCCGCGCGGACGGTGGTCTTCCAGGAACCGCGGCTGATTCCTTCCAAGCGCGTCCTCGGCAACGTCACCATCGGCCTGCCGCGCGGCACCGACACCCGGGAGACCGGGCAGCGGGCACTCGCCGAAGTCGGCCTCACCGGCCACGCCGACGCCTGGCCCAGCACCCTGTCCGGCGGCGAGGCGCAGCGCGCCGCGCTCGCCCGGGCCCTCGTGCGCGAACCCCAACTGCTGCTGCTGGACGAGCCGTTCGCCGCCCTGGACGCACTCACCCGGCTGCGCATGCAGGACCTGGTCGGCGACCTGTGCCGCCGACACCGCCCCGCCGTGCTGCTGGTCACCCACGACGTGGACGAGGCGATCCGCCTCGCCGACCGGGTGGCCGTGCTGCGCGACGGCGCACTCGTGCGGGACGAGACGGTCGCCGTCGAACGCCCCCGCGACCCCGCCGACCCCGCCTTCGCGACGCTGCGCCGCGACCTGCTCGCCGACCTCGGCGTGCACCAGGAAGCCAAGGCAGAAGCCCACAAGTCCGACTGACGTCTCGTCAGCCACAGAGAAAGAGCTCTCATCCATGACCGTCACCGTCGGTGTGCACCGCTCCAACCCGTCCCTCTACCACCTGGCCCGACTCGACTACCTCCAGCAGGAGTTGGCACCGCTCGGTGAGACCGCCGAGTTCCACCACTACGCCGACGGCACGAAGACCGGCGGCTACCTGGCGGACGGCACCATCGACTTCGGCGGGACGGGATCCACCCCGCCGATCACCGCGCAGGCCGCCGGGCACGACATCGTGTACACGGCGGTGTCCGCGCCCCGGCCCGACCACGGGGCGCTGCTGGTCGCCGCCGACGGCCCGATCGCCTCGGTCGCCGACCTGAAGGGCACCACCGTGGTGCTCGCCGTCGGCTCCTGGCAGACCCACCTGCTCGCCAAGGCCCTGCACCAGCACGGGCTTTCGTACCGCGACGACCTCACCGCCGAACGCCCGGCGGGTGACGAGGCCGAGCGGCTGCGCAGCGGCGCCATCGCCGGCTGGATCGCGCAGGGCGCGGAACTCGCCGCCGCCCGCCGCACCGGCGGGTTCCGCGAACTGATCCGCACCACGGACGTGATCACCGACCGCTCGGTGTTCTTCGCCCGCCGTGAACTCGCCGTCCAGCGGCCCGAAGTGGTCGCCGCGATCGTCACCGCCCTTCAGCGCGCCGACCACTGGGCCGCCGCCCACCCCGAGGAGGCGGCCGCGATCGCCGCCGCCGACCAGGGCGGTGAGACCGCCGACTGGCACACCGCGCTGAGCGCGCTGCCCTGGCAACTGGAGCCCGCCACCGCCGAGTTCGTCGCCGAGCAGCAGGAAGCCGCCGACATCTTCCACCGGGTCGGCTTCATCGACCGGCCCGTCACCGTCGCCGACATCCACCTGCCCGCCCTGGAGCAGCCGGTCGCCGACGCCATCGCCCGCGCCGCGAACTCCCGCGCCGCGAACTCCCGCGCCACGAACTCCGGCGCCACGAAGGGGAACTGACCGCCATGGCCACCGAAGTCCTGTGGTACCTGATCCCCCGCGAGGGCCACTACCCGTGGGAGCCCGAGGGCCGCCGGCCGGTCGACCTCGGCTACCTCCAGCACCTCGCCGCCACCGTCGAACGACTCGGCTACACCGGCGCGTTGCTCGCCACCGACCAGTACGACGTGTGGGCGCTCGGCTCCGCGCTCGCCGCCGCCACCGGCCCCGGCTTCCAGCCCCTACTTGCTGTTCACCCCGGGCTGATCTCGCCCACCCTGCTCGCCAAGATGGCGCTGTCCTTCGAGCACCTGCACGGCGCCGGCCGGCTGCGCTTCAACGTGGTCAACGGCTCCACCAACCAGCTGCGCGAGTACGGGCTGCACGTCGAGCACGACGACCGCTACCGGCTGTCCGCCGAGTACTGGAGCCTGGTCAAGCGCCTCACCAGCGGCGAAGTTTTCGACCACGAAGGCGAGTTCTACCAGCTGAAGAACGCCGGTGCCTCGCTGCGCGACCTGCCGCCGCTGCGCGAGGGCCACATACCGCTCTGGTTCGGCGGATCCTCCCCGGCCGGCATCGAGGTCGCCGCCGAACACGTCGACGTGTACCTCACCTGGGGCGAACCGCCGCACGTGCTCAGGGAGAAGCTCGACCTGGTCCGCGAACGCGCCGCGGCGCACGGCCGCACCCTGCGGCTCGGCCTGCGGCTGCACCTGATCGTCCGCGACACCGAGGAACAGGCCTGGGCCGCCGCCGACCGCCTGCTCGACGTCACCAGCCAGGCCACCTACGCCCGCCAACTCGGCGGCACGCAGGGCGAGGACGGCGTCGGCTGGCAGCGGCAGTTCCGCCAGCACGGCGGCCGGGTGCCCGCCCGCGCCCGCGAGCTGGAGGCCCATCCCAACCTGTGGCCCGGGATGAGCCTGTTCCGGCCGGGGCCCGGCACCGCCGTGGTCGGCTCCACCGAGCAGGTCGTTGAACGGCTCCGGGAATACCAGGAGTTGGGCGTCGACACGTTCATCCTGTCCGGCAACCCGCTGCTGGAGGAGGCCTACCGGGTCGCCGAGACCGTGCTGCCGCAGCTGCACTGACACTGCACGGGTGGGCGGCCGACTCTCCCCGGCCGCCCACCGTCAGGCCTCAGCCGATCAGCCGGTCGATCTCCGCCAGCTCCGTGGCGGTCAGCGGGCCGGCCGCCAGCGCGTCCAGGTTCTGGTCCAGCTGCCGCACGCTCGACGCGCCGACGATCACCGACACCACCCGCTCGTCCCGCAGCACCCAGGACAGCGCCAGCTGCGCCAGGCTCTGACCGCGGCCCTCCGCGACCTTCGCCAGCGCCCGCAGCTGCGCCAACTTCCCCTCCGTCAGCGCCTCGTGCTTCAGGAAGTGCCCCACCGACATCCGCGAACCCGCCGGCACCTCGCCGCTCAGGTAGCGGTCGGTCAGCAGACCCTGCGCCAGCGGCGAGTACGCGATCAGCGCCGTCTGCGTCTCGCCGACCGCGTCCAGCAGCCCCTGCTCCGGCTCGCGGTTCAGCATCGAGTAGCTGGCCTGGTTCAGCAGGCACGGCGTACCCAGCTCGCGCAGGATCGCCACCGCCTCGCGGTGCTGCTCCGCCGGGTAGTTGGAGATCGCCGCGTACAGCGCCCGGCCCGAGCGGACCGCCGTGTCCAGCGCCCCCATCGTCTCCTCCAGCGGAGTCGTCGGGTCCCAGCGGTGCGAGTAGAAGACGTCGACGTAGTCCAGGCCCATCCGCTCCAGCGACTGGTCCAGGCTCGCCAGCAGGTACTTGCGCGAGCCGCCGTCGCCGTACGGGCCCGGCCACATGTCCCAGCCCGCCTTCGACGCGATGAACATCTCGTCCCGGTACGGGCGGAAGTCCTGCGCGAACAGGTAACCGAAATTGCGCTCCGCACTGCCGTACGGCGGGCCGTAGTTGTTCGCCAGGTCGAAGTGCGTCACGCCCCGGTCGAACGCCCGGCGCAGCACCGCACGCTGCACCTCCAGGGGCTGGGAGTCACCGAAGTTGTGCCACAGACCGAGCGAGACGGCGGGCAGCTGCACGCCGCTGCGCCCGGCGCGGCGGAAAGTCATCGAGGCGTAGCGGTCGTCCGCGGCGAGATAGGTCATACCGGCATCCTGCCAGGTGAGCGCGGTGATGGGGACCAACGGCCCTCGCGTCGGGACCGGCCCCGACGTACCCTGAGCGGGCCTGACCAGCATCAGGAGGGACGCGACCAGCATGAGGAGGAAGCCGTGACGCTGCCGGACATCGCCACCCGGGCCGACCTGGAGTCCGCCCTGCGCCGCTTCTACGGTGCCGCGTTCGCCGACCCGCTGCTCGGCCCGATATTCACCGAGATCGCCCGCCTGGACCTCGAAACGCATTTGCCGCGGATCACCGATTTCTGGGAGAGCGCACTGCTGCGCACCGCCTCCTACCGGGGCAATGCGCTCGCGCCGCATGCCGCGCTGCACGCGACAAGTCCGCTCGATGCCGAACATTTCGGCCGATGGGTCCAGCTCTGGCGCGCCACCCTGGACGGCCGCCACGCCGGCCCCGTCACGGAACGCGCCAAGGCCCAGGCCCAGCGGATCGCCGTCGCGATGATGCGCCGCCTCGGCGAGGGCGACACCGGAGGCGGCAGCGGCGGCTTCGTTCCGCTGTCCGCCGTCCGCCTCGCCTCCGGGGTGTGAGCGACTTTCGGGGTGTGGGCGACCGGCTGCCGGGGAGGTGTGGTGTGCCTCCGGTGAGCAGGTCGCCGCTGGTCGATGAGCTCCGACCGGGTTACTGCTGACGGGATTACTTCTGGCCCCAGGTCACGTCCCAGTCCGGGCCGCCGTGGTTCTCGTTCGGCGTGGAGACCGAGGCGCCGGTGGCGAGGGTGGCCGGGGCGGCGTGCGAGGACGGCGCGGAAGAGATTCCGATCAGCACGGCGATACCGGCGGAAAGCAGGCCGACGAAAGCGGTACGAGCGACACGGGTGGCGTTCACGGAAATCTCTTCTCTGTGCGAAGTGCAGTGTGTGGTGAGTGAATTCCCCGGTGAATTGTGCGGGGAATTCGCTGTGTCGGATCCGGGTTTGGTCTTTCCTGCTCCCCTGCCGACGAGCACTACTTTGGCCCCCCGCCGGGGACGCAGGGAAGGGCTTGAGGGTGGACGGATCATGCAGTGGCACAAGTCGTCCACACCTCCCCCCTCCCCGCGGCACAGCCCGGCCGCTGACGGCAGGGGTAAATCCGCTGGTGGGATGGGGTGTTGCGGGCGCCGCCGGGGCTTGGAGCCGACTTGGAGACCGCGGGCGGCCGCGCTTGGAGCGCAGGTGGTGGACGGTTCCGGACAGCCATCGCATAGGCTCGGCGCACGATGGTGCGGATCACTGTGCTCGGGGCACTCACGGCGCAAGTGGCGGGGGACGCAATCCGGTTGGGCGGCCCGCGCCAGCGCGCCGTGCTCGCCCGCCTGCTGGCCGCCCGCGGCGCGCCCGTCTCCGCCGACCGGCTGATCGACGACCTGTGGGACGGTGCCCCGCCCGCCAAGGCCGCCGTCTCGCTCCAGACGTACGTCTCCAACCTGCGCCGCCTGCTGGAACCCGCGCGCGGCCCCCGGCAGGAGCCGCGACTGCTGGTCAGTGCGGAACGCGGCTACGCGGTGCGCGAAGTGCACACCGACGCCGCCGAGTTCGAGACGCTGGTGGCGGCCGGAGAGCCGCGGCGGGCACTGGAACTGTGGCAGGGCACCGCGTACGGGGAGTTCGCGGACCGGCCGTGGGCCGCCACCGAGACCGCCCGGCTGGAAGAACTCCGCACCGGCGCCCGGGAGTCCGCGACCGCACGGGCACTGGGCGAGGGCCGCCTCGCGCTGGCCGTGCAGGACGCCACCGCACTGGTCGAGGAGCACCCGCTGCGCGAGGAGGGCTGGCGCCTGCTCGCCCTCGCCCTCTGGCACGCCGGCCGCCAGGCCGAGGCCCTCACCGCCGTCCGCCGCGCCCGCACCCACCTCGCCACCGAACTCGGACTCGACCCCGGCCCGGCCCTCACCGAGCTCGAAACCGCCATCCTGCGCCAGCAGTTGGACCACCTCGCGCTGCCCGCCGGACCGGCCGAGATCGCGCTGCCCGCCGCTCCGGAGCGCACTGCACCGGAGCGCACTGCCGCGAGTCGCCCCGGCGGGGTGTTCGTCGGACGCCTGGAGGAGCTGGCCGCGCTCCGGCGGGCCGCCGAGGCCGCGCGCGGCGGGGCCGGCTTCGCGCTGGTCAGCGGCGAGGCCGGAGCCGGAAAGTCCACCCTGCTGGGCCGGCTGACGGAGGAACTCACCGGACACGGCTGGCGGGTGGTCACCGGCCGCTGCCCGGAGAGCGCCGGCGCCCCGGCCGCCTGGGCCTGGACCGAAGTACTGCGCGAACTCACCGCACAGGAACCGGACCCAGCCGCCGACCCCGAACTCGCCCCGCTGCTCGCCGATCCGGAACCCACCGCCCGTCAGGACGCGCTGTCCGGCCGGTTCCGCCTGCACCGCGCCGTCGTCGCCCGCCTGCACGCCGCCGCCCGCCGCGCCCCGCTCGCCGTCCTGCTCGACGACCTGCACGCCGCCGACCCCGAAACCCGCGAACTGCTCGGCGAACTCGCCGCTCACCACGCCCCCGGCGCCCCCGACGGCGGCCTGCTGGTGGTCGCCGCGCTGCGCCCCGGCGAGGGCGAACTCGCCGACGTACTCGCCCGGTTGGCCCGGCGCTCACCCACCCGGGTGCCACTCGGCGGCCTCGCCGAGGTTGACGCCGGACGGCTGATCGAAGCGGTCTGCGCCGCCCCCGTCCGCCCCGAAACCGTCCACGCGCTGGCCGAACGCACCGGCGGCAACCCGTTCTACCTCACCGAGAGCGCCCAACTGCTCGCCCTCGAGGACGAATCGACCGCACTGAAGCAGGTGCCGCAGGGCGTCCGGGACGTCCTGCGGCGACGCTTCGAACGGCTGCCCGCACCCGCCGTCGACCTGCTGCGGCTGGCCGCCGTCGCCGGACGGGAGAGCGACGTCGACCTGCTGGTCCGGGCCGGCGAACAGGACGAGGACACCGCCACCGAGGCCGTCGAAGCGGCCGTCGCGGGCGGACTGCTGCTCGAACCCCGGCCCGGTACCGTCCGGTTCGCCCACCTGCTGGTCCGCGACACCCTGTACGCGGACCTCGGCGGCCTGCGCCGGGCCCGCCTGCACGGCCGGATCGGACACGCCCTGCGCGAGCTGCGCCCCGGCGAACTCGCCGCCCTCGCCCACCACTTCACCCAGGCCGCGACCACCGCCACCGCCGAACTCGCCGTCGAACACTGCGTCCGCGCCGCCGAGGCCGCCGAACGCCGCTACGCCCACCGCAGCGCCGTCACCCTGCTCCGGCAGGCCGTCGACAACCTGGAGCGCGCCGCCGAACAGCCCGGCGAGGACCGGGCCGCCCGCCGCATCGACCTGCTCGGCGCACTGCTGCGCGCCCAGGTCCGGGCCGGACAGGTCACCGACGCCGGAGCGACCAAAGCGCACGCCCTGCGGCTCGCCCGCGAATCCGGCCGCGAAGACCTGCTGATCGCCGCCTGGACCGCCTGGACCGAACCCACCCCCTGGGTCACCCACCCCTACGGCACCCTCGACCAGGACGCCATCGACACCCTCGGCCGGCTGCTGCGCCGCACCGACCTGCCGCCCGCCACCCAGTGCCGGCTGCTCGACGCGCTCACCCACGAACTCGACTGCACCGGCTCGACCGCGGCCGTCGACGCAGCCACCCGCGCCGTCGCGCTGGCCCGCGCCGAAAACGACCCGCGCCTGCTGTGCCTCGCACTCGCCGCCCAGGCCCGCGCCTGCGACCACGAACTCGCCGCGGTGGACCGGCTCCACCTCGCCGAGGAGATCACCGCACTCGCCGTCGAACACGACCTGCCCGCCTACCGCTGGCACGCCGAACACCTCGCCGCCACCGCCGCCGCCGTCCGCGGCGACCTCCCCGCGCTGCGCCGCCACCTGACAGCCGGCGAGGAACTCGCCCAGCGCTACCGGCTGGTGGAACTCTCCGACGTGGTGCTGTGCCAGCGCGGCATGCTGGAACTCGCCGCCGACCGGGTCGAGGAGGCCACCGCCCTGTACGACCGGGCCATGGCGAGCCTGCGGGCCCGCAGTTCGCTGCACGCCGACGCGCTCGACGCGCTGGTGCGGATCGTGATCGCCCACCGGCAGGGCCGCCTCGCCGAGATGCTCCCGCTGATCGACCACCACCGCGCGGAGTACGGCCCGCTGGTCGCCGACGTCGCCGCGCTCGCCCTGCTCGCCGCCGGACGCCCCCGCGAGGAGGCCCGCGCGGCCCGCGCCGAGCGCCGCACCGTGCAGGCCGACTACTTCCGCTCGCTGTTCCTGGTGCTGCGGGCGGACGCCGCGATGGCCCTGGACGAGCACCGGGAGATGGCCGAACTCCTCGACGAGCTGAGGCCGTTCGCCGACCTGGTGGCCGGCGCCAGCTCCACCTCGATCGCCTCCCGCCCGGTCGCCCTCTCGCTCGGCGAACTCGCCCGCGGGCTCGGCCGCACCGCCGAGGCCGCCGAGCACTTCCGGCGCGCCGCCGAAGTCGCCCGCCGCTGGGAGTCCCCGAGTTGGGAGGCCCAGGCGCGGGAAGGGCTCAGAGCGTTGGCTTGATGACGCTTTTCGGGCACATGGAAGATCGTCCGGACGATTTCCACGTCCCTACCAAGTGCACTCCAAGACCGCACTCCCACACTGGTGTTCGTCACTGACCCGAACGCCTTACGGGAGGCACCCGCACCATGTCCACACTCCTCGGCCGCCTCGGCGGGGCAGCTGCCGCCCGGCCCTGGCGCACCGTCGCCGCCTGGCTGCTGCTGATCGCCGCGATCTTCGGCCTGGCCCGGGCGTTCGGCGGCGAACCCCACGACAGCTATCGGGTACCGGGCACCCGCTCCACCGCCGGCCTGGACCTGCTGAACGAGCGCTTCCCGGAGACCGCCGGCGCCGGCGCCCGCGTGGTGGTCCACGACCGCAACGGGAAAGCGCTTGCCGAAGACACCCTGACCGCCCTGCGCACCCGGCTGACCGCCGTACCGCACGTGATCGCGGTCACCCCGCCGATACCCTCCCGGAACGGCGACACCGCGCTGCTGACGCTCAGTTACGACGTCGAGGTCACGGCGTTCAAGGGCTCCGAAGGACTCGACGCGCTGCACGACGCCGCCCGGCCCACCACCGACGCCGGCTACCAGGTCGAGTACGGCGGACAGGTCCCCGAACACTTCTCCGCCCCCGACGGCACCGCCGAGGCGATCGGCATGACCGCCGCCCTGATCATCCTGGTGATCGCGCTCGGCACCGTGGTCTCCGCCGGACTGCCGCTGCTCGTCGCCCTCGCCGGACTCGCCGCCGGCACCGGACTGATCACCCTGATGGCCGCCGTCACCGACATCAGCAACATCGCCCCCACCGTGGCCTCCATGGTCGGCCTCGGCGTCGGCATCGACTACGCCCTGCTACTGGTCTCCCGGCACGTCGAAGGACTGCGCAACGGCCTGGACCCGCGGGCCGCCGCCACCGCCGCCAACGCCACCGCCGGCTCGTCCGTGGTGGTGGCCGGCTGCACCGTCCTGGTCTCGCTGTTCGGCCTGAAGCTGGCCGGCCTGTCCATCTACGCGTCCTTCGGCTACGCGACCTTCGCCACCGTCGGCGCCGTCATGCTCGCCTCGCTCACCCTGGTCCCCGCCCTCGCCACCCTGGCCGGCCCCCGCCTGCTGCGCCGCGCCGAGCGCCGAGCCGCCGGTGCTTCCACCGTGAAGACCGCAGGTCCCACCCGGACCGAGCGCTGGGCGCGCCTGATCGGCCGCCGACCGATCGCCGCCGCCGTGCTCTCGCTGGCCGTCCTGCTCGGCCTGGCCGCACCGATGCTCGGCATGCGCACCTGGCCGCAGGACGCGGGCAGCCAGGCCGCCGGCAACACCACCCGCAAGGCGTACGACCTGATCGCCGACGCGTACGGCCCCGGCGCCAACGGCCCGCTGCTGCTCGCGGTCGACCTCGACCGGCTGCCGAAGAGTGAACTCCCTTCGTTGGAAGCCAAGTTGGCGCGGGAGCCGGAGCTGGAGCAGGTCCAGCCCGCCCAGTTCAACCGGGCCGGGAACGCCGCCGTGATCACCGTCCAGCCGAAGACCGGCCCGCAGGACGAGGCCACCGCGAAACTGGTGAAGCGGCTGCGCGACCACGAACTGCCCGCCGGCGTCGAGGTGACGGGCGTCGTCGCCAGCTTCTCCGACATCTCCGACCGGCTCTCCGCCCGCCTCTGGGTGGTCGTCCCGTTCGTGGTCGTGCTGTCGCTGGTACTGCTCACGGCGCTGTTCCGGGCGCCGGTGATCGCGGTGAAGGCGGCCGCGATGAACCTGCTGTCGGTGGCCGCCGCGTACGGCGTCATGACGGCGGTGTTCCAGAACGATGCGACCGCCGAGCTGCTCGGGCTGCCGCACGCCGTGCCGGTGTCCAGCTGGGTGCCGATCCTGATGTTCACCGTACTGTTCGGCCTCTCCATGGACTACGAGGTCTTCCTGCTCTCCCGGGTCCGCGAGGACTGGCTGGCCACCGGCGACGCCAAGGGCAGCGTGGTGCGCGGCCTGTCCGCCACCGGGCGGGTGATCAGCAGCGCGGCCGCCATCATGGTCGCGGTGTTCACCGGCTTCGCGATCGACCCCGACATCACCGTCAAGATGATCGGCGTCGGCATGGCGGTCGCCGTCCTGATCGACGCCACCGTGGTCCGGCTGGTGCTGGTGCCCGCCACCATGACCCTGCTCGGCCGCCACAACTGGTGGCTGCCGCGCTGGCTCGACCGGCTGCTCCCGCAACTGCGCATCGAGCACGGCGACGCGCCGGCCGCCCCCGCGCAACAGCCGGTCGCCGTCTGACGTGGCAGGGCCCGCCCCCTCCGGGCGGGCCCTGCCGCGTGCTCCGTGTCGCCCACTGTTCGGCAGGTGCTTACCGTGGGTGCATGAGCGTGCGAGTGGAACGGGTGTACGAGGCGCCGGACGGCGGGGTGCGGGTCCTGGTGGACCGGCTGTGGCCGCGCGGGCTGAAGAAGGAGGACGCCCACCTGGACCGCTGGGCCAAGGAAGTCGCACCGTCGACCGAACTGCGCCACTGGTTCCACGGCCCCGACGGCGAGTACCAGGAGTTCGCCCGCCGCTACCGGGCCGAGCTCGACGCGCCGCAGGCACAGGACGAGTTGGACGATCTGCGGGAGCTGGCGGCGAAGGGCGACCTGGTGCTGCTGACGGCGGTCAAGGAGCCGTCGCACAGCCATGTGTCGGTGCTGCTGGAACGGTTGGAGCAGCCGGGGTAGCTGTTGGGTCGGCTGTACGGGCTTCCGGGACGCCCGCCGCATGCTCAAGGTGCGCTGATTAGACGGGAGTTGACGCCCGTTACGATCGCCGAATGACTGTGGACGGACGGATCGAAGAAGCAGAACTCCGCTACGAGCGGGCCGTGTTCAAGGGCGACACCAGCGCTCTCGAACCTGCCGAACGCGGGCTGGACGGGGTCGAAGCAGACCTCGCACTGGCCCGAGGGAAGATCATCCACGCCCGCTACCTGGGCGAACGCCTCGAAGACCCCCGGGAGTTGGGGCTCTTCGAACGGGCCGCCGAGCTGTACAGCCGGCTCGGCGACGAACGCGGCGAGGGCGAAGCACTGTTCTGGGTGGGCACGTTCCACCAGGTGGTACGGGACGACAACGAGACGGCGCTGCCCTCCCTCCGGCGGGCCAGGGAACTGGCCGCCCGGGCCGGCGACCGGCTGACCCTCTCGTACGTGCTGCGGCACCTCGGCATCGCCGACCACACGACCGGCCAACTCGACTCCGCCCGCGCCCACTTGGAGGAGTCCACCCGGCTGCGCCGCGAACTCGGCTTCCTGCCCGGCGTCGCCGCCAACCTGATCGGCCTCGCCTTCCTCGCCTCCCAGCAGGAACGGCGCGAGGACGCGGCGGCGCTGCTCGCCGAGGCGGCCGAACTCGCCGAGAAGAGCGAGGCGTTCGGCGTGCAGGGGTGGGTGGCGGGGGCTCGGGAGGAGCTCGGCCTGGCGTGATCGCTCTTCCGTTCGTCCCGCCGGGATGATGGGTGTTCGGCAGGGTGAACGGGCAGGAGCGGCAGGGCAGTTCAGGCTCAGATCTCGGCGGGCTTGCGGTTCGGCTCGACAGTCCGGTGCCGTACCTCGGTCCAGTCCACTGCTCGCATGTTTGGCAAGGTAGCCGATCGGCGGAGCACGAACTGCGTCAGCCCCCGGACATCACGCCAGGTGGAACCCCTCGACACTGCGCCTCAGGGCGGGCGGTACGTCGGCCAACTCCGAGACGACCGTGCGGAGTTCCTGGCCGAGCTCGGGGAAGTCGGTCCAGACTCCCGCGTCCCTGGTGAGGACGGCGGCGAGCAGATCGCCCGGATAGTAGTCGCCTTCGGCCAGCGGTTCGGCCCGAAGGACTTCCAAGGCCAGTGGGAGGAGGTGGGCAAGCCCGAGGTTCTGCCCGATCAGCATCCGCAGGTTCTCGACCGTCAGGTCGCCGATGGGCTTGCGCCGAAGCTTGCGGGCGGTCGCCACCAGTGGGGTCTCGTGGTTCGGGATCGGCCAGCGATGGCGTTCGAGTTCCTCGAGGGAGCGGTCGCGGTTCACGGGTTGAGTCACCGGCCGATCGTCCCATGAGGGGTCAACTCGCCCGTCGGGCAAGCAGAGCGGGGTGTCAGCTGCGACTGCGAGGCTGTGATCCGTGTTGATCAAGGGATATGGCCCCGGGCCGCTTGTCGCGGGTGAGGGGCTGCTCGAGCGTGCCGGGTTCTGGTCCAATCACCTGCTGGACATGGGCTGGTGCGCCTCGGGCGAGGTTCGGGCGGTGCCGGAGTGGTTCGGTGATGACGGTGCGGACGCTGACGCCGTGTCCGAAGTGCTCATGGACGAGCGGGCATGGCCGGTGCTGAGGGTTCCGTTCGGGGGCGGTCACTGTGCCGTCGTGGTGTACCGGAACCTCGTCGGTGACCGCGGGGTCGACTACTTGCTGACCCAGCCGGATTGGCCGCGGGCGGAGGAGCTGGCCGGCTACGACGGCGACTGGTCCGGTCCGGGACTGTCCTGGCGCGACGTCGTGCACATCGCCGAGACTCCCGACCCGGCCGCACCCGGTGTGCAGGACGTCGAGGCCCGACTGCTGCTCCTGCTGCCGTTGCTCGCGGAGGACGGGCTGCCGCCGGAGGCGCCGGCACGGGTGAGTGCCGCGCTCACGGCGGTTGGAGCGCCCGACGACTCGGTGCGGGAGGCGGCCGGCCAGCTTCTCCGGAACCGGCGGCCCGCGGCGCGGCGTCGTGGTGGCGCCGAGTCCCCGCTGAGCGGTGGCAGGCACCACAGCGGGCAGGGCGCGGACGAGTCGGCGGCGGTGCTGTGGGCGCTCAAGCTCACCCGCGCCCAGGACGATGCGCTCGCCGATGCGCTGGGAAGCAGGCCGTTGCGGGAGTCCTGAGCGGTGGCGGGGCCAAGGCGGAAAACGATTTCCGTACATCCGAATGCAACGGCCGGGCCCCCAGTGGGAAAGCGTTTTCCGGGGCCCCCGCCGTCCCTGCTTGGCCGGTGGTGCGGGGCGGCGCATGCTGGAAGGAGCGAGCCTGGTCCGAGGAGTGTGTGATGGAGATCAGGGGACCCAGTGGGGTGATTGCCGGGGTTGACGGTTCGGCGCCTTCGAACGAGGCTGCCGAGTGGGCGGCCCGGGAGGCCGAGCGGCGGGGGGAGAGTCTTCACCTGGTGCATGCCGTCAATACGGGGACCGTCACGCTCTCGCCGCGTACCGGGACGACCGTCACGGATCTGATCCTGCGCGAGGCGGAGGAGCTGCTGGAGTCCGTCCGGATGGGGCTGGAGGCCGCGCACCCGGGGTTGAGGATCACCGGTGACGTTGTTCCGCGCGATGCGGCGGAGGCGGTGCTGACGGCCGCCGAGCACGCCGGTCTGGCGGTGTTGGGGACGCGTGGGCACGGCGGGTTCGCGTCGTTGCTGCTGGGGTCGGTCAGTCTGCGGGTGGCCGCGCACGCGGCGTGTCCGGTGGTGGTGGTGCGCGGGGCGGAGTATCCCGACGGGCCGGTGCTGGTGGCCGTGCACGACGAACGGGACGCGGCCGCGTTGCGGTTCGGGTGCGAGACGGCTGCCCGGCGGGGGTCGGTGGTGCGGGCCTTGCACACCTGGTCGCCGGTGGTCGCGGACGTCGGGCGGATGGCGCCGATGGTGGACGAGCTGGGGGAGGAGAACCAGCTGCACGAGCAACTGCTGGTGCGCACCTGCAATCCGGTGCGGGAGGAGTTCCCGGCCGTCGAGATGCAGTCGCAGCAACTGACCGGCAACACCGCCGCGACCGTGGTCGAGGAGTCGCGCGCCGCCTCGCTGGTGGTGCTCTCGCGGCATCAGCCGGCGCCGCGCTTCGGTCTGCGGCTGGCGACGCCCGTGCATGCCGTCCTGCATCACGCGCAGTGTCCGGTGGCGGTTGTGCCGGTATGAATCCGGCATGAATCCGGTATGAACAAGCCTTATTGGTAGGGGAGTTGAGGGGTGGGAGTCCGCCCGGCGGATGGCCGGGCGGACGGGTGCGGGCGGGGCCTCAGGCCGGGCGTCAGTTCGGGTCGGTGAGTGGCCCCGCCAGGCGGCGGAAGGCGGTTTCGGCGAGGTCGGCGGCGCCGGACGGGTCGGTGTCGCCCGCGGCCCAGGCCTCGACGGCGACCCGCATCGCGGCGTTGGCGGCGGCGGCCAGCAGGCGGGCGGCCAGGCTGTCGGGGGAGAGGTCGGTGCGGGCGGCCAGGCTGTCGGGGGAGAGGTCGGTGCGGGCGGCCAGGCTGTCGGGGGAGAGGTCGGTGCGGGGCGGCCAGGACGGGGCGCGGGGCGGTTCGGCGTCGTGCTGGGTGCGGTGCCAGACGTCGCGGAGGGCAGGGTCGTCGGGCATGGCGCGGAGCAGGCCCCTGGTCCAGGCGAGGGATTCGGCGGGGCGGCCGGGGGCGGGGTCGAGTGCGCCGCGGGCGGATTCCACCAGGGCAGGCAGCAGCGGGGTGCCGGGGTGCGGTGGTGGCGAGCAGCTCGATCCACTGGCGGGAGCCGTCGGCGAGCAGCGGGGCGGCGGCGTCCTCCTTGGTGCGGAAGCGGTTGACAGTGACACCCACGCCTGACGCCGGTCAACTGCCGGCTCCCCTCGTCACACCCGTCGCATTCGCCACGCCCGTCCCGTCCGTTCCGCCGTCCCGTCCGTTCCGCCGTCCCGTCCGTTCCGCCGTCCCGCTCGATCGTGCGCGGGCGGTGGGACGGAACCGTTCGGGTGGCCGCCGGCGTCCCCGGTGCAGCGTGCATACTTAGCCGGCACGTTCGGCACGGCCGCGCCGAGTCCGTCTGCCACTGGCTCGTGGGCGCGCGGCGAGGGGAAGACACGGGGATCACGGCCATGGGGCTGACCAGCACCACACTGCTGCTGTTCACGATCGAGATCGCGCTGATGGTGCTCGGCGCCACCGTCTGGTGGTGGCCCGCAGTCGCGAACCGCCACTGGCGTGCCGTCCTCGGCCGGATCGGCATGCTGTTCGGAAGCCAGCTCGCGCTGCTCGCCGTGATCGGCCTGCTGGTGAACAACTACTTCTCGTTCTACAGCAGTTGGAACGACCTGCTGGGCACCGGCAAGGACGGCCCGGTGTCCGTGAAGGCCGCCGCCGCGCCCGTCGCGCCCGTCGGGGCCACGGCCGCCCCCAGCTCCAGCCCGAGCGCGGAGCCCGAGCCCACCAACCTGCCCGTGCTGCCCGCCCAGGAAACCGGCAAGGAACCCGTCAACACCACGCTCGGACGCGACCCGCAGAAGGTCGGCGAGATCCGCTCCGTGCGCATCCCCGGCGCGCGCACCGGCCTGAGCACCGACGGATACGTCTACCTGCCCCCGCAGTACTTCCAGCCCGGCAACGAGCAGAAGAAGTTCCCGGCCGTCATCGCGATGACCGGCTTCCCCGGCGACGCCAAGGCACTGATCACCCGCTTCAACTACCCCGGCGTCGCGCTCGACGAGATGCGGGCCGGCCGGATGCAGCCCACCGTCCTGATCCTGATGCGGCCCTCGCCCGCGATGCCCGCCGACCCCGAATGCGAGAACGTCCCCGGCGGGCCGCAGGCCGAGACCTACTTCGCCAAGGACGTCCCGCGCGCGATCTCCGCCACCTACCGGACCTCCACCGGCCCCGCCGCCTGGGGCATCATGGGCAACTCCACCGGCGGTTACTGCGCCGCGAAGGTCGCCATGCGGCACCCCGAGGTGTTCGCCGGCGGCGTCTCCATCTCCGGCTACCTGAAGGCCGCCGAGGACGTCACCACCGGCGACCTGTTCAAGGGCAGCCAGCAGCGCCGCGACGAGGCCGACCTGCTGTGGCGCCTCCAGCACCTGCCGATGCCCGCCACCGCGATCATGCTCAGCGGCGCCGAGAAGGGCGACGGCGACTTCCGCAAGGACGCCGACGCCTTCACCGCGGCTGCCAAGCCGCCGATGACCACCGGCGTCGCGTCCGTCCCCGAGGGCGGCCACAACTTCGCCACCTGGATCAAGCTGCTCCCCTCCGGATTCCAGTTCCTGTCCGCGCACCTGAAGGCGTGAGGGAAGCCGGCGGGGGGACGCGGATCAGGCCGGGGTGAGGGTACCGGTGTGGAGTTCGCCGACCCGGCCGGTCTCGCCCTCCCAGGTCCAGAAGACCTTGACGGTGAGGGCGTTGAGGTCCATGACGTGGCTGACCGTGATGCCGCTGCGCTCGGTCCAGGAGACGAACCAGATGCCCGGGGCGATTGCGGCGGCGTGCAGCGCGACGTCCTCGTACTGGCCGGCGGACTCGCCGAGGCCCTCCCAGCGCAGCCGGGTGCCGTCCGCGGAGTAGGAGTTGCGGAAGGCCGCGCCGTTGTCGACCTCGAAAAGGTAGGTGCGGCCGGCGAAGCCCGGCAGAGCGGCGGTCATGTGTGGGCGGTCCTTCGGCGATCGGTGCGGTGGGCGGGTGCGGCCGGTGCAACTGGCGTGGCCGGTGTTGCCGGTGCAGCCAGTGCGACCGGTGTGGCCGTACCCGCCCCAACCTATCGGACCCGACTCGGAACCGGGGGCCCGATCAGCAGGCGAAGTCGACGCGGCGGAACGTCACGTAGTGGTCGGCCGTGTAGTAGTCCTCGTGGAAGACCTTGCCGGTGATGATGCGTCGGGTGCCACGGGTCGGGCTGCCCGGGGTGATGACCGTGTACTCGTGGTAGTAGCCGAGCGACTGGGCGGGCAGCACACCCTCGCGGTTCTGGAAGGTGACGCCGTCCTGGGAGTACGGGAACGGCCCGCCGGCGTCGATCAGGCGGATGGTGTCACGGCCCTGGCTGGGCAGCGCCGAGTAGCAGATGTTCCCGCTGACGGCCGCGTGCGCCTCGGTGGTGGCCACGGCGGTGGGGGCGAGGGTCAGCAGGCCGAGGGCGGCGACCGAGACGGCCCGGATCTTCAACGCGCGGAGAGTCATTCGCATGCCCGCAGTGTGACGCCACGTCAGCCGCCCCCGTAACCCTTGTCGCGAACACTTCACCAACGGGTCGTGGCCGGGAAACCCGGCCGTCGTGCGGAGTACCGACACCGATTCGCGGTGCGGGGGCATCCGGCTTGTGGTGCGCCGACACCACCCGGCTCCGCACCTTGTGGTCCTGACACATGGGTGGCCGCGACCGTCGCCCCTAATGTGACCTGACCCACAGTCGGGCCGCCGACCGTCCCACCCCCACGTGGTCGACGGTCGGCGGCCACCCATCAGTTGAAGGAGGACCAGGTGCGTCACCCGCTCAGGTCCGTGTTCACCGCCCTGTTGGCCGGCGCGCTGCTCGCGCTCGGCCTCACCCCCACCCAGGCCGCCGCGGCCACCGCCGTCCCCTCCTACCTCACCAAGGAAGCCGTGTTCGCCTCGCCGGGCAACGGCTGGGCGCAGGTCGAGCGCTACCTGGACGGCACCTCCGGGTTCACGCAGGAGCAGTACCCGTCCGACGGGCGTGGCGACCAGGACGGCACGCGGGTCACGTACTTCGGCGGCGTGAAGCGCCCGTTCTCCGGCCGGTTCCTGCTGTACAGCGCGCAGGGCTGGAACACCGCCGCCGGGACGCCCGTCCTCCTGGTGCACGGCGCCAACGACAACGCCGACCGGGCCTGGGCGAACCCCGGCGAGACCGGCAACTGCGGGGCGTCCAGCTGCCCCAGCACCGGCATGGCGCAGGCGCTGGCCGCATCCGGCCACCGGGTGTTCGCGATCGGATTCGCGCACAAGCAGGGCGACAACCTGATGCAGGCCCAGGCCGTCGGCGACGCCATCGCCGTCATCAAGGCCCGCACCGGCGCGGCCCAGGTCGACGTGGTGGCGTGGAGCAAGGGCGAGGTCGCGGCGCGCTCCTACGTCTCGTCCGTGAAGCCGAGTTGGGGACGCGCCTACGCCGGCGACGTCCGCAAGCTCGTCACCCTCGGCGGCCCCAACGGCGGCCTCGACTACACCTACGCGCACGGCTGGGCCTTCTCCCTGGCCACCTGGCCCGCCTGCGGCGGCACCGCCAACGCCCCGTCCCCCCACCTGTACATGACCTGCTACGGCACCTACACCTCGCAGCCCTGCCTCGGCGTACTCCCCACCGGCGGCTACGACTGCTTCCCCGGCCAGCGCCAACTGCTCGCCCGCTGGGACGGCCCCTACGGTGTCGACAGCACCATGCAGGACTGGTGGACCACCTACTACGGCGGCCAGGGCTTCTACACCTCCGGCCAGGGCATCCAGGCCGCGATCGACGCCGGCTCCCTGATCAAGCCCCTCCAGCAGGCGGGCGTTCCGCTCGGTATTCCCACCTACCTGCTGGCCGGCGGCTCGGCCGACATCCCCGGCATCCTGAACGAGGGCCGCGGCCCGAGCGACGGCCTGGTCTTCACCGCCAGCGCGCTGGACACCACCGGCATCGCGAAGGTCGGCGGCACCGCGCTGCTCAGCGGGCTGAACCACATGGAACTGGCCTGGGGGAACGCGGCGGTGAGCCAGGTGACGGCCTGGCTGGCGTAGCGGTGCCGTGCTGGGAGGTGACTGCGGCCAGGTAGGTTCTGGCACATGGTTGACGACTGGCGGACGGATCGGATCGGGAGTGCGCTGCGGGGCGAAAACCCCGCAGTCGTACGGCACTTGAGCGCGGGATTCGCGGTGATCGGCGATGTGCAGTTCCTGCCGGGCTACTCGGTGCTCCTGGTGGACGACCCCCTGGTGGAACGACTGTCGGACCTGCCCAAGGGCAAGCGGCTGACCTTCCTGTCCGAGATGGATCAGCTCGGGGAAGCAGTCGAGCGGGCATGCGCCCGGATGGATCCGGCCTTCCGGCGGGTCAATCTGGAGATCCTGGGCAACACCGACGGGTTTCTGCACGCGCACGTGTGGCCGCGGTTCGACTGGGAACCGAGCGAGTTGGTGCGGATGCCGGTGTGGCTCTATCCGCGCGACAGGTGGACCGATGCGCAGTACGCACTCGGTCCGCAGCACGATGCGTTGCGCGAGGCGATCGGGAACGAGCTGGATCGGCTGCGCTCGGCGTAGGCGTCCCTGTGTCGGCCGTCCGCACTACAGTGCCCGGCATGCCAACGTCTTTGCTCGCCATGCTCCGTGACCATGACGCCGTCGCCGACTACTTCAACTGGCCGGGCGAACTCGACCTCCCCCGCACCGAACACGTGGAACCGGTCCACCTGGCGAACGGCCTTTCGTTGGAGCCGTTCGCCGGGGACGGCGGTGGCGGGACGTACTTCTTCTGCGGCGAGGGCGGCGAGGGGCGTCCGATCCTGTTCGCCGACTCCGAGGGCGGCGCCGCCCTCCTCGCCGTCGGACTGCCCGAATTGCTGCGCCTGCTGCTCGCCGCACCCTGGTGGCGCGACTGCCCGAACTGCACGGCGGAGGAGAGCGAGGCGGCCGAAGCCGAGTACTTGGAGGACGAGCCCGCGCTGCTGGCCGACCGGGACGCCGTCGCCGCCACCCTCGGACTCAGCTACCCGACGGCCGCCGAGGCGCTTGCCCGCCTGCACCTGACCGCGACTGGCATCGGACGCGAATTCGACCTGATCTACACGCCCGAGGGCTCGTCGTACCGGGCGCTGATCAGCTGAAGTCCTCGGCGATCCGGTCGAGCACCCAGGTGACGACGGCGCGGGCCACGCCGGTGGCTGCTCCGCGAGCGAGCTGGGCCTTGAGCTGCGGGCCGGCCGGCCGAGAGCGGTACGGGTACGCGCCGTCGTTGCGGGACGATCTCGCCGACTGCCTGTGGGAGAGTGCGGACACCCGCCTGCCGCCGGCCGCGCGGGCGGCGCGCGCGTATCTGGACGTCGCGTTCTTCCATCCGTTCGCGGACGGCAACGGGCGTTCGGCGATGCTGGCGGCCTGTTACGTACTGGAGTTGGCCGGCATCCGGCTCGATCTGGTCGCCCCGCTGACCGTCACCCGCTATGCCGACGATCCGGCTGGTGCGGCCGATCTCGCTGAGCTGATCACTGTCCTGATCCGGGCCGCCCGCCGCCGGGCAGCAGTGAGAAGAAGTCAACAGGTCGAGTTGTAAAGCCAGTTGAAATGAGCGGAGAGGGCCTTCAGGCCGAGGACTGCACGAAGACCTGTTCGCCCTCTCCTCGCGGTTCCTCGAAGTTGGCCAGGTAGCGTGCGAACAGTGACTCGTCCACGGTGACGCAGTTGGCGCCATGTTCGGCGTTGCGAACTGCCAGGCGGCGCTTCAGCGTTGCGGGGTCGGCCTTGAGGTGGATCAGTTCCCAGCGGCAGCCGTGGTGCTCGACGAGTGTCTTGTAGTCGTCGCGGGCGGTGCGGCTCCAGAAGCTGTAGTCGATCACCACGTCGCGGCCGGCCAGCATCAGTTCGATCAGCTGCTGCCGCTGCTCCCGGCGGACTTCCTCCTTGAGCCGGTCGTACGCCTCGGCCTCCAGCGCCAGGCCGGCGTCGCGTTGGCCGATGCGCTGCCAGACCACCTCGTCGATGGAGAGGCGGGTGAAGCCGCGTTGCACGAGTCCCATCGCGTAGGTGGTCTTGCCCGCTCCCGGGAGGCCGCACATCAGCACCACGGTGCTCAATTGCTGTGTCACGAAGAAAGGTTAGATCAACCGGAGGTCGGACCTGGGTCTGATGGCGAAGCGTGGACCTGGCTCCGACGACGGGGGTGGCCCGGGGGCGGAAGGGTTGGGGGCATGGATGAGATGCGGAGCGGGTGGGTCGGGTTTCCGGGGCGTTGGGTGGGGGCGGCGGCGCTGGTGGTGGGGCCGGTGTTGGTGGTGGCGGGGGTGGTGGTGCGGTGGCGGTACGACTTCTTCTTTCCGGCTCAGTTGGCGGCGTTTCGGGAGCGCCCTCAACTGATGGCTGTCTCCTACGGGTTGGTGTCGGCGGGGTGGACGCTGCTGCTGCCGGGGGTGGCGCTGCTGGCTGGGCGGGTGGCCCAGCGGAGGCCTGAACTGGCTTGGTGGGGCGGGACGTTGGCGGTTCTGGGGTTGTGTGCGCGGGCGTTCCACGCGGGGGTGGACCATTTGGCGTTCCAGCTGGTGGCGCAGCGTGGTGCGGGGGAGGCGACGGCGCTGGTGGCGGGGTCGTACGGGGCGTTCCATGTGTTCAGTGCGTTGAATGCGGCGATCATGGGCGGATGGGTGTTGCTGGCGTGGGGGGCTTGGCGGGCAGGGGTGTTGGGGCCGGTGCGGGCGGTGGCGTTGGCGGCGGGGGCGGCGATGCCTCTGGGTGTGTTGAAGGGGACGACGGTGGGATCGGTGGTGGCGGCGGTGGGGTTGTGCGTGGCACTGGTGCCGTTGGGGGTGGCGGTGTGGCGGGACGGGCCGCGGCCGGCGGGCCGGACGGTGGCGGGGCGGGTGTTGCTGGTGGTGGCGGTGGGCGTGGCGATGGTGTTGGTCGGACAGGCGGGATGAGGGTGCGAACGGGCTTGCATCTATGGGTAGTTGACGCGGCAGTCGCGGCCGTGGCGGTGGCGGCGTATCTGGCGATGGCGGCGGACGGCGGCGAGCCGGGGTTCACCGGCCCGCCGTGGCTGGCGGTGTTGGTGGCGCTCGGGGTTGGTGGCCCGTTGGCGGTGCGGCGGCGGTGGCCGTTGGCGGTGCTGGCTGTGGTGGTGGGCAGTTCGGTGGCGGCCACGTTGCTCGATGTGACGAGGGAGCCGTTCGTGGCGGCCGCGTTGGCGGGTTATGCGGTGGCTCTGCTGGAGCCGGTCCGGCGGGCGGAGGTGGCGTTGGCGGCGGCGGTTGTGGTGTCGGCGGGTGCGGTGGTGCTCGGCGAGGGAGTGGTGACGCCGTCGGGGACGGTCGGGGAGGCGGTAGGGACGGCGGCGGTGACGGCGCTGGTGCTCGGTGCGGCCTGGGCGGGCGGCCATGCGGTGCGGGCCGGGCGGGTGCGGTCGGCGGAGCGCGCGCAGCGGTCGGCGGAGGCGACGCTGGTGGCGGAACGGCTGCGGATCGCACGGGAGTTGCACGACATCGTGTCGCACAGTCTGAGCGTGATCGTGGTGAAGGCGGCGGTCGCCGACCATGTCGCGGAGGTGCGGCCGGCGGAGGTCCGGGCGGCCGTCCGGGAGATCGAGCGGACCGGGCGGGAGGCGCTGACCGAGATGCGCCGGGCGCTCGGGGTGCTGCGTGACGCGGACGCGGCGGAGGGGCCGGCGCCGGGCCTGGGCGAGCTGCCGGTGCTGGTCCGGCGGGCGGTGGACGCGGGGGTGCGGGTGTCGTGCGAGGTGCAGCCTGGGCCGACGCTGCCCGCCGGGGTCGCGCTGACCGTGCACCGGATCGTCCAGGAGGCGCTCACCAATGTCCTGCGGCACGCCGGGCCGGGGACGGGGTGCGAGGTGGCGGTCCGTCAACTGACGGGCGAGGTAAGTGTGGAGGTGTCCGACGACGGTGCCGGGCAGGTGCCGGACCGCCGTGTGTCGGGTGGTGGGTACGGGCTGGCCGGGATGCGGGAGCGGGTGATGATGTACGGCGGGACGTTCAGCGCCGGGCCCCGGCCGGGCGGCGGGTTCAGGGTGTCGGCCGTGCTGCCGGTGGACGGGACGGGGGAGGGCGCGTGACGGTGCGGGTGCTGGTGGCCGACGACCAGCCGCTGCTGCGGGGGAGTTTCGGGCTGCTGATCGACACCGCGCCCGGCCTCGAGGTGGTCGGCGAGGCCGAGGACGGTGAGCAGGCGGTGGCCGCCACCGCGCGCCTGCGGCCGGACGTGGTGCTGATGGACATTCGGATGCCCATGCTGGACGGCATCGAGGCGACCCGGCGGATCACCGGCGCACCGGAGACGGCGGCCACCCGGGTACTGGTGCTGACCACCTTCGACCTGGACGAGTACGTGTACGGGGCGCTGCGGGCGGGTGCGGCGGGCTTCCTGCTCAAGGACACCTCGCCTGCGGTGCTGCTGGACGGAATCCGCACGGTCGCGGCGGGCGACGCGCTGCTGGCGCCGTCGGTGACGCGCCGGCTGATCGCCGAGTTCGCCCGCCTGCCAGTCCCGAGGCCGACGGCGGGCCGCGGACCGGCCGCGGCCGTCGGCCCCGAGCAACTGACGCCCCGGGAGCGGGAGGTGCTGGTGCTGGTGGCCCGCGGGCTGTCGAACGGCGAGATCGGGGCGTACCTGCACCTGAGCGCGGGCACGGTGAAGACCCACATCGGTCGGCTGCTGTCCAAGCTCGCCGCCCGCGACCGGGCCCAACTGGTGATCGCTGCCTACGAGTCGGGCCTGGTGTAACCGGGGAGCCGTCAGAGCGCGGCGCCGAGGCGGGCCGCGACGGACTGCATGAGGGGGACGAGGCCGGCGGGGCCGGACTGGGCTTCGAGGGAGTGGATGCGGGCTTCGGGGCCGGAGACGGAGAGCGCGGTGGGGGTGGGGGCGCCGGGGACGGCGACGGCGAGGCAACGGACGCCGATCTCCTGCTCCTGGTCGTCGACGACGTAGCCGGACTCGCGGGCGGCGGCGAGGTGGGCGAGCAGGGCGGCGGGGTCGGTGATGGTGTGCGGGGTGTGGGCCTGGAGCGGTCCGGGGCCGAGCAGCGCGCGCGCCTCGTCCTCGGGGAGCTGGGCGAGCAGCGCCTTGCCGACGCCGGTGCAGTGCGGCTGGGCGCGGCGGCCGACCTCGGTGAACATCCGCATGGAGCGCCGGGACTGGACCTGGCCGACGTAGACGACCTCGCAGCCCTCCAGGACGGCCAGGTTGGCGGTTTCGCCGGTGGCTTCCATGAGTTCGGCGAGGAACGGGCGGGCCCAGGAGCCGAGCAGCCGGTTCGCGGTCTCGCCGAGGCGGATCAGGCGCGGGCCGAGGGTGTAGCGGCGGGCTGAGTCCTGGCGGACGTACCCCTGGGTGAGCAGGGTGCGGACCAGGCGGTGGATGGTCGGCATCGGCAGGCCGGAGGCGGCGGAGAGTTCGCTGAGGGTGGCGATGCCGCCGGCGTCGGCGAGGGATTCGAGGAGCAGGAAGGCGCGTTCGACGGACTGCACCGAGCCGGTGGTGCGTTCGGTGGGGCTGCTGGCCACGGTGTGGTTCCTTCATTGAAATTCTGCATCGCGGAAACTAATCTCCACTCTACAGAACGGAATAGCGGATCAGCCCGAGGAGTGTGCAGCCCATGGCAGCAGATCAGGGTTCGACGGTTCCGGGAGTGACGGTCTCGGGCCCGCCCGTGGAGCGGGCCGAGGAGGTGCTCACCCCGCAGGCGCTGGCGTTCGTCGCGGGCCTGCACCGCGCGTTCGACGGCCGGCGCCGGGAGTTGCTGGCAGCGCGTACGGCGCGCCGGGCCGAGATCGCCCGCACCGGCACCCTCGGCTTCCGGCCGGAGACGGCCGCGATCCGCGCCGCGGACTGGCAGGTCGCGCCCGCGCCGCGCGCCCTGGTGAACCGCCGGGTCGAGATCACCGGCCCGACCGACCGCAAGATGACCGTCAACGCGCTGAACTCCGGCGCGCAGGTGTGGCTCGCCGACTTCGAGGACGCCTCCGCCCCGACCTGGGCGAACGTGGTCTCCGGCCAGCTCAACCTGATCGACGCGTTCGAGGGCCGGATCGACTTCACCGACGCCCGGGGCAAGGCGTACACGCTGAAGCCCGCCGCCGAACTGGCCACCGTCGTGGTCCGCCCGCGCGGCTGGCACCTGGACGAGCGGCACCTGAGCGTGGACGGCGAGCCGGTGGCCGGCGCGTTCGTCGACTTCGGCCTGTACTTCTTCCACAACGCGGCCCGGCTGCTCGCCCGCGGCGCGCAGGACCCCAACTCCGGCCCGTACTTCTACCTCCCGAAGACCGAGAGCCACCTGGAGGCCCGGCTCTGGAACGAGGTCTTCACGCACGCCCAGGCCGAGTTGGGCATCCCGCACGGCACGATCCGCGCCACCGTGCTGATCGAGACCATCACCGCCGCCTTCGAGATGGACGAGATCCTGCACGAACTGCGCGAGCACGCCGCCGGGTTGAACGCCGGACGGTGGGACTACCTGTTCTCGATCGTGAAGAACTTCCGGGACGCCGGCGCCGGGTTCATCCTCCCCGACCGCAACAGCGTCACCATGGCGTCCCCGTTCATGGCCGCCTACACCCGCCTGCTGGTGCGGACCTGCCACCGGCGCGGTGCGCACGCGATCGGCGGGATGGCGGCGTTCATCCCGTCCCGCACCGACCCGGAGGTCAACGCGGCGGCGCTGGCGAAGGTCCGGGCGGACAAGGAACGGGAGGCGGCCGGCGGCTTCGACGGCTCCTGGGTCGCCCACCCCGACCTGGTGCCGGTGGCGCGCGCGTGCTTCGACGCGGTGCTCGGCGAGCGCCCGCACCAGAAGGAGAACCCGGGGGCGGCCGGCGACGTCACGGCGGCAGAACTGCTCAACATTGCGGGTGCACAAGGCAGTTGTACGTCCACCGGGCTGCGCAACGCCGTTCAGGTCGGCGTCCGGTACCTCGAGGCGTGGCTTCGCGGGATCGGCGCGGTCGCCATCTTCCACCTGATGGAGGACGCCGCCACCGCCGAGATCTCCCGCTCGCAGATCTGGCAGTGGATCCACAACGGCGTGGTGCTCGCCGACACGGGCGAGAAGGTGACGGCAGAACAGGTGCGGCTGCTGCTGGCGGGGGAACTCGCCGCGCTGCGGACGGAGACGGAGGCCGAAGCCGGGCGGCGGTGGGACGAGGCCGCCGCGCTGTTCGAACAGGTGGCGCTGGGCGAGGAGTTCCCGGAGTTCCTGACGCTGCCGGCGCTCGCCTTGCTCGACTGAGACGGAAAACTCAGGTGCGGGCGGGGGCGGCGGACGGATAAGGTCGTTCTCGTCCAGGTGCGCAGGCAGGGGTTACTTCCACTTGTAATGGGCAGGTCGCGGGTTCGAGTCCCGCCGCCGGCTTTCGAGCCGGCGTAGCTCAGTTGGGAGAGCAGCTAATGTCGCCTCCGCCGCTTCTGTTCTCTGGACACCAAACTTCAGAACGACTGCCACCTCCCGGTGCGCAGACGCCGGTTACTTCCTCCAAAGAATCCCACCGGCGCCACCTTTGATCTCGGGAGGGCAACCGCGCCGGGGCGTCCGGTGCGCAGGCGGGGGTTACTTCCGGATCTGGCGGTTCCGGGTTCGAGTCCCGGTCGGCCGTGCGCGAGCGCGGCCGGTAGCTCAGTTGGTAGAGCACCAGACTGCTACCTCCGCCGAGGCCGGTCCACGCGACCGGTAATTCTCGGACGCCCCGGTTCGGCATGCCCGCCCGCAGGAGGAGTCCACATGTCCCGCTTCAACCTTCGCCGTTCGAAGAAGCCCGCCCTCGTCGGCCCCAGCTCGCCCGTCGTCACGACGGGGCAGCTCACGGCCAACCACCAGGGCGGGCCGGGACACCTGCGCGACGAGAAGTCCGAACTCTTCCTGCTGGCGGTCGCCAACCTGGTCGGCCAGGACACCTTCTACGAGCGCGGCGGCGACCGCGACGACCGTTACACCACCCTGGTGCGCTCGCTCGCCGTCAGCGACCCCGAGTGGACGCTCGGCCTGCTGCGCTGGCTGCGCCACGGCGCCGCGATGCGCACCGCCTCGCTGGTCGGCGCGGCCGAGTTCACCCGCGCCCGGCTGGACGCGAAGCTCCCCGGCCACTCCCGGCAGGTGATCGACGCCGTCCTGCAGCGCCCCGACGAGCCCGGCGAACTGCTCGCCTACTGGACGTCCCGGTACGGGCGCGCGCTGCCCAAGCCCGTCAAGCGCGGCGTCGCGGACGCCGTCGGCCGGCTGTACAACGGGCGGGCGCTGCTCAAGTACGACACCGCGGGCAAGGGCTTCCGGTTCGGCGACGTGCTGGAGCTCACCCACCCGTCGCCGCACCCCGAAAAGCCGTGGCAGAGCGAGCTGTTCCGCTACGCGCTGGACCGGCGGCACCGCCCCGACACCGCCGTCCCGCCGCCGGGCGACGCCCTGTTGACCGCCCACCACGCGCTGATGGCCGTCCCGGTGGCCGAGCGCCGCGCGCTGGTCACCGGCCCCGGCGGCGCGGAGCGCCTGGCCGAGGCGGGCATGACGTGGGAGGCGCTGGCCGGCTGGCTCCAGGGGCCGCTGAGCGCGGCCGTCTGGGAGGCCGTCATCCCGTCCATGGGCGCGATGGCGCTGGTGCGCAACCTGCGCAACTTCGACCAGGCCGGCGTGTCGGCCGAGGTGGCCGAGCAGGTCGCCCGGCGGATCGCCGACCCGGGCGAGGTCAAGCGCTCGCGCCAGTTCCCGTTCCGCTACCTGGCCGCCCACCGGCACGCGCCGTCGCTGCGCTGGGGCCACGCGCTGGAGACGGCGCTGAAGCACTCGCTGGCCAACGTCCCTGCGCTGCCCGGCCGTTCGCTGATCCTGGTGGACCGGTCCGGCTCGATGTTCGACCGGCCGAGCGCGCAGTCCCAGCTCAACCGGGCCGACACCGCGGCCATCTTCGGCACCGCACTCGCCCTGCGGGCCGAGGAGGCGAACCTGGTCGAGTTCGGCACCAGCAGCCGGGCGATCCGGGTGCAGCGCGGCGACGCGGTGCTCAAGGTGCTGGACCGGTTCGGTAACCTCGGCGGCACCAACACCGCCGAAGCCGTCCGGACGCACTACCGCGGACACGACCGCGTGGTGATCGTCACCGACGAGCAGGCGTACGGGAGTTACTCGCACAACGCGCTGGAGTCCGTCCCCTCCCACATCCCCACCTACACCTGGAACCTGGCGGGCTACCGTGCCGGTCACGCCCCGTCCGGCAGCGCGCGGCGGCACACCTTCGGCGGCCTGACCGACGTCGCGTTCCGGCTCATCCCGCTGCTGGAGGCCGGGCGGGACGCCGCGTGGCCGTGGGAGAGCGACCGAAAGTAAAGCTGACGCAACGTCGGCGGCGACCGCCGACTTCACCGCGGTCGGCACCGGCTCGACCGTGCTCCTCGCCGGCCAGTCGGCGCACAACCGTGCCCTCACGCAGGCCCGCGCCGCCGGGTTCACCGACAGCCAGTGCGGTGGAGGGATCACGTCCGCGTGGTACGACGGGGACCTGTGGCATGCGGAGTTGACGGTTCACTGCGTCAGCTAGCGCTGTCGTGACCCGACGTCATTCTTCGCGACGGCGTCGGTAGTACGCGAAGGTCAGCGCCAGGACAAGCGGTCCCCACAGGACCAGTGGCATGGTGGCCGCTGCCGCGAGCGCCTTCCACCAGCCGTTGGAGTACTCGACCATCGGGACTCCGAGGTCGAGGAAGGCGAGCGGCAGCGGATCCCACAGCACGACCAGCCCCAGCCCGCCCAGGGTGGCCGGGACGATCGCCGCGAACGGCGGGACGCGCCGGCCGCCGATCAACGGGATCCAGGCCGGCACCACCTCGCCCCATCCGGCCACCAGGCCGAAGGACAGGTACGCGAGCCCCTCGGAGAGCACGCTGAGCCCGAAGACGTAGAGAATCACCCACCAGTGCCAGGTCTTGTGGACCTCGTAGACCTGGCCCATCTCGAAGTCGAACGCGAACGGCAGGCGCCAGATGCACGACGGCAGCACGGCCAGGGGTATGAGCTGGGCCGAACGGACGGCCCAACGGGGGACCGGCCGCGCGGTGTTGCCGACCGTCGGGGACGGGTGGAGCACGCTGAATCGCATGGTTCGATCCTGCTGGCCCGACGGGCTGCGGAAATCGACCTGAGGACCTGTCAGGTGCTCGCCCTCACGGAGGAGATCGGGTCCTCCGTCAGGTGGACGCCCGTGCCGGTGGCTGCCGCCCGCCGCTGACGTCCCGTCAATCGCCGGAGTACCCGAACACCCCGAAGTGGGTCGCCTCGGCGTCGGTGTACAGCACCACGAACCGCCCGGTCCACCGCAGGCGCGTCTCCTCCAACAGCTCGCGGCCCTCCATCGCCCGCCGGTACTGCTCCACACTCGGCCGGTCGGTCCCGAAGTGGTGCAGCAGCCGCTCGGACGACAGCGGCCGGACAGTCCCCAGGTCGTCGTACCCCGCCGGATCGTTGCTGAACAGCACCGCCTTGGGAATGTCCAGGATCGAGTGGGTGCCCTCCTCACCCATGAACTCCTCGTCCGCCCACAGCTCCTCGATCGACTCGTACTCACCCGCCCCGATCCAGCCCGTCCCCGCGAACACCTCCGCGTGCAGGGCGTTCACTGTCTTCTGCGGAGTCCCCCGGTAGACGGTGAGGTACTCCCAGCTGCTGGCGCCCATCCTCATGCTCCTCAAGTCGCGGTCGGTGTCCGGACGCTACCGCAACGGGCCGACACCGCCTCAGTCACCCGATCTGCCGAAGATTCCCAGGTGGGTGGGCTCGCCATGGGTGCGGAGGAGGACGTACTTGCCGGTCCAGCGCCAGTCGATCTCGTCGCGCAGTGTGTCGTACTCCTGGCCGGCCCAGTGCGCGGCGAACTCAGCCTGGTGCAGGGCGTCCAGGCTGCGCTGCGGCGAACCCGGGTAGGGGGTGACGTAGTGCCAGTCGCTGGCGCCCATCCGCATACTCCTCACATCGCCGAAGGGCCGGACGCTATCGCACCCGGCCGACAGCCGGTCAGGTGCGGGAGGCGAGGTCGCGGGCGGCGCGGGCGCAGGTGCGGGCGATGTGGGATTCGTCGGCGGTGGTGAGGTGGTCGTGCTCGATGACGGGGGTGCCGTTGACGAGGAGGGTGGTGAGTGGGGGGAGGGCGCCGAGGACGAGGGCGGCGACGGGGTCGGCGATGGTGGAGTGGAGGAGGCCGTCGATCTTCCAGAGGGCGAGGTCGGCGAGTTTGCCCGGTTCGATGGAGCCGATCTCGTGCTGGCGGCCGAGGACCCTCGCGCCGCCTATGGTGGCGAGGCGCAGGGACTGGCGGACGGTCAGGGCGTCGGGGCGGCGGGCCAGGCGGTTGATCAGGAGGGCGTTGCGCAGTTCGGTGCCGAGCTGGCCGGACTCGTTGGAGGCGGTGCCGTCGACGCCGAGGCCGACGGGGACGCCGGCGGCGAGCATGTCGGGGACGCGGGCGATGCCGGCGGCCAGGCGGGCGTTGGAGGACGGGCAGTGGGCGACGCCGGTGCCGGTCTCGGCGAACTTGGCGAGGTCGGAGTCGGTGAGGTGGACGCAGTGCGCCATCCAGACGTCCTCGCCGAGCCAGCCCGTGGACTCGAAGTAGTCGGTGGGGCCCATGCCGAAGAGCTTGCGGCAGAACTCCGCCTCCTCGGCGGTCTCCGAGCCGTGGGTGTGCAGGCGCACGCCCTTGCGACGGGCCAACTCCGAAGAAAGAGTCAGGAGTTCGGTGGAGACGGAGAAGGGGGAGCAGGGCGCCAGCGCGAGGTGCAGCATCGAGCCGAAGGACGCGTCGTGCCACCGGTCGACCGCGGCCTCCGAGGCGGCGAGGATCTCGTCGGTGTCCTCCACCGCGTGGTCCGGCGGCAGCCCGCCGTCCTTCCGGCTGCGGTCCATCGAGCCGCGCAGAGCGGTGAACCGGAGGCCGAGCTGCTGGACGGCCTCGATGGACGCGCCGAGCAGGTCGCCGGCGCCGCGCGGGAAGACGTAGTGGTGATCGGCGGCCGTGGTGCAGCCCGACTTGAGCAGCGCCGCCGCCGAACCCAGCGTCGCGGCGTGCATCAGCTCGGCGTCGATCCGCGCCCAGGTCGGGTACAGCGCCACCAGCCAGTCGAACAGGGTGTCGTTCTGGGCCAGTCCGCGGGTGAGCCACTGGTAGAAGTGGTGGTGGGTGTTGACCAGCCCGGGCGTGAGCAGGTGCCCCTCGCCGTCGATCCGCCGCGCCACGCCGGCGAGCCCGGCCGGCGCGGGCCCGTCGCCGACCGACTCGACGGTGTTGTCGAGCACGACCACGTGCCCGCGCGCGTACTCGGTGCCGGCGGCGTCGACGGTGGCGATCGCGGCGTTCTCGATCACGATCCGCCGGTCGTCCACGTCCAGGGGCCGAACTGCCATGGGAACTCCAGAAGTCAGGAGACAGAGTCAGGAGACAGAGTCAGGAGACGGAGTCAGGAGACGGGGATGACCGGGGTGACGCCCTCCCTGTGCACGGTGGCCTCGATCAGGCCGTACATCCGGTCGGCGGCGTAGTAGACCTCGTTCTCGTTCTTGAGCCCGAACGGCGCCAGATCGACCAGGAAATGGTGCTTGTTGGGCAGCTCCAGCCGGACTTCGTCCACCTCGGCGCGGTGGTCCAGCACCCGACTGCCCATCGCGTGCAGCGTCTGCTGCAGGGAGAACGAGTAGGTGTCGGCGAACGCCTCCAACAGGTGCCGCCTGACCTCCGGGTACGACCGGTTCCAGTCCGGCTGCCGCTGCCCGTCGCGGCCGTCGAAACCGAACGCCCACCGTGCCGTCACCTGGGTGGCCAGGAGCCGGTCCTCGGCCTCCTGGAGGGTGGTGTAGCGGTCCTTGAGGAACCCCCGGAACTCCGAGCCGGTGGTGTTCAGCACCACCAGATCCTTGAGCCCGGAGACCACCCGGAACCGCTCGCCGTCGTACTCCACCTCGGTGGTGCGCACCTCCTGCCCGTTGCGGACGAAGGAATGACCGGACGGGGACGGTGAGTCGGGGGTGGCGATCCGGTCCCAGCCGTACTCCTCGACCCGGATCCGGGCGCTGCGCACCACGCCGCGCTCGGCGTCCGCCACGAAGTGCCGGGCCAGCAGGGCGGCGAATCCCTCGGCGGAGTCGATGCCGTGCTGTTTGGCGAACGCGTACACGGTGTTCTTCATGCTGTCGGTGGGCAGGCAGTTGGCGTTCGAGCCGGTCAGATGGACGTCGTCGAACTCGCCGCGCAGCGAGACCGAGACGTTCAGATCCTTGATCTCGTGGCCGGTGGAGTCGCGGCGGACCCGGACGATGCGGTTCTCCGCCTTGCCGTACTGGTTCTGCCCGAGCACGTGGGCCATGACGTGCCTCCTTGTGTCTCCCAGGTGGTGGAAGCGGCTGCCCCGGCGCTCAGCTGCCGCGGTAGACCGAGTAGCCGAACGGGTTCAGCAACAGCGGTACGTGGTAGTGGAGTTGATCGGGTGCGACGGTGAAGACGATCGAGACCTCGGGGAAGAACGGCTGCTGCCCCGAGCTCCGCTGCCCCGAGCTCCGCTGCCCCGTCCCCGCGTGGTACTCGGCGGTGTCGAACCGCAGCCGGGCGACCGAGCCGCCCGCCACGGCCGGCAGCCCCGTGACCCGGCCGTCGGCGTCCGTGGCGGAGGCGCCGAGCAACCGCCAGCCGTCCTCGGTGCGCACGGCCAGTTCGACCGGAACGCCCGCGGCGGGGCGGCCGAGGCTGGTGTCGAGCACGTGGGTGGAGATGCCGGCCATGGGCGGTTCCTCAGGTGGATCAGCTGGACAGCAGTCGGTCGAGCCGGAGTTCGTTGATCTCGCGCAGTTCCTTGCGGACGGTCTCCGCCTCGGTGGCGGCGTCGTGCGGCAGCCGCTCGCGCAGGGCGGCGAGCATGTCGGCCGCGGTCCGGCCGGTGGCGCGGATCAGGAAGACGTGGCCGAACTTCGCCTCGTACGCGGCGTTGGCCGCCGCCAACTCGCCCAGCAGGGACGGCTCGACGCCCCGGACGCCGGACTGCTCGCGCTCGGACGCGGCGTCGCCGGCCGCGGGCGCGCCGATCCGGGCGTGGCCGGCCAGCGCCGCGTTCAGCGCGGCCACCGACAGCTGCGCCGTCGCCCGCGCGTTGGCGGCGAGCAGTTCGGCGCGGTCGGACCAGGGGCGGGACGCGGCGACGGCGGCGGCCCAGGCCGGGCTGGAACAGATCTCCAGCAGAGTTCTTCGCAGTTCGGCGGAGTCGGTGGCGGCCAGTGCGGCGAGGACGGGGGAGTCGGCGGGTGGCTCGGTCACGGAAGGACCTCCTGGATTCGGTGCCACCCGGACAAGCTAGAACGAGCCCCGACGGGCCGTCAACGCTTTGTTGAACTGTTTGTGGCGGCGCGGTGCGTGGCGACGGAGGGCGAAGCGTGGCGACGGTGGGCGGCGCCCGACACGTCAGGACTTCTCCTGCCGGTTCAGGTAGTTGTACACGGTGAACCGGCTGACACCGAGCGCCGACGCGACGGTCTCCACCCCATGGCGGACGGTGAACGCGCCGCGTTCCTCCAGCAGGGCGACCACCCGCTGCTTCTCCGTGCGGCCCAGCTCGGCCAGCGGACGGCCGTCGAACTGGCGGGCCATCTCGGCCAACAGCCGGTCCAGCGCGCTGCCCAGGTGCGGCAGCCGCACCGCGACGGCCGGGGCGCCGTCCCACTCCAGGACGACGTCCTCCGCCCGCGCCTCGGAGAGGTCGACCGCGGTGGCGCCGACCGCCTCCAGCAGCGGCTTCAGGGCCGCGGTGAGCGGGTGGTCGGGGGCGTCGTTCACGGCGTCCTTCCTTCGTCGGACGTCAGCGGCGGGGCCATTGGCGGGCTCGTCGGCGGGGCGTCCGGCGTCATCGGTGGGCCGTCGGGCGTCGCCGGTGGGCCGTCGGGCGCGGTCGGCGGGCCGTCGGGTGCGGTCGGCGGGCCGGGTTCGGCCGGGGCCGGGTCGTCGGCCAACACGCTGACCTGGAGCGAGATTCGGCTCGCGCCGACCGCCAGGGTCTCCCGCAGCAGCCGGGTCACGGCGGCCAGCGCCTGCTCGGCGTCCCCCTCGGCGCTGGTGCCGAACGGCCCCACCGAGACGGCCAGGCCGGCCTCTTCGGCCGCCCGGCGGGCGGTTGCGGCGTGCTCGGGGAAACCGTTCAGCTTGAACGGTTCGGTCGTGAACTCCACCATCAGTCGCACTCGTTCACCCTATCGACCGACCGGCCGGTAGATGGTCGGATGAGACGATCGGATGGAGATTCAGTAGCGCCCGGCTTTCGGATCGTGGAACGCCTGGGGCGGGCGCGCCCGAGGAGACGTCAGCGCGCGCGGAGCATGACCGCGAGCCGGGGCGAGTCGGGCGTGGATGCCTGGCTGTTGACGGCCCGGTAACCCCAAGTCTCGTACAGCGCCCTGACCTTGCCGTCCCCGGCGGCCGGGTTGACCATGAGCAGGGTGCGGCCTTCGGCGCGGCGGGCGAGGAGTTCGTCGTGGATGCGACGCGCGGTGCCGGTGCCGCGCCAGGGGGAGCGGACGCCGATCTCCTTGAGGGCGAACGCGGGGGCGTCGGTGAAGCCGTCGGGCAGGGGCTCGGCCATCCGCTTCCAGTACGTGTCGTCGATGGTGTTGCCGTAGGCGTACCCGGCCGGGACTTCACCGTCGTACGCCAGGACGAGTCCGAAGCCGGGGTCGGTGGCGTGCCGGTCGAGGCGCTCGGTGAACGCCGCGACGGAGTAGTTGGGCAGGTGCAGCAGGGGTGCCCGGACGTCGGCATAGGCGGCGAGCAGGTCCTGGCGGGCCTGTGCGGTCAGCTCGGTGTGGTGGCGCAGTTCGATGTTCATATGGTGATTCTCCCGGTGTGCGGGCTCATTTCGGCCCGCCAAGGTGAGAATGCCAGTGCCGGTGGGCCGCATTGACGGTCGATCGGGCCGGTTCTAGGCTCCCAGGACTCTTCCGGCGTTCGGAGGTTCCTGATGCCCATGGTTTTCCGCTCCCGGCGGGTGGTGCTGCCGGAGGGGGAGCGCGCCGCCGATGTGCTGGTGCGGGGCGGGCGGATCGAACGGATCGCCCGGCATGGTGAACTGTCCCTGGACGGCCGGGAGTTGACCGACCTCGGCGACCTCGCGCTGCTGCCCGGGCTGGTCGACACCCACGTGCACGTCAACGAGCCGGGGCGCACCGAGTGGGAGGGCTTCGCGTCCGCCACCAGGGCGGCGGCGGCCGGTGGGGTCACCACGCTGATCGACATGCCGCTGAACTCCGTCCCGCCGACCACCACGGTCGAGGGCCTGGCCGCCAAGCGGAAGGCCGCCGAGGGCCAGACCTGGGTGGATGTCGGGTTCTGGGGCGGGGCGGTGCCCGGCAACACCGACCGGCTCGAACTGCTGCACCGGGACGGGGTGTTCGGGTTCAAGTCCTTCCTCGCCCCGTCCGGCGTGGACGAGTTCCCCCACCTGGCCACCCCCGCCGACCTGGCGGCCGCGCTCACCGAACAGGCGCGGCTCGGCGCGCTGGCCGTCGTCCACGCCGAGGACCCGGCCGAGCTGGACGCCGCCCCGCACGTCCCCGGCGTGCGCTACCGCGACTTCCTGGCCTCCCGGCCGGACCGCGCCGAGACCGTCGCGGTCGCCGCGCTGCTGGAGTGCGCCCGCCGCACCGGCGCCCGGGTGCACCTGCTGCACGTCTCGTCCGCCGCCGTGCTGCCACTGCTGCGCCGGGCCCGCGCGGACGGGGTGCGGGTCACCGCCGAGACCTGTCCGCACTACCTGACGCTGACCGCCGAGGACGTCCCCGACGGGGGCACCGCGTTCAAGTGCTGCCCGCCGATCCGGGACGCCGCCAACCGGGACCTGCTCTGGCAGGCGCTCGCGGACGGCGAGTTCGCCGCCGTGGTGTCCGACCACTCGCCGTCCACGCCGGACCTCAAACTGTTTCAACGAGACGGCGGGAGTGGGGACTTCGCGGCCGCATGGGGAGGCATCGCCTCCCTCCAGCTGGGCCTGCCGGCCGTATGGACCGAGGCCCGGCGGCGCGGCCACCAACTGGCGGACGTGGTGCGCTGGATGGCCGCCGGACCCGCCGCGCTGGTCGGCCTCGCCGGGGCCAAGGGTGCGATCGCGGCCGGCTGCGACGCCGACCTGGTGGCCTTCGACCCGGACGGCCCGTTCACCGTCCACCCCGAACGGCTGCACCACAAGAACCCCGTCACCCCGTACGCGGGCCGTACCCTCGTCGGGCAGGTCCGCCGCACCTGGCTGCGCGGACGGCCCGTCGACCCGGCCGGGGCTCCGCACGGCCGGCAGCTCGTCCGTCCTTGAACTCGCTTGTGAGGAGAGTCGGTTGAGTGACAGTCAGCAGGCGTTCACCGAACTGGTCGACCTGGCCTCCCGGGCACTCGGCGCGGGCGTGATCGCCACCAACGAGGACACCTTCGCCGACGCCGAGAACCTGCTGGTCGCCGCGCCCGCCGAGTTCCGCCCGCACACCTTCGGGCACAAGGGCCAGATCATGGACGGCTGGGAGTCCCGCCGCCGGCGCGGCATCAGCGCCGAACAGCCGCACCCCACCGACGAGGACCACGACTGGGTGATCGTCCGGCTCGGCGCGGCCGGTCTGGTGCGCGGCGTCGTCGTGGACACCGCGCACTTCACCGGCAACCACCCCGAGACGGCGTCCGTGCAGGCCGCGTCCGTCCCCGGCCACCCCTCGCCCGCGGAGGTCGCCGCCGCGCGGTGGACCGAGATCGTCCCGCGAACGCCGCTGCGCGGCGACACCGCGCACACGTTCCCCGTCACCGACCCCGTCCGCTACACCCACGTCCGGTTGAACATCTGGCCCGATGGCGGTGTCGCCCGGCTGCGGGTGCACGGCGAAGTCCTGCCCGACCCACGGGACTTGGCCGGGCTGACGTTCGATCTGGCCGCACAGGAGTACGGCGGCGTCGCCGAGGACGCGTCCGACCGCTACTACTCCTCCCCGCACCACCTGAACGCCCCCGGCCGGGCCACCGTCATGGGCGACGGCTGGGAGACCCGCCGCCGACGGGACAAGGGACACGACTGGGTACGCCTCGCCCTGGCCGGGGAGGGCGAGGTGCTGGCGGTGGAGGTGGACACCTCGTGCTTCGTCGCGAATGCGCCCGGGTGGGCGGAACTCGTGGGGCCGGAGGCGGTGTTGTTGCCCCGGACGCGATTGCAGCCGGATACGCGGCACCGGTACCGGCTTTCGGGCCCGGCCGTCACGCACGTGCGCGTCAATGTGTATCCGGACGGGGGGTTGGCGCGGCTTCGGGTCGTCGGGCGGCTCACGCCCTCCGGGCTGGATGCGGTGGCGCTGCGGTGGTTCAACGCGTTGCCGGTGGAGGAGGCGCGGGGGCTGGTCGGACAAGAGGTGGCGGGGGCGCGGCCGTTGAGGGACGCGGGGGCGATCAGGGGGCTGTACGGCGGGTGACCCCTGAAGGGCCCTCGCGGCATATGCCTGTCAAGGGGGAGTGGCTCTGGCGGGGGAATATCCGGTGAGCGGATGATGGGGTGTTCGCTTGCTGGCTACGCTGGGCGGACGGTGGGGTGAGAAGGAAGGGGGTCGGGGGAATGACGACGGTGAGCCGGGGGCGGAGTGATCTGCTGGGGCCGGGTGGTGGCGGGGCGGGGCCGTTCGGGGTGCTGCGGCGGGCGTTGCGGTTGTTGGAGGCCGTGGACCGCTATCCGGACGGGTGTACGACGGGGGATCTGGCGCGGGCGCTGAGCATGCCGGAGACGGCGGTGCGGCTGTTCGCGGAGGAGTTGGAGACCGAGGGGTACCTGCTGCACCTGGACGGGTTGTGGACGCTCGGCGGGGCGTTCACGCTGCTCGGCGCGCAGCACCGGGAGCCGCTGGTGAGAGCCAAGCTGTATCACCAGTTGGAGGAACTGCGGGACGAACTCGGCGCCGCTGTCTACTTCAGCCGCTACCAGGACGGCGAACTGCTGGTGGAGGCGGTGTGCGACGGCGAGCACGCGCCGGCGGTGCACGAGTGGGTGGACTTCCGGGCCACCGCGCACGCGTCCGCGATCGGCAAGTGCCTGCTCGCCCAACTCGACCATGCGGGACGGCTCGACCACTTCGCCCGGCATCCGGTGGCCCGGCTCACGGCCCGGACCATCACCGAGCAGGACCGCCTGCTGCACCGGCTGGACCGGCAGCCCGCCACCGTCCCGGTGCTGGACCTTCAGGAGTACTCGATGGACACGGTCTGTGCCGCTGTCCCGATAGTGGCGGGGAACACGGTGGGCTGCCTGGCCACCTCGCTGCCCGTCGAGCAGGCGTTCCGGCTGCGCGAGGCCGCCGAGTTGCTCACCGTCCGGGCCACCCCGCTGATGCTCGCGATGGCGGTGTGACCGGCTGACGAGAGGGCGTCGTCGTACCCGGCCGCGACGTTCGGCGACGCCGAGGAGCAGGCCCGGGGCGACAGCACGCTCGCCGGTGCACTGGCGGACTGGCGGGAGCATTTCGGCGCGGAGCACCACGGCACGGTCGCGGCCCGGCAGGCTCTCGCGGGATAAGCGGAACGGGGGCCGTCGCGCGGATCCGGCGATCCGTTGCGACAGCCCCCGTCGGTTTCGACGTGTCCCCTTGTCCCCGGGCCGTCGGACATGCTGACGGCCCGGGCAACGTCGAAGGTCGAGCCCGTCCCCCGGAAGCGGGCTTCCCCCGGTGAGTCCACCGTAGGCCGGGCCGGACCAGTGCGTTTGGCATCGCGTGCCCGGCCGGTTGGCGAGGCGTCACCTCTCAGGAACGGCTCACGGGCAGGCGTGCCGGCGGTGGTCGCGCGGGGCGAGGCCGTACGCGGTGCGGAAGGCGCGGCTGAAGTCGTCGGGGCGGGGGATGCCGCAGCGGGCGGCGATGGTGCCGATCGGGACGGTGCGCAGGGCGGGGTCGGCGAGGTCGCGGTGGGCCTTCTCCAGGCGCAGGCGGCGGATCCACGCGGCTACGGTGTCGCCGTCGGTGTGCAGGGCGAACAGGCGGTGCAGGTGGCCGACGGAGATGTGGTGGGCGGCGGCGATCACGGCCGGGGACAGCTCGGGGTCGTGCAGGTGGCGGCGGACGAAGGCGCGGACCTGTTCGACGGTGGCGCGCTGCCGGGCGGTCTCGGGCAGGTCGGCGTCGTCCGCCAGCTCATCGGCCAGCCAGGCGGCGACCAGGTCCACCGCGATCGGGCCGAGCCGGTCGGCGACCGCCGGGCCGAGGACGGGGGCCTGCCGGTCCACGCTGAGCAGGAAGTCCGCGAGCACCGCGGCCGTACCCTCGGACGCCCGGATGCCCCGGCCGATCAGCCGGCGCAGCCGGTGCGGCGGGATCGGCAGCAGCGCCATCGGGAAGTCGATGCCGACGCCCTGGACCCGCGGTTCGCCGTCCGCCCCGGCACGTTCGCCGAGCGCGCGCAGCTCGTACGGGCGGGAACTGTCCAGCATGGTCAGCTCGCCGGGCCGGAACACCTGCGTCGGCTCGCCGTCGCGGTGCAGGGCCAGCGCCCCGTGCTGGACGAGCGTCAGGTGGAACACGCCGGGGTCGGAGCGCCGCACCCGGGCGTCGGTGCGCCGGAACCGGGCGGACGGGAAGGAGGTGCCGAGGAAGGTCACCGGACCGAGTTCGGAGCGGCGCAGTTCGGCGTCGAAGCGGTCGGTGTCTGGGGTGGTGGTGTCGCAGTCCCTGGTCAGTGCGATCAGATCGCGCCAGAGCTCGAACCGCTCCTGCGGCCGGAGTTCCGCGAACGGGCCGACGCTCTCCGTCGCCGCGGCCATGGCGTGTCCCACCTTCCGTTGCCCTCCGGCCACTCGCCGTGTCGGCCCCAATCATCGCAGGTCAGGCGCGGTATCGGTGCAGGCCCCCGGGCAACAGAAGAGGCAGGGAGCCGATGCTCTCCTGCCGCTATTCAAACTTATACCGGACGGGGGGCCTTGCGGCAAGGCCCCCCAGGTAGCGCACAATCACTGACTGAATCCGGGAAACCCGCGCAATAGGAACAAGCGGGGCGAAACGCGCGAAACACCCGGCAGGGGATCGGAGAAGCACCACATGAGCCAGCAGACGACCAGCGCCTTCGAGTTGCCCGAGCGGCTCGCCGCCAAGGCGGACCCGGCCCTGATCGCCGACGACGAACGGCACTTCGCGGCCATCGCCGCGACCCTGGAACAGGACATCGCCGAACTGACCGCCCGGCTCGACGAGGTCCGCCGCCGCCCGGGCGGAGCAGGCCGCGAGGCGATGGACCGCGACAACGAGATCCACCAGATCTCGTCCCGGCTGCGCACGCTGCGCCGCTTCGGCACCGACCTGTGCCTCGGCCGGATCGTCCACGCCGACAGCACCGAACCCGTGTACATCGGCCGCCTCGGCCTCGCCGACGCCGACGGGCAGCGCCTGCTGATCGACTGGCGCTCGCCCGCCGCCGAACCGTTCTTCGCCGCCACCCACGCCAACCCGATGGGCCTCACCAGCCGCCGCCGCTACCGCTGGCAGCGCGGCAAGGTCGGCGACTACTGGGACGAGGTGTTCACCGCCGACGCGCTCGACGGCCACGCCGCCCTCGACGACCAGTCCGCGTTCATCGCCAGCCTCGGCTCCGCCCGGTCCGAGCGGATGCGGGACGTCCTCGCCACCATCCAGGCCGACCAGGACGCCATCATCCGGGCCGGCTCGCGCGGCGCCCTGGTCGTCGACGGCGGCCCCGGCACCGGCAAGACCGTCGTCGCCCTGCACCGCACCGCCCACCTGCTGTACTCCGACCCGCGGCTCGGCCACCGCAAGGGCGGCGTCCTGTTCGTCGGTCCCCACCAGCCCTATCTGGCCTACGTCGCCGACGTGCTGCCCAGCCTCGGCGAGGAAGGCGTCCAGACCTGCACCCTGCGCGACCTGCTCCCCGAGGGCGCGGCGGTCGCGGAGGAGCCCGACCCCGAGGTGGCGAGGCTGAAGGCCACGGCCGGCATGGTCCATGCGATCGAGCAGGCCGTCCGGATCTACGAGGAACCGCCCACCGAGGCCAGCAAACTCGCCATCGAGTGGTACGAGTTGTCGGTCCAGCCCGAGGACTGGGCCGAGGCCTTCTCCGCCGTCGGCCCCGGCACCCCGCACAACGAGGCCCGCGAGACGATCCTCGACGAACTCATCACCATCCTGATCGACAAGAACGCCGACGCCCTCGAGGACGAGGAGCACGGCATCTCGCCCGAGATGCTCGCCCGCGAACTGCGCCGCGACCGCGAACTGCTCGGCGCGCTGCGCCGGGCCTGGCCGATCCTCGAACCCACCGACCTGGTCGGCGACCTGTGGACCGTCCCCGCCTACCTGCGGCTGTGCGCGCCCTGGCTGAGCCGCGAGGAGATCCGCACCCTGCAGCGCACCGACCCCGCCGCCTGGACGCTCTCCGACCTGCCGCTGCTGGACGCCGCCCGCCGCCGCCTCGGCGACACCGACGCCGACCGCCGCCAGCGCGCCCACCGGGCCCGCCTGGCCGCCGAACGCGAACTGATGGACGGCGTCGTCGACCACCTGCTCAACTCCGACGACGACGGCGAGGGCGCGACCATGATGCTGGGCGGCGCCGACCTGCGCGACGCCCTGATCGACCACTCCGACCCCGAGCCGGTCAACCCCGACCTGCTGGCCGGCCCGTTCGCGCACATCGTGGTCGACGAGGCGCAGGAACTCACCGACGCCGAATGGCAGATGCTGATCGCCCGCTGCCCGTCCCGCTCCTTCACCATCGTCGGCGACCGCGCCCAGGCCCGGCACGGCTTCACCGAATCCTGGACCGAACGCCTTCAGCGGGCCGGCCTGGACCGCACCACCCTCACCTCGCTGAGCGTCAACTACCGCACCCCCGAAGAGGTCATGGCCGAGGCCGAGCCCGTCATCCGGGCCGCCCTGCCCGACGCCAACGTCCCCACCTCGGTCCGCCGCAGCGGCCTGCCCGTCCTGCACGGCACCCGCGCGCTGCGCGACGAGCTGCTGGAGCGCTGGCTGGCCGAACACCCTGAGGGCACCGCCTGCGTCATCGGCGACCCCACCTTCCTCGGCCTGCCCCGGGCCCGCTCGCTCAGCCCCCAGCTGGTCAAGGGTCTGGAGTTCGACCTGGTGGTGCTGGTCGACCCCGAGGCGTTCGGCGACGGCATCGAAGGCGCGGTGGACCGCTACGTGGCGATGACCCGCGCCACCGGGCAGCTCGCGATCCTGCGCTGACGTCAACTGCTCGTGGACGGGCGGCGGTTCACCCATACTCGATCGCACGACCGAGGAACCGCCGCCCGAATACGTCGTCCCCGCCGCCAAGGCCGCCCGCACCCGGGTGCTGACCGCGATCGCCGACGCGTAGTCAGTCTGCGGTGTTCGGGCCGAGCACCCGGTAGCGCAGGTGGGTGACGGTCTCGGAGGGAATGACCTCGACGGGCTCCAGGGCGATCCGGAGGCCTTCGAGGAGGCGTTCGCCGGCGCCGAGGGTGACGGGGACGAGGTGCAGGACGAGTTCGTCGAGCAGGCCGGCCCGGAGGTACTGGCGGACGGTGGCGGCGCCGCCGGCGATCTCGACGTCCTGCTCGCCGGCGGCGGCGCGGGCCCGGTCGAGGGCGGCCTCGATGCCGTCGGTGACGAACTCGAAGGTGGTGCCGCCGGCCATCGGGAGCGGCTTGCGGGGGTGGTGGGTGAGTACGAACACCGGCGCGTGGTACGGCGGTTCGGCGCCCCACCAGCCCGTCCAGCTCTCGTCCCAGGCGCCCCGGCCCGGGCCGAACATGTTCCGCCCCATGATGTGCGCGCCGGTGTTCGCGTGCAGCACGCCCAGCAGGTGCGCGTCCTGCTCACGCCCCGGCCGGTCGGTCTCGAACATCCAGGAGGTCAGGGCCTCCCGGGCGCCCGTGCCGAACGGGTACTCCAGGCTCTGGTCGGGCCCGGCGGTGAACCCGTCCAGCGAGATGGCCATGTTGGCGGTGACGATTCCCACGAGGGCTCCCAGTGGCTTCGACGGCTGTGTGTTCCCCCGGCGATGCTAGGCAGCCGGGCGGCCGTTCAGCGGGAGCCGGGTGGCGGAGTGTCCTGCGGGGTGTCGTCCGGGAGCTCGGGCGGGTCGAGGCGGACGCGGCGGTCGGTCGGGTTTTCAGCCAGGTAGCGGACGGTGGCCTTCGCACCGAGCTGCGGTGGCAGGTGCACCCGGAACTCGTACCTGGCGCGGACGGTGGGTTCCCCGTCCTGCCCGTCGGTATAGCGGAGTGTCAGGGTGGTGGCCGTCCGGCCCCAGTTGTCGATCTCTTCGAGCGACTTGCCGATCGCGACCACCACGGCCCGGCGGGTCACCGCCTCGGCGGCGAACCGCCGTTCCGCGAGGGCGCGTTCGCGAGGCTGGTTCAGGCAGGACAGCCGCCGCCTGCGATCCTTCCGGGCGGTGAACACCACCCCGACCGCGGCGGCCACCGCCACCGGCAACGGCCAGGGGCTGGGCATCCCGACCGTCGCCCCGACCGCCATGGTGAACACGGCGGCCAGGGTGGCCGTCCATGGTCCGAACACCGGATGGATGTGCTCAATGGTGTCCAGGCCGGCTGCCGCGAAGGCCATGAAGGCCCCGTACGTGAACGCCGCCATCACCAGTGCGGCCGGCTGCTCCCGGTACCCCGCCCCGGTCAGCCAGCCGCCGACCAGCCCGACCAGCACGGCGACCGCCAGGCCCACCCAGCGCAGCCAGAACAGGCGCGGCCACTTCCCTGCCGGGGGTATCGAACGTTGGTAGTCCATGGGCAGGGATGTTAACTGCTCTACCGCAGTGGTTCGTTCGCGTCCTGCGGGGTGTCGAGCGGGCGTTCGCGCAGGGCCTGTTCGCGCGGCTCGTCGGTGGCTCGCGGCAGCCGCTCACGGTACTTCCTGGCGATCTGCACCAGCCAGACCGCGGCGGCCGCCGCCAGCGCCAGCGGCCGGAGGTCGGCCGCCCCGGCGGCCGCCCCGAGCGCGAAGGTGAGGGTGGCGACCACGGCGGCCGTCCACCCTCCGAACATCGGGGCGCGGGTGCGGGGGGCCTTCCGCCCGGCCAGCGCGAGGGCCATGAATGCCGCGAACGTCACCGGCCCCAGGACCGGCGCCGCCGACATGTGGCGGCCGGTCAGCCAGCCGCCGACCAGCCCGACCAGCAGCGTGATCGCCAGGAGCACCCGGCGCGACCAGGGAAGTCGCGGCCACTGTCCCGCCGGTGGCACCGATCCTTCGTTGTTCATGGGCCGGGATGGTAGCGGTTCTGCTGCCGGAGCGGAGTCGCGTCCCGAGGGGCGTCCTCCGTCGCGGGCTGTTCGCCGGGCGGTGGGTCCGTCAGGCGTCGCGCAGCAGGCAGGTCAGGCGGCAGCTGCTGATGCGCTTTCCGGCGGCGTCGGTGATGGCGACCTCGTAGGTGGCGGCGGTGCGGCCGCGGAAGACGGCGGTCGCGATGCCGGTGACGTGGCCGTCGGTGGCGGGGCGGTGATGGGTGGCGTTGAGGTCGACGCCGACCGCGTAGCGGTTGGGCCCGGCGTGCAGGGCCGCGCCGATCGACCCGAGCGACTCCGCGAGGGCGGCGGAGGCGCCGCCGTGCAGCAGGCCGTACGGCTGCTGGTTGCCGTCGACCGGCATGGTGCCCACGACCCGGTCCGGAGTGGCTTCGAGGATGCGGATGCCCATCCGTTCGGCGAGGCGGCCGAGCGGGATGCGGTCGGGGTGGGCGCCGAACTCGGCGACATGGTCCGTGAGTTCGGCGGGAAGGTCCTGGAGCGGGTCGAGCGGGGTTGCCTGGTTGGTCATGGTGTTCCTGTCCTGCGGGGTGGCCGCGTTCAGCCTGGTGGCGGCGGCTCGAGCAATTGCTTCAGGACTGTAGCTACAGATGTGAAGCTTTCACAAGATAGGCTGGCGCCATGGTTCGACCGCCCACGCCCGCGAAGCGCCCCTACGCCCCGCGGATGGCCCCCGCCGAGCGGCGGGAGCAACTCCTGGACACGGCACTGGAGATCATCAACCGCGACGGCGTGGCAGCCGTCTCGGTCGATGCCGTCGCCAAGGCCGCCGGGGTCACCCGGCCGGTGGTCTACGGGCAGTTCACCGACGCGGACCACCTGCTGCGCGCCCTGCTCGAACGCGAAGGGGAGCGGGCCCAGGCCCAGATCGCGGCCACGCTGCCGCGCGACCTGAACGGAGCGGACCCCGTCGAGGTCTTCACCGGCGTCGCCCGCGGCTACTACGACGCGGTGGTCACCGCCCCGAGCCGCTGGCGCGCGATCCTGCTCCCGGTGGACGGCTCACCGCCCGCCGTGCGCAGGTACAAGGAACGCAGCGACGCGCTGGTCCGGGAGCAGTTCGCCCACGCCGTCCGCTGGTTCCTCCGCGACGCCGACGACGCCGACACCGCCGACGTCGCCGATCTCGACATCGAACTGCTGATCCGGGTGCTGCTGGCGGCACTTGAGGAAGGCGGCCGGCTCGTGCTCAACGCCCCCGACGAGTACCCGCCCGAGCGCCTCACCGCGATGGCCCGGTTCCTGGTCGAGACCTTCCTGCACCGCTACCCGTACACGGCGCGCTGAGCCGGCGTCGATCCGGCGTCGTCCTGGTGGGGGAGTCGAGCCGCATCGACCTGATGGCGTAGCACCGGCCACTCGTTGGTGCACTCCGCAGGGCCGTCCCGGCTGCCCGTACCGCCGAGCGGCGCGGGCCTGGCCGATGATCACAGGCACCGCCCTCGCCCCCTGGAGGCCCCGATGCCAGCCAGCAGCCCGCCCAGGCGCATCCTCGTCGTCTGCCTCGGCAACTACTGCCGGAGCCCGTTCGCCGCCCGGGTGCTCACGGACCTCGGTGGCGGGGCGCTGGAGGTGCGCTCCGCCGGACTGATCGGCAGGTGGCAGGAGGCGCACCCCGAGATGGTCGCCGTGGCGGGCGTCCTCGGCTACGACCTGACCGTCCACCACCCCACCCGCGTCACGGCGGAAATGATCGAATGGGCCGACCTGGTCCTCGCCATGGACCACGCCGTGTTGGACCGGCTCTACGCCCTGGTCGACCCCGACAGCACCACCGAGATGCGCCTCTACCTCGACCACGACCGCGACGTCCCCGACCCGATGGGCCGCTCCGCCGTCGAGTTCGTCTACTGCGCCCTGCTGATCGAGGCGGGCGCGGCCATCCATCTGCCCTGACGGGCCGTCAATGCCGGGGGTGCGCTAGGTGTACTGACCACGGAGGTTGGTGACAGGGGTCACGGCGTGGTGGTCTTGAAATGAGTGAGGGCCTTCTGGCTCGGTGTGGATTGCGACATCTACCCCGGCGCCAGAAAGGCCCTCATGCCACACCGTAACGCACCCCTGACCGAGACCGGACGCCTGCGCCTGGCCCGCTGCGTGGTCGAGGACGGCTGGCCGCTGCGGCGGGCCGCCGAACGCTTCCAGGTCTCACCGACCACCGCCAAGCGCTGGGCCGACCGCTACCGCGCCCTCGGCGAGGCCGGCATGGAAGACCGCTCCAGCCGGCCGCACCACAGCCCGCGCCGGACCCCGACCCGCACCGAACGACGGATCATCAAGGTCCGCGTCCTGCGCCGCTGGGGACCCGCCCGCATCGCCTACCTCCTCGGACTCAACCCCGCCACCGTCCACCGCGTGCTGACCCGCTACCGGCTCGCCCGCCTCGCCCACCTCGACCGCGCAACCGGCCGGGTGATACGCCGCTACGAGCACTGCGCGCCAGGCGAGTTGGTCCACGTCGACATCAAGAAACTCGGCAACATCCCCGACGGCGGCGGACACAAGACCCTGGGCCGCGAAGCCGGCCGCAAGACCCGCTCCGGCGCCGGCTACAGCTACCTGCACAACGCCGTCGACGACCACTCCCGCCTCGCCTACAGCGAGATCCTGCCCGACGAACGCAAGGAGACCGCCACCGCGTTCTGGACCCGCGCGAACGAGTACTTCACCCGGGCCGGGATCACCGTCCGGCGCGTACTGACCGACAACGGCGCCTGCTACCGCTCCCGGACCTGGCGCGACGCCCTGGCCCAGGCCGGGATCACCCACAAGCGAACCCGGCCCTACCGGCCGCAGACCAACGGCAAGGTCGAACGCTTCAACCGCACCCTGCTCGACGAATGGGCCTACGCCAGGCCCTACCGCACCGAACAGGAACGACGCGACGCCTACCCCACCTGGCTCCACACCTACAATCACCACCGCGGACACACCGCACTCGCAGGCAAACCACCCGCCAGCCGCGTCCCCAACCTCACAGGACAGAACAGCTAGGTTTCCCCTGCACTTTCGTCGAACGATCACCGGGGGGTGGGTCGGCACGTGATCTACAACATTTTCGTGACGGGGTCGCTGGGCGCGGAACGGCTGAAGCCGGCGCTGGCCGAACAGTTCTCCGTGTCGCCCGAGAACGTCGACGTGGCGCACTCCGACGAGTGGGAGGTGCGCGACTGGGAAGCGCAGGTGATCTGCGAGTTCCGCCCGACGAGCGGCGACACCTGCCTGATGCTCGACATCTCGGTGGTCGACAGCGTTCAGGGCCGGCCCACCGAGCCCGAGTTCGCGATCCTCCTCGCCGCGCGCCTTCAGCTGCCCGTCCTGTTCCCCGACCCGTGCATCGATCCGAGTGCGTACTGGGTCGCGGACCCGCTGGGAAAGACGGCGCGTGCGCGCCTGTACGCACCCGACGAGGAGGACGGGGACTACGTCATCGATGCCGTCGATGCGCCGGTTTCGGGCCTGCCGGGCATTCCCGTGAAGAATTTCGAGGAAGCGGTCTGAAGGTTCCGGCCGGAGAGGCACCGCCGTCCGGTCGAAATCCCCTGGGACGTGGAACAAGCCGGGTGAGCCTGGTCAGCCGAACTTCGGCGCGAGGTGCGCGGACAGGGCGCGCAGGAAGTCCGGGGCGTCGAAGACCGCGCCCGCGGAGGCGACGCCGGTGGTCCGGGTGCGGCCGGTGAGGATGCGGTCGACGGCCTCCACCGCGAGTGGTGCGGTGACGGCGTAGATGTCCTGGCCGGCGGCGGACGCGCGGCGTTCGGTGTCGCCGGAGCGGACCAGGACGTCGACGACGAAGGTCTGGGCGGAGCGGCCGCGTTCGTCGACGGCGGTCGGGGCCGGGGCGTCGGGGGCGGACAGGTCGGCGGCCGCGTTGGTGGTCATGTAGGTGCGCACCTCCGGGACGGCCAGGTGGCTGGGGACGGTGACGACGTCGGCCATGGTGAACTCGCCGAGGACGCGCTGCGGGCCGAGCGGGGCCGGGAAGGGCCAGTCGAGGGTCGGCAGGGCGTCGTCGTGGTGCTCCAACTGCCCACCGGTGAAGCGGAGTCGGCGGCCGCCCCGGCGCTGCCCGGAGACCGCGCCGGCGGCGAGCGTGCCGGCGGTGGGGTGCCAGCTGCTCAGGCCGTAGGCGATGTGGGCCTCGTCCGCCGCCGTCCAGTCGCCCATCGCGGCCGTCACCAGCAGGTCGCCGAGGCCGCCGTAGAAGGCCATCGCCGGGACCACCACGGTGCCGGCTGCGCGGGCGCGTTCCGCGAACTGGGCGAAGGTGTCGAGGTTGGCCTCGATCTCGGCCGCCACGTCGACGTACGGGATCCCGGCCCGCAGTGCCGCCTCGATCAGCGGGGCGGCGGTGGTGGCGAACGGTCCGGCGCAGTTGATCACGGCGGCGGCGCCGCGCAGGGCGCGGTCGAGCGCGGCCGGGTCGTCGACCGAGGCCTGCCGTGCTTCGAAGCCCGGCCCGGCCGGCTCCGCCAGCTTGTCCCGGTCGCGGCCGACGAGCAGCGGGAGGTACCCGCGCTCGTGCAACTCCGCGACCACGAACCGTCCGGTGTGCCCGTAGGCCCCGTACACCGCCACCACGTTCCGGCTCGACACCATCCGTCTGCTCCCGCGTGCTCGAAGTGAACTGCCAGGAAGATCCTGTCCGTTCGGGGATCCGGCGCCCAGTGTCCGGAACGACACGACCCGTACAATTTCCGACATGACCCCTGCCGCCGCGCGCTCCGTCGCGATCGCCGCCACCGACGGCATGCTGCACTTCGAACTCGCCCTGGCCCAGGAGGTGTTCGGCTCGCGCCCGGACGCGGTGCCGGGGCCCTGGTACGAGGTCAGGGTGTGCGGCACGCGGGCCGTCCGGGTCGGCCGGTTCCTGCTGGAGCCGGACTGCGGGCTCGAACGGCTGGCGGACGCCGGGACGGTGATCGTTCCCGCGCTGGCGGACGTCGACCGGGAGCCGCCGGCCGACCTGGTCGAGGCGGTACGCGCGGCCCACGCGGCGGGGGCGCGGGTGGTGTCGCTGTGCACCGGCGTGTTCGCGCTCGCCGCCGCCGGGCTGCTGGACGGGCTGCGCGCGACCACGCACTGGGCGCACACCGAGGAACTGGCCAGGCGCCACCCCCGGGTGGAGGTCGACCCGGACGTGCTCTACGTCGACAACGGCCAGGTGCTCACGTCCGCCGGCAAGGCCGCGGCGATGGACCTGTGCCTGCACCTGGTCCGCCGCGACCACGGCTCGGCGATCGCCAACGTGGTCGCCCGGCGCCTGGTCGTGCCGCCCCACCGGGCAGGCGGCCAGGCCCAGTTCGTCACCACGCCGGTGCCCGTGCAGGACGACCATCCGCTGGCCGAACTGCTCCCGTGGGTGATGCGGCGGCTGGACGAGCCGCTCACCGTCGAGGACCTGGCCCGCCGGGTGAACCTGAGCTCGCGCCACCTGGCCCGGTACTTCCGCTCGGTGACCGGAACCACCCCGCTGCAGTGGCTGCTGACGCAGCGGATCCGGCGTGCGCAGGAACTGCTGGAGACCACGGACGACAGTGTCGACACCATCGCCGCGGCCTCGGGCCTGGGCACCTCGACCACGCTGCGCCGCCACTTCCACCGCACGATCGGGGTGCCGCCGGACACCTACCGCCGCACCTTCCGGGCGTGACTACGCGGGGCGGGCGACCGACAGCAGGACGTCCACCAGCCGCTCCGCCGCGTCCGGGCGGCCGTGCTCGCGCGCCCGCGCCGCCATCGCGGCCCGCCGTGCGTCGTCCTCCAGCAGCGGGCCGAGTGCCGAGCGGAGGTCGTCCGGCGTGACCGTTCCGAGCAGGGCGACGGCCGCGCCCGCCTGCTCCAAGTGGGCGGCGTTGTGGGCCTGTTCGTTGCCCGCGGCCGAGGCCAGCGGGACGAAGACGGCCGCCTTGCCCAGCGCCGTCAGCTCCGCGAGGGTGCCCGCGCCGCTGCGGCTGACCACCACGTCCGCCAGCGCCAGCACGTCCGGCAGTTCGGCGCCCATGAAGCCCGTCAGGTAGTAGCGGCCCATCAGGTGGGCCGGCAGCCGCGCCGCCCGGGCGTTCAGGTCGGCCTCGTTCGCCGGGCCGCACTGGTGGACCACGTTCGCGCGCTCCAGCAGCCACGGCAGGACGCCGGACACCAGGTCGTTGATCTGCGCCGAGCCCTGCGCGCCGCCCGTCACGTACACCGTCGGCAGCGAACGGTCGAAGCCGTACAGGCCGAGCGCCGCCACCGCCTTGTCCGGGTGGCCGGTCAGCACCGCCGGGCGGACCGGGTTGCCCGTCACCACGGCGGTGCTGCGGGCGGCTTCCGGCAGCAGGGGCAGCGTCGACTCCGAGGAGACCGCGACCCGGGTCGCCGCCCGGGCCAGCACCTTGTTCGCCAGGCCCAGCCGCACCGTCTGCTCGTGCACCACCAGCGGGGCCCGGCACGAACGGGCCGCCAGACCGACCGGCACCGCCACGTACCCGCCCGTCGCCAGCACCACGTCCGGCTGGAACTTCCGGATCAGCGACCGGGCCTGGACCGCGCCCCACGGCACCCGGAGCATGTCCCGCACGTTCGCCGGGGACAGCAGCTTCAGCGGATTGCTCGACCGCCGCACCTTGCCCGTGGCGACCGGCTCGAACGGAATCCCCTCCGCCGGCGCGATCCGCGCCTCCAGGCCCTTCGCGGTGCCCACCCAGAGCACGTCCACGCCGCGACGCTCCGCCGCCAGCCGCTGCTGCAACGCCCGCACCGCCGTCAGCGCCGGGTAGGTGTGCCCGCCGGTCCCGCCGCCCGTCACCACCAGCCTGAGCGCCCTCTGTTCGCCGGCCATCCGCGTCCTCCTCCAGATCGTTCTGTGCTGCTGTGGTCCAGGGTGCACGCTTACCTGGCGGGCCGTCACATTCCGTGGCGCAACGGTGGAGAGGGTGGGGAACGGGTGCGCGAGGCGTACGTGGATCGTGAGGTGGCGGCGGCCGTCGCGGCCCGGGGCGGGGTGCCCGCGCCGCTGACGCCGGACCGGCTGCGGGAGTGGCAGCGGGCCGACGCGACGGCCCGACCGCGGCCCGGGCTGCGGGAGTTGACGGACGGGGGACGGTTCTCGGTGGGCGTCGGGGACGGGGTGGTGTGGGCGCGGCCGGCGGAGGCCCGTGGGCGGCTGCCGGTGCTGCACTACCTGCACGGGGGCGGGCTGATCGGCGGCAACGCGTACGCCGTACTGCCGCGCGTGCTACGGGAGTTGGCGGAACCGTTGGGGCTCGCGGTGGTGTCCGTCGAATACCCGCTCGCACCGGACGCCACCTACCCGCAGCCGCTGCACGCCTGCCGGGAGGCGCTGCGCTGGACGGTCGCCAACGCCGACGCGCTGGGGATCGACCCGTCGCGGGTGGTCCTCGCCGGCAAGAGCGCCGGGGGCGGCCTCGCCGCCGCGCTCGCCCTGCTGCTGCGGGACGAGGGCGGGCCGGTGACGCTCGGCCAACTGCTGCTCAGCCCGATGCTCGACGACCGCGGCGACACCGCGTCCGCCCGGCAGTTGGCCGGCCACGACACCTGGGACGCCACCTCCAACGCCACCGCCTGGCAGGCCGCCCTTGGCGCGCGGTTCGGCACGCCCGACGTCCCGCCGTACGCGGCGCCCGCCCGCGCCACCTCACTGGCGGGCCTGCCGCCCGCGTACCTGGAGGTCGGCTCGGCGGAGACCTTCCGCGACGAGGTGGTGGCCTACGCCAACGGCCTGTGGCAGCAGGGCGGCAACGCCGAACTCCACGTCTGGCCGGGCGCCTGCCACGGCTTCGACACCCTCGCCCCGGACGCACCCATCAGCCGCACGGCGGCCGCGGCTCGGCGCGGGTGGCTGCGGCGGCTGCTGATGGAGTGACGCGGGCGTCGGACGTCAGGTGGGTGGCTGGTGTGCTCGGTCCTCTCGGTCCGCTCGGTCCGCTCGCAGGATTCACGAGACGTGGATCCGCGCCTCATGAGGTTCTTCTCGCGAGATGGCGGGCAGCACCACTGCGGTGTCGTCGCGATCAAGGGGCCCGGTGGCCGGCTCAGCAACCGCTTGGGTGATCAGCGTGGCCGATCGTCGGTCAGAGTGTGCCGCCGAGCCCACGCGCCAATCGCGTCGGCGATGGCCTGGGGTTGGTCCTCGGGGGCGTGGTGGCCGGCCGGTCCGCAGTGCCGGGTTTCCAGCGCGGCAATGTTCTCCGCGCACCAGTCGGCCATCTCTTTGCCGATCAGCAGGGTGGGCGAGGAGTCGAAGGTGAGCAGCAACTTGGGGACCTCGTCGCTGTCGGCCAGCCACTCGACATACTGCTCGACCCGTTCGGCGACATCGGTCGGCTGCCCGTCCAGCGGTAGCGAGCGTGCCCACTCCAGCACCGGGCGGCGGCTTTCCCGAGTGGGGTACGGCGCCCGGTAGGGCTGCATGTCCGCCTCGCTGACCGGGTTCAGCACGCCTCCGGTGAAGGCCGACTCCAGGAAGACGTTTTGGTCCAGCACCAGCGTCTCGCCCTGGGGTCCGCGCATGGCCTGGGCGCGCGAGCGCGGTCCGTCGCCCAGCTCGTTCCAGGACATCGGCCGAACAATGGTTTCGAAGAAGGCCATGCCGCGGATCCGATCGGGGTGGCGAGTTGCCCAGTCGAAGGCGAGTGCGCCGCCCCAGTCGTGGCCGACGAGCACCACCCCGTCCAGGCCCAGCTGGTCGAACCAGGCGTCCAGGTAGCGGGCGTGGTCGGCGAACCGGTACGGCACGTTGGGCTTGCCGGAGCGGCCCATGCCGATCAAGTCCGGGGCGAGCAGGCGGGCGGGCAGGTCGATTTCGGGCAGCACCTTGCGCCACAGGTGGGACGAGCTGGGGTTGCCGTGCAGAAAGACGAAGGGGGTGCCGCTGCCCGCCTCCTCGTAGAACATCGTCGAGTCCAGTACGTCCGCCACCGGCATGACGTCCTCCTATTGGTTCGTCACACTAACGTTCCCTCGCCGGGCAGAGTATTTTGTTAGTGTGACTAGCGCAAGGGATATGGGCATGGGCAACTACCCGCCCGACACGGCTCGTTCGGCCGACCGGCAGGCCACTGCCGCGCGGCTGTGGAATCTGCGGACCCGGCTCCTGTCGCTGGCCGCGATCCAGTCGGATCGTCTGGTGAACGAGAAGCTGGTGCGGGAGGGCGCCCGCAAGTGGCATTTCGCGGTACTCGCCACACTGGACGAGTTCGGACCCGCAAGCCAGGCAGAACTGGTCTCCCGCACCAGGATCTACCGCAGTGACATGGTCGCGGTCATCAACGAGCTGGCCGATCGCGGACTGGTGGAACGCTCGCCCAACCCCGCCGACCGCCGCCAGAACGTCATTACCCTCACCCGGCAGGGCCGCCGCCAACTGCTGACGCTGGACAAACTGCTGACCGAAGCGGAGAACGAGGTGCTCGCGCCACTGACGCCTCAGGAGCGCGAGCAGTTGGCCCGACTCCTCGCTGTCCTTGTGCACCACCACGGCCAGGACATGTGAACAGGCCGCGCGCCCTCGGCGCGGTGTGGCGGTGCATCCCGGTCGGCCGGGCGGTGGTGGGTCAGCCCGGGATGTCGGTGCGGGTCCAGTTGGTGGAGGTCCAGCCGGTGGCGGTGCGGGAGAAGCGCAGGCGGAGGTGATCGCGGTCCGGGCCGGCCTGCCAGAACTCGGCGGTGACGGCGTGCAGGGCGTAGCAGCGGAGGGTGGGGGAGGGGGTGGTGCAGGCCGGGGCGGGGTGGACCGGGCCGCGGAGGCGGACCTGGCGGCCGGGGTGGGGCCAGTAGACGGTGAGGGCGGCGTCCGGGTGGGCGGCGAGTTGGCGGGCCTTCGGGGAGTCGGGCTCGGTCCAGAAGTGCCAGGCGCCGGCGGCCGGGTCGATGTCGCGCAGGACGAGCACCCGGGCGTCCGGGCGGGCCTCGGCGTCGACCGTGGAGAGCGTCATCACCTGCGCGTCCGGGACGCCCGCCGCGAGGGCGTCCAGCAGCCAGGCGGTGAACAGGGCGGTCGGATCGGCAGGGGTGGCCGGGTCCGGCGCCGGGTAGGTGGTGGCCGCGAGGACCGGATGGGCGATCAGGGCCCGGACCAGCGGGCCGGGTTCGGTGCGGTCGGTCAAGGCGTCTCCCGGGGTGGCTTCGGGTCACCCTATCGAGCGCTTATTAGACTCAATGTTGATAAGAACTGCCGAACCTCTTGTCGGGCCCGCTACCCGCGAGTAGTTTGCCCCTGTGCCCACGGGTCCACCGGGACTCCCCGGAGGCCGGCCCGCCGCTCCGTCAGCCCCCCAGTCGCAGGTACAGGAGGCACCCCCATGCCGCGCCCCACCCCCTCCCGCAGCCTTCGGCCCGGGCAGCCCGCGTCCGTGCACGACAACCTCGTCCTCGAACCCCGCGACGTCCACTTCGACTGGTCGCAGCTCCCCCTGCACTGGATCCCCGACGAGCCGATGGCCACCCACACCATCAACGTGCTGCACCTGCTGCTCCCCGAGGGCGAACGGTGGTTCGTCAAGGTGTTCAAGGAGGCGCTGCCGCTGATCCGCGACGACCAACTGCGGGAGGAGGTCCTCGGGTTCATCGGCCAGGAGGCGATACACGCCGAGGCCCACCAGGAAGTCCTCGACCACCTGCTCGGGCAGGGTCTCGACCCGCGACCGTACGTCCGCCAGATCAGCTGGCTGTTCCGCCGCGTCCTCGGCGACAAGCCCGGACTGAACGCGCGCCAGCGCCGCGAGAACATCATCGAACGGGTCGCCTTCATCGCCGCGATCGAACACTTCACCGCGTTCCTCGGCAACTGGGCCCTCAACTCGCCCGGCCTCGACCGCGCCAAGGCCGACCCCACCATGGTCGACCTGCTGCGCTGGCACGGCGCGGAGGAAGTCGAACACCGCAGCGTCGCCTACGACTTGATGCGCCACCTCGACCCGGGATATCTCAGGCGCATCCGCGGCATGGCCGTCTCCGGCCCGCTGCTGGTGCACCTGTGGATCCGGGGCGCGCGCTTCATGCTCGCCGCCGACCCGTCGCTGGACGGGAGGGTGGTGCCGACCTGGCGGGAGGCCCGGAAAGCCGCGAGGCGGGGACTGCTCCCCGAACCGGCCCGGTTCGTGCGGTCGGCGCTGCGGTACTTCAGCCCCGGGTACCACCCCACGAACGAGGGCAGCTCTTCGCAGGCGCTCGCTTATCTGGCCAAGTCGCCTGCGGCAAGGGCTGCGGCCGCTCATTAGCTTGCCGCGTACGAGGGGGCGCGAAAGCAGGTGGGCGCGAGAACAGGGGCGCGGGGAACTGCGCGACAAGCGCGAACGCAACGGTCAGGTCGCGTTCACGTGCAAGTCATTGTCCTGCGTCGCGATCTTGCGGTTGGGTGCCTTCCGCTTCGCGCAGTTCCCCGCGCCCCTGGTTTCGCGCCCATCTGCTCTCGCGCCCTGTTGGCACTTCCCAGAGCCCTCATTCACGAACTCGGAGTCGTACCCCCATGGATCTCGAAACCCCGCCGCCCGACCTGTACGGCCGTCCCCGGGCCGACCGGATGTTTGCCCGGCTGACCGCGTTCGGTGATTGGTACAGTCCGGTGCTCGGGCGACCGGGGTTGCGTCGGAACCCCCGGCGGGGGGAGTCGCGGGGGGTGCCGCCGTTGTCGTTGGTGGTGACCTCGCATCAGGTGATCGCCGACGACGTGGTCGAGTTGCGGCTGGCCGACCCCTCGGGCGGGATGCTGCCGGAGTGGCAGCCGGGTGCGCGGGTGCTGGTGACGTTGCCCTCGGGGCGGGAGCGGCACTACTCCCTGTGCGGGGATCCGGCAGATCGGCACGGGTACCGGGTCGCGGTGCGGCGGATCGCCGATGGTGGTGGCGGGTCGGTGGAGGTGCACGACGAGGTGCATGTGGGGATGCGGTTGCGGGTGCGGCGGCCCCGGAACGGGTTCGCGTTCTGTGGGGAGCCGCAGGTGCTGTTCCTGGCCGGCGGGATCGGGATCACGCCGCTGCTGCCGATGGCACGGGCGGCCCAACACGCGGGTATCAACTGGAAGTTGATCCACACCGGCCGCACGGCCGACGCGCTGCCGTTCTCTGCCGAGCTGAAGGCGCTCGACCCGCGCCGGGTGGAGCTGAGGACCGACGACGTGCACGGAGTGCCGGACGCGGCCGAGTTGCTGTCGCACGCGCCGCGGGGCGCCGCGGTGTACGTGTGCGGCCCGGCGCCGATGCTGAGCGCGGTGCAGCGGGCGCTCGACGCTTCGCCCGCGGCGTCGCTGCACTTCGAGCGGTTCGGCGCCGCGCCGATCGTGGACGGGCGGCCGTTCACGATCCGGCTGGGGGAGGGCGGGGAGCCGGTGACCGTCCCGGCGGACCGTTCCGCGCTGGACGTGGCAAGGGAGTTGAAGCCGGACCTGGCGTACTCCTGCAAGCAGGGTTTCTGCGGGACGTGCGTGCTGAAGGTGGCGTCCGGGACGCCCGAGCACCGCGACCGCAGGCTGACCGAGGAGCAGCGGGCCGAGGGCCTGATGCTGCCGTGCGTGTCCCGAGCCGCCGAGGGCGAGACCCTCGTGCTGGAGGTGTGAGCGTTGAAGCAGCGCGGACAGATGCCCCGATTCCCGTTTGACGAGCGGGACTTGGCGAAGTTCCGGGAAGTGCAGCAGCTGGCGTACCACTGCGCGGAGCAGGTCGCGGCGTGGATGGAGCCCGGCGTCACCGAGCGCCAGGCGACCGCGAAGCTGCGGCGCAGCCTGGTGCAGGCCGGGGTGCAGGACTTCTTCCACGTGCCGTTCGCCTGGTTCGGCGACCGGACCGCGTTCCGGCACTTCCACACCCCGCTCCAATTCTTCGCCGGCTCACGGGTGTTGAAGGAGGGCATGCCGTACGTGCTGGACTGCGCGCCGGTGGTGGACGGCTACACGGCCGACATCGGGTACGGCGGCAAGGTCGGCGAGAACCCGGTGTGGGACCGGCTTGCGCAGGACCTGCGGGTGTACCGGGAGTTGATCCTGCGCGAGGTGAAGGCGCGAAAGACGCTCGACCAGGTGTACGCGGCGGTGGACGCGCAGATCGCCGAGCACGGCTACGACAACCGGCACCAGGTGTACCCGGGGCGGGTGATCGGCCACCAGGTGACCAGGATGACCGCCCGCGGCCCGGCCGGGGTGAACCTGTTCGGGTTCGGCGTGCGGACGCTCCAGACCCTCGGACGGGAACTGGTGAAGGAACGCCTGGAGGGCCGTTCCCCGCTGTGGGCCGGCGGCAAGGCGTCCCGGCACGCGCCGACGCCCGGACTGTGGGCGGTGGAACCGCACATCGGATTCCGCGAGGTGGGCATCAAGTTCGAGGAACTCCTCGTGGTCACCGACGAGGACGCGTACTGGCTCGACGACGACCTGCCGCACGTGCGGCGCTGGGCACTCCAGGAGGGCACCGTATGACCGGCCGCAGCACCGAGATCCGTCGCCGCACCGTCGACTCCGGCGGGCTGAAGCTCGCCGTGTACGAGCAGGGCGACCCGGCGCACCCCACCGTGCTGATGGTGCACGGCTACCCGGACGACCACAGCGTCTGGGACGACGTGGCCGCCGACCTGGCCGCCGACCACCACGTGGTGCGCTACGACACCCGCGGCGCCGGCGCGTCCGGCGTGCCGGCCGGGCGGGAGGACTACCGGCTGGAGCTGCTCGGGCAGGACCTGTTCGCCGTCGCCGACGCCGTCAGCCCCGACCGGCCGGTGCACGTGGTCGCGCACGACTGGGGCAGCGTGCAGTCCTGGGAGGCGGTCACCGCCCCCGGCTCGTACCGGCGGATCGCCAGCTACACCACCATGTCCGGCCCGTGCCTGGACCACATGGGCCACTGGATCCGGCACCGGCTGCGCCGCCCGACACCCCGGCACCTCTCCCAACTGCTGCGCCAGGGCCTGCACTCCTGGTACATCGGCCTGTTCCACCTGCCGGTGGTCGCGCCCGCCGCGTGGAAGCTCGGCCTGGCCCGGCTGTGGCCCCGGGTGCTGAAGGACCTGGAGGCCGTCCGCCCCCGGCCCGGCCACCCGCAGCGGACCCTCGCCAAGGACGCCGTGCACGGCATCGAGCTGTACCGGGCCAACATGCGCCCCTCGGTCGCCCGGCCGCGCGAACGCCACACCGAGGTACCCGTCCAGCTGATCACCCTGCAACGCGACCGCTACGTCTCGGAGTTCCTCTCCGAGGGCCTGGAGCAGTGGGTGCCCCGGCTGACCCGCCGCACCCTGAACGCCACCCACTGGTCGGCGCTGCTGGAGAAGGGCCCACAGGTCGCGGCGCTGGTCCGCGAGTTCGCCGCCCGCGACCATGGCGCGCTGCGCCAGGAGCCGTCCGAGGGCGGCGAGTTGGTGGTCGTCACCGGCGGCGGCAGCGGAATCGGCCGGGCCACCGCGCTGGCCTTCGCCGACCAGGGCGCCCGGGTGGTGGTCTGCGACCGCGACCTGCCCGCCGCGCAGCGCACCGCCGAACTGTGCGCACTGTCCGGCGTCAAGTCCGGCGCGTACCAGGTGGACGTGAGCGACGGCGCGGCCGTGGACGCGTTCGCCAAGCAGGTCGCCGCCGACTTCGGGGTGCCCGACGTGGTGGTCAACAACGCGGGCATCGGCCACTCCGGGACGTTCCTGGAGACCACCGAGGAGGAGTGGCGGCGCGTCCTCGACGTCAACCTGTGGGGCGTCATCCACGGCTGCCGCGCCTTCGGACAGCTGATGGTCGACCAGGGACAGGGCGGGCACATCGTCAACCTGGCCTCCGCCGCCGCCTACCTGCCGTCCAAGGTGCTTGCCGCGTACGCGACTTCGAAGTCGGCGGTGTACATGCTCTCCGACTGCCTACGGGCCGAACTCGCCCCGCACCGGATCGGCGTCTCCACCATCTGCCCCGGCATCGTCAACACCAACATCACCCGCACCACCACCTTCTCCGGCCTCGGCGAGGACGAACAGGCCGCCAAGCAGGCCCGGGTGTCCAAGATGTACGCCCGCCGGGGCTTCCCGCCGGAGAAGGTCGCCGCCGAGATCGTCCGCGCCGTCCGCACCCGCAAGGCCGTCGTCCCCGTCACGATCGAGGCCAAGGCCGCCCGGCTGCTCGGCCGGCTCAGCCCCGGACTGCTCAGGAAGGCGGCCCGGATCAACGCCGGGTGAGGACGCGGCAGTTGGCGGGCGCCGCGCGGCCGGTGGGGGAACCGGCCGCGCCGCGCCCGCCTGCGCGGGGAAAACCGGCTTGGCCGCGCCCGCGTCATGGCGCGAGACTGCCGTCCATGGACACACCCGAAACCCGAGCCCTGCGGCACGTCGCCGCCCTCAGCAGCGGCGACCCGCTGCCCGCCGGGATCGACGTCACGCTCAACTTCCACCCCGACCGCGAGTTCGACGGAGTGCCGATCCTCGAGTCGCTCGCCCGGGACGGCGTGTACCGCTCCCAGTTCTCCACCGGCACCAGCAACGGCGGCCTCACCGCCCACCCCGGCGGCGACCGCTGGACGTGGGAGAGCCGGATCTTCGGCGGCGCCTATGACGAAGCCCCCGCCGAGCGCCGCCCCGTCTACGGCGCGCTCAACCACCTCCGCAGCCCCTACGGCGGCGCACCCCGCTTCGGCTCCGCGCACTTCCGCCTCGCACCCGACACGCTGAACCGGGCCACCTTCTGCTACCCCGACAGCGTCTTCGAACCCGAACACTTCGGCACCGCCGACGCGATGGCCCTGATCGCCCTGGCGGAGGCCGACGAACAGGACCTGCTGGACGCCTACGTCGAAGCCCAACTGCACGGCACCGTACGGATACTGGATCACCTCGACGCGCTCGTCCTGGACCCCTGCTACCGGGGCACCGCCGTCGAGACCGCCGCCCGCGCGCTGCCCTGCCGCCTCGAATGGCATCCCGGCCACCGGCTGCTCGCGCACGAGTTGGAGCAGTACGAGGACTACCGGGGCCCGCACATCACCGCCCTCGGCGCGAAGATCGCCCACGACGGCGTGCTCGACCCCGCCGTCATCGGCGCCGCCGTCCGCAGCGGGCAGCACGACCCGCAGGAACTCAAGAAGGTATGGCACTGCCTGGCCCGATTCGGCCGGCCCGTAGGCTGACAGTCCATGGATCTGACCCTGATGGCCGCGCCCCTCGCCTCCTTCGCCCTGGTCGTGGGCCTGCTCACCCTCACCCCCGGCCTCGACACCGCCCTCATCCTGCGCACCGCCGCCCTCGGCCGGCGCCGGCAGGCCTGGGGCGTCGTCCTCGGCATCCAGACCGGCACGATGATCTGGGGCACCGCCTCCGCCGCCGGCCTCAGCGTGCTGCTCACCGCCTCCCGCGCCGCGTACGAGACGCTGCGCTGGGCCGGCGTCTGCTACCTGCTCTGGATGGGCGTGCAGATGTTCCGCAACCGCCACCAGGAGGCCCTTCCGGAATCCGAGGAGGGCGACAACCCCGGTGGCTGGTGGGCGGGTTGGCGGCGCGGCACGCTCACCAACCTGCTCAACCCGAAGGTCGGCGTGTTCTACGTCGCCGTGCTGCCCCCGTTCATCCCCGCCGGGGTCGCGCACCTGCCCGCCGGTGTCCTGCTCACCTCCGTGCACGTGATCGAGGGCACCCTGTGGTCCGCCGTCCTGATCGGCTTCGCCCACACCCTGCGCAACTGGCTGCGCCGCCCCGCCGCCCGCCGGATGCTCGACCGGGTCACCGGCACCGCCGTCCTCGGCTTCGGCGTCAAGCTCGCGCTCAGCGACTGAGGCCGTCGGGTTCCGCCACGGCGGCGGCGAGCCGGTTCGCCGCCGCCGCCACCGCGGCCCGCAGTTCCGGGCCGCCGAGCACCCGGAAGTCGAACGGGACGGCGGCCAGCCACTCCTGGGCGTACATCGCCGCGTTGCGGGTGCTGCCGCGCAGCACGCAGCGCTCGCCCGCCGCCTCCAGCCGACCCATCGGCGCGTTGATCCACGGCGCGACCCGGTCGAGCGGGGCGTCGAACAGCACGTGCGTCGGGAAGGCCCAGCCCGAGCCGAGATGCTCCTCCAGCAGCGCCACCGGGTCGAGGTCGTCCGGCATCCGGAACCCCGTCGTGGTCTCCTCGGCCGCCAGCACCCGGTCGATCCGGTAGGTGCGCGTCGCGCCCGCCCGGTGCGAATGGCACAGCAGGTACCAGCGGGTCCGGCGCGCCACCACCGCCCACGGATCCACCTCCGCCCGCCACTCGTTGCCCGCCCCGCTCCGGTACGTGATCACCGCGCGCCGCCGCGCCGCCACCGCCTCCACCAGCGTGTTCACCACCGCCGGATCCGGGTACACCGCCCACGGATCCGGCGCCGCCGCCGCATGCTCGCGCAGCGCCGCCGCCTGCCGCCCGACCTCCTCCGGCAGCACCCGCACCACCTTGTCCAGCGCCGCCCCCACCGGATCGCCCGGCTCACCGGCCGCCGGACGCCCGTCCAGCACCGCCATCACCAGCCCCAACGCCTCCGCCTGGGTGAACGCCACCGGCGCCAGCCGCGTCCCCCGCCGCAAGCGGTACCCGCCGTACGGTCCACGCTCCGACTCCACCGGGATCCCCGCCTCCCGCAGGATCGCCACATAGCGCCGCGCCGCCCGGTCCGTCACCCCGAGCTTCTCCGCCAACTCCTCCGCCGTGGTCCCCGGCCGGGCCCGCAGGATCTCCAGGGTGCGCAGCGCGCGGGCGGTGGGGCTCGTTCCTGTCGGCATGTCCGCCAGCCTAGGCCGACCGCGCCGACAATCAGGAAGTGGATCGTCCTGAACCGCACCTAGCCTTTGGATCACATCCCCTCGACTTCGGGAGCTCACCATGGACATCCTGCTCATCGGCGGCCTCTGGCTGGACGGCACCGCCTGGCATGCCGTCACCCCCGCCCTCCGCGAACTCGGCCACCAGCCCCGGCCGTTGACCCTTCCGGCCACGGTTTCCACCACCCTGGACGAGCAACTCGCCGCCGTCCTCGCCGCAGTGGACGCCGCCTCCGGACCGGTCATGGTGGTCGCCCACTCCGCCAACTGCAACCTCGGCTGGCTGGCCGCCGACGCCCGGCCCGAGCGGATCGCCTCACTCGTCATGGTCGGCGGCTTCCCGCAGGCGGACGGCCAGCTCTACGCCGACCTCTTCGAAATCCGCGACGGCGTCATGCCGTTCCCCGGCTGGGCACCCTTCGAAGGCCCCGACGCCGCCGACATCGACGAGAGCCTGCGGCAGCAGATCGCCGCCAACGCCATCCCCGTCCCCGAAGGCGTCGCCCGCGCCCTCGTCCACCTGACCGACCCCCGCCGCTACGACGTCCCGATCACCATGGTCAGCCCCGAATACACCCCCGACCAGGTCCGCGCCTGGATCGCCGCAGGCCAGGCCCCCGAACTCGCCGCCGCCAAGCACGTCGAGATCCTCGACTTCGACTCCGGCCACTGGCCCATGTTCACCAAGCCCACCGAACTCGCCCACCTCCTCGCCGACCTGACCTGACGCCGCTCACAGCCAACGCCCGGCGGCCTCCACGCTGTCGCTCACACCGGTGTTGAACGCGATCGCCGCACCCGGCGCATGCCGCCGCACCAGATTCACCACCTGCTCGAACAGCGACAGCAACGCCTCCGCCTTCCGAATCCCACCCCCGATGGAGCTCGCCCTGTGGCCTGCGCCACATGGTCTGCCAGGTGTGCACGGACCGAGTGGCGTGGGTGCGTGGTGGGGACAGCCGGGGCGGGGTGCGTTTCTAGGGTGGGGGCTTCAAGTTCGAGTGGTTCAGAGGGAGTTCACGTGTTCACACGCATTGTTCTGGCCGTCGACGACAGCGACGCCCGGGTGCGCGCCGTTGCCACGGTTGCCGATCTCGCGGGGCGCTTCGGGGCGAGCGTCCATGTGTTGCACCTCGCGCCGACGGTGGTGGTGGGGACGAGTCTGGTGACGCTGGAGGACAACGAGGAGGCCCGGCGGGTGCTGGACGAGTCGGTGCGGGTGTTGCGGGAGGCGGGGGTGGAGGTCGACGGCGAGCTGGTGGACGGGATGCGGGGGCAGGTGCCGGAGGTGATCTCCGACGCGGTGAAGCGGGTGGGGGCCGACCTGGTGGTGCTCAGTCCGCACCACCGGGGGATCGTCGCGTCCTGGTTCAACCCGAGTGTCTCGGACGCGGTCGGCCATGCCTCGCACGTGCCGGTCCTGTTGGTGCCGGACGCCGCCTGACGGCGTCCGGGGTGCCGGGGCCTGCCCGCGCGGAATCGGTCATCGCCGATAGAGATGACAGTTGTCGTCGATCATCGCGATCGGACGGGAAGCGCGGGCCGGCCCCGGGCGCTCATACACCTGTGCGCTGCGATCGCCGCAGCCGTTGAACCGCAACCACCCGGGAAGGCAGCCATGGCCACCTCATCGACCACCACAACAACCCCCCGCGCGCAGGAAGGCGTGCCGGGCTGGCTCGTCGCGCTGCTCGCCGTCTCCACCGGCATGACGGTCGCCAACCTGTACTACGCGCAGCCGCTGCTGGCGCGGCTGGCCGAGGTGTTCCAGGTCGGGACGACCACGGTGGGTGCGCTGGTGACGGTGACCCAGATCGGTTATGTGATCGGAATGCTGTTCCTGGTGCCGCTCGGTGACCGGATCGAGAAGCGGCGGCTGGTGGCCCTGCTGCTGGGCGTCACGACCGTGGCGATGACGGTGGCGGGGACGGCGGGCAGTTTCGCGGTGCTGCTGGCCGCCTCGCTGGTCAGTGGTGCGACCTCGGTGGTGGCGCAGATTCTCGTGCCGTTCGCGGCCGGTCTGGCCCCGGACCACGAGCGCGGCCGGATCGTGGGGCGGGTGATGGCGGGGCTGCTCACCGGCATTCTGCTGTCGCGGACGCTGAGCAGCCTGGTGGCGGGCGCCGCCGGGTGGCGGACGGTGTACCTCGGTTCGGCGGTGCTGACGGCGCTGCTGGGCTTCGCGCTGTACCGGGCGCTGCCGCAGCACGCGGCCACCACCGACCTGCCGTACCACCAGGTGCTGCGTTCCACGGTGCGGCTGGTGCGCACCCACCCGGCGCTGTGGAAGCGCGGGCTGTACCAGGCGGCGGTCTTCGGGTCGTTCAGCGCCTTCTGGACGACCGTCTCGTTCCAGCTGACCGGTCCGGCGTTCGGGTACTCGGAGGCGGGTGTCGGTATCTTCGCGCTGGTCGGCGCGGCGGGCGCGCTGGTCGCCCCGCTGGCGGGGCGCTGGGCGGACCGCGGATTCGGCCGGCCGCTGACGGGGGCGGCGCTGCTGGTGGCGTCGGGGAGCGCGGTGCTCGCGGGCCTCGGGGCGCACAGCATCGTGCTGCTGGCGCTGGCCGCGATCGTGCTGGACGTCGCCGTGCAGACCACGCTGATCCTCGGTCAGCACGTGGTCTACCAGCTCGACCCGGGCGCCCGGGCCCGGCTGAACAGCGTCTTCATCGCCACCTTCTTCCTCGGTGGCGCGCTGGGCTCGGAGTTCGGCACCGTCGCGTACCACGCGGGCGGTTGGTGGGCGGTCGCCGGGTTCACCGCGGTGCTGCCGCTGCTGCCCCTGGTGCACTGGGCGACGGACCGGAAGGGCGCCGTGAGCTGAAGGGAAGACCGGCCGTCAGCCGAGGTGGCGCAGCAGCGCCGCCACGGCCGGCGTCGGTTCCCCGGCGGGGCACACCACGGCGACGTCCCACCGGGGTTGGCCGCGGGTGAAGCGGCGCAGCGCGAGGTCGGGGAAGTGCGCGGCGATCGACTCGGGCAGGACGCACACCCCGAGGTCGTGCCGGACCAACTCGGCGGCGGCCACGATGTCGTTGACCTCGAAGACCGCCGTCCGTTCGACGCCGGCGGTGCGGAACGCCCGGTCCACCGCGGACCGGACCGCCCAGCCCGGGGCGAAGTCGACGAACGGCAGCCCGGCGAGCTCCTCGAACCGCACCCGGTCGGGGAGCTCGAAGTCGCGTCCGGGCGCGGCGGCCAGCACCATCGCCTCGCAGGCCAGCGAGCGCACCGTCAGGCCGCGCTGCTGCTGGCGGTCGAACGCGACGATCGCCGCGTCCACGGTGCCGTCGCGCAGCCCGGCGCGGATGTCCACGGCCGCCGCCTGGCGCAGCCGGATCGTCAACCCCGGGTGCTCGCCGCGCAGTTCGCCGAGCACCCGGTCGAGTCCGAGCCAGACGCCCTGCATGGTGCCGATGGTGAGCACGCCCCGCAGCACCCCGCGCGCCTCGTCCGCCGTCGCCCGGGCGAGATCCGCCGCCCGCAGCGCGGCCCGGGCGGCGGGGACGAACGCCGCGCCGGCGCTCGTCAGGGTGACCCGGTGCGTGGTGCGTTCGAAGAGCTGGACGCCGAGCTCCTTCTCCAGTGCGCGGACGGTGCCGGACACCGCCGACTGCACGACGTGCAGCCGCCGCGCCGCCGCGGTGAAGCCGCCCTCCTCGGCCACCGCGACGACGACCTCCAGCTGCCGCAGTTCCATCGCGCTCCACCCCGTCCTCGCAGCCAGGGGGCTGTCTCCCGGGCCTCTCGCGGTCAAGGTTAGGCGGCCGCCCGGTGAACCTCCGGCAGACGTCGTCGCGGGCGACAGCTGTGCACGGACCGCGCGGGGCGGGTGCGTCGTCGGACAAGCCGGGGCGCGTGGCGTTCCTAGGGTGGGGCGAAATCCAAGTCCAACTTCGAGGGAGCGCGCCGTGACTGACGCGAACGCGGTCGGCCGGCGGCCGGTCCTGGAACCGGAGGCGCAGGCTCTCGCCACGGCGACGGCGAACCCGCCGTACCTGTTCCAACTGGGGCCCGCCGAGGGCCGCCGGGCGGTGGAGGAGGCCCAGTCCGGGGAGATCGCCAAGCCGGAGGCGGACGAGGAGTGGGTCACCGTCCCGGGCGGCCCCACCGGCGCCGTGAAGGCACGCATCGTCAAACCCGCCGGCGCGGCCGGCCCGCTGCCCGTCGTGCTCTACCTGCACGGCGGGGGCTGGGTGTTCGGCAACGCGCACACCCACGACCGGCTGGTGCGCGAACTCGCCGTCGGCGCCCACGCCGCCGTGGTGTTCCCCGAGTACGACCGCTCGCCCGAGGCCCGCTACCCCGTCGCGATCGAGCAGAACTGGACGGTGGCCCGCTGGGTGGTCACGGACGGCCGGGGCCACGGGCTGGACGCCGGGCGGATCGCCGTGGCGGGCGACAGCACGGGCGGCAACATGGCCGCCGCGCTGACCCTGATGGCGAAGAAGCGCGGCGGCGTCCCGCTGGTGCAGCAGGTGCTGTTCCACCCCGTCACCGACGCGTCGTTCGACACCCCGTCGTACCACGGCTTCGCGACCGGCTACCACCTGCGCCGCGACGCCATGCAGTGGTTCTGGGACCAGTACACCGCCGACCTCACCCAGCGCGCCGAGATCACCGCGTCCCCGCTGCGCGCCACCGTCGAGGACCTGAAGGGCCTGCCGCCGGCGCTGGTCGTCACCGCCGAGGCCGACGTGCTGCGCGACGAGGGCGAGGCATACGCCGCGAAGCTCTGCGAGGCGGGCGTGCCGGTCACGGCCGTGCGGCTCCAAGGTGTGATCCACGACTTCGTGACGCTGAACGCGCTGCGCCCGACCCAGGCCGCCGGGGCCGCGATCGGGCTGGCCGTGCAGGCCCTGCGCGACGCCCTGCAGCAGGGGTGAGGCCGCGATGAAGCCGCCGATCACCGCGCCGCTGCTGAGCCAGTGGGGCTGGCAGGAAGAGGCCGCCTGCCGGGGCATGGACAGTGCCCTGTTCTTCTCGCCGTGCGGCGAACAGGGCGAGGCCCGCCGCAGCCGCGAGCGGCGGGCCCGGTCCGTCTGCGACGGCTGCCCCGTCCGCCCGACCTGCGCGTCCTTCGCCGTCCGCACCGGCCAGAACTTCGGAATCTGGGGCGGGCTGACGGAGGCTGACCGGCAGACGGTGAGGTGACGCGTGCCCAGCGTGGGTCGGGCGGCGCCGGTCAGGCGGCGTCGCTCTCGGGCAGCGCGGAGAGGTGGCCGCGCCGGCTGCGCCACTCGCTCGGGGTGACGCCGTAGGCGGTCCGGAAGGCGCGGCTGAAGTGCGAGGCGCTGGCGAAGCCGTGGCGGCGGGCCACCTCGGCGAGGGTCGGGCCGAACGGGCCGTGCCGTTCCAGGGTCCGCGCGCAGGCCTCGACGCGGCGCTGCTGGATCAGCCGGGTGACGGTCAGCTCCTCGTCCTCGAACAGGCGGTGGAGGTAGCGGACGGAGATCCGCAGCGCCCGGGCCACCGACTCGGGGCCCAGGTCGGGCCGGCCCAGGTGGGCGTCGACGTGGGCCAGCGCCCGGGCCACCAGGAGGTCGCGGGCGGTGGTCGGCTCCTGCTCCTCGTCGAAGGCGATCGCGTCCACCAGGTCCGCGACGTGCCCGGCCAGCCGGGCGGCCGCGGTCGGCCCGAACTGCGCGGCGTCGCTCAGCACGTGGGTCAGCAGCATGCTCAGCATGGACACCGCACCGTCGTCCGGCCGGAGCGTCGAGCCGGCCAGCTGCGACAGCGTCCGGGGGCCGCTGAGGGTGCGCTGCGGCAGGTGGACCAGGTGCAGCCGGAACGGCTGGGGGAAGTTGAGGGCGAACGGCCGGGCCAGGTCCACCACCATGATCTCGTCCGGCCCGGGCCGCCGGGTCGGCCTGTCCTGCGAGAAGACCGCCTCGCCCCGGACGCACAGGGCCAGCGCGAAGCGCTCGGCGGGCTCCGGGCGGCACAGGCTCGGCGGGCGGCTGATCCGCTGCGGACCGGCGTCCAACGACACCGTGCGCAGGTGGCCCAGGCGGTGCGAGCGGACCCGGCCGAGCAGCGGACCGGGCGCAGTGGCCGTCACCCGGACCGGGACGAGCGCGCGGGAAAGGGCGTCGCTCCACACGTCGTGGCGGGTGTCCTCGGGGACGTCGCCGGTGTCCAGGACGAGGGTCATGCGTGCCCCTGCCTTCCGTCGTGGCCTGACCGGACACCCATGGCTGCGGGGTGCGGTCCTCGTTCACCACCAGCGTCCCCCGCCCCGACCGCCCACCCGGCCGCGGCGGCCACGGCCGGGCACGGCGTGCACGGTGCTGTGCGCGCTCAGGCATGCGGGCGGCGGCCGGTTCGACCGGCCGTGGCCGCCCGCCGACGGAGGGTCACCCCGAGAGGGCGTCCCGGAGCTGGGCCCGGGACTTGACCCCCAGCTTCGGGAAGACCTTGTGCAGGTGGTAGCCGACCGTGCGCGGCGAAAGGTACAGCCGGGAGGCGATGTCCCGGTTGGTGAGGCCCTGCGCCGCCAGCTCGGCTATCTGCAACTCCTGCGGCGTCAGTTCGGCCTTCGCCGCCGGCTCCGCGCCCTGCGGAACGGCGGCGCCCGCCGCCCGCAGCTCCGCCGCGGCGCGCTCGGTCCACGGCCGGGCGTCCAGGCGCCGGAACGTCTCCAGCGCGCCGATCAGCAGCCCTCGGGCCTCCGCCGAGCGCCGGTGGCGGCGCAGCCACTCGCCGAAGTCGAGCCGGGCGAGGGCGCGTTCGAACGGCCACCGGTCGCCGGCCGGATCGGCCAGCGCGGACCGGAAGTGCCGCTCGGCGGCCTCCTCGCTCTCCTCGACCAGGGCCGCCGCGCGCTCGGCGACGGCGTGCAGGCGCGGCGAGAGCCCGTCGCCGAGCGTGCGCCGCGCCGCCGCCAGCACGGCCCGGGCGTCGTCGGTCTGCCCGGCGCGAACGGCCGCGGCGGCGAGGTCGGCCAGGTAGTACAGCGAGGCGTGGTAGTGCACCGGGTCGGGCCGGTAGTCGTGGGTGAAGGTGTTGCGGAGCTCCACGTAGGCGCTCTCGTGGTCACCCTCGACGACCTTGGCCATGCCCAGCGCGTAGTGGTAACGGGCCCGCAGACTACGGGAGTTGCGCAGATCCACCCCGCACAGGGCCTCCTGGACGCGGGCGCACGCGGCCTGGTGATCGCCCCGGAACGCGCCCAGGGTGGCCTGCAGGATCAGCGAGCCCAAGGTGACGTTGTCCGCCCCGGCCTCGGCGGCCATCCAGTACGCGTTCTCGGCCGCGGCCTGCGCCGCCCCCCAGGAACCCGCCTCGGCGTGGGCCAGGGCCAGCGCCTGCGTGAAGGTGGCGTTCGAACCGGCGGTACCGGCCCGGCGCAGCAGGTCCGTCGCGTGGCAGAGGATCCGGACCGCCTCGTCCGTCTCGTCCAGCACCCAGGCCGTGGCACCCAGGAAGCCCAGGTCGGCGAGCGAGTCCGGCGACGCCAGCGTCCGGGCCCGGTGGAGCTGCCAGAGGGCCTGCGGACGGTCGCCGAACGGCCGGGCGGTCGTCTCCGACCAGACCCGTGCGGCCGGGTCCCCCTCCTGCGGGATCAGCCGGCCGATCCGCAGCAGCTCGTTGCCGTAGAACGGGTCGCCGGTGTTGTACGCCGAGGTCGCGGCGGTGCCCAGGGCGCCGACGCCGAGCGGGGGCGCGAGCCCGGCCATCGACTCGGCGACGTGCAGCGAGGCCGCCAGCGCGTCCTGGTGGCGCAGCGTCAGACCCAGCGCCCACCCCCGCATCAGCTCGCCCTCGGCCCGGGCGACCGGGTCCGCCGTCAGGCCGCCGATCCGGGAGGCGAGGTCGCCCGCCCACTGCGGGTGCCCCGCGAGCATCGCCGCCCTGCTGGCCGCCACCAGGCGTTGCGCGTGCAGCTCCGGGTCCGAGGTGAGCTCGGCGGCCCGCTCCAGCGCGGCCGCCGCGGCCGCGTAGCCACCCCGGGCCCGGGCCCGCTCGGCGGTCTCGGCGAGCGCGTCCGCCACTTCGGCGTCCTGGCCGGCCGTCCCGGCGGCCAGGTGCCAGGCCCGCCGGTCGGGCTCCGCCCCGGCCGCGTCGGCCAGCGCCAGGTGCGCCGCCCGGCGCTCGGCGAAACTCGCCGCCTGGTAGACGGCGGAGCGCACCAGCGGGTGACGCAGCACCACCTGCCCGCCCTCCAGCCGCAGCAGCCCCGCCTCCTCGGCCGGCAGCAGCGCCGCGACCACGTCGCTCCCGGCGGACGCGTTCACGATGTCCGCGAGCCGGGACGTCCCGGCCGCCGCGACCAGCAGCAGCGCGGCACGGGACTCCGGCGGCAGCCCCGGGAGCTCGGCCGCGAACAGGTCCTCCAGCCGGCGGGTCAGCGGCAGGGTCTGCGCCGCCCCCGGCCGGCCCGTGCCGCGGGCCACCGCCCGGGACAGCTCGATCAGCGCCAGTGGGTTGCCCGCCGCCTCCTGGAGCACCTGCGAGCGGGCCCGCCCGGTCGGCGGAACAGGCTGGGCGTTCAGCAGCAGCCCCGCGTCCCCCCGGCACAGCGGACCGGCCACCAGGTGCGGGAAGTCCCGGTCGAACCGGCCCGGCACGCTTCCTTCGCGCGCCGCCAGCAGCATCACCGCCGCCTCCCCGTCCAGTCGGCGGGCAACGAACGCCAGGATGTCCAGCGAGCCGAGATCCAGCCACTGGAGATCGTCCACCACCAGCAGCAGCGGCTGCCGGGCCGCCGCCTCGGTGATCAACGTGGTCACGCCCACGCACAGGTGCAGCGGATCGGCCGGCGCCCCGCCCTCCGGGTCCAGCCCGAAGGCGCACCGCAGCGCCGCGCGCTGACGCTCGGGCAGGTCGTCCAGGCCGCCCAGCAGCGGACGGAGCAACTGGTGCAGCCCCGCCAGCGCCAGCTCCCGCTCCGCCTCGCTGCCGCGCACCCGCAGCGTCTGCAACCCCCGGGCGGCACCCTGCTCCGCGGCCCACTCGACCAGCGTGCTCTTCCCCGCGCCCGGCTCACCGGTCAGCACCAGCACATGGGCGCCGTCGCCCCGCACCGCACCGAGCAGGCCGTCGATCCGGGCCAGTTCCGCCGCCCGCCCGAAGATCGCCGACGCGGCCGACCCGTTCCCGCCCGTGTGCACCATTTCTTCCTGTCCTGCCAGGTCAAGGCCCTGATCACCCCGACACAGTGGGGTATCCTGCCAGCCCGCACACCGGCTCCCGACCACGACCGGTCATTTGACAGAAGCGCGACCGGTCGAGCCCCGGGCAGCATCGGCCGGGAGGGGGAGAAATGCCGTGGCGACCACGGCGGGCGCAGCGGAGTGGATGATGACGAGCACCGAAACGTACCGGGACAACCCCGAGGGCTTCGGCGAGCGGACGGCCTCCACCCACGGAATCGACCGGCTGCTCGGCCGCCACGCCGAACTGGCCGCGCTGCGCCGCTGCGTCCGGCAGGAACCCGGCGCGCCCAGGGCGCTCGTCCTGCTCGGCGAGGAAGGCATCGGCAAGTCCCGGCTGCTGCGCACCGCCGCCGAACAGGCCGCGCAGGACGGGCACCTGGTCCTCACCGCGCAGGGCTGGGAACCCGAGCGCGAGGTGCCGTACGGGGTGCTCCGGCAGCTGCTCGCACCGGTGCCGGACGCCGCCTTCGACGCCGGGTCCGAGCCGGCGGCCGCCGTCGCCGCCCTGCTGGACGGCACACCGGGCCAGGTGCTGATCGCCGTCGACGACGCGCACGCCTGCGACCGCCCCACCCTGGAACTGCTGGGCTCACTGGTCCGCCGCCCCGGCGGAAGCCCCGTGTCGCTGCTGCTGGCCGCCCGCGACTTCGCGGTACTGCTGAGCCTGCCCGCCGACACCGAACTGCTGCACGTGGACCCGCTGTCGCCGAGCGCCGCCGCCGAACTGCTGGACGCGGTGCCCGGCGCGCCCGCCGGACGCGCCCGCCTGGAAGTGCTGGAGGAGGCCGAGGGCAACCCGTCCGCCCTGCTGGAACTCTGCCGCCGACGGGCCTTCCGCACCGACCCGGCCGCCGCCCGCTCGCGCACGCCCCGCCTGCACACCGTCCGGACCAGGTTCGACGCCCTGCTCGGCCCGCTGCCCGCACCCACCCGCCGCGCCCTCGTCCACGCCGCGCTCGCGCTGCCCGGTGACGACGCGTCGGCCGTGATGGCCGCCCTCGGCACCACCGACCTCGGGATCTGGGCGCCCGCCGAGGAGGCCGGGATCCTCGCCCTGATCGACGGCCACCTCGTCTTCCGGCACCCGCTGGCCCGGGCCGCCGCCGCCGGCGGGCAGCCCGCCGCCCTGCTCGCCCAGGCCCACCGGGCCCTCGCCGACCGGGCAGCCGCCCGCCCGCTCGACCGGATCCGCCACCTGGTGGCCGCCACCGTCGGCCCCGACGCCTCGTTCACCGAGGACCTGCGGGCCGCGATCGAACGCGCCACCGACGACTTCGCGCTCGGCCAGGCCCTGGAGGACGCCGCCCGGGTCACCACCGACACCGACGAACAGGCCCGGCTGCTCGCCGAGGCCATGGCCGCCGCCGTCTCCGTCGGCGACCCGGACTGGGTCCGCAACCTCCACGCGCGCTTCCGCGGCGTCAACAGCGACCCCCGGCTCGCCCGCCTGACCGCCCTGGCCGCGGCGGCCGCGCTCTCGCACACCTCCCGGCAGAAGGAAGCGTTCGACCTGCTGCTGGACAGCGCGGCCCTGCACCCGTCATCCGAGACCGCGCTCGCCGCGAAGCCCGCAGCCGGCGCCGCGCTGGACGCGATGCCCGCAGCCGGCGCCGCGCTGGACGCGAGGCCGGTGGCCGACGCCGCCCTCGGCGCGAAGCCGGTGGCCGAGCCCGCAGTCGGCGCCTTGGCCGATGCCGCGCTGGACGCGAAGCCCGCAGCCGGTGCCGCATTGGACGCGAAGCCG